>JANQRC010000071.1 GCA_028284745.1 Flavobacteriaceae bacterium
ATGCGCTAAACGAGCAGCAGATCGATAGTTTGGATATGATCCTAAAGGAGTTTCCCTATTTTCAAGCGGCAAGGGCCATTCATCTAAAAGGCCTCCAGCATCAGGATAGCTATCGTTACAACGAAGCGCTCAAAACCACTGCTGCTTACACCCAAGATAGAAGCATCCTTTTCGATCTCATAACCAGTCAGCAATTTTCACAGCATCAGATCTCTGAGAAAATTCAAGGCCAACTTCGCAACATCAAGGAGATCGAAGTCACCGCCGAAGAGATATCACTTTCCAAAGAGCAACGACTAGAGACCTCTTTAAAGACCAAGATCAGTGAGGCCTCCTCTGTATTGGACCCTTCCCTGTTCGCACCAAAAGAAGAAAAGCAGCTAGCACACGACCCCGTAGATTCGATCGAGGAAAAACCTACTGAACCCGAAAGTGTCATAGATGAAGCCGAACAACGGCTAGCCATAGGAAAGCCCTTCGACTTTGACAAGAACGAGGCGCACTCCTTCAACCAGTGGCTTCAGCTTACCAGTATGAAGCCTATCGTTAGGCAGGAGAAAAGCCCATCAGCCCCGAAAGTAGAAACCGAACAGGAAAAGAAATTCAACCTCATCGACCGTTTCATTCAAAAGAGCCCGAAGATCATTCCTCCAAAGAAACCTGTGAAGAGCGATGTAGACCTTTCCAAAGAAGCACTTTACGACAAAAGCGAGTTGATGACAGAGACCTTGGCAAGGGTGTATCTAGAGCAAAAGAAGTATAAAAAGGCCATAAAAGCCTATAAGATATTGAGCTTGAAATATCCAGAAAAAAGTGGTTTCTTTGCAGATCAAATTCGAGCAGTAGAAAAATTACAACAATCTAAATAAATCATAAGATGAGTACGTTTACCATATTCCTAGCATTGATCGTTGTCGTATGCTTTTTGTTGGTCCTAGTGATCATGGTACAGAATCCCAAAGGCGGTGGGCTTTCTTCATCGTTTGGTGGTGGAGGGTCACAGCAGATCGGTGGTGTGCAGAAGACCGGAGACTTCTTGGACAAGAGTACATGGGTATTGGCAACATTGCTAATTGTGCTGATCCTTCTTTCCAATGTTAGTTTAGGCGGAAGCGAGCAAGGATCCAGAGTGCTGGAAGGCGAAGACATCGAGAACACTGTTCCAGCTGAAGGACTACCTGCAGCGCCAGCAACAGAGGAAAACAACTAGGACTCCGTTGAGAAAATCGATAAAGAATGCCAGCATGTCATCGTGCTGGCATTTTTATTTACAATCTGTCAGTTTTTTGCAATTGGCACACTTTCTGCCAAAAGTGAAACCATAAAAACAACAATTACCAAAATTACTAATTAACTAATATCATTCTAAAATGGCCAAACTTAACATTAAACCACTCGCCGACCGCGTGCTCGTAACGCCTATGGAAGCTGAGACCAAGACCGCTTCTGGGATCATCATTCCAGACACTGCCAAGGAAAAACCACAAAAAGGAATCGTAGCAGCCGTTGGCCCAGGAAAAAAAGATGAGCCAATGACCGTGAAGAAGGGAGACACTGTGCTCTACGGAAAATACTCAGGAACTGAGCTGAAGCTAGAAGGAAAAGATTATCTCATCATGCGCGAGAGCGACATCCTAGCTATCATCTAATACGCTGTCATTCCGCACTTGATGTGGAATCTCATCAACAGAAAGAAATAACTAAACACTAACTTGATCCCTGCGAAAGCAGGAATGACAAAAAACATAAAAATGGCAAAAGATATAACATTCGATATTGAAGCACGTGACGGACTGAAACGTGGCGTGGACAAATTAGCCGACGCAGTAAAAGTAACGCTTGGCCCAAAAGGCAGGAACGTGATCATTAGCAAGTCCTTTGGATCCCCACAAGTAACCAAAGATGGTGTTTCTGTAGCTAAAGAGATCGAACTAGAGGATGCGCTGGAAGACATGGGCGCACAAATGGTGAAGGAAGTGGCTTCTAAGACCAACGACCTTGCAGGTGACGGAACCACGACAGCTACGGTACTTGCACAAGCTATCGTAAAAGAAGGGTTGAAGAACGTAGCCGCTGGCGCTAACCCAATGGACCTAAAACGCGGGATAGACAAAGCTGTTGATGCCATTGCAAAAGACCTGGAAAAACAAGCTAAGAAAGTAGGCAACTCTTCTGAGAAGATCCAGCAAGTCGCTGCTATCTCTGCCAACAACGACAATACCATTGGCGAACTGATCGCCGAAGCTTTTGGTAAAGTAGGCAAAGAAGGCGTGATCACAGTAGAAGAGGCAAAAGGAACAGATACCTACGTAGACGTGGTAGAAGGAATGCAGTTCGATCGCGGATACCTTTCTCCTTATTTCGTGACCAATGCTGATAAGATGATCGCCGATCTAGAGAATCCGTATATCTTATTGTTCGACAAGAAGATCGCGAACCTCCAAGAGATCCTTCCGATCCTTGAGCCCGTGGCACAATCCGGAAGGCCTTTATTGATCATCGCTGAAGACGTAGAAGGACAAGCATTGGCCACATTGGTTGTAAATAAGCTTCGTGGTGGATTGAAGATCGCTGCGGTAAAAGCACCAGGTTTCGGCGACCGTAGAAAAGCAATGCTTGAAGACATCGCTATTCTTACAGGTGGCACTGTAATTTCCGAGGAGAGAGGTTTTTCTCTAGAGAATGCAGACCTCAGCATGCTAGGTACTGCTGAAACCGTAACCATCGACAAGGACAATACAACGATCGTAAATGGTTCTGGAAAGGCGTCCGACATCAAAGCGCGCGTAAACCAGATCAAAGCACAGATCGAGACCACAACTTCAGACTACGACAAAGAAAAGCTACAGGAGCGTTTGGCCAAATTGGCTGGCGGTGTTGCTGTATTGTATGTAGGTGCTGCTTCTGAGGTAGAGATGAAGGAGAAGAAAGACCGTGTAGATGACGCGCTTCACGCAACGCGTGCCGCTGTCGAAGAAGGTATCGTCGCTGGTGGAGGTGTTGCTTTGGTCCGTGCCAAGTCTGTACTAGATAAGCTTACTACTGACAATTTAGATGAAGTAACCGGCATCCAGATCGTAGCTAGAGCTATCGAATCACCATTACGTACCATCGTTGAGAATGCTGGTGGTGAAGGCTCTGTAGTGATCAACAAAGTGCTAGAAGGCAACAAAGACTATGGATACGATGCCAAGTCTGAAGAATACGTCGACATGCTAAAAGCGGGTATCATCGACCCTAAAAAAGTAACGCGTATCGCATTAGAGAACGCTGCTTCTGTGGCGGGGATGATCCTTACTACCGAATGCGCCTTGACCGACATCAAGGAAGACACACCAGCGATGCCTCCAATGGGCGGCGGCGGAATGCCCGGTATGATGTAAACACATCGCAATCAAGCACATATCTATACATATAAAAAAGCGGCTGTTCATAGTTAGAACAGCCGCTTTTTGTCTTTTAGGCCTAGACCCTTACCGCTTCACAAGCTTTCTTGGCATGATTCCTTTGTCAGTAGTGATCAGTACCGTATAAAATCCCGGCGAAAGCCAGCTTACATCTATACCGTTATTGTTTTGCGCCGAGGATAGCAGCATTCTTCCATTACTATCAACAATCCTAATAGATCGTACTACAATCGAATTGCCCATCTCAATGTACAATCTATCACCAACCGGATTCGGATATACTTGTACCGTTCCTTGAGTTTCAATGTCACTTTTAGACAATGTATCGGTTATCAATCCTTCTGCAATGGAGAAACTGTCATTGATTCCTAGGCCTGGAACGCTAACAGTCCCATCGCTAGTTCGGAAAACTAATGCTCCATCCGAATCTTTGTAATAGTTATAGCTTGTAATCGATGCGGTTCCTGGAAATATGGTCGCTACAAAAGAAATGTTCTGCGTAGTCATTATCCGGGTAACGCTTCCACTGTAAGAATCAAGCCCTATAACATCAAAGCTTAGGGTGCCATAGGCATCTACTTCTGTATTGATCGTACCTGTATAACTAGGAGATTGGCCTTGCGCATCGATCGTGCCTGCAATGTTATCATTATTTGCAACAGCCCCAAACGTTAATGGATACGTGCCTATCTCGGCATTATCTGTGTTGTAATCTAGCGTAAACTCGGGATTGGTTGTGCCTGTCAACGACAATGTAGCCTCTGTAAGGTCATAAAACACTTGATTGACGTCCATAGCAGTGTTGGTGGTAGATAGCACTTGTGTTGTCCCGGGATAATTGGCAAGATCCGCTGCTGTTGGCGCGGCAAATGTATCGGTAGTCGTATCAATTTGCGTTAATCCAGAAAAGTTCCAAGTAGCATTCGCTCCTACAGGGCTGTGATCTATCGTTCCCGTTACAACAGCATATTGGCCCATCGGGTCTCCAAAAAAATCGTCTATCGGTGCTTGTGCGCTCACAATGAAGCTAGCAATAGAAAAAAGAAGGAGTAATTGTCTTTTCATAGGTCTTGGCTTGATTGTTTGTATAAAGTAACGAAAAAAAGTCGTTCATCCACTCGATATCGTTCAAACCCAAACCCCATGAAGCATTGCACATTGCAAAACGCAATCGATTGAGAAAGCCTCGTGGGTTTCACGAGGCTTTTCATTTTGAAATGAATTTATTCCTATTGTTGCTCTGCATCACCATTGGTAGTACCCTCCCCGATACTTGCAGCAGGCATGGACCTTATCATACGCGGCATCGTCTGCAGTTACATTTCTGGTGTCATGACCCACAGCCGCAACATTCGTCTCGACCGTAGTTATATCGGTTTTCGCTCATCAATGATCAGTGAAAGCATGTGCGTACCCACATTCCAATTGGCATATTTCACACCTTTGGTCTTGATGGCAGCAGTTTCAATGCGTTTCTTACACATGCCACATACGGCCATTGACCTCAACCGTGTGTTTAGCACTTTTTTTAGGTTCGGCGTCTTGCGCATTTCCAAAGGAAACCACAAAAAGCAATACCATTGCTGTTGAAAATAGTGTCTTCATCTTATAGTTTTAGTCGTAGTCCTGCATAATACATAAATCAACGAGGATTCTTATATCTCTTGAAGAGAATTAATTATTGAACTTTGTCAGTTGAAACCATTCGATAAGCTTCCCTTTCTTGTTGTAGGATTCAGATCTAACGACCCCTATGCCTTTTACATACCATTCTTTGCCACTGCCCCGCATTTTGATAAAGCCCATCTTGAATTCGTAATCGAAGGTGACGATCACTCCATCGAATGTACCAGCTGGGGTAGTAAAGCTGGTCTGTTGTAACGCTTTTCGATTGAGCACTTTCATGGTCGCCTTTATTAGGGATGTGGCGCCAGCACCTAAACTTACACTAATCTCTCCGTCGTCAAGGGTCTGTCCTGGCGTTAGTTGATCAGGAAATGTTAAGAAGTCTCCCTCAACTGAAAGTTCCATGCCGCTCTGCTGCTGGCCCGTTGGAAAATATCCATTCATGGACACATAGTAGTTACCTTCTTTGCATTTCAAGACATGGCTTATGGTTGGCATGTCCTTTCTCTCTTTCCCTTTCAGGTTCTCGTAATTAGCTTCTAGACCAATGACCAAGAAACCATTTTCATCGTCAACAGAAGTAACTTTTCTACGCGAGATCATCTCGGGCTTCCCTTTCTTGTTATAATGGGTATACTCCATCTCGATACCGGGCTTCATGGGTGCTAATGCCTCACAGTCCTGGGCATGGATGTGGAGTGCCAGTAAAAATCCAACTATAAAAATCGCTTTTCTCATCCTGTAGGTCTTACATCTTTGAAGTCACAAACTGTCCGCCATTCTGTTCAGCCAGCTTTCTCATGAAGTCATGATCGGCATCCTCGCCAAAGGCAATGGTATTGATGACCACATTGTTGGAGTTAAGGCGCTCTACCTCATCGAGCACGGTCTGTGGATCGTCATTGGGCAGCCCATCACTCATTAGGATGATTTCCTGTATACCTGGTGTTGCCAATGATCGTTTCAATCCTTCCAAAGTGTCAGTGCCACCACCAGCTTTCAAGCTCTCAACAAACAGGTTGGCACTAGTTCGGGTAATGTTACTTGCTACGACAAACTTCGAGGTATGTGCCTTCACATCATTCTCAAAGGCAAAGACAGTGAATAGTTTTCCATCAGGCAGCCCTTTGATGGCTGGAATTAGGTTTCTCTTCACTGCTCCAAGCTTTGTGGCTTGCTTGGCAGTCTGCCTTCCTAAAATGCTTCCCAGTTTGCCACCAACTGTCTTCTCCACCACTCTGCCAGTTTGGTTACCAACCTCGCGCATCACTTGATCTTTGATATTTCCTTCATCGACACCTTCCATACTCCCGGAAATATCAATAAGGTATACTGTGTTGTTGACGGACTTTTGTATCCCATAAAAATCATCTGAACGCTTCAGCACGTGGCAAGATTGAAAGATCAAAAAAATGCCGAGAAGTGTGACCATGAATAATTTCTTCATACCTGTTTGTTTTAAGATTTCACAATCTAAGGTATAACGAATAAGGGGTCTAAATGTGTAGAATTAGAATTGAAGGCGGATGAAAGAGAATATCGCACCAACACATTAGAATGCTATTGGAGCTTCTCTATGTAAGCGATGAGGTCTTTCTTTTTCTTCTGGGAAATTGGCAAGGAGACATTATTGGTCAACAAAACCTGGTCATGCTTCCTGTCTATAGAAGTGATGACCTCTAGATTGACCAAATGGCTTTGATGGATGCGGAAAAAGCCATTGACGGCTAGTTTCTCATCATAAGACTTCAAAGTTCTCGATACCATGACATTCTTGCCGCCCTTTAAATGAAATATCGAATAATTATTGTCCGAGCTCACGTAAAGAATGTCAGACAAAGAGACCACATGAACTGCTTCTAGGTTTTTGAGAACGATCTTCTTTGAGGTATTTGCTCGAGTCTGACCATAGAGTAACGCCTCCAACTGACGATGGTAACGATCATGATCCAATTGTCCCAAAACTTTGTTCACAGCATCTACCAACTGGTCTGGCGTGTAGGGCTTCAGGAGGAAGTCTAGCGCACTGTACTTGAAGGCTTCGATCGCATATTTATCATAAGAGGTAATAAACACGACTTTGAAATTCACCTCATTCAACCCACGAAGCAAATCGAAAGCATCGCCATCAGGAAGGTTCACATCCAATAGCACAAAGTCCGGACCCAGGTCGCTAAGCTTCAGCGTAGCTTCCGATAATGTGCCTATGATCCTCTTGACGACAACATTGTCAAAATGGTCATGAAGAATTTGCTTTGCCATCTCGGCTGCCCAAGAATCGTCTTCAACGATCACACATGAAATCTGTTGGCTCATGTGATAAATATACTCAGATTTTTTTCTGTCGAGCAGGAAATGTCAGTGCAACCTGCGTGCCAGAATCATTCGAAATTGCATCCACTTGGCAAACATAACCATGAGTTTCCTTCAGGTTCAGCATACGTTCATGGAGTATCCCCGTACTCATAGAGCGATGCATTCTGCTGCCGTCACTACCCTTGTTCCGAGCTCCTTTGCCATTATCGGCGATCATGACCTTCAGTTTGCCTTTTTTGATCTCATATTGTATTTCTACCTTTCCATCATCCATTTCACCAATACCATGCAACAAGGCGTTCTCAACAAAAGGCTGTGTGAACATCGGTGGTATCATGATGGCCTCCCCGTCCAACTCCTCATCCACCAAAACAGAATGTGCGAAGGCTTTTGAAATGTTCAACTCTTGTAATCTAAGGTATTCGCGGATCGACCTCACATCTTCTTCTACGGTAATAAAATCCTGATCTGAGCTTTCCAACACCGAGCGCATCAGTCTGCTAAAGCTGGTAAGATAGTCAATGGACTCTTCTTTTTTGTTGAAATAGATAAAGGATTGAATGCTGTTGAGCGCATGAAACAAAAAATGTGGATTGAGCTGCGTCTGCAACAAACGATGCCTGATATTTGCCGTCTTGAGGGATTGTTTGGCCTTCTGATTCTTATAAAGCAAAAAGCTAGACAGCAACAGCAACCCTGCAAATATCCCAATGGCCCATATAGTATTCTTCTGTGCATTGATCTTTGACTCACTTAATTCATTCTGTACATTCAACAGATCTATTTGTTGCTGACTTCGTTCAGTTTCATAACTACTCAAGAGGTTAGCAATGCTATCACGCTGCCTGGCCTGGACTATGTGTAACGAATCGTTTATTGCCTTATGCAGCCGTGCATATTGCCATGCTGTCTCATAGCTCTTCAAACCACTATGCGACTGGCTCAAGTTATTGTACACCAATGACCGCAATACGGGCTGCGAATCTTGTGAAACACGGCTCAGATAGTGTATAGCCTGCCGATAATCTCCTTTTTTCAAATAGGCATAGCCCAGATTGTTCAGCAGAATATCTGTATTCTGCCCTAATTCATCTTTTATGCGAAGACCTTCAAGACCATGGGCAATAGCGGCATCGTAGGCTTCAATCTCCACATAATTATTGCACAGATTAGAATTGATGACGCCCAGATACACCAGGCTATTCAATTCTTGAGCCAAGACCTTTGCTTTCTCAATAGCGTCGATGGCCTTGATGTAGGCTTTGGCATCGCTATAAGCGGCACCCATATTTGCCAGTGCGCGAAGTCGCAACGATTCATCATTTTGTGCGTGGCTTGTGGCTTTTTCAAAAAAAGTGATCGCTTTGCCAGTGTTGCCCAATCGTGCATGAACGATCCCCATATTGGTCGAAGCCCTGGCAATGCCAAGGCTATCTCTTTCGGCCTCATAGATTTTCATGGCTTTCAGACTCCATGACATTGCATGTTGGAATGCCGCCTTGTGCAATAGCACTGTGGCTAGATTATGATAAGAAGCTGCCTTGGTAATAGAATCTATTTCTTTCATAGACGAAACCTCTCTTGAAAGAGAGCCGGCCTCAGTCAGCGATCGTTTTCTAATGAGTGCTCCTGCTTTCAGGTTCATAGACCTGGCAAGCAACTTGTTATCCTTTAGCTGTTTGGAAAGTTTAGTGGCTACGTCAGCATAGTGTATTGCACTGTCTAGGTCGGAAGTTGTGTACAGGCTTGCTACTTCATAGGCTAAATTGGCCTTATGTGACCCAGAAGATCCATTGTTGAGTTCACCTTTCAGAACATCTATCTCTTGGGCCTGCCCGACAAGACCACACAGCAAAAAAAGGAATAATGTCTTCCTCATCTTTCATAATACTTAAAAAGCATCCACGCCGCCATGACGATCATGATCGAGTTTTCGATGAACGTGGCTTTTGTCATGGGCAATTTCAGTGCAGTTCCCAAACAGGCACATTGAATGGTCTTCTTACGCAACAAGGATCTTGTGACACCGATCGTGGTGATTCCAAGAATGAGCAATGTGGCAATCAGGGCAATTTCCACTTCAAACCGAAAAAGAAACATGAGCCCTAGCGCTGTTTCGATAAAAGGATACACCCAACCATAGGCGGGGATTGCTTTTGCCAGCGGATCGTACATTTTGAAGGATCTGGGAAAACCTTTGTAATCCAAGAACTTGAAGAAGCTGAATACGACATAGAACAATCCCATGAAATCAAGCATGAGGTCGTTTGCCCTCCAAGGGTCCAAGTTCATCAATATGGCTGCAGAAGTGATGTATAAGAAGATCAACAATAGCGGGAACAGCTGCTTTAGACTGCTTTCTTTTTTACCTTCAGGGGTAGTGGTCTGAAAAACGTTTTGCTCGGCGATCGTGTATTTTGAAGGCAATGTTTGTCGTAACAGGCCAACAGGAACCTCATGAAACGAAGAGATCGTTGCTCTTCCATTCCTCAGATCAACCTCAACACTGCGCACATCTTGGATGCTCGCCAATTTCTCTTCCACTGTGGCCTTGCAGTTTCTGCAAGTCATGCCTGATATTTGATACGTTCGTTCTATCATAAAGCAAAGTTACGACACTTTCTCCTTGACCTCTCGCTGGTAATAAAAAGCAGGAAGCAGCAATAATATGAACAAGGGTTGGATCAAAAAGCGGCGCACATAGAAGGTCATGAGATAACCACTTTCAAGAGCATTCGCTATTAAATAAAAATAGACGCTCGCTAATAGTATGAAGGCAATGAGGTATAGCAATCCAGAAAATTTGACCACATGCCAATTTTCGAATGCCACGTATAGGATCATCAACGATATCAATGTATTGAGTCCGTATCTGAAAAGGTGACTCAGAAAAAGTTTGAAGCCCTGATATTCAGGAACGCCCGATGTAAAGAGGTCATGTTTGAAAAATGCTATGAAGGGGTCGTAGAACAACTCATTCTCAAAGGCCCTAACAAGCATGAGCAACATACATAAGAGCCCAACAATGATGTATTTAAGCCACTTGCTCATCTGCTAGAGAATTTGTTTACCCAGAGCACCCAGAGCAAAAAGACGAGACCATAAATGATGGCAGGAAAGACAATTTGATGCAGTGCATCTTGATAGTGAGGATACTCATAGATCGCGATGGCTATCAGCGCTATGCGAACAACATTGGCCACATATATGGCAAGGCTACCCAGAACGACAAACAAAACCGATGTCCATAGCCTGCCCGTAAAGGCAATGATAAAGGTGACAAAGAGTATCAACACGCTGACTGAGTTACAACCTTCTAAAACACGAGCTAAGTATGTCCCATTCACCAAAAGTTTCATGATGGGCTCGCTTTCGTGGGGTATCACCTCACTATTGTAGCCAAACATTTGAATCAAATGCTGACTTTGCTCAGCCACCATAACGGTAAGGTGATCGGGTTCTTCCTGAAAAGAGTTCAAGTATGCGCTATACCCCCACGTCAGCACTGCATACACCGAAAAGAACTTGAGTATGAAGAAAATAACAGACCTGTATTGCTTTACCAATGTTATCATTCCGAGCAAATATAGCCCAAATAGCGCATAGCAACTGTTAACTTCTCAATTGTTGTACGACCTTGTTCACAACCAAAAAACAGTAACTTCGTATTCGCAAAATAATTCCCTATGAACTTTGACCATCTAAAGCCCGACATCATTGCCATTTTAGACAATGCCGAGATCACCGTCAACGAGCGCTTGTACCAGTTATGCAACCACCTTAGAGAAAGTATCCTTCATTATGATTGGGTAGGCTTCTACTTTGTCAATGACAATAAGGAGGAATTAAAGCTCGGACCTTATGTTGGTGCCCCGACAGACCACGTGATCATTCCTTTCGGAAAAGGCATCTGCGGGCAGGTGGCCGTCAGCGATCAAAACTTTGTCGTGCCTGATGTGAAGGCACAAGACAATTATATCGCCTGTAGCATGACCGTGAAGTCAGAAATTGTGGTTCCGCTATTTGTCAATGGCAAGAACATTGGCCAGATCGACATCGATTCTGAGACCATTGACGCATTTTCCGAAAATGATGAGCGACTGCTTGAGTTTGTTAACGCAAAGGTAGCTGAGCTTCTCTCTTAACAACTGTTCAAAACTTTACGCTTTTTTCATTGCGATAGCATCACATTTTCGTTGTAAAAAAGGTATTTTTACGCCTTATCAAACCCATCAAAAATGAACTCCCGCAAAACTGCCCGATCTGCCTTGGTATCCGTCTTTAGCAAGGACGGGCTGGCGCCCATCGTACAGAAGCTAGACCAGCTAGGCATTACCATTTATTCAACAGGCGGCACCGAAAAATTCATCACAGAATTAGGTATCGACGTCATTCCTGTCGAATCCGTTACTTCCTATCCATCCATTCTCGGAGGAAGGGTGAAGACCTTACACCCAAAAGTGTTTGGCGGCATCTTGAATCGTCAGGAAAACGAAGGGGATGTAGCAGAATTGGAGCAGTATGAGATTCCACAGATAGACATCGTCATCGTAGACCTTTACCCCTTTGAAAAGACAGTTGCTTCGGGAGCCCCTGAGCAAGACATTATCGAAAAGATAGACATCGGCGGTATTTCTCTAATTCGTGCAGCCGCTAAAAATTTCAAAGACGTCTTGTGTGTATCTTCGATGCAAGACTATGGGGAATTCCTTGGGCTTCTGCATGACAAGAACGGCGAAAGCTCACTCGAGGACAGAAAGCGATTTGCTGCTAAGGCCTTTAATGTATCATCGCATTACGACACGGCCATCTTCAACTATTTCAATAGCGATCATGGTATCGCTGCTTTGAAGTTTAGTGAGACTGAAGGAAAAACGCTTCGCTATGGCGAGAACCCACACCAGAAAGGTTCTTTCTTCGGTGACTTCAATGCGATGTTCGACAAACTTCATGGAAAGGAGCTCTCGTACAACAACTTGCTGGATGTCGACGCAGCAGTGAATCTAATGAGTGAATTCTTCGATGACAAACCCACATTCGCCATCTTAAAGCATAACAATGCCTGCGGAATTGCCACGCGTTCCTCCATCGCCAAGGCATACAAAGATGCATTGGCAGGTGACCCTGTTTCTGCCTTTGGCGGTATCTTGATCTCGAATACGAAGATCGACAAGCCTACCGCCGAAGAAATACACAAGCTCTTCTGTGAGGTAGTGATCGCACCATCCTTTGAAGAAGATGCGCTAGCCATCTTAAAGGGGAAAAAGAATAGGATCTTATTGGTTCAAAAGTTGTTCGAGTTGCCAAAGACATTGACCAGAAGTTGTTTGAATGGCGCTTTGGCACAAGATAGAGACTACATAACCGATTCAAAAGACCAACTAGAGGTCAGAACAAAAAGCACGCCCTCTGAGGCTGAGATAGATGACCTCATCTTTGCTTCAAAAGTTTGCAAGCATACCAAATCGAACACCATTGTCTTGGCCAAGAATGGGCAACTTTGCGCCTCGGGCACTGGGCAGACCTCTCGTGTAGACGCACTGCGCCAAGCCATCGAAAAAGCGCAGTCTTTCAACTTCGACCTACATGGGGCTGTGATGGCAAGTGACGCCTTCTTCCCTTTTCCTGATTGTGTAGAGATCGCGCACGAGGCTGGCATTGTTTCTGTCATTCAGCCAGGGGGTTCCATAAAAGATCAACTATCGATAGACTATTGCAATGAGCATGGCGTTTCTATGGTATTTACCGGAACAAGACACTTTAAACATTAATTTACTATTTTTGCATGATTTTACCCTAACCCTAACAGCCTTTAAACGAACTTGATACATGGGATTTTTTGATTTTTTGACCGAGGAGATCGCCATTGACCTCGGAACTGCCAATACACTCATCATACACAATGACAAGGTGGTCGTAGACAGCCCTTCGATCGTGGCACGCGATCGTGTTTCGGGCAAGATCATTGCTGTTGGACAAGAAGCAAATCTCATGCAAGGAAAGACCCATGAGAACATCAAGACCATCCGTCCGCTAAAAGATGGCGTAATTGCAGACTTTGATGCGTCCGAGAAGATGATCAGTATGTTCATAAAGAACATCCCTTCATTAAAGAAAAAGATCTTCACACCATCCCTCCGCATGGTGATCTGTATCCCATCAGGCATCACCGAAGTAGAGATGCGCGCTGTAAAGGAATCTGCAGAACGTGTAAATGGCAAAGAGGTATATCTTATACATGAGCCCATGGCCGCAGCCATCGGTATCGGGATCGACATCATGCAGCCAAAAGGGAACATGATCGTCGATATAGGTGGCGGTACCACCGAAATAGCCGTCATTGCACTTGGCGGGATCGTTTGTGACAAGTCTGTGAAAATTGCAGGTGATGTATTTACCAACGATATCATCTATTACATGCGTACACAGCACAACCTTTATGTGGGTGAGCGTACTGCCGAAAAGATAAAGATCCAAATAGGGGCTGCGACCGAAGACTTAGAAGTTCCACCGGAGGACATGTCTGTACAAGGCAGAGACCTTCTGACCGGAAAGCCCAAGCAGGTAAACATCTCTCACCGAGAGATCGCCAAAGCATTAGACAAATCTATACTTCGTATTGAAGATGCTGTGATGGAGACCTTATCGCAGACACCGCCAGAACTTGCCGCTGACATCTACAATACAGGAATCTACCTAGCGGGAGGTGGTTCGATGTTGAGAGGGTTAGACAAGAGGCTTTCACAAAAGACAGACCTGCCCGTATACATTGCTGAAGACCCTTTAAGAGCTGTTGTGCGCGGAACCGGAATCACCCTTAAAAACCTAGAGCGTTACAAGAGTGTGCTGATCAAATAAGCTAAGAGCCCCCAATGCAGCAAATCATTAACTTTTTTATACGAAACAAGAATGGTGTGCTGTTTTTGCTATTGCTATTGATAGGTTTTGTGCTCACCGTTCAATCACATTCGTATCACCGAAGCAAATTCTCCAACTCTGCGCGTTGGCTTTTTGGCGGCATCTATGAGACCAATAGCAATATCAAGCAATACTTTCACCTGAAGACAGACAATCGTCGGCTTGTGGAGGAAAACATGCGCCTTAGACAGCTTCTCTTCAACGGTACAGATACAACAGGAAATGATGTGTTCATCGATACCTCCTCCTTCAAACAGAAATATGTATTTAGAGGAGCCAATGTGATCAAGAACAGCTACAGCGCTGCCAACAATGTACTAACCATAGACAAAGGAAGTGACGATGGCATTGCCCCTGATATGGGAGTCATTACCTCAGAAGGTATCGTAGGCGTAGTCAATAGAGTCTCTGCCAATTATGCCACGGTCATTTCGGTGCTGAACACCACCATTCGCATAAACGCCAAACACCGACCTTCTGGCGAGATCGGCTCATTGACATGGAATACCAAAGACCACAGGCTGACACAGCTTATCGATGTACCCAAGTTGGCAAACATCAAGGAAAATGACACCATCATCACAGGTGGAGAGTCCACTATCTTTCCGGAGGGCATTCCTATTGGTTCTATAAAGACGTTTTCGCTTCAAGCCGCGCAGAACTATTATGACATTGACGTGGCACTTTTCAATGCAATGACACACATTGGGCATGTGTACGTGATCGAGAATCAGGATGCCCCGCAGATAAAATGGCTCCAAGACAAGGCTGATGAATAATGATGTTTTCAAAAATATCATCCGTTTTGTTGCCTTGGTCTTGGCTCAGGTGGTCATTTTCAACAACATCAACTTCTCAGGCTATATAAACCCGTATGTTTACATTCTGTTCGTAATAGGCTATCCTTTTGCTAGCAACCGTACATTGTTTCTCTTTATTTCCTTTTTGTTGGGCCTCACCATAGATATGTTCACTGATGCAGGAGGCATCAATGCCATCGCATGCCTAGTGATTGCCTACATAAGACCCGTTGTACTACGATTTTCATTTGGTGTAAGCTATGAATATCATAATATCAAGATCATAGAGACCGGTTGGGCAGAGCGATTCACGTATGTCTCTATTATGACGGTGACGCACCATCTCATCCTTTTTTCGTTAGAGACCTTTAACGCTTCGCTAATACTTTCTACCTTGATGAAAACGTTATTCTCTAGTATCTTTACCATTATACTTTGCCTATCGTTCATCGTTTTGTTTAGCCGAAAGCGTACATGAGAAAATTTCTTCTACATTTTACCGTAATACTCATAGGCCTCACTTTCTTGGGGCGCCTATCGTACCTACAGCTATTTGAAGATTCTTTTGAAGAACTCTCTACTAGCAATGCAGTAAAGGCTGTCTACGACTATCCTGAACGTGGGTATATCTACGACCGAAATGGAGCATTGTTGGTGGCCAACCAACCTGCCTACGATGTCATGGTCACGCCAAGAGAAGTAAGACCGTTGGATACGCTAGAGTTTTGTTCTTTACTGAACATCGCCAAGGAAGATTTTATCAAGCGCTACAAAAAGGCACGCCACTATTCGCCATGGCGACCTTCTGTATTTGTAGCACAACTCTCCAAAGAAGAATATGCCTCACTTCAAGAAAAGATGCACAAGTATGAAGGGTTCTTCATCCAGAAAAGATCACTGAGAAGTTACAAGACCAGATCTGCGGCCAATGTGTTGGGATACATCAGTGAGGTGAACGATTTTGAGGTAGGAAAAAACCCTTACTATCAATCTGGCGAACTTATTGGAAGGCAGGGTGTCGAGAAATCTTATGAAGAAGTCTTGCGTGGTGTCAAAGGTGTAAAGCGACTGCAAAAAGATCGTTTCAACCGAATCATTGGCCCCTACAAAAACGGCATCTACGATACGTTGCCGGAGCAAGGAAAAGACATTCACATCACCATAGATGCCAAGCTTCAAGAGTACGGCCAAATGCTTATGAACAACAAGCGCGGTGGCATCGTGGCCATCGAGCCTGCCTCGGGAGAATTGTTAGCCTTGGTAAGTGCACCTAGCTACGATCCTGCAATGCTTGTGGGAAGAAAACGTTCTAAGAATTTCACGAAACTGTACCACGACACCATCAATATCCCATTATTTGATCGTGGGCTAAAGGCACAGTACCCTCCAGGTTCGCCCTTCAAGACACTTAATGCCTTGGTAGCATTGGAAGAAGGCGTCATCACACCCGAAGAAACGATCACCTGCCATCATGGGCATTATTATGCACGAGGCCAATGGATGGGATGCCACTGCCCGTCTGGAACCAGAAACAATATGAATAAAGGCGTACATCAGTCGTGCAACACCTATTTCTCGAACGTATACAGGCGAATTATCGACAAATATCAAAGCCCAAAAGTTGGCATCCAGCATTGGAACAAGCATATTGAAAGTTTCGGTCTAGGAAATTTCTTGGGTAACGACTTGCCAACAGGAAGTCGGGGCAATGTGCCTGATTCTTCTTATTACAAACGAATGTATCCACGTGGCGGCTGGCAAGCAGTGACCACCATCTCAAATGCCATTGGCCAAGGAGAGGTACTTGCTTCGCCAATTCAACTGGCAAACATGACAGCCGCCATTGCCAACCGGGGCTTTTACTACACACCGCATATCATCAAGAATATAAAAGAAATGCCCATTGATGAAAAATTCACCACGAGGAGGAGGACCACCATCTCTCCTGAAAATTTCGCTCCAGTGATCGAAGGCATGCACAACGTGGTAGAAAAAGGAACTGCCAAGATCGCAAGGATCAATGGGATCGAGGTTTGTGGAAAGACAGGCACCGCTGAGAATTTTACGATCATCGACAGTCTTAGAACGCAGTTGACAGATCATTCCATCTTTGTCGCTTTCGCCCCCAAGGATGACCCAAAGATCGCCATCGCCGTCTTCATAGAAAATGGATATTGGGGTAGCAGATGGGCAGCACCTATTGCTAGCCTAATGATAGAAAGATACCTGACTGGTGAAATCTCTAGAGATCATCTTGAAGAACGTATGCTTTTGGGCAGCCTGGAGGAAGAATACAAGAAACCGTACAGTGGCCAACCTTTTGAGATCAACCAATGAGCGTGAATTCTACTAGCATCTTGCAACGGATCGACTGGCTAACCATCTTATTCTATTTTCTGCTGGTATTCATGGGATGGGTAAACATCTACTCAGCTTCATTGAACGAAGAGGCCACTTCGTATTTTGACCTTTCGCAACCCTATGGAAAGCAATTCCTATTCATAGGGATGGGAATCGTACTAATTGTACTGCTACTCAGTATCGAAACAAAGTTCTATGAACGATTCTCAAGCATTATCTATCTGATATCGCTTGCTTCGTTGTTAGGGCTATTCGTCTTTGGAAAGACCATCAACGGGGCCACCTCTTGGTATGGTCTAGGAAGCATCACGCTACAGCCTTCAGAATTTGCAAAAGCCGCTACCGCATTGGCCTTGGCCAAGTATTTAAGCGATATGCAGATCAATATGCAAGAACTGAAACATCAGGTCAGTGCTTTTTTGATCATCGCCATTCCTGCATTGCTCATCATACCGCAGCCAGACCCTGGCAGCGCGTTGGTCTATGGTTCATTTTTCTTTGTACTGCACCGCGAAGGACTTTCAGGGATCTATCTTACCCTTGGTTTTATTGCCATTGCTCTTTTTATCCTTACGTTACTCTTTGGCCCAACGTATGTTTCTATCGGGTTGCTATTGATCGTGGTCTCTTTCTTCTCATGGAAGAAAAGAAAAAAGAAACGTCTTTCAGCATTACCATACCTAGGGACGTTGGCCGTAATGACCGCTTTTTCCTTTTCGGTAAATTTTGTGTTCAACAACGTGTTCGAGCAACGGCATCGCGACCGTTTCAACATTGTACTCGGAAAAAGTGTGGATACCAAAGGAATCGGTTACAACACCAATCAGTCACAGATCGCGATCGGGTCTGGCAGATTTAGCGGCAAAGGTTGGTTAGAAGGCACCCAGACCAAAGGTGGCTTTGTCCCAGAGCAACATACAGACTACATCTTTAGCACGGTTGGTGAAGAGTTTGGTTTTATAGGTGCCGGTGGTGTGGTGATCGTTTTCGTGTTGCTGATCTTACGCATACTCAAACTAGCAGATCGCCAGAAAACTCAATTCAGTCGGGTCTTTGGGTACAGTGTAGCTTCTATCATCTTCTTTCACTTTACCATCAATGTTGGTATGGTAATAGGGATCCTGCCCACAATTGGTATTCCCCTGCCCTTTTTTAGCTATGGTGGTTCATCGCTTTGGGGATTCACCATTTTACTGTTTATCTTTATAAGACTCGATGCCAACCGTTTGAACGAATGGCGATGATTCAACTTAAAAACCAACTGTTATGAAAATCACTTATTTAGGGCATGCTTCTCTTCTGATAGCCTTTAATGGGAAAAGATTGTTGTTCGACCCCTTTATCACTGGGAATCCTTTGGCAAAGGATATTGATATTGCAACGATCGAAGCCGATTATATCTTGATCACGCATGGCCATCAAGACCATGTATTAGACGTTGAAGCGATAGCCAACCGAACAGGCGCGATGTTGATCTCTAATTTCGAGATCATTTCTTGGTTTGGTGAAAAAGGGGTAAAGGGACATCCCATGAATCATGGAGGCAAATTTGATTTCGACTTCGGAACCGTAAAGTATGTCAATGCCATTCATTCCAGCGTACTGCCCGATGGCACCTATGGTGGTAACCAAGGGGGTTTTGTGATATGGGATGAGGACCAGTGCCTTTATGTGGCCGGGGATACTGCTCTCACACTTGACATGAAGCTAATACCAATGACATGTCCTAAATTAGACATTGCCATATTGCCTATTGGCGACAACTTTACCATGGGATATGAAGATGCGCTGATCGCTAGCGACCTTGTAGGCTGTAGTAGGGTGCTAGGCTATCATTTTGACACGTTTCCTCCTATCGAGATCGACAAGGAAAAAGCTAAACAACTATTTTCAGAAGACGGGAAGGAATTAATCGTCCCTGAGATCGGTGAAAGCTTCGAGGTCTAATACTTGAACACCTCATCCCAACCTTTTCTGAAGGAAAGAAAGCTTATTATTTATCTAAAACTCCAGCCTTTATAGCTATCCGAGCCTTCCAATCGTTCTTCTTTTTCATCGTCCAGTTGCGGAAAGAAGTCGATACCTGTCATTTCCTCTATCTTATCTACCGAGACCACAAATTCATACAAAGGCCTGTTAGAATCTTGATGTGGAAGCAGAAAGGCGATCATCTTCGTGTCTCCTCCAGAATTGTCGAGCAATATCTTATAGAATTGCCTTGGCACCGAAACATGGTCGTCCCCTATGGTCTTCAATCCCTTTTTTAAAACACCTCCTGTTACCACGTATACACCATCGTACCTACTGGCCCAATAACGTACTTTTTGCTCGAGGCGATTCCATACCCCAGCATTGAACGCATGCTCTTGAGGGGAGATATTTGAAGTGAGAAACGTTTCTTCATACGCTTGTTCAGAAAACCTACGATCTCCGGCAGGGCATAGATGCCCGCGGTCATAACCAGAATTCTTGTAGTTGCGCCAATGTGCTGCTTTGGTCTTCACGGCCTTATCTACTTCAAAGTATGGGCGTTCATGATCATGTCGTGCCAAATGGTGCTTTTTCAGTTCGTATGCGACCCACTCTGCCTGCTCATGGTCTTCGTTGTAAGATAGCGAGTAATGACCGTGATGAATCACCTGTCCGGTGGTTGATGTGGGCAGGTAGAATTCATTCGTGGTCTCTTTGGGCAACTCGGCTTCCTTTTCGATCTTGATGGTCTCAGGGCTCTTGTAATATTCATCGAAAAGGTAGAAGCCTACCACAGTGGCCACTAATAGCAGATAATAGGTGGTTCTCTTGTTCATAATTTCACGTCTTCACATCCAAGGCATCACGAAGCGCGTTGCCCATCAGCATAAAGGCCATGACCAAACTCATGATCGCCAGGCCTGGGATCATGGCAAGGTAGGGCTTTCCTAAAATGATATAACTATAATGGTCTTTGATCATGGCTCCCCAGCTGGGCGTTGGTGGCTGTGCGCCAATCCCTAAAAAGCTAAGGCCGCTCTCGATCAAAATGGCCGCCGCAAAATTAGCTGCCGAGATCACGATCACTGGTGCCATGATGTTAGGTAGAATGTGTCTGAAAATAATTCGTAGGTCTCTATATCCCAATGCCCGGGCAGCAGTAACGTATTGCATCTCTTTAACGCTTATCACTTGGCCTCGCACAACGCGCGCCACCTCGACCCACATGGTAAGTCCTACAGCGATGAACACCTGCCAAAAACCTTTGCCAAGTGCCAACGTGATGGCAATGACCAGTAACAAGGTAGGGATAGACCACATCACATTGATCAGCCACATGACGGCTGCATCTATCTTCCCCCCAAAATAACCTGCAATGGCCCCAAAGAATATTCCGATGACCAATGAGATAAGGACCGCCACAAATCCGATAGAGAACGAAATACGTGCACCGACCAACATTCTGCTAAGCAGATCGCGACCGTACTTGTCGGTTCCCCAGTGAAATTTCTTGGTCTCAATATATATCGAAGGAATCTCTTCTAGCTTCGTCCCTTCAGGAAACCTATCTAATGACAACCCTTTGGTTAGCCCTTTTTGCTCTTCGGAAGCATATTCTGTGATAAAGAATTGTTCGTCCCTAATTTCGTGAGAAGCGATCGGAATCTCAGTAGCACTATCGTTTTTACCATATAAAAGCCTGTCAAGAAGAGATTGTTCTTGCTGCTCTTTTGATGGAATCCGAAGCATTTCCACAGAAAAACCAGGCGACTTAGAGTGTATGGACACATGCATCTGATTTGCATTTGCAGAATCATCGGGTGCGAAAATATAGCATGTCAACGCAATCAATCCACAGAAAACAATGAACCAGAAACTGAAAACGCCCCAAAAATTCTTCTTGAACTTCTGGAGCGCTAACTGTGTTAACGAATTGGGTCTTTCTGCCATAAAGGCCTATCCTTTTACGTTGGCTACCTTTTGCTTTTGAAGGTAATTCAGTTGAAGGTCTTGTAACACGTTGATGGCCTCATCGATGTATACATCCTGAGAAAGGGACTTATGCCATCTCGTCCTTTTTTCCATAAGGATAGAGTCTGTCTCAAAGAGGCTCACTTCGTATGGGAGTGATTGGAATGATAAGGTATTCGTATATTGCTCTAATGTCTTGAAGCGCTCTAGATATGCCTCATCTTCTTCAACCTCTTGCTTGTAAGCTGCATAATTAAGCGTGTAGGTATTATTGTCGCTTTGTGTCTTCAACCATTTTGCATTTTCCTCGATAAGCTGAATATAATTGTTCTGCTTCATACGTTCGTTACTGTTCTTGATCGTTCCTTGGTAATCGATGTAGCCGTCCCACGGCTCGATCTTGGCAGGATTGATCTTATCCCATGGCAATGGATTGTCTTGGTCTTTTTCTCCTATATCGATATAGCTGTAGCGATCCGCAATGACAATGTCACTCTCAACACCTTCTAGCTGAGTTGAGCCTCCATTGACACGATAGAACTTTTGGGTCGTGACCTTCAATGCACCAACGTCGCCTTCGGTACTACTGCGTATGAACTGGTTCAGGTCGTATACATTTTGCACAGTGCCTTTCCCATATGTTTGCTTGCTTCCGATAACGATAGCTCGCTTATAATCTTGCATGGCGGCGGCAAGTATCTCAGAAGCTGACGCAGACAGCTCGTTTACCATGATCACCAATGGGCCATCCCAACTTATAGATTGATCACGGTCTTTCAATACTTCCTTGCGCTCACCAACAGATTTTACTTGTACAATGGGGCCTTGTTTGATGAACAGCCCAGCCATATCGACCACGGTTGCCAAAGAACCGCCTCCGTTACCCCTCAGATCGATCACAAGCCCTTCCATGCCTTGACTTTTCAATCTTTCGATTTCTCGCTTGACATCTGCGGCGGCATTGACTTTCTCTGGATTTTTAAAGTCTATGTAGAATTGAGGCAAGTTGATCAGTCCAAACTTTCGATCGCCTTTCTTTACCAGCGCACTTTTGGCGTAGGCCTCTTCTAACTCAACAACGTCCCTAATGATGGAGACAATGTCTACATTGCCATCTACACGTTTTACGGTAAGCTTTACCTCGGTGCCCTTCGGGCCTTTGATGAGCTTCACGGCATCATCCAAACGCATGCCTGTGATCTCTACAGGTTCTTCTTCGCCTTGTGCTACCTTTAGGATGGTATCACCTACATCCAACAAATTATCGCGCCAGGTAGGTCCTCCTGAAATCACTTCTACGATCTTGATGTTCCCGTCCTTCTTCTGCAATCTTGCGCCGATACCTTCGAACTTTCCAGACATGCGCATGTCAAATCGATCCTTGTCTTCTGGTGCAAAATAAAATGTGTGCGGGTCAAACTCTTGCACAATGGCATTGATGTAGATCGAGAACCAATCCTTACGTTCTAGGTCGTTGATGATATCAAAGTAATCATTTAGCGTGTTCAATGTAGAAGTCCTGGCCTCTTCCTCTATTTCTTGCAATGTTTTCTTCTCTTCTGCCTTTTCATTGTCTAGCACTCGGTCATCGTAGCCGCTCAATGTAGAAAACTTTAGCTGCTTGCGCCATTTTTCGATCATTTCCTTTTTGTTCCTCACATAAGGGAGCGATTCAAAATCAACATTGATAGATTCGTCTTTAGAGTAATCAAAGGGTTCCTCCAAGACTTTTTCATAGATGCGTTGTGCCTCTTCCATCCGTTGCATCAACCGCTCATGCGCAACATTGAAAAATGTGATGTCTTGTGATTGGATCTGTTCGTCAAGTCGGTATTTAAAAGGTTCAAAGTCTTTGATATCCGAAGCATAGAAATAGCGTTTCTGTGGATCCAACTCGTTGATAAAGTCCATGAACACATTCTCAGAGAAGTTATCATCGATGTCCTTAGGGTCGAAATGCCCGCGCTCTAGCACAAAAGTGATAAGTTCTATAAGTAGCTTGTCTTTCTCCGGATTGTCGAACTGTTTTGGTCTGAAACTCCAAAAAGCGACCGCTGCTATGGCCACCAATAGCAAATATTTGTAATTCCTCTTCATGAATGATAGGATTTTCTGCATCAAATTTTTCATCTAAATTAACGAAAAAACCATGCCAAGCTTGTAGTCCCTGCCTAATTTTTTGTTAAACGCACCCTAACGATCGAGTAAAATGCAAAATCTGTATTTTTATGCTCGAAAAATTTCGTACTCTACAATGGAAAAACCTCTTATTCTAGTAACGAACGACGATGGCATCACGGCACCGGGCATTAGAGCCCTCATTGAAGTGATGAACGAGATCGGTGATGTGGTGGTCGTGGCACCTGATAGTCCACAGTCGGCGATGGGGCATGCCATCACTATAAATTCTACCTTGTATTGTAGCCCAATATCTATCAACGACAGCCAGCCACAAATAGAGTATACCTGCTCTGGAACACCGGCCGATTGCGTGAAGTTGGCCGTGAATGAGATCCTGAATCGCAGGCCAGACCTTTGTGTCTCTGGCATCAACCATGGTTCTAACTCTTCGATCAACGTTATCTACTCTGGAACGATGAGCGCTGCTGTTGAAGCAGGTATCGAGGGGATCCCAGCGATTGGCTTTTCGCTATTGGACTACAATTGGGAGGCCGATTTTGAGGCTGTAAAAGATCATGTGAGGCAGATCACCCTAAATGCCTTGGAGCATGGAATTCCTCAGGATGTAGTATTGAATGTGAACTTCCCCAAGCTGAAAAAAGAAGAGATCAAAGGTGTGAAGGTATGCCGCCAGGCACGTGCCACATGGGTCGAAGAATTTGACAAACGCACCAATCCGCAAGGAAGGCATTATTATTGGCTTACCGGCAAGTTTGTAAACCATGATGGCGGTGAAGATACTGATGAGTGGGCGCTTGCCAATGGATATGTCTCCGTGGTGCCCGTTCAATTTGACCTGACAGCCCATCATGCCATTCAACAAATAAATCGCTGGAAACTGGATGCGTAAACAACTACTTGCAGGCATCTGTATTGGCATCGTACTTCCCGTTTTGGGTGCGATGCTCTACACAATGCTATTTTCAGACCTTAGCCTTAAAAGCTCTTTTGAGACCTTATATGAACAGAAAAGAATTGGCAGCGTGATCACATTGGGGGCACTGCCTAGCTTGCTCGTCTTCTTTATTTGCATGAGAAAAAAGAAAGACCTCATCGCCCGAGGCATCCTTTTAGGTACTTTTATGTGGGCAATCGTAATGGTAGTCATCAAATTCTCTTAGGATGAAGTATTATATCATTTCTGGTGAAGCTTCCGGCGATCTGCACGCCTCCAACCTGATGAGGGCACTGAAGAACGTTGATCACAAGGCTGAGTTTCGCATATGGGGTGGCGATCTTATGGAAGCCGAAGGTGGTGTACAGGTGATGCACTACAAAGAGCGGTCGTACATGGGATTCTTGGAAGTAGTTCAGAATCTGGGAACTACCTTGAGCAACATAAAATTCTGCAAGCAAGACATCGAAGCCTACCAACCCGACGTCATCATCTTTGTTGACTATTCAGGCTTTAACTTACGCATTGCCAAATGGGCCAAACCCAAGGGTTTCAGAACACATTACTACATCAGTCCACAGGTATGGGCTTCGAGAGAAGGCCGCGTAAAGGCCATAAAGCAACACATCGACAAGATGTTTGTGATACTACCTTTTGTCAAAGATTTCTATGAGAAAAAGCATAACTATCCCGTAGAATATGTGGGGCATCCATTGATCGATGCCATCAATGACCGAAAGCAGGTAGACGAGGACCATTTCAAGAAAGAGCATGATCTAGATATAAAAAAGCCAGTTATTGCCTTACTTCCGGGAAGCCGTAAACAAGAAATCAAGAAAATGCTCTCTGTGATGTTGAGCGTTGTCAACGATTTTCCAGGTCATCAATTTGTAATTGCCGGCGCACCTAGTCAAGATTTTGCATTTTACCAACAATTTATCACTAATGATAGTGTAAAATTCGTAGCCAACAGAACGTATGACCTCCTGAGCATAGCCACCGCTGCATTGGTCACCAGCGGAACTGCCACTTTAGAAACAGCCTTGTTCAAGGTTCCACAGGTGGTTTGCTATCGCGGCAATTGGCTTTCGTATCAGATCGCCAAACGGATCATCACCCTGAAGTACATTTCTCTGGTGAACCTCGTTATGGACAAAGAGGTCGTAAAAGAATTGATCCAAAACGACCTGAACACCAAAAATCTAAAGATCGAGCTGGCACGAATTTTGGACAAACATAAGCGTGTACAGTTCTTTATGGACTATTATGACCTGGAGAAGAAGCTAGGCGGAAAAGGCGCAAGTGAAAAAGCCGCCCGCTTGATCTACGAAGATCTGCAATGATTTTCCTTTCTTTGTGAAATATAAAATACCCTTTATGAAAAAAATTCTACAACTGCTCTTTGTACTGATCTTGTCCGCATGTGGTGGGAAGAAGAAAACTGCAGATACTGCACCCACTAACAATAATGACCCACATCCGGTAAAATTCAGTTTGGCTGAAGATATCGTGGAAACGGCTAAAAGTTATGATGGCACACCCTATAAATATGCGGGCACGACTCGCAAGGGAATGGATTGCTCTGGACTGGTCTATACTGCCTTTAAAGCACATGGTAAAGATTTGCCTAGAGCTTCGTATCTAATGGCAGAAAAAGGCAAAGAGATCTCCTTGAACGACGTCCGCAAAGGCGACCTACTCTTTTTTAAGACCAGTAAAAGAAATCGGATCAGCCATGTTGGGCTCGTGGTCTCTGAAGAGGGGGAGCCCGTTCGGTTCATTCATGCAACGACCAGTCGAGGTGTACTGACTTCCTCACTGTTAGAAAATTACTGGAAGAACACATTCGTAGGAATAAAAAGAATTTTGTAGTTAAAAAGCTACATTATTTTAGTATATTTCGTATAGTTCTATGCGAAATGTACCTTTCATCTTCATAATTCTACCACTTTGTGCAGGAATCTCATTTGCCGAGTTCATTGGGATCACGCTGGGGTCCATACTGATCGCTTTGTGCTTCACCATATTCTTGGCATACGATACAAGAAGAATTGCCAAAGGAGGTTGGTTGTTCGAACACACCATCGCCATTAGCTTCTTCTTGATAGGTTTGCTGGCCACTTACCTTCACGATCACCGGAACGACGCCTCACACTATTCGAATATTGTTTCGACCCAAAAGGAAGTATGCATCACCGGTAGGGTTCACAAAAGGTTAAAACCTTCAACACACTGGGAAAGGTATGAGGTGCTCTTGCAACACATTGACGGTTTTAAAACCTCTGGGAAGTTATTATTGAATGTGAGAAAAGACACACTAGCGCATCGTCATCATATTGACGAAAAATTGTTCTTCAGGGCCTTGTTGAACGACATAAAATCACCTTCAAACCCCTGGCAATTCAACTACAAGAACTATTTAGAACGGCGACATATCTATCATCGAGTGTTTGTAGACCCTGGCGAAGTACTCATGGTAGGCAATTATCCATCGAGTATCTATGGAATTGCAGAAGGCCTTCGAAATGCAGTAAACAGAAAATTGAGTCTCTATGATTTTGAGCCGCCAGAGCTGCAGATCATCAATGCGCTGTTGTTGGGTCAGAAACAAGAAGTAGATCCGCAACTCTATGAAACTTATGCCGAAGCGGGTGCCGTACATGTTTTGGCGGTATCTGGTCTGCATATAGGCATCATCTGGTTATTGTTGGATGCGCTTTTATTGCCCTTACAACTCATACGGCGAGGTAGATACTTGAAATTAGTTGTCATCCTATGGATGCTTTGGTGCTTTGCAGTAATTGCTGGCCTAAGCCCCTCTGTGGTCAGGGCGGTGACCATGTTTACAGCCATCGCTATTGCCACTTCTCTCAAAAGGGGCATGAGCACCGTTGACGCGCTGCTTGTCTCTATGTTCTTTTTGTTGATGGCGAAACCAAATTTCCTTTTCGAAGTAGGTTTCCAGTTAAGCTACGTTGCCGTCTTTGCCATCGTATGGATACAACCTATGATCGAAAAACTCTGGAGACCAAAATTCTGGTTATTCAAAAAGGCGTGGCAACTCTTTACTGTCACCTTAGCTGCACAGATCGGTGTATTGCCACTGAGTTTGTATTACTTTCATCAATTCCCGGGGCTGTTCTTCGTTTCCAATTTGGTCATCGTGCCATTTTTAGGGTTCATCTTGGGGGTCGGACTGTTGGTGATCGTATTGGCACTGGCCAATGCGCTTCCCGCATTTATGGCCGATGCATACAGTGAGCTGATCGAATTGATGAATCTCTTTGTGAGCTGGGTTGCAAACCAAGAAAGCTTCCTGTTCGAAAATATTCCAATGAGTAGATTGAGAATGATAAGCATCTATTTGCTCATCATTTCCGCAATATTGCTTTTGAAGAGAAGAAGCTATGCCAGCGTTTTTGTCACGGGCATTTCTATTGTAGTACTTCAAGTGGTTGTTATTGAAGAAGAGAGTGACAAGCAGACAAAACAGCACCTCATCGTATTTCATACAAACAGGAGCACAGCACTTCTTTCGAGAGTGTCCGACCGTTCGACCTTCCATACCAACCTACCCGATAGCATCGCCCATTCTTCGTACCCTATCAAAGCATATTTGCTTGCGAATCCGACAAATGATGTTACATTTCATTCGTTGAAAGACATCTACAGCTACAAAGACCAGAAGCTACTTATTGTAGATAGCTTGGGTATCTACAAGATTCCTTCATTAGAAAGATCCACTGTATTATTGACCTCTTCTCCTAAGATCAACCTCAACAGACTTATAGATACCATCAAGCCCGAAGCCATCATTGCTGACGGAAGCAATCATCGAAGCTATGTAGCTCGGTGGAAAGCTACTTGTGCGAGAAAGAAAATCCCCTTTCATAGTACTTATGAAAAGGGGATCTATATGATCGAATAAGCTTAACTCTTGAATTGATGTTGAAAGTCTTGCTCGTAAGCCTGAAACTGCTCTTTGGTGCTGATTTCCTTGTAGGCGTTCTCACCGAACAGTTTTAAATACACTTCCAACTGCCTTGCACTCAAAAAGCCTGTGACTGGCATGATGAAATTGGCATTCTCGTCCATGAACACGATCGATGGGTATCCGCGTATGCCCATATAATCAGTGAACTCATGCGAATAGTTGCGCTTGAATTCTTTGGTCGGATCATAATTGGGATTGAAATACTGCTTGCCTTTGTAATTCAGTACGTGTTCGCCTTCGGCATTGAACTTTACAGCATAGAACTTCTCATTTACATAGGCAACTAGATCTTCATTGGTAAACGTCATCTTATCCAAGAGCTTGCAGGGTCCGCACCAATTGGTATAGACATCCATCATGATCTTCTTGGGCTCTTGCTGTTGGGCAGCAATGGCCTCTTCCAGAGTCATCCATTTTATTTGAGCGGTAGCACCCAAAGACACTAGGGCGAATAGTGTGAAAAGTAAGTTTTTCATCTCATCAAGATTTTAAAATAAGTCGAAACACGATCAACGATATTACAAAAAACGCTCCAAAGTGGAGCGTTCGTATAAAATTTTAGTTACCTCACTCCGTGCATGAGCCTTTTCAATAAAGGATGTAACAGCAAAGCCAATAAACCTAGGCCAATCGGTATCACCGTAAAGATCAGGAAGAAGTAGCTCAATCCTTGCTCATTGGTTATCTTTTCGATATCGCCGCCCACATAATGCGCCAATTTATTTCCAATTGCGATAGCCAGATAGTAAACTCCAAACATGAACGCTACCATTCTGGCAGGGATCAACTTACTGAGATATGATAGTCCCATTGGTGATAGACATAGTTCGCCTAGCGTGTGGAAAAGATAGGCCAATACCAACCAGACCATGCTAAGTTTTGCAGATTCAGCGCCAACAGGAACATTCCAAGCTCCGAAAGCCAAGAAGGCAAAGCCCACTCCAAGAAGGAAGAGGCCTAAAAAGTACTTTACAGATGCAGGCGGATTGTATTTGCTATCCCACCATTTGGTGAATAATGGTGCAAATGTGATGATGTACAACGAATTGAGAATCGCAAACCAAGTAACAGGCACTTCGGTCTCAGAGGATTGAAACTCAACATACAGCTTGTAAATGACAATTGCCCATATGATCAGAAAGCTAAAGCCCAATATCAAATTAGACTTTCCTATTTTCTTAAAGGTCTTTGCAAACAATGCGTACAGCACATAGGTAATAATAATCAGCGGCACTACTGTTACCAACAGATCCACGATCTTGAAGATCGCAGCCCCATTTCCTTCCAAAAGTCTATTTGTGTAATCTCGTGTGTATAGAGGAAGCGAACCTGCTGCTTGCTCAAAGGCTGCCCAAAAGAACACCGTAAATATACAGAAGATAGCAAAGGCGATCATTCGGTCTCTCTCGATCTTCACGTATCGTGGAATCCTAACAATTAGCAAGAGAATAAATGCGATAGCTGCCAATAATGCAAAGAACAGAGAATCAGGCATTCCAAACACTGTAAAGTTCAAGGTGTTTATTTCACCAATCTTACTCAATGGGTCGTTAATTATGAATATCAAAGCCGAAACAGAGAATACAGCCACCAAGATATAGTCGATGATCAAAAACGGGTTGCGTTTTTCCTCGGTCACTTTTTCCTTCAACGATTCACTTTCGGTTTCAATAGCAACTTCATCACTATCCCTTTCAGAAGGTTTGCCACCTATCTTTCCGAAAAGAGGCTGCGCAAACACAAACTGAAGCATTCCAAAGAACATGAAAATACCTGCTAAGCCAAATCCGTAGCTCCAACCCACTTTCTCACCAACCCAGCCACATAACATGATCCCTAGAAAAGCGCCTGCATTCACTCCCATATAGAACAAGTTGTATGCGCCATCCTTTTTCTCGTTATGCCCTTCGTACATCTTAGAGATAATAGAGGTCATATTGGGCTTGAAGAAACCATTACCAAGAATCAGAAACGCAATTCCTATGTACAAAAAAGTAGGTGTTTCTATAGCCATGGAAGCATGGCCCAGCGTCATTAAAAGTGCACCGATAACCACAGCCATGCGATACCCGATCTTATTGTCTGCCAGCCAACCTCCTATTAGTGGTGTTAGATACACGAATAATGCATACGTGCCCAACAGCGACAAAGCCGCAGGTGTACTCCATCCCCATCCTGGATTGTCTCCAACAATGGCGCCCGTTAGGAAGATGACCAAAATGGCACGCATTCCGTAATAGGAAAAACGCTCCCACATTTCAGTAAAGAACAGTACGAATAAGCCGGCCGGATGGCCCAAGACCATACCTTTCTTATCAAAGAAGTCTATTTTAGAACTCATAGGAGTGTGTGGTTAGTTTGGATTAAAGTTTATAGGCCAAAGATGTTGAATCATGAAGATCATCCATCTGCTAGTTCAAAGCCTTCGGCTTCCTCGTTCATGGTACGTTCGTTATCCTCTGCTCCATGGGTCAACACTTCTAATTTCTTTCTGAATAGCATGACCAGCAGCCCAAACGCAACACAGAAAACAGCGATACCTGTGAAGATGGTAAACTCACCTAGTTTTTCTGCTGATTCGCCTAACAATCCGGCCACCTTGTTTCCAAAGCCCGTCATTGCAAAATAGATTCCCATCATAAAAGCAGCATACTTTGCCGGAGCTAGTTTGGTAATATATGATAGCGCTACAGGAGAGATACAAAGCTCGCCAACAGTGTGGAACAAATAGGCCAACACCAACCAATACATTGCTGAAGAACCTGAGTTGTTAAATTCAGAAGCTGCAGCTGTCATGAAGAAGAAACCTGCTCCCATGATGATCAAGCCAATGATCATCTTGAACAGCCCAGTGGATAGCCTTCCAGCTAATTTTCGCCTAGCCCAATATCCTGCAACGGCTGTCCCTAAGAAAATAATGAACATAGCATTTAACGACTGGAACCAAGAGGCTGGGACTTCCCAACCCATGAGCATCCTGTTTGTTTTCTCTTTAGCGTAGATATTCATGAGACCTCCTGCCTGCTCAAAGGCTCCCCAAAACACGATTACCAGCAAGAAGGAAATAAAGAGCACAACGATCCTGTCCTTCTCGGTCTTGGTCAATGGTTTCTTAAAAGCCTCCTTGTCTTTTTCGCTGGTAGAACTTCCCAAGAAATTACCAACATGCTTCAAGTATTTCTGCCCTATGAGATACTGGATCAATCCAAGGGTCATTCCGATACCGGCAAGTCCAAAACCATAATGCCAACCATGCACTTCACCCACATAACCTACGATCAAACTGGACAAAAAGGCACCTAAGTTGATTCCGATGTAGAAAATTGTGAAACCCTTATCTCGGCGAATATCTCCTTGCCTGTACAAACCACCTACCATGGTAGAAATGTTTGGCTTCAACATACCAACACCAAGGATGATCAGGACAAGACCTGTGTAGAAGGCCCACATTTCTTCAACAGCCAAAATACCATGACCCGCTACGAGTAAGATTCCTCCGTAGAGTACAGATCTCTTTTGCCCCAGGATTTTATCAGCGATCCATCCGCCAGGAATCGAAGCTACATATACCAACATCGTATACCAGCCGTATAGTGCCAGTGCTTCGCCTGAGGTCCAGCCCAATCCTGGATTGTCACCAACGGTCTTTGCGGTAAGGTATAGTACTAAAATGGCACGCATTCCGTAGTACGAGAAACGCTCCCACATTTCTGTGAAGAACAAAACATATAATCCTATCGGATGTCCGAAAAGCTCCTTCTGGTGAGCTGCTTTCACTGCTGTACTCATAAATATCGAGGTTTAGTTAGTTATAAATTCTCTTTAATGAAATTGGTCATCTTGGTATATAGATGCAATCGTGTGTTGCCCCCATAGATACCATGATTCTTATCTGGATATATCGCCCATTCAAACTCCTTATTGGCCTGAACGAGCGCCTCGACCATACGCATAGTGTTCTGCACATGCACATTATCGTCCCCCGAACCGTGCACCAACAGATACTTCCCTTTTAATTTGCTCACATGACCTATGGGAGAGTTGTCATCGTACCCGCTTGCATTTTCCTGCGGTGTCTGCATGTAGCGTTCTGTATAGATCGTATCATAGAATCGCCAGCTTGTCACCGGGGCAACAGCAATGGCAAGTTTGAACACGTCGTTGCCTTTCAATAAGCAATTGCTGCTCATAAAACCGCCATAGCTCCATCCCCAGATACCAATGCGCGAGGCATCGATAAAATCACTAGCGCCCAATGCTTGTGCAGCTTCGATCTGGTCTCGAACCTCGTATTTCCCTAACTCTTTGTAGGTGACTTTCTTGAAGTCGGCTCCTTTATATCCTGTACCTCGGCCATCAACACAAACAACGACATAGCCTTCTTTTGCTAACAACTGATGCCAGTAATCATTGCTTCGGTTCCAACGATTGGCTACTTGCTGTGATCCTGGTCCGCTATATTGGAACATTAACAACGGATATTGTTCGCGCACATCAAAATCTGGCGGTTTGATCATCCAAGCGTTTAGCTCATAACCACTACGGGTATTTATGGTGAAGAACTCCTTTTCGGTGAGGCGGTGATCCGCCGCCTTCATCGCTACCGCATCGTTGTTCTTTATCTCTAAAAGCTCGTCGCCATTTCTGGCTCCGTGCAAGGTATACGATGGCGGGCGCGTGGCACTTGAATATTCGTTGATGAAGTAGGTGAAATCACTGCTGAATGATGCACTGTTGGTTCCACGGTCTTGTGTTAGCTGGCGTTTTCCCCTACCGTTCTTCCCGATGGAATAGATCGCTCTGTTGATGGAGCCATCTTCGGTAGATTGATAGTAGATCACACCTCTTTTGGAGTCGAACCCGTAATACGAAGTTACTTCCCAATCGCCTTTGGTCACTTGATTGAGAAGGCTTCCGCCCTTATCGTAATGATAGATGTGGTTGAAGCCATCGCGCTCGCTTGTCCAGATAAAGCTGTTGTCATTCAGAAAAGTGAGGTCATCTGTAACGTCGACATAGGTATCGCTCTTCTCGTTCAAGACCACTTTTGAAGTATTGGTCGAAGCATCTACGAGGTGAAGCTTCAAATCGTTTTGATGGCGATTCAACGTTTGAACGCTTAGCACGTTGGCATCGTTTGTCCATTGAAATCGTGGAATATAATACGATCCTCCTAAGGCTACCTCAGCGGTATTTCCAGAAGAAACATCATGAACATGCATGGAAACTGAAGCATTGGTCTCGCCAGCCTTTGGGTATTTGAACACTTGTTGCGTTGGATATAAGTCTTGCCCATACACATCCATAGAAAACTCAGGGACCGCTTCCTCGTCAAATCTAAGGAAGGCCATCTTTTGGCCATCGGCACTCCAATCAAAGGCACGCACAAAACCAAACTCCTCTTCGTAGACCCAATCGGTAATACCATTGATGATCTTATTCTTCTCACCGTCTATGGTGATCTGTTTCGTTTCACCCGTTACCAGGTCTTTAAGAAACAGGTCATTTTCAAAAACAAAACCTACTTTATTTCCATCAGGAGAAAAAGTAGGCTCTTGAATCTTTTTATCAAAAAGTTTTATGAGTTCCTGTGAAGCAATATCATACACATAATAAACCCCCAAACGCGACCAACGATACACAGGCTCTTCTTCAGTTGTAAGCAGTAGCCTACTTTCATCATCACTAAAGGCATAGGAACTGAACGTGGCAATATCGATGTCTTCAGAAGACAAGATGGTCGCCACATTCTTCTGAGACTTGTACTCGTACTTGTCTATTGTGACAACTCCGGTGCTTTCATTAAGCACCGTGTAATGGTCTCCATCATTCATGGAGCGAAGCTCTGCCAATCCCTCAGTCACGAACTCGCCACTCCAAATGGCCTCAAGGGTTAGCTCGCGCTGTTGTGCATTCACAGCTAGTTGAAAGAGCAATACAAAAAGAATAGAAAACTTTTTCGTCATAGATCAATTATATGCTAATCAATTTGTCATTCTTCTATAAATTATTGAAGAAAAAACATAAAAACCTTGTTAATCGTGGCAAAATACTAATATCCTTCCATCTATTCAACGGAAAGTACAAATATCTGCTGTGCGTTTATTGCTATCTTTGCGCTTTGTACGATAATCGACATTGCATGGACAAACCCGTTCAAGGCTTCTCAAAGCTCTCCAAGGACGAAAAGATAGATTGGATCGTAAAAACTTATTTTGAAAACCCGCAAGAAGCGCGCCAAACACTTGCCAAGTACTGGAACAACGATTCGGCGCTTCAAAAGCTTCATGATGAGTTCATCGAAAATACCATCACCAACTATTATTTGCCACTAGGCGTTGCCCCTAACTTTTTGATAAATGGCAAACTGCACACCTTACCGATGGCCATTGAAGAAAGTTCGGTGGTCGCTGCGGCCAGCAAGGCAGCCAAATTTTGGCTGACCCGCGGCGGATTCCGTACAAGCGTAATTGACACACAAAAGATTGGCCAGGTACATTTCATGTTCAATGGATCGCCCGAAAAGCTACATTCTTTTTTCGAGCATGTAAAACCTATCTTGATCCGTGATACCGAGCATATCACCAAGAACATGCGCAAACGTGGAGGCGGAATCCTAGACATCGAGTTGCGTGACAAGACCATGAAGATGAGCGATTATTTTCAGCTTCATGCCACCTTTGACACACTCGACGCCATGGGCGCCAACTTCATCAACTCATGCCTAGAACAGTTTGCCAAGACCTTTGAGAACGAAGCAGAAAGCTATTCGGGTTTCATAGGCGAAGAGAAGATACAAGTAGTGATGAGCATCCTCTCTAACTACGTGCCCGATTGTTTGGTACGTGCCGAAGTGCACTGCGCCGTTAGAGACCTCACTGAAGAAGGCATCTCAGGTGAAGTATTTGCTCAAAAATTTGTGACCGCCATACAAATCGCCGACGCTGAGCCTCATCGTGCGGTGACCCATAACAAGGGCATTATGAATGGTATCGATGCCATGGTCCTAGCCACAGGAAATGACTTTAGAGCTGTAGAAGCGGGTGTACATGCCTATGCGTGTAGAGATGGAACTTACAAAAGTCTCACAAAAGCCGAGGTCAAAGATGGGATCTTCCGATCTTGGATCGAGATTCCTCTGGCCTTGGGCACCGTAGGCGGACTCACTTCTCTGCACCCGTTGGTAAAATTTGCGCTGGAAGTACTTGGCAAACCTAACGCCATGGAGTTGATGCAGATGGTCGCTGTAGCTGGGCTAGCACAGAATTTTGCAGCTGTGCGCTCATTAGTGACCACTGGCATCCAAAAAGGGCACATGAAGATGCACTTGAAAAATATTCTGAATCAGCTTCAGGCTACCGAAGCTGAACGCAAACAGGTACTTGATCATTTTGGCGACAAGACCGTTACACACAATGCGGTCATGGCCCATGTTGAAAAAATTCGTTCGTCGTGAAAACCTTTCATAGCAACGGAAAATTACTTCTAACGGGGGAATATCTAGTTCTGGACGGCGCGAAAGCATTGGCGGTCCCTACCAAATATGGCCAATCAATGACCATTCGCCAAACCAAAGAACATCATTTACATTGGAAAAGTCTTGACCACCAAGGGAACATCTGGTTTGAAGGTGATTTCAAATTCAATGAAAAGACACCCCTCTTTTTTTCTCCCCTCGAGGAGAGAAGTTCAAGGGCTGTAACTCAAGCTTTATTAAACCTATTGTATGAAGCAAAGAAGCTGAACCCAGATTTCCTATCTGGGCCCAGTGGCTATGAGGTTACCACCCAACTGGACTTTCCAAATGATTGGGGGCTTGGCTCCTCTTCTACCCTTATCAACAATTTGGCGCAATGGGCAGCAATAGATGCCTATGAATTGCTTTGGAATGCCTTTTCTGGAAGTGGCTACGACATTGCCTGTGCACAACATAATACGCCGATATCCTATCAACTTGAAAACGATAGGCCGATCGTTGAAACTGTGAATTTTGACCCGTCGTTCAAGGGTATGCTATTCTTTGTTCACCTGAATCAAAAACAGAACAGCCGCGATGCCATCGCACATTATCGTTCCCTTGAAAAAGAACAACTTTCAGAAGCCATTGAACGTATCGATGGTATTACAAAAAGTATCCTGGACTGCTCGTTGATCGAGGAATTTGAAAAGCTACTGGCCCTCCATGAAAAAGTAATGAGCAACTTGCTACAGCTTCGACCCGTTAGAGAACGATTGTTTTCGGACTTTGAGGGAAGTATCAAAAGCTTGGGTGCTTGGGGTGGCGACTTCGTAATGGCTGTGGGTGACGATACGACTCAGGATTATTTCCGTAGAAAAGGATATACGACCATCATCCCCTATACCAAAATGGTCAAAGCCTAAGACCAACTCGCCTCCTTTGAAATATAAAGCAATAAAGCTTCTCGAAAAGGAGGCTTCCTTGTATCTTGATCGAGAGGGATCTAATAAAAATCCTTTCGGTTGTCTTCGATATCAGCTGCTTCTTTCAATGCGTTGTAAACAGCTGTATTTACTTTGCCTTGACGTTGATTTCGAACCGTATTGGCAAACGTAACGTAGTTGTCTAGATCAGGAGCTTTTTCAAGTTTGGTAAGCTCTACCATGAACACGCCATTGTCGCCTTCAATGAGTCCAGAGGACTGCCCAAGGTCTAGGCCAAAGGCTGCACCTACTACTTTTGGCTCTCTACCCACGCCTGAGAGCGTAGGTGTCTTCATGCTTAGGTCGATCGCGGTACGCGCCACTTGTCCAGAAGCGCTAGAGAGTCCTGTAATGGTCGTTTCGCCTTTATACTTCTCAATGATCTGCGCAGCCTTCTTCTGCTTGCGAAGAATGGGCAATACTCTTGCCTTTACACTCTCAGGCCCTGCAATACCTTCGGCCTGCTTTGCAGTAAGTTGTACCACAGCGTAGCCTCCTGGAACATTGAACCGCTTTACATCTCCTATCTCGGCATCTTCTTCGAAGGCCCATTTTACGATAGAGCGTTGATTGGAAAGCCCTGGAAGGTTTTCATCCAATGCTTTGATATTTCTGGCCTGACGAACATTATAATTACTTTCTTTAGCAACATCGGCAAATACCACACCTTTACCAGAAGCGATCTCGAATTTGGTTGCTTCTGCAAAAATATCGTTGCTCGTATTTTCTGAAGGAATCACCTCTTGTGCGAGTGTAGCAAATTTGTATCCTTTCTTGACATCCTTTTGATCATCGACACGAATGATGTGATACCCAAACTTGGTCTCTACCACATCGATATCACCTTTGTTACCAAAGTACATGAAATCGCTAAAATCCCTATCGAAGTTCTCGTCATTGATCTGTGAGTACTTCATCCAACCGATGTCGCCACCTTTTCCTTTGGTACCGTCAGTGTTGATAGAATCAGCTACCTCAGCAAACTTGTCCTTGTTGTTGCGGACCAGTCTGAAAATGCTGTCGATCTTGCTTTTGGCCGCCTCTTTGGTCAACGTCGTTTGGGCATCGGCCGCCAAACTTCCTTGGAAAGGTATGATGATATGCGCTGTCTTTACAGAATCTGGGACCTCTTCTATAGCAATAAGTTTAGAAAGCTTGAAGTATTTCCCATCCTTGTAAGGGCCTTTGACCTCGTTTACAGAAAGTGAGAGCAGCTCTTCCTTCTCGGCAACGGACAATTGCTCCTCGAACTTGAACTTGTCTTCGAACTTTATGTCTGAATTGTTATTGATGAACTCAGCATAGTTGGCTGCGTTCTTTAGACCTGGAAGTGTATCGCTCAATTTCGAAACATCATTGTACTCGACTCGGTCTTCGGCAAGCTTGGCCAGCACTTCTTTTGCAGCACTGAAGTCATCATCGGAAGGCTCTTCAGAAAAGAAAACATACTGCATATCGCGAGATGCCTCTACCTCGAACTGGTCTTCGTGATCGTTGATGTATTGCTCTATCTCACTATCCGAGACCACAATAGTACTGTCTAGAATAGATTGATAAGGAATCTGCACATATTTGATATCGGCCTTATCGTTCTCCATGCGATACTCTAACTCGCCCTCTTTAATGGTAGCGCCCGAGCCAGCTTTTATCAAATTGAAATAAAGCCTTTCTCTAGCGCTATTGATGATGCCATCTTCTTGGCTTTCCCAGATGGCGAAGGTATTTGGGTCGTTCTGCTTTAGGTCGGCGATCCACTCGGTGAACTTCTCTTGGTCGAACTGACCGCCTGTTGAAAAACGTGGGTCTTGCGAAAAGCCAGGATTGCTTGCCAATGTTTGGAACAGACCGTCTTTTCCAAGGTCAATGCCCAGTTCATCAAACTGTTCGGAAAGCACTGCCTGACGCACTTTGCGGTCCCAAACGATATTGGCCGCGCGTGTGCTGCTGATGTTGCCATACTGACGTTCTACTTGATCGACCTCTCTGCTGAAACTTTCCATGGAAACCTCTTCACCGTTGATCGTTGCCAGTGTTTGCGAGGTCGGTCCACCGCCACGGTTAAATATATCTCCTACCACAAATGCAAAAAGCGCAAGACCGATCACTAGGATCAAGAAAATGCCGCGCTTACGAATGCTCCCTAAAATTGCCATGCATGCTTGTTTTATAGAGAACTCATTTTAAACTTTCTCCATTTGCTGAAAAATTGTTCTTCTCGGGTCTGTTCTTGTCTTTTTGCCCTTCCGTAGCATTGCGATCCAGCTCAAAGAAGCCTTCAGCAGCAACAAAGATCCCTAGTTTTCGCTTAAACCCAAGAAGTCTAAATGAGTTCTGAAATTACAGTGGGCGAAAATACGAGTTTAGGAGGAAATATGAAAGCAGAAATAAACTAAAAAAATTGAGATCTTCTGCTCCTTGAATGAACATCCAAGACTAACTTTCCTGCATCACTTTAAGATGCAGGGTGTCTATTTTGGTGTTAGAGACCGCTTCGATCGTGAACCTAAACTCTTCGATGTCAACTATTTCGTCTTTTTCAGGAATTTCTTCGGTATGATGCAGCACCAATCCGCCCAGGGTCTCATAATTCTCACTTTCAGGAAGTTCGAGGTCGTACTCCTGGTTGATGTAATCTACTTCCAAACGGGCCGAGAAAAGAAATTCATCCTCACTGACCCTTTCTTCCATAAGCACTACTGAGTCATGCTCATCTTCGATCTCGCCAAACAGCTCTTCTACGATATCTTCCACCGTGATCATTCCAGATGTTCCTCCATACTCATCTAGCACCACGGCGATGCTTCTTCGCTTTTTGATCAGCATATCTAGAATCTCATGCACAAGCATCGTTTCGGGCACAAACTCTACGGGCAGTAGGATGCTTCGCAGGGTCTTTGGTTTCTTGAACAGCTCGAACGAGTGCACATAACCGATGATATCATCGATGTCGTCTCGATACACCAGAATCTTAGAATATCCGGTCTCCGAGAATAGTTTTCGAAGATTCTTAGGTGTCTCTCTGAGCTCTACAGCCATGATCTCTGTTCTTGGCACCATGACCTCACGTGCCTTTACTTCTGAGAATTCCAATGCATTTTGAAATATCTGTATCTCAGAGTCTACACTTTCTTTGTCTTCTACTGATTCCATCTGCTCAGAGATGTAATCGCCTAGTTCTATCTTACTAAAAGACAATTGCACTGCATCGCCTTCGGTCTTGAAAAAGCGCTTCAAGACATTGTCTGACACCCAGATCACGAACCATGATATGGGCCAAAACAACAGGTAGAAGACATAGGCTGGAAATGCGAAGAATTTTACAAAGTTGTTTGCATACACCTGAAAAAATACTTTCGGCAAGAACTCGGCCACCAACAGAATGACTCCTGTTGAAATTATTGTTTGTGTGAGCAATTGGAACTTGGTGAGTAGCACTGTGAGCAGATCGGCAACAAGACCATCGTATGTCAAGGGCAGCATGGTCTGAGACCAATCCATCAGCACATCACCCATGTATATTCCGTAGACCACCAGAGCGATGTTGTTGCCCACCAGCATGGTAGCGATGAATTTAGAGGGTTTCTCGGTAATTCTTGTTAGGACACTTGCCAAGAAACCCTCTTGTTTCTTCTCTAACTCTATGTGGATCTTATTGGCTGAAACATAAGCAATTTCCATCCCTGAGAAGAAGGCCGAAAACACCAGCATTGAAACAATGATCACCAGTGCTACTGTCATGGTTCCTTCTGCTGTTCTCGTTCTTTGAACTTCTTGTAGAAGTGCATTCTGAACAGTATCATGAACACAGAAAACACTGCAAAGAAGGTGAATAAGTATGCTTGCTGGCGATCAGCTTGCCATAACTGAACTGCTTTCATGGTTGCAAGTACAGCAACCACGCTATATAGGATGATCGATATCTTGTGCAGTCGTGGTTTCATAGGAGGTACAATTCGATCAAGCCAAGAGACTTGAATTCAACTATAACAAATATAGGGAGATTTATGAGCCTGTTTCAATTTCTGCCGATTGTTTTTCTATGTCTCTCGCCCGCCTGCAACTACGTCAGGACCTCATCAAGTAGCCAGACTATCTTTGGTCTTGCCTAGTTCTGTATCAAAGATATAGTCGACACAAAGTTCAATCATCAAGACCCAAGCGGTCTCTAACTATCAGGTTGTTCCTCAATCTCAACTTCTCCTGAGAACACGCGATCCGAGCTGAAGAACTTGAAGTCACGGCTCACGTCTAGGCGTACAGCATCCATATCGGTCTCAGGGCTGGTAAATTGAAAACGCTCTTCTGTGAATATCCACTCATTGCCTTGGTCCCAGTATAATTGCTGGGTCTTCAGTGTTTTTCCGTCGTGGGTCTTCAAATGCACATTTCCTTTTAACTCTACCAGATTGGTCTTGTTGTAAAGCACGCCGTAATCAGCGACGATGACGCTTTTGTTATCGTCATCATCATAAAAGTCGACCTGTAGGCCTTCTGGAAATTCGGAATAAGGGAAATCTTGATTGGAGAAGTCTAAATTCTTTTTGCTGGTCAGTACTGCTTTTATCTTAGCCGAGTCTGTATAGACCACTCGGATATTGTTGGCGATGCCAGCAGGCGACAAAGGCGTGAGGTTTGGATTCGGCAATTTGCTCAGGTCATCATCGCATGAAAAAAGCATTGCCGCAAATAAAGTTGCGGCAATGCTCATAAATATATGCTTAAAGAGATGTTGCATTCTTAGAGGTTTGGCACCTTGACGCTACCGCCAACCCAACAGTTGAAGGTAATCGTCTTGCCGGCCATTCCTTGATTGAAGATCTCTGTCTTGCTTGGAGCTCTTCCTGCAAAGGCAGCGGCTGTCTTGTTAGCAAGGCTTTTGATAGAGGCATCTACGCTTCCTGCTTTTCTAGCCACTTGGGCAGCCTTCCAATAGATGGCTCTTTTCTCGAAGGGTGTTGAGCCACATTGGTTGGCACTGCTAGCGTACATGTTAGCAATTGCCAGATACGCTTTCCCCATAGAGGGCTGAATCTCCAATGCTTGGTTGAAATACTTTCTAGCTTTAGACTTAGAGCCTTTACGCTTTAGCTGAGAACCAACCTTATATAATTTGTTGGCCTTCTTGTAGGGATCGGATTCCAAGCTAATGGATTCCTGAAGGTATCTATCTGCCTCAGAGCTATTGCCTTTTTTGTTGTTCAACACAAACAAGTAGTATGCTGAATCTGCCGAGGGGTTGTTGGTGTGCAAAGCCTCAACGATCTCGATAAACAATGGGTCATCGTCACACTCCTTGGCATTCATACGGCTAGCAGCCCTATTTAACCAAACCGAGTTGCTTCTGTTCGCATCAAAGTTCTTTCTGTAAAGTGGGACAAGGTTTGTACATGTAGACTCTCCTGCGATCAAAGCATCTAGGTTGCCTTGAAACTTTCCAATAGCGGTAGAGTTGATATTGTAGACCTTCTTATTTTTTGTCTCCTTGGAAGTAAGTGGTGTGCCTGCCCCTTCTTTCTTGATGATCTTATCTAGCTTCTTTGCCAGCTTGGTACTCTCTTCTTCAAATTTCTCAGTCACATCCTCATACTTATTGAATACATTTTCCAACGGAACCTGACCTGCTTTGTACATATCGAAATATGTAGAGAAGTAATAATATAGGCTTTTTGGGTTTGAGAAGCTTTCTTTACCATCTACATAAGCCATGTCAAAGGCATCGTATATTTCCTTTTTGCTTCCCAAGTCATTGTCTGCCATCGCTTGTGCTTTTTTAGACAAGATCTTCCCTAGTTCATTCTTACCCTTTCTAGTGGGGAAGTATTGTGCCCAACCGTCATACATAGCCATTAGGTCGTTGATGTTGGCTTGCTTGTCGCCCGTACCTTTCTTGATACGGTCGTTTAACATTTTTTCGCCATAGTAATAGATAACATAGTGAAAATCTGGACAATCAGTCTTCAGTTTTTTCCAAGGTTCGTAAGCGGCATCGTAGTTCTTGACTTTGGCGTGCTCGCTAAAGATCGATAGTACCGTCGCACATTCTAAATCGTCGTACTGAGCATTTAGAATACTAGCTGTTGCAAACAGTCCTAGAAATAATGTTGTGACTCTCTTTCTCATCTCTCTAAATTAATTAATTATACTTTCTCTTTTGGAACCAGCGATCGTTCAGTGAGACGCTCAGGCGGATGTTGAAATAATCTTCTTGTATCAGACCAACGTTCTTGGTTCCTCTTCTCCCCAACTCAAATCCAAGATTCACATTGGAGAAGTTTCGTGTTATTGGTAGACCAATACCAAAAGATATGCCAAAGTCATTAACGTCAGATCCATTGATATTTAGCCCCGTTTCTTCGTAGCGCAATCCAAGCCTATATACGACTCTGCTCCAATAACTTGTGAAGGAATCGTATTTAGGAATGTAAAAACCTCCTAATGAGACCTTTGTTGCATCTTCAAAAATAACATTATCGTTCACATTAAAAAAACGATCGGTAAAATTACTGTTCTCATCCATGGTATAGTTGGCGCCCATAAACCATTTCTTTTCTTGGCCCACCCCAAGGCCAAAGCTTAGGCTAGAAGGTATGGTAAGCTCTGTCTCGGCACGTGCGCCAAGGTCGATCTCTTGCGAAAAATCACCAACGCTACCTAGGTTTTGCACCCTAGAAATGGTCTGGCTGTTCTCGGAGGTTAGGTTTGATTCTGGCGTGTAAATCACATTCGAAGCCAAGAAAAGCTTATTGCCAACTGGCCTTTGATAGCTCAATGCTGCTGTGAAATCAAAGCCGTACAGGTTTGACTCGTACAGGTCTTGTGTGCCAAATTCTATACCTTCTATGAGTCTTACATTGGTGTTTTCAACACTTCCAAAGCTATATCCGCCCGACAACCCGAATTTTAGCCCTTTTACAATAGCGAAACCTGTAGAAAGAAAGATCTTGTTCAACCCGCCTTCACCCAAGTACGTATCTAATTGCTCTCGCTCTTCACCAAAATCCGTGTTGGTGCTTCCGGTCTGCAGACGATATCCAACGGCTGTTCTCGGCGAAAGTCCAAAACCGACACCAACACCTTTAGAGACCGGAAAAGCAATGGCCAGGTAATCGATAGAAGCCGTTTGGTCATCGACCGAAGCTTCATTGCTTTCAAGTCTCGTGCCAGTGTAGTTAACCCCCAACGAATAGTTGGTAAGCTTTAGGCCACCATACGCAGATGGGTCCTGAAGATTTAAATGAATACTGTCTGAATATACACTTATCTCTCCCATGGAGCGGTTCTCGTGCGTACCTCTCAACCTCAACTCTCCTAGACCGTTGAATGAATAGGGGGATACCGTAGTTTCTTGTGCTATTCCTGTTGAAGAAATAGCAATTGCCAAAGCAAGGACAATCCTCTTGATCATTGATTACTATTGAATTCTAATATGTAATTCATTCCCATCAGCAGGAAATCAGGAACGGCAAATATGGTGTTTTTTAGACTTTTTGACAAGAATGACGCATCACCGCCTGTTAAAATCACTGTTAAATTGTGATAATTAACTTTATATTTTGAGATCATCCCATCAATTTCCATCACCATTGCATCCGTAACGCCTACATGCATGGCAGATTCCGTAGTGCTCCCAATAAAGTGTTCCATTTTTTCGGGAAGCAACAACGGAAGGTTTGCCGTTTGGTCATGCATGGCCTTGTAGCGCATTTGTATCCCTGGAGAGATAGCACCGCCTAGATATGTCTCCTCCGCATCTTTGAAATCGTAGGTGACACAAGTCCCTGCATCGATCACCAAGACGTTTTCCTTCGGATACTCGCCAACCGCTGCGGCAGTAAGAGCAATTCGGTCTACCCCAAGTGTCTTCGGGGTTTTGTATTTGTTCTTGAAGGGAACCTTTGTCGCAGCGTCCAACCACAATAGTGGGCACTGGCTTTCTATGAAACTGACTGCTTTTTTCTCCAGTTTGGAAACGGAAGAAACCATGGTGTGCGCTATGGGATGATGTGAAAAGGCCTGCTCTAAATTCGCTTCGAGGTCCTCCAACGCAAAGCCTGCTTTGAAAATCAGCCTTGCCTTGTTGAAAACCCCCACCTTTACCGAGGTGTTGCCTGCATCGATTGCCAGATTCATAGTCCAAGAGCCTTTTTACAATTTCTATATAATTGTTTTTCTATGTCTCTTTGTGCCCAAAAGCGTTAAAATTTCCTCAAGTAGCTCAGCTATTATCTTTGCTCACGCTTCAGCCCGCCCATGGCTTTCGCTATGTCGTGCCTCTTTGGTCATCAAAAATGGCCCATATAAATTCTTAATCATAAAAATTTAAATAGGCTCTAAAAGAAAGTCGTAAATTTACGAAACCGAATTTTGTGTAGAATGCTTTGCTAATTTTAAATTAGCGGCTATATTTGCACCCGCCTTACAAACCCGATCGGAAAGGCCTACAAAACATACTGGTACCTTAGCTCAGTTGGTAGAGCAACGGACTGAAAATCCGTGTGTCCCTGGTTCGATTCCTGGAGGTACCAC
>JANQRC010000025.1 GCA_028284745.1 Flavobacteriaceae bacterium
TTTGAGACACTACTTTGATAGTCTTCGATCTTTACTACCGGAGAATTGTCAATGGTGCTTAGTGGATCTTCGCGAAGGTCTATCATGGTCTGCTTGATCTCTTGGGCACCACTGATCCCCTTTTTCACTAACGACACTAATTTTTCTTTGTAAAAACCATAGTTCACATAGGCTAGTATCAATTCCTTGTAGAAAGAACTTCCTGTTGCCTTTGCATGAGAGGCGATCTCGCAAGCCAGCAACGAAGCGGTAATGGCGTCCTTGTCGCGTACAAAATCACCGGTCATGAAGCCAAAACTTTCCTCGCCACCACCAATGAACTCCAACTCAGGAAAATCCTTGATCATTTTGGCGATCCATTTAAAGCCTGTGAGCCCGATCTTGCATTCTACACCAAATACTCTTGCCAATTGTTCCATCATAGGTGTGGAGACAATAGTTGAGCCGATGAATTGCTTACCGTCGATCTTCCCGGCTTCTTTCCATTGCTTCAGCAAGAATTCTGTCATCAATACCATGGTCTGGTTACCGTTGAGCAATGTCATGTTACCATCCAGGTCTCTTATGGCAATGCCCAATCGGTCACTGTCTGGGTCGGTGCCGATCACCATGTCGGCATTCGCTTTATCGGCAAGCTCTATGGCCATTTTTAACGCAGCGGGCTCCTCTGGATTGGGCGATGCCACCGTAGGGAAATCACCATCTGGCGTTGCTTGCTCTTCGACAATATGCACATTGCTGTAACCAGCACGCTTCAATACTTCTGGTAAAATGGTAATTGAAGTGCCATGAAGTGATGTGAAGACAATGGATAGGTCATCCCTTCCTGCTACATCAAAGCTTCCGTTTTTGATGGCATCTTTGATAAAGGCTTCGTCTACTTGGGTGTCAACATTTTGTATCAGGCCTTCCTTTGCGTCAAAATGCACATCAGAAAAGTCAAGCGCATTGATCTCACCGATGATGTCTTTGTCTTGTGGAGGCACGATTTGCCCACCGTCGGTCCAATAGACTTTGTAGCCATTGTATTCTGGCGGATTGTGCGATGCTGTGAGCACAATACCACATTGGCAATTCAAAAACTTCACCGCATAAGACAGTTCTGGTGTGGGTCGTAGCTCAGAGAATAGGAACACTTCAATGCCATTAGCTGAAAAGACATCGGCTACCACTTTTGCAAGTGACCGGCTGTTGTGGCGGCAATCGTAGGCAATAGCGACCTTCAGTTGCTGGCCTGGACACGCTTTCTTTAGATAGTTGCTAAGGCCTTGGGTGTTCTTTCCCAACGTATACTTGTTGATGCGATTGGTACCAACGCCCATCACACCTCTCATCCCGCCAGTCCCGAATTCGAGGTCTTTATAGAAACTTTCGGCTAGTTGCTCGGGGTCGTTATCTATAAGATGCTGTACAGCTTCTTTGGTAGCAGTGTCGAATATATCGGAAAGCCAATCCTTTGCTTTGGATAATGCTTCGGAAGTAGTTTGCATAGGTCAATTGGTTTGTTGTGCAAAAATAGGACTTTGCTTTCATTGGAAATTCAAAAAATAAGGTGAAAGCTATAAATTAATTTTTTCAGAGATCTTATAACGTTCGCCACCTCTTTTTGTCCGTAGTATTATCTCACCTAGAAAACCAGCAAGAAAGAATTGTGTGCCCAAGATCATGGTTGTAAGTGCTATGTAGAACTCTGGGCGTTGTGTGATCAGCCTTCCGCCGGTCTGTATAAAAAGTTTGTCGATCCCCAAGTACAATGCAAAAAGAAAACCGACCACGAACATGAGCGTGCCTGCCAGCCCAAACAGATGCATGGGGCGTTTGCCAAACCTTGAAATGAACCAAATAGTGATCAGGTCCAAGAAACCATTCACAAATCTACTGGCGCCAAACTTGGTGTGGCCGTATTTGCGTGCTTGGTGTTGCACTACCTTTTCATCGATCTTTGAGAATCCTTGGTTCTTTGCCAACACCGGAATGTAACGGTGCATCTCACCGTGCACATCGATAGATCTGATGACATCCTTGCGGTAGGCTTTCAACCCGCAGTTGAAGTCGTGTAGCTTTAGCCCAGATGTTTTTCTGGCAGCCCAATTGAATAGCTTAGAAGGTAGGTTCTTTGCTAATACAGAGTCGTATCGTTTCTTCTTCCAACCCGAAACAAGGTCAAGCCCATCCTGGGCTACCATTTTGTACAATCCTGGGATCTCCTCTGGACTGTCCTGAAGGTCAGCATCCATGGTGATCACCACATTTCCTCGTGCCTCTGCAAAACCAGCGTGCAATGCTTGTGACTTGCCGAAATTCTTCAGAAAACGAATGCCCTTTACTTCTTGATGCTCTTTGGAAAGTGACTCGATGATCTTCCATGAATTGTCAGTGCTTCCATCGTCTACGAGGATCACTTCATAAGAAAAATGATTGGATCGCATCACTATGGCGATCCAATCATATAATTCGTTTAGAGACTCTTCTTCGTTGAGTAGTGGGATAACTACGGAGATGTCCATGTATTTGTTTTAGAACATGAACGGTAAAAATAGCAATTTGCTAGTAATCGGGTCTCGCTTTTTTGAAGATAAGACCTCCTACTAGCCCAATCACAAGCCCTAGCAGGATATTGAAGATCAAAATGAAAGGATAAGATATCCAGAAATAGTTTATGGTTCCGTCGTATTGCTGTTGGATCTGTTGGTCAGACATTACACCAGCTTCTTCAGCGGCGGCCTTTTGCAACTCGGCGACTTTCGTGGGGAATTCTGTATCAAGGACGTTTACCAATACGATCATGTAAACAATATAGATGAGTGCAGAGATGAGTGCGATACCTGCACCGATCTTCAGCGCTTGGGGTAGTTTCAAGTAACCTTCGTTGGCCTTTTTGAAACTTATGACCCCCCAAAGTATCACACCGATCATGATCACTATGGTAATTATCTGGTTTGATGAGCTTTGCGTGGTATGCGCGTCCAGAACAAAAAGCATGATGCCAAAGGTGACAAAGATAAGTCCGAGAATGATTCCGTAGTTTAGGCTGAATTTGCCTGTTCTTGGTGGTTGATTTTCCATGGTTGTGATAGTTTTGTTCAATTAAGTTAGTAAACTTTTTAGCGCAATTGTTACAACTCGACTAAAAAAGTATTGAAAAGCTTTTGCGAAAGACTTGTGTTTATCCAAAAAAGAATTAAATTTGCACCCGCTTCAAGGATAACGATATTAAAGATTGAAAAGATGAAAAAAGGAATTCATCCAGAAAATTATAGATTGGTGGCATTCAAAGACATGTCTAACGGAGATGTGTTCTTGACGAAATCTGCTGCAGAGACCAAGGAGACGCTTGATGTTGATGGTGTTGAATATCCATTGGTGAAGTTGGAGATCTCAAGAACGTCACATCCCTACTACACAGGTAAGTCTAAATTGGTCGACACTGCGGGTCGTATCGACAAGTTCAAAAACAAATACGCAAAGTTTCAGAAGAAATAAGCGTGCAACGATACATTCAATAAAAGCCTTCTCTAATCCAGAAGGCTTTTTTATTTTTACCATAAATCATTTCTAGATGAACTATATCTTGTTCGATGGGCCAGCACGCGATGCCT
>JANQRC010000044.1 GCA_028284745.1 Flavobacteriaceae bacterium
TTTTAAAAACATAAAAATGACCACGACCAACATCATGATGGCAAGGATCGTATTGAAGAGTTGTTCGTTTACGTCTACAGCAATATGTGCCCCGATGGCAGCACCAACCAAGGCAATACCCGAGAGCTTCCAAGAAAAGGAGGTCACTTTCATTCCTTTGCTACGAAACCCAAAGATAGATACGATGCTTTGCACTAGGATGGGAATCCTATTAGTGCCATTGGCGACCGCCGAAGGAAGCCCCAACCACATCAATACCGGCAATGTAATGAGCGAACCACCACCAGCCAGCGTATTGATTGCGCCAATGATAAAACCGAATATTAAAAGGAGTAAAACTGTGTACCAATGTAGTTCCATGGGAGCAAATGTAAACAAAACCATTATGCGGTTGGTCCTGCTTGGAAAAACGAAAAAAGGTTTTACAGAACCAAAAAACGTTTTATATTTGCATCCGCTTTGGAGGAATGGCAGAGTGGTCGAATGCGGCAGTCTTGAAAACTGTTGAGGGTCACACCTCCGGGGGTTCGAATCCCTCTTCCTCCGCCATCAAGCGCAAGGCTTGAAAAATAGAAAACCGCAGAGTCTACTCTAGCGGTTTTTTGTTTTTTGGGACTAACAATTGGCACAAACCCCTTTGATGATGATCTGCTTTTCCCTTGGCTGAAATCCTCTGGGCAGATCGAAGACCGGTTCTTCGAATTCCTTCAGACAGTATACGGCCTCACAGCATTCACATACAAAATGGGCATGTCTACTCCCTTGCTCAGGAGATGTCCCGAATGCGTATTTCGCGGACCCAGAAAGGTCGTCGATACGATGGATGAGGCCCACTTTCTCGAAACTGGCCAAGTTGCGATACAGTGTAGACTTATCTATTCTATGACGCAAGGCAGCTTGCAGGTCACTATAAGATTGAGCTTGGTCCCTATTTATGAAGTGTTGTGCCAATGCCAAACGCACTTTGGTCTTCTTCAATCCCTTTTCTCCTAATAATTTTGCTACCTCAGCGATCTTCATTCAAATGCTTTTGATCATTTGAGGCTAATGGCTTCAACTTCTTCTATCCGATAATAGCAATGACTTGGATCGTCACTATTCAAACGAAGGATACCCTTAGCAGTGATCACATCGTCAGTGGCATACGTAGGTCTTTCGATGAATTGCAACTCCATGATGGTCTCTGGTCCCGAAGCCCCACAGAAGAAGCAGGAGGCCATAGGATTCTTAGACAACAAGTAAACGGACCGATCAGTGCCAAGTGTCAAAAAATAGCCCGTTATAACTACTGACTCTCCTTCTAAGGCCGTCAATTCTGGAGAGAAGTCAGCTTCTTTGAATCCAAAATCACCAGGCTTCCATGAGATTCCTACGGATAAGTCAAACCAAGTAATAGGTGTTTGCGAATGCACTTGAACACCGAAAGCAATGCATGCTATGACAACTAGTCTTTTCATACTTCAATTTACTAAATATCCGGTAGCTTGTGTTAGGATATAGTTGCAATGGTCAACATCATCTACATTCAATTCGAGGACACCCATGACCTTCACTACTTGGTCTGTACGGAAAGTTGGTCTCTTCTCGAAATTGACTTCGATGACAGTCTCTGGACCTGCGCCTCCGCAGAAAAAGCAAGAAGCCATTGGATTCCTGGAAAGCAGATAAATGTCACCGTTTCTTGTAATATCCAAAAAATAGCCCTGAATGCTCACTTTTTTGCCATGATACAACGCAATGGCATTTCCAAACGTTGGCATTAAAAAATTAGTGTCGTACCTAGCATTGTACACTGGTCTGAAATTGACATCCGCGAGATCTTCCCAACTTAGCTGGTCTTGTGCTGATACAGCAACACTAAAAACGATTAGGAATATAAGGATCGAATATTTTTTAAGCATCTGACAATGTTTTGGCAACATTTAGGTTGAATATAGAACGGGAAGCGAACATGGTGGCAATGACAGCTATCATTAGCGTTATACCAAAGAGCAACCATTCTACTGTGTCTGGCCACATAATTTGCAAACGGTATCCATACGAATTTTGCATATAGCTTGAAGCCATCCAAATACCTAAGCGCCCCAAGGTCCATCCCGAGACAAAACCGATCATCGTCATGAACAACCCCTCCAGCAGGGCCAGCCAAAGTAACTGTCGTATGCGAAGTCCATAAGTTCTTAACAATGCAAGCTCTTGTCTCCTTTCTCGAATGGTCTTCAAAAGGCTGATAAAAATGCTGAATCCAGAGACCAGTAAAATAGCAAATGCAATACCGTTCAAAGTACGAACTCCTGAACCTAGCAGACCTGTGAGGCGTTGTACCTCATAGCTTGGCAATGCGGCCTGCATGGACGTATTCTCGTTGATGTAGCGTGGCAATTGCACCACGCCTAAAGGGTTCTTGAATTTGACCAGCAGTGAGGTGATCTCTTTCTCGTCTTCATGTTCTTCTTCATGGGCATGGGCATGTTCTTCACTGTGGTCATGCGCTTCTTCCTCATGATCACCCCCGTGAGACGCTTCGTCATGGTCTTTTTCATGCTCATGAGACTCCCAAATACTCTCTAGATCAGTGATCAGCAGTTGGTCTACAACTGTTCCTGTTGGATTCAATATTCCAGTCACTATGTATGGATGACCGTCATGGGCTTCGCCATTTGCCGAAGCCAATCCATGTGCACTTGTAAACACATCGCCTACTTTTAATTCCAATTTCTGTGCTACAGCGCGGCCTGCAACAACTTCAAAAGATCTGTGATACATATTTCCTTCTCCTACCGTGGCCGCATAGTGATCGAGATATTCAGGTTTTGTTCCTAAAATCCGATAGCCTTTATAATTATCCCCATAGCAAACAGGTAGAGCTATTTTGACAAACGGATGCTTTTGAATTTCCGAAGCTTCTCTCAAGGGGATATTCCCTGTAGGAACATCTATATGCAGTACAGAAGACAATACAAGTTGCAGAGGACTTCCCTTGGCCCCCACTACCATGTCATAGGGAGCTATGTTCTTATTCAATTCCCCGCCCAATTGTTTGCCAAGTTGCAATGCAAAAGTGACCAGGGACACACTCAGCATCAACAGCATCAGACTCAACAACAAGTTGAGTGGCTTCGAGACCATATTCCGGTATGCCAAGTAACCAAGCCTCATAACATCGATCGGTTTTCAAAATGAGACATTACACGAAGGTCATGCGTGATGATGACCAGGCTACTATTGCAGATCTTCGCTTCTTCCTTCAATAGCTCAATGACCTTTTCACAATTCACATCATCTAAATTAGAGGTAGGCTCATCAGCAAGAATGACCTTCGGCTTATGGATGAGGCCCAAAGCGATAGAAAGGCGTTGTTGCTGCCCTTGGCTCAATGCCGACACTTTTTTATGAAGATGATCAGACAAGCCCAATCGTTCTGAAAGTTCAAGCCTTCTTTGCTTGTCGTTAGCATCTTTAGGGAAGCTCTGCCTAAGGCGAAGATTGTCCTCAACAGCAAGTGATCTGACAAAATGATACTGCTGAAACACCAGACCAATATGATGGCCTCGAAACAGATCCATGCCTTTTCGCGTCAAGGTACTGAGGTCTGTCCCATCAATTGATATCGTGCCATCTAATGGTGGCAGAAGCCCAGCCATCAAATAGAGAAGTGTGGTCTTCCCCACGCCCGAAGGCCCAACGACCAACAAATGTTCTCCAGAGTTTAGGCTTATATCAGGAAAAGTAAGTTGTTCTCCGCTTTCGTGGGTATATGTCAGATTCGAGGTCTTGACCATCAACTGGTTTTTCGCAAAAATAACAAGAAATGCAAATGCAACTTGGTCGCATTTGCAAAATTTTAAGTTATTTTCGCAACGTTTTCTTCCTTCATGCATACTACAAAACCACGGATCTATCATATGTTCTGGTCTTGCTGGCCATTGTTGGCTTTATTGGTGGTGAATGAGAAGCTAGCTTTATTTCATCTTTGCAGAAGAATCTATATACCTGCCCAAAGTACCCTGATCTTCGCACACCTATACGATCGCAGGCACTGCAGGTGCAAAGATGAGCGTTGTCGCGCTTCGGAAACCTCTTGAGTTCATTTCTTGGATGAGAATCCTCATCGCATTCTTACATTTTGTTGGTAAAAAAAATGGCACTATTTATGCAAAGTCTACGTTAACTTGTAGAACTTTATAAATTCGCCATGAAAAAAGTTACCATCTTATTGACACTACTGCTCGCTTTTTCATTTGGTTTTTCACAACAAGCCTTTAAAAGTGGTGAAAAGCTTGTCTACTCTGCCTCATACAACATGAGTGGGCTCATGACCGAGTTGGCACAGGTATCGATGGAAGTGAATCGGATCAATACCTCTAAGAGTAGCCTTCTACACCTCAAATGCAAGGCTAGCACCTACTCTAAATGGGACAACTTCTTCAGGATTCGAGACTTGTATGAAACGTATTGGAATGCCAAAACTTTCAGACCACTTCTACATAAGAGAAGCATTGATGAGGGCGGACACACGAAGCAAGTGAAATATGTCTACAACAGACCTGAGACCGTGAAGAGCACCGTGGTCAGAAAACATATGACCACCAATAAAAACCTATCGATAGGCCTTGAGACCTTTGATGTGATCTCTACCTTTTATCAGATCAGGAATATGGACATTGCCAATGCCTCACCTGGTGTCAAAAAAACATTCTCTATTCTTTTTGACGAAGAAGAAAAACCAGTAACCGTCACATATATTGGAAAAGAGACCATAAGAGTCGCTGGCTTTGGAAAGAAGGAATGTCATAAACTTTACGTGCCTGTTGAAGGTGGTAAATTTAGCGGTTACATATGGTTGACAGCCGATGCCAATAAAATACCCGTACAATTCAAATTTAAAATACCAATAGGTTCTGGGCAATTGAGATTGAAATCTGCCCAGGGGCTTGCTAACTAAACAACCGAACTTATGAGAACAATTTTTATACTTCTGGGAACCATGGCGGCGATACTGGCGGTGATCATGGCCTTTTTACCTTTTGGAAGCATCGCACTTGCCCCTGCACTGCTAGGTTTGATCTTTGGTTTCTTCGCTCTTAAAATGGGAAAAGACAAAGGAAAAGGTTCTGCGAAATTCATCATCGTACTATCCGTATTAGCTGGGGCTATAGCCGTAGTAAAGCCCCTTGTCTTCAAGAATGAGGTCAGAACCGACCAACAATTCGAGATCAGAGAGCAAGAATCACGACAGGAGGCAATCGAGGAGTTGGAAGAATTAGAGAACGAATTAGATGAGTTAGAAAGTATCACTGACTCGATCCAGTGACGAAAAGCCTTCATGATGAAGGCTTTTTTATTGAGTCACAACTTGAAACTTTAAGTTTTCATTATCAAAATAAGCTAAAGGGTTTCGTTATATTTGGTGAATTGTATCTTACGCTTGATCATGAAAAAAATCTTCTATGCGATCTTCGCAATCACCATTGGTTGCGGAAGCAACCATAAGACCACCGCCACTACCGAAAAAACTGAGGGACGAACTTTGGCCGATCCTTCGAAGTACGCCAACTCGATCACTGCCGGAGAACTAAAAGAACATCTTTACATATATGCATCAGATGAGTTTGAAGGTCGCGAGACAGGGACCAAAGGTCAAAAGAAAGCGGTAGCGTATCTTAAGAATGATTATTCGAGTCAGGGAATACCAGCAGCGAAGAGCGATGGTGATTATTTCCAAAGGGTACCACTCATAAAGGCTGGGGTTCCTCAAGCAATCGTTGCCATCAACAATAAGGAATATATCATCGGTGATGACTTTGTCACGTTCTCTGGTGCTGGTAGCGGAAAACATCAAGAAAACATTATTGCCTATGCAGGCTTTGGTATCGATTCCGAAAAATATTCAGACTACAAAGACCTTGATGTAAAAGGAAAGGTGGTGCTCATAAAATCTGGCGAGCCTAAAAACGAAGATGGCACCTACCTATTTAGCAATACCGAAAAAACCTCTAAATGGTCTGATATTCGCGCTAGTTTTGCAGACCGTGTAACCATCGCAAAAGACAAAGGAGCCAAGGGCTTGCTTTATTATGACCCAGAGAGTTTTCCACTTGTTCAACAACAATTCAACTTCATCAAAGCTAGAGCAAAAAGTGGTCATGGTAGTATGACCCTGAAAGACGACGATGACGATTTCTTCCATTATTTCATCAATGAGCCGATGGCCGTCGCCCTGTACAATGACATCAATGCAGAGGGTGCTGCCAAAATGTTGAAAACCGATCTCGATATCACTGTTGAGAACAGTGCCGAAGTAATCAATTCTGAAAATGTTGCTGCCATTATAAAAGGAGTAGAAAAGCCCCAAGAATACATCGTCATCTCTTCTCATCTAGACCATATAGGCATTACAAGTGATGGAGAGATCAACAATGGTGCTGACGATGATGGTTCTGGGTCAGTGGCTATGTTAGAGATCGCCGAGGCTTTCCAAGAAGCTGCAAAGAATGGAGATGGCCCAAGGCGATCTATCATCTTCCTTCATGTAACTGGTGAAGAGAAAGGATTGTTAGGGTCTCGCTATTATACAGACAAAGCGCCTATTTTTCCGTTAGAAAACACTGTCGCCAATCTAAATATTGATATGATCGGCCGTATAGACCCAAAACGTGACGGTAATGCCAATTATATCTATTTGATCGGTTCGGATAAGTTGAGTACGGACTTGCATAAGCTTTCTGAGGACGTCAACAGAAAGTATATGCAACTTGAATTAGATTACACTTACAATGACGAGAACGACCCAAATCGTTTCTATTATCGCAGCGATCACTATAATTTTGCAAAGAATGACATTCCTGTCATCTTCTATTTCAACGGCACACATGATGATTATCACCGTCCAACAGACACGCCAGACAAGATAGCATATGATCTTTTAGAGAAGAGAGCCAGGCTAATTTTCCATACTGCTTGGGAAGTTGCCAATCGCGACAAACGTATCGCGGTAGACAAAGCAACAGAAACAGCAGCCAACTAATACAACCAATGTTCATGTTCAAGTGGCAAAGCCCGTTACGATGGTAACGGGCTTTGTTTTGTTGACAGCGGCAAAAAAAGCCTCACGTTGCCATGAAGCTTGAGCCTTTGGGTGGAAGACCCATCTAATGCCTCACTTTGGCAGGAACAGGCTTCTCAACCTACATTCCCTCTTGCGTAGAGAATGCCAAAAAAGCAAAAGTCCCTCATTTCTGAAGGACTTTCGGGTGGAAGACCGGTCTCGAACCGGCGACCTCTAGAACCACAATCTAGCGCTCTAACCAACTGAGCTACAACCACCATGTAATTTTGGTCTGCAAATATATTGCATTTTGCTGTTTCCCACAAAGTGTTTCCTGCAAAATCATTTCAGGTCATATAAGCTATCAACGGCCGCACAACGCTCTACAGTAAAGCCCTCAGCATACTCCACACCTACTAGTCTACCCAGGTCTCGTGCTCTGTAACGCACACTTTCAATGAAGTTCTTGCTACTGATTGGCGTCTCTGGCTCTTTACTTTTTGGGTCATAGAATTGAGAGCTGTAGGCTTCAATGGCTTCGATCTTCTTGTCTATACAAGCTGTAACATCTACCACAAAGTCTGGTGCCAGGTTCTTCCACTGGATATAGTGATACACGCGCTTGGGCCGCCAGGGTTCTTGCCATTGGCCATCGCCGTCCAACTTGGTATCGATCTTCACCAATCCAGACAAAAAGCAAGCATCACTCACCAAGCTACTCCCCTTACCATGGTCGATATGGCGATCATCTATGGCATTACAAAGCACGACATCTGGTCGATACTTTCGAAGCATTTGGACGATCTGGAGTTGGTGCACTTTATCATTCACAAAGAAACCATCGGCCATTTCTAGATTTTCACGAACGACCACGCCAAGTATCTTAGCGGCCTTTGCTGCTTCCGCATCACGAATTTCGGCTGTGCCACGTGTGCCCAGCTCACCACGGGTAAGGTCTACAATACCTATTTTCTTTCCGTTGGAAATCTCTTTGGCCAATGTAGCTGAGCAACCCAACTCAACATCGTCGGGATGAGCACCAAATGCTAGGATATCTAATTTCATGCGAATTGCAATTGTTTAACGACATGCAACGCCTGTTCGATGTCCCTAGCCAAATCTTTCGTTTCTTCGATACCTACAGAAAAACGGATCAATCCATCATTAATCCCTTGTTCATCTCTTGCCTCTTGCGTGAGCAACGCATGCGAAGTTGCCGCCGGACACAGCATCGTACTTTCCACACCCGCCAAACTCATAGAGGGCTTGATCAGTTGTAAGGAGTTCAAGAATTGTGAAGCATTCGACCCTTCCTCCAATTCAAAGGACATCATCCCCCCAAATCCTCGCATCTGTGCTTTTGCGATCTTGTGGTCAGGATGTGACCTCAACCCAGGATAGTATACCCGCGCCACATCTTTGTGCTTATTCAGATAGCGGGCCATTTTTAAGGCATTCTTGTTTTGGCGTTTCACGCGAAGGGCCAAAGTCTTGATACTGCGCTCTAACATCCAAACGGTATGGTCGCTTAAACTTCCACCATAGCAGATGGCAGCATTCCAAATTTGTTGGATATGCGCTTCGGAAGCGGCAACCGCTCCCGCCAATATATCGCTGTGTCCGCCCAAGTACTTGGTAGCACTATGGATGATGATGTCTATACCGAAATCGTGCGGGTTCTGATTAATGGGTGAGGCAAAGGTATTGTCGATCATCGATAGGATGCCTTTGGCCTTTGCCAACTTGCTTATCTTCTTAAGGTCAGTGATGGTCAAAAGTGGATTTGAAGGCGTTTCCACATAGATCACCTTGGTATTGGGTTTCAATTCTCGTTCAAAATCCTCAGTCTTCCAGCCATTGGTATACGTATACTCGATGCCGTACTTTTCAAATTCTTTGGAAACGAAATTGACCGTGCCACCGTACAAGGTTTGCTGCAAGACGACGTGGTCGCCTTTTCTCAAAAAAGCTAATAGCGAAGTACTGATCGCTGCCATTCCCGACCCAAATATCATGGCGGCTTCTACATGCTCTAGCGCTGCGATCTTTTTACTTAGCATCTCTTGGTTGGGCGTGTTGAAATAGCGTGGATAGCGTTTCACCTCCACATCCTCATAGGCATATGAGGTTGATAGGTATATGGGCGACACTGCTCCCTTGAACTGCGTATCTTTCACCTCACCTACATGTGTGCAGGTAGAGTTGATGCCTAGCTTGACTTTGGCCATATTTGTTGAATTAAGAAGTTCCTAAATTACGAAAAAGAAATGCTCGACTGTGAAGTTTTGTTACCTTTAGGCATGGAAGAGATCATTCAGCAGTTTTACAAAGCCTTTGACGACGGAGATGTTGAGCACATGGTAGGTCATTACCATGACGATATTGTATTCCAGGATCCTGCCTTTGGCCAATTGAAGGGCGAACGTGCCAAGAACATGTGGCGAATGCTTCGCGGTAGCCAGAAGGGAAGGGAGTTCAAGGTGGCAGCCTCCGAGATCGAAGTCAATGACCAAGCAGGGAGGGCACGTTGGGATGCGTACTACCACTTCAGCAGGACAGGCCGAAAAGTACATAACATCATCTATGCTGAATTTGAATTCAAAGATGGGAAGATCATCAAGCATACCGATACTTTCGACCTGCATCGTTGGGCCAAGCAGGCCATGGGGTTCAAAGGGTGGTTGCTAGGCGGCACGGGCTTCTTCAGAAGGAAGCTACAGGCACAGACCAATGCACTGTTGGATAGGTTTGAAGCTAAGCGATGACCACTTAAGCAGTCTTTACTCGCACAAAATGTTTACTCATGTGTCCGATCCTCACAATAAAGCATACATTACGTAACAAGTGGAGTATCCTGATTTGCTTTGTTGTTTTATTAGTGTTCAGCACATATGGGAACGCACAACCTCGAACCGATTCATTAACAATTGACAAAATCCCTGAGCCCATCCTGAAAAAAGGGGAAGAACTTTCCAACAATGGAAAATTCAAGGACGCTGCTGCGCACTTCAAGGCCATTATACATGAAGCCAAAAAAGAGGGTTCCGCAGAAAGACTGTTGAAGATCAACTTCTTAATTGTATCTAACCACCATATGGCTAGAGAATATGATTCGGCATATAAATATCTTGACATAGCCAAAAAACTCATTGATGGCCAAAGGCTTGGGCACTATGACCATATATGGAGCAATGCCATGGGCACCACTTTGGTGGCCAGCGGCAGAGAGGTTGAGGGAATGCAATACCTCTTCAGAGCCTTGTTAGCGAGTAGGCAGGTCAAAGATCATACGACCTCTACAAAGTCTGCATTGATACTAAGTCAGGCATATCTGATGAATGAAGACCTGATAAACGCCAAAAAATATCTGGACGAGGCAGGCAAATTCTCCGAAGGGGCAAAAGAAGGCAATCTCTATTTTAAAGTGAAATGCCTTGAGGCCCAATTAGAATTGGAAAGCGGGAACATATCATCGGCCCAACACATGCTCGAAAAACTTGAAAGTGAGACACACCCCACTAACAACATATTGAATCGGTTGTTGTTACATGGTCTGCTTGCAAAAGTATATTTAAAGAATGGCGATCAAAACAAAGCATTTTCGAATGGCTTAAAAGGGTTAGATCTAACCAAACAAATTCAATGGGAAGGCAAACACGTCAGAATGCTGAACAATGTGGCAAAGCTAGTGGAAGAAAAAGATAGCTTGCCCGCTAGTGTAGATTCAATTTTCGACCTAAAGAGAGTACATCGATACGAGAAGGAAGAGGTGGCAAAGAGCGTAGCAATTGGCGCCTATCAAGATAAAAAACTGATATTAGAAAATCAGCAGCTAAAAAAATTGCTGAGAGAAAAAGACAGTTTAGGCAATAGCCAACTGAAGGGTCAAATTACCGAGCTTTCTGCAAAATATGAGCATGCAAGGCAGAAAGCGGCTATAGACCAACTTACCATACAAAACCAAGAAGCACAGATAAGTGATCAAAAACGTAAGCGAAGATTATTGACAAGCTATATCTTGATAGGTCTCTTACTGATGCTATTAGCAGCTTCCTATATCTATTTCAGATACCGACGAGAAAAATTGAAACGACTTGAACGGAAAAAAGAACGCAGCCGAATTGCAAGAAAACTACATAACATTATTGCCAATGACCTTTTGGCGTCTATTTACGGCATAGGGAGTTCTTTGAGAACAAAAGACATCGGCTCTCTTGAGAAAGAGCATCAACGGTTAGTTAAACAGCATGCAGTAATTAGAGACCTCTCCCACTCACTAGAGAACGAATCGCCACAAAGCCTTCATGCAGAATGCATTCAAGTAATTGAACGTTACTTGTCTTCTTCATTCCATCTCAATGCCGATATCAGTATCCTTCATAAATTAGAAGGTAGATTAGATAATGAAAAGTGCAGCTTGCTACTGGAAAGTCTTCATGAACTTTTAGCCAATGTAGCAAAACATGCACAAGCAAGGAACTGTACCGTAAAATGTATCCAACATTATGACACTCTGACCTTAGAGGTGGCTGATGATGGAGTAGGCATTGCCCAAGCTAATAACTTTGGCTTTGGCCTACAAAGGCTATCTGATCTTGCAGAGTCCATTGATTGCCGTTTTACATATGAGCGAAGAGAGCGAGGTTTATTAACACGGTTAAGCATCCCTTTACAATGAGCACCAAAATACTGATAGTCGACGACCATCAGCCGATCACCAAGGCCACATCAGCCATCATAGATGAGATGAAATTGCCCAACTGCAAAATCATCATCGCTCACCAGCTAGATGAGGCTTTTTCGGTAATACGCTCAAGTGCCATAAGCCCTGTAGACCTATTGATAATCGACCTAAGTTATGAAAATGCCACACACAGCAAGACATTTATAAATGGTGACGAGTTCATAAAAGAAATAAAGAACCTCTCACCTGAAACTAAAATAATTGTACATTCTCATATAAAGAGCAAAGAGCGTATTGCCTACCTCATAAGAGATCTAGAAATCGATGCCTATGTACAAAAAGGAGGATACAGTCTAGATGAAATTCAGCATGCTGTATCCTTAGTTCTTGAAGGGCGTTGTTATTTTAGTCCGCAACTTACAAGAGCAGGGTTTGCTTATTCCGACCAACCATTTGACAGACGCAATCTACTTATTCTTCATGCGCTATCACGAGGAATGACAACTGAACAAATTGTTGACTTCCTAAAACATGAAGGCATAAAAGCAAACAGCCTACGTACCGTTCAGCAATGCATCACCGACATGATGGTCAGCCTAAATGCTAAAACACGCGAAGAAATGGTCTACATAGCCAAATCAGAAGGACTCATAGATTGACCATTGCTCAAATACGCAATATGCTTTGCACGGCCGCGCAAGGCATTTCTCCTTTCAGCCTATAATTTTGAACCACTCATGAGCATGAAAGTCTCTTGAAGGTGCCAAATCGACTTTGGGGAAGATCGATACCACCACCTTCTCTTCCCCAAGAGCTCTTTCTACATCCTTTTTGAAAGTCAATGAGGATAGAGTAAATCGTTTCACTTAAAACTATTTGACAATGAGATCCATAGCATATTTACTACTTTTCACACTAGTGCTTACCTCAGTGCACTCATGTACTGAGCACGATGAGGCAGACCCGTATACGCTATCTACGGGTGGCGAACTTGAAGATCCGGCCGAACCAGATCGTGAAGACGGCAATTAGACAGGCACATAACCGAAGTGACCCTTCGCAGCGCTTACCATGCGAAGGGTTCTTCATTCGAGTAGTGTTGAATTTCTTTATTTTTGAAGCATGGCCGAATACTCAATCAAGAATACTCATGCCTCCATTAGGCTATTCACAATTTTCTTTGGATCACTATCCATGGGGCATGGTGTTTTTGCACAAGAAAGAAGCAAAGTACAAATAACAAAAGTCGACTCAACAGGCATACACTACAACGATGAAATATCAGATTCCGTACTCAGTTTGAGATTAACGTCAGAGATGAAGACTTTCTATCGCAATAGAAATTGGGAAAAACTAAAACAATCCATAAGTGAGCAGCTGGAATTATCTGCCAAGCTAAGGGACACAAAAAGCATTGCAAGAGCCTTAGAGTATAGAGCGGCATATTTCAAGAAGACCAACCGTATTGATAGTGCCCTGTATTACTACAACATAAGTCAGAAGCTATATCAACATACCAAGGATTCGTTAAATGAAGGGTTGATACTTCTAAACATAGCCATCATTCAAAAACGGTTCAGGGCATATCCTGAGAGTATCGACAACTTAAAGAAAGCCTTAACTCTGGTAAGGCGAAAAGCAACACCGAGACGCATCTCTTCAATCTATAATTCGCTAGGAATTGCATATGGCAGAATGAAGGAATACGATTCTGCAATTGCATACCATGAGAAAGCCATGCGTATTCGCAAAAAGATGGATGATCGTAAGTACCTTGTTCATACAATGAACAATCTTGGCAAGATACATTTGGACAAGGCAGAATATGACAAAGCATTTGGCTTCTTAAAAAAAGCGCAAAGTTTTGACAGCATACTAAGACAGGACCAAAGAATCAGGGCCACGGTGGTTGACAATCTGTCCTATACCAAAGCCAAGTTAGGCGACACCACTAACGTAGCGACAGGCCTACTGGAAGCCTTATCCATAAGAGAAAGCACAGGCGACCCGCATTCAAAAGTGATGAGCTATATCCATCTAGCCGACTTCTACGATCATTCAAAGAACAAGAAGCTTGCTTTGCATTATGCCAAACGTATAAAACACAACATAGATGCCATCAACGACCATGAAGATCTTCTAGGGGCATACGAATTACTGATTAGCACCTTAGAAGGCGATGAGCAAAAAGAAACCTTTGCGCGCTATAAGACGATAAGAGACAGTCTAGACCTTATCGATCTTAAAAAGTTAGAGAAATACTATGGTATGGCCTCTGTAGTAGATGAGCAACGATCCACCATCGCCCAGCAAAAGCAACGGGTTTCTCGGTTAGAGAAAAACAGAAGCAAAATCGTACTGCTTTCACTCATTGGTATTGGCTTCTTGGGGTTCGTTGCTTTTAGGGTCACACAACAGAAGAGAAAACAAAAGCGTCTGCTGCTAAAGGCCAAAGAAAACCTATCGGAGTCCAAAGAGCAAGTCGCGGCCTCCCGGCAGGCACTCCAAGAATCAGAGGTGGCAATACAACAAAAAGACTCACAGATCATACAGATGGCCTATCGGGGTGATGTAGATAGGGAGAATCGCGATCTCTTTCACGAAGCGCTGTCAGAAAAGCTTGGGCTAAAAAATAAAGACTATCTTCTTAAACATCTGACACTCGCTGGTGCCGGAAAGACCCAAAGTGAGATTGCAGAGTTACAGCATGTAGCGCTGGTGACTGTGAAGAAGCGATCCAAAAAGCTTAGAGAACTCATCTTGCCGCATACAGATGCAACGTCTACCAGAGGGGTAAAACTAAAAGAATTCTACATTTTAGAGTTAAAGAGTTTCCATAAGAGGCTTCGAAACCAGGGTTAACCATCTTCCTAGGGCATAAGAAATATACTTTTTGGTATACATTTTCCTGTCCAGACCATAAAACCATTGAAGTGCAGTGCTTTGAATGGAATTGTTTTTCTAGGTTTGGATGTGGAGATCAGGAATTCCTTTAGCTTACAAATTATGGCTATTGACCGTCAAATCGAACGACTGAATTTAATCCATAACTGGCGGTCATACCAGATCGTTTGGCAACACCAAAATATTATGAAGAAAATAATCTGCATTATAGTTTTGAGCATCCCGTTACTTATAAAAGCACAAAGCAGTCAAATCGATGTTGTTCATTTAAATAACGGAAGTATTCTTAAAGGTACCGTTACAGAAATGATGATCAATGAAAGTCTAACCATTAAAATGGACAATGGCTCTATCATAAAAGTAAAATTTGCAGAAGTTAAAAAAGTAGTCAAAGAGACAACAGAAGAAACAGGAACCATTGAAGTTGTTCTAGAAGATGAAATTGAGGAAGAAGGAAAGCCTAAAAAGAAAAAAGGTAAGTTTTGGAAAGCTTTAGGGAACATTGCTGTTGCTACTCTGAATAGAACAGCTGAAAACGTAAAAAATGGAAGATCTGACGAAAATACCTATGATGAATCATCAGACATTGAGGAAGATGAAACAGAAAATGAAATAAATGAAAATATAGGCTCAATGTGTTTTATCAACCCTAATTTTTATTCCCGTAAAGTAGTCCTGACAAATAGAATCACTGGAAAACAAGAAACTATTCTAGTTGGTAAAGCAAGCTATGGGAAAACGGTTAATTCTTGTGCTTACGACATCACTGCTGGAATATACGATTGTAAAGTTTACACAACTTTCAGTAGAAAAATGATCGAACAGTATAATATCAGAATAAACCCTAATGATGAAACATCAAAAATGTTAACAAAAAATCATTATAATTAAAATGACGCATTATGGCTTTTAAAATTAAAATACTTGCTAGCTTTCTCTTGATCGTTTTGGCTTTAAACGTTGAAGCTCAGAACAAATTTAACAAACCGCATAGATTAATTGATAAACTAGAGTTCACTCATAGTGATGATGAGCCAGGTATGTATTTAAAACTATCCGTTGCTGGCATTAAGTATTGTCAAAAGGATCTTAAAAATAATACATACACGGTGGCAAAAATTGTCAAAAAACTACACAATAAAATGGTTGGTGGCAGTTCACAACTAAGAACGAAATGTATAGCTAACCAAATTTACTATCACGTAATATTTTACGATACAAACAAATCGTCGAGTTCTACTTCTCCTAATAGGAAACTTTTGAGAAAAATAGAGAAATATGTGAAGATTTCTAAAATCAAGAAATTCGCAAGGAAGTTTTCTAACAAGTCAGCAAATCCTATTAATGCCAATTACGTGGAATTATTGGTCAATGGCTGTCGATACAGTCGATATGTTGTCCCGCCAAATGTATTCAAATGACGTTGCCTAGCTATGGCTACAAGGTAGTGATGAAGCAAGTTTAAAATATAGATAACCCTTCTTTCTATAATGCTCAATCCGCAACAGATCACTTATAATTAAAACTGTACACGTACCCAAGGCTCAGTTCTGTAAAGTCTGCCTGACCAAGGTTGGCATTGATATGAGCTCCTAAAAACAAATTGTGTTTGGGCGCTTTATCGGTTCCTATCGCGTAACATTTTAATCCCATCCTGCTAGATATCGTTCGTTTGACCTCATAATACCAATCCAATTCTCCCAACGTAGACCGTATCACCGGACCTTCAGGTGTATCTTCAATATATGTAAATCCTTCATTGAGCATCCAATCCACTTTATAGAGTGGTTTGTAGATATTCACCCCTAATTGAAATTCTAACCCCACATGATTCAGCATAATTTCACCAGTTCCAAAAAGACCAAAATTAGTTGCATATCCAAAAGGATTTGTTCTAAAGATCGAGTACTGTTCCTGAACCAATGCTTCATTATTATTTATATAATCGTAGTAGTGTTCATAAAAACGATAGTAAAACCCCGCACCAAATTTGAAGGTCTTATTAATTACCTTTCCATAAGAAGCAGCAAAACTATATACCTCTTTTTTGTCATTAAAAATCTGTGATAATACATTCTGCCCGATTCCGAATCTTGTAGTAATATAATTGTAGGTATTTCTCTGATGCACTTCATGATCTGTTAAGGCTGGCTGCTCGCTGTTAATTTTTTTAGAAATTTTAAACTCAGGCGATACGCTTACAAGGAAAGAATTCAATCCCTGGTTAGGCAGACGGGTGTGCCCATTAGAGTGGTGCAAGTACCCTAGTCCCACTTTCCAATCTACTTTCTTCGAATTGATCAGATCATAATACAAAAAGGAGCGAAAAGCCCAGGTGGCCTTGGTCGTAATTGCTTTATTGAAGCGGTTGGTATTAATGTCGTATTGTGTGTCAAAATACGTAGCTCCCATTCCTACCAACACATTAAGTTTGTCTGTTCTCTTTTGAAAAAGGCCAAAAGATGCATACGGCATCAAGGTAATAGCGCGTCCAAGATCATCTCGGTTTCCAAGATCAATGGCTCCTAATGTAATTCCGGTTTTGGGATACTTTAAACGATAGGCCCATTCTTGTGATTTTGCATCATTATAGTTCCCAATGTTTACAAACAACGCTGTCAGAAGATCTGTGTCCGGAAACTTATCATTAGCGTTAGCTGTTTTACCAGTTAAAAATTCCGGGCGTATAAAAAAAGTGGAGTTCTTATGAGATTCTTTCTCTTGAGAAAATGTCAGCAATGGAAGGAGGAGTAAAAAAAAAACGTATTTTTTTAACATACGTGAGGTATTGGCAATCTTAAAATAAATTTTATGATTTTCGTAAATATACTTGATAAATTTTAATTGTGATTTAACAACGGAATTGTACTTTTACTTTCCAATTCCGACATAGTCTCTCAACCAACAGAATACATTTAAGTGTCCAATTCCGTCTCCTTCAATTCTTATTGTCACTTGGTCTTTATAACCTTCGAAAGTCGAGTTTCGATCGATGCCCTATGCCGATCCCATATAGGCCCTGAAACACCATTGTCAGGGCATCACAGCCGACAGCGCCACACATCGATCACTGTATGCGATTGGTCGCTGCTCCCTTGCTCCCAACAGCGCAGCGTTATACATAAGACCAATACAATAGATCAAAATTTTTAATGAGAACAATCGTTGTCTTTTTAAAACGAAATATTAATTTTTCAAATTTCTGGGTTAGAAATAGCTTTATAATTGTAATCATCTCTATTCTATCAAACCATCTTTTCGAGCCAGAAAATTTCCCGTTCAATGAAGGTTATAAATTTCCTTTATTTCCTATTGTTGTTTCCATTATTTCAGGAATCATCATAGTTCTCATCGCTCGTTTCAATTTCAACTATTTTAAGAACAAATACTTCACAAAAAAAATTAACGCACAATTACTATTGCGTTTCCTATTTTCAACATTAAGTTATATTTCTACCCTATATCTCTGTTTATATTACGGTTTGAACGGTTTTATCAATGGAATTGAATCATACAGTATTTATCATCTACTAAAGGGGCTTTCAGTTTCCCTACTGATCTGTACTATCGGAATTACTCTCTTATTTTCAATTGATATTTATAGACTTCACAAACTCATCTCCATAGAAGGTACGCTTAAAGTTCAGCAAGGAGGCAAAATAACCCTAGTCGAGTATCCTGAAATTGCCTTTATATATAGTGAAAACAAAATAGTACATATTGTAAGAACAGATGGAACCACGATCATTACAGATTTCACGCTCAACGAAGTTGAAAATGAAGTCAGCCAGCAAAGTTTTTATAGAGCAAATAGGCAAACCATTCTTCATGTACGTTCTATTGAACAAGTACAGTCGATAGAAAATGGAAAACTATCTGTGCTACTCAAACCTACTATTGGCAGTAAAGAAACTATTCAGATAAACATCAGTAGATATAAAAAACAAGAATTCATGAATTGGTTTCAGGGCAAGCTATAAAATTTAATGATCATTCAGCTGTCATTTTGGTACCATTCAGTAAAAATGAGCTGCATATCACTGTTTATCATGCTCTATCGTTTTTACTTCGCTTAAAAGTTAAAAACGATAAAAAATGGTCAAGACCTTCTTAACTACAAAGTTAATACCTGCAATTACTATTATTCTTTGCTGCATACTCTACTTAACAGATTATTATCAAATCATCTTAGGTCCTGTATTAGTATTAGCAGTAAGCTATATAGAATATAAAAAAGACCTATTTAAATCTTTGGGCTTTCAACGTAAAAGATTAAAAGTAAAAGATCTACTGATCATAGCACCTATTTTTGGTATAGCTCTTTTTCTGTTCTATTTCTATATAATGATACCGATTATTACGAATCTTACGGGACAACCTATGGACTTTTCTGTGTTTGAACCTTACAAAGGAAACTTACCCGCAATATTGGCCTTTTTGGTTTTTGTTTGGGTATCGGCTGCATTTGGGGAAGAAATTGTCTTTAGAGGATATTTAATGAGACAGTTTACCAAGTTCTTTGGCTCTAGCAAAATAAGTCTCGTTACTAACATTCTACTATTTGGACTTGTTTTTGGGCTAAGTCACGCTTATCAAGGTATGAGTGGCCAGATAATAACAGGCATTCTAGGGATGCTCTACGCTATCATTTTTCATATCCGTAAGAACGATCTGTGGTTTAGCATCTTTGCGCACGGATTTTTTGACACTACGGCACTTGTATTTATATATTACGGGGTGCAACTCTAATAAGTCCAAAATACATAAAGCCTATATATAACAAAGTATAACCGCAATTACGGCGGATTCGGCCACTTCCGATCAAAGGCTAAACGCAATTTGGCGCGGTCACAGTTGTCTTCTTGATTTTTACGTACCTTCGGTACGACGATCAAAACCCCAGGACCGCTGCGCGTGGCCTTGGCGATGTGCAATGATGATAAGGATGGCCAAATATTTAATCTTATTGTTGAGTTTTTCATTGACCACAAGTTGTGCCCAAGATAAAAAAATAGAAAAACAATATTTCGACTCTGGAGAATTGAAACAAATTAAGAAAACGTCTGTAGATGATCAGAGTCATGAAATAATTAATTACCGAAAAAACGGGATGAAGAAATCCATAAAGAGATTCCAGAATGATCAGTTAAATGGTATATCAGAATCTTATCACACTAATGGAAACCTATCATTCAAAGGAAACTATAAAAATGGAAAAGAAGAAGGTCAGCATAACCAATTTTACGACAATGGCCAGATCAGTGTAAATGCAAACTATTCAAATGGAATCAATATAAGAACAACCAAAATGTATTACAGGAATGGAAAGGTACAAGCGGTTCTTACATACAAAGACGGAAAACAGCATGGTGAACAAATATTTTATTTTGAAAACGGAAGAATTCGATCTATTGATTCTTTAGAATACGGAGCATTCAATGGAATTTCCCGAAATTATTATGACAATGGAATGTTACTCTCAACTGGAATGAATAAAGGTAGGTTTTCTGAAGGTCATTGGAAACGATATCATAGAAATGGTAGGATCAAAGAAGAAGGTGAAATGAAAAATGGAGAAAAAGTCGGAGAGTGGAAGATCTATGATCAAAATGGAAAATTTGTTAAAGCAATAGACCATTGAACTACACATAACAACGGCTATTGTTCATGGTGGTCTGCTGGTCAAGCGTACGCTATTTTCCTATAATTCCATATATCCGTTACGCAGAGCGATCCGTAATGAAAACAATAGCTCGAACCTACACAAACAACCAGAAAAACGAATGGAAAAATTCCTAATAATTGTTTTAATGATCGTATCTCCATTGTTAGTTTTTGCACAGAATGATGCTGCAATTAATTATCAACTACAAAAAGAGATCGAGGAAGAAAGGTTATCTGGTGCTGTCTGGTCCACTATAGATCATGATACAATTCAGACGGGAGCAGTTGGGTTAAAGAATGTCAATTCCAAATGACATTGGCAAATGTTTTGTTGGCAATCTTTACAGGACTTTTACCTTTAGGGATGCTTATTGGTCTTATAAAAAGTTACAAAACCAAAGCCTTAAAAATCGACCAGATCAGTATTCTCGCAACTTCACAATGGCTGGTCATACTAATGATCTGGGAATTGATTCCTTTTAGAATGTGGTTGTAAAATGGCAGTTCGTAGCAATAGCGGTACATGTGCCAAAGCTATTAAATATAGGTCAGTTATAACCTGAAAAGTTAGCGTGTGAAAATCCACTACTGCTCATACACGAGACCGATGCCGTAGCATTCGCCCACGGCGGCTTTGGTCTGCGCTGCTCCGTGGCAGATGATGCATCTCAAAGAGAACGCCACAGCAGCGCGCTATGTCGATCCCATATAATCCCTGAAGCACCATCGCAAGGCATCACAGCCGACAACCCCCGAAATTCCCACGTAATTATTCTTAAAGTTATTCGACTATACAGTCATTTTAATTAATGGTCTATGACTCTAATAATACTTTTTATTGCAGCTTGCTTTCTAGCCTATACTAACGGTGCAAATGATAATTTTAAAGGTGTTGCAACGTTATTTGGCAGTGGAACCCTTAACTATGAAAAAGCAATAGCTTGGGCGACCGTTACAACCTTTGCTGGATCTGTAGCGGCAATTTTTTTAGCGGGAACATTAGTGAAAAACTTTTCAGGAAAAGGCCTGGTTCCCGATTCTTTGATCCAATCACCAGAATTTGCAATATCAATTGCTGTTGGAGGAGCCATAACCGTTTTTGTAGCTACTAAAATCGGAATGCCAATATCGACAACTCATAGTCTAGTAGGAGCATTATTTGGTAGTGGGATTGTTGCTGTTGGAACATCTTTTAACTTCACAAAGTTAGGCAGTACTTTTTTGATGCCTTTAATTGTTAGCCCGCTTATGGCTGCAATTGTTAGCTTTATAGGATATCTGATCTTCAGAAAGATACGGAAAATCATTGGGGTTACCAAAGAAACCTGTGTATGTATTGGCAAAGAGAGAATTCCAGTCATCAAAGACGGTCTCACAAATGAATTCATAGCGATTGAAAACAAGAAACAGACGGGCATCAAAATATCAAATGAATCGCAATGCATTGATTCTTATAAAGGAACTTTTTTAGGAATTAATGCACAAAAACTATTGGATCTAGCACATTATGCAAGTGCAGGTATCGTTAGCTTTGCCAGAGGGCTAAATGACACACCAAAAATTGTAGGATTATTGATCGTTATTAATTCAATCGATATTAAATGGGGAATGATCGCAATAGCGATAGCAATGGCAATAGGTGGTCTTATAAACGCAAAAAGAGTTGGAGAAATGATGAGTAAGAAGATCACACCGATGAACAGTGGTCAAGGATTTACTGCAAATTTAGTTACTGGACTTTTAGTTACAACAGCGAGTGTCCACGGATTGCCCGTTTCTACAACGCACGTATCGGTCGGTTCGATCTTCGGAATAGGAACTGTAACTAAGAAAGCTGATTTAAAAGTGATCAGGAATATCCTGTTATCTTGGCTTTTAACGCTGCCAATTGCTGCCATTTGTAGTGCTATCGTTTACTGGATATTGATCACGGTCTAAAATAGCCAGTGTACAACAATGCGCATGGTGTAGCATTCGCCTGCGGCAGACTTTGATCTGCGCTGCTCCGCAGACCATGCATCTTAAAGAGAACGCTACAGCATTGCTGCACTATGTGCAGTTGACATAGCGCAGCGTTAGCATACACTTGAGAAAAAGTGTAATAGAAATTGCAACATTCCGTTTTTACATCAGTCCTTTCAATAAACAAGAATTAATTGAGGTTATCAACAGTCTTATTGCTATCCATAAGTACTTGCTCTATTTCCTTTGGACAAAGAACAAAAGATCTAAAAGCATTTAGGCATCATTCAGTCATAACAGCTAACGATACAATAAACTATCATACCTATTCTAGAAAAGGTATCGACTCCACAAAGAACGTTCTGATTTATCTTCAGGGGTCAAAAGCAATTTCTCTTTACCAAACCATGGAAGAAGATGGAAAAACCTACGTCGGAACGGTCATTCCCTTTGATTTCAGCTTATTCCCTGATGATCACGTATTCGTGGTAATTTCCAAAAAAGGGTTTCCATTCTTAACAAGAATGGATGAGGAATTTCCAGTGCCAGAATCGTATTTTGAAAATCAAACATTAGGCTATAGGACCTTTCAAGCAGACCAGGTAATAAACGACCTGACTAAAAGACACAAAGGTCGATTTAAAAGGATCATTGCGCTTGGGCATTCTGAAGGAAGTGATGTCGTTGCCAAATTAGGCACGGTCAACAATGACATAACTCACTTCGGATATTGGTCAGGTGGCGGAAACACACAATTCATTGATTTCATCACTTTCACTAGAAAGAAAGTAGAAAAAGGGCTGATCAATGAAAAAGATGCCCAAAAAGAAATAAATTCGATCCTTGAAGATCTGAAAAAGATAATGTCAGACCCAAGCGCAACCAACAAGTTTTGGGCAGGAAAGAACAATAGCTACAATCGTTGGAGTAGTTTTTCAGAACCACCCATTGATAACTTACTAAAGATCTCGAAACCCCTATTCGTCGCTATTGGAACAAAGGATCGAGCCGTGGCATTGGAATCTGCCTATCTCATTCCCGTAGAATTTATTAGAGAACGAAAAGATAATTTAACATTTAAAGTTTATCCAGGTCTAGACCACGGATTCGGCAAAGAGTTAGAAAATGGAGGATTTGAAGAGCATTGGAATGACGTCTTCCAAGATTTTCTGAATTGGGTAAGTGAAAATGATTAAAACGTAAGCTAACAATCGCTATGATCTGCGCTGCTCCGAAGATCGACTTCTCACTCGGACGGACCGCCTTTCATTGCCTTAAAGCCCGGACGATCCCCCTTATTGCAAAAACAACGGATTGGACATCCCTCCTCTCAAAAGTACCCTCCTCGATATAGAACAGCATCTCTATGCCCAGGTCCAAACTCCGCGCCAGTTCCTCCGAAGAGCCATAAGTATCATGGATCAGTTCGGA
>JANQRC010000054.1 GCA_028284745.1 Flavobacteriaceae bacterium
AGAAAGATTCATGCTACCATTTGGCCAGCGAGTCGTTAAAGATATCTTGTGTGATCCGCTCGAAGATCTCTGCATGCGCTTCATCTCTAACATCTAACAACTGGGTGGAAGCGGGATAGTCAAAGAAGAAAGAGAAACGTTTTTCAAAATCATCCTCTTCTTTTTTTGTATTGAAGAAACGTACGTTCACCGAAATGGTCAACCTGTTTTGCGCTGCGGTATTTTGCGAGGTGGCCGTCATGGGGCTTACTCTGTATTCGGTGATCTCACCTTCATAGACCAGGTCGCCGTTTTGGTTTGTCAGCTCTAGATTGGTCTGGTTTTGCAGAAGGTCTTGGAGTGCTATGGTGAAATCCCTGTCCAGCCCAGGCTCAAATACCGAACCTGGAGCAGTGCCAGCGTTGTTTTGGAAGAAATTCACCTGATAGGTCTCTACACCAGCTGGTATCGAGGCTCCTGTAAACGAATAACCACAACCATTCAAACTGAATGCTAGTATTGCTGCGAAAGAAAATAGAATGTTTCTGCTCATGTTAGCTGCCCCGAAGGTATTTATAGATCGAATTGTTTTATCTTTCTGTATAACGTTCGTTCTGAGATTCCCAGTTCTTTGGCGGCAGCTTTTCTTCTGCCGCGATTGCGTTCCAAAGCCTTCTTGATGAGCTCAAGCTCCTTGTCGTGTAACGAAAGTGTTTCCTCCTCCTGGATCTCTTCAGCAAACGCATATTTGTCATCATTCGTGTCAGGCACAGCTGTCACAATGGTGGGCTGAATGCCTGATCGCTGAGGGACGTCGTAGACCTCTTGGTTGCGCTCCTGTTTGAAACCTGTTGCGTCGTCATGACCGTAGATCTTTTGGATAAGGCCTTGGTGCTCTTTCTGCACTTTTTGTGCGTTGCCACTTTGCATTAGTTCTAGTGTGAGCTTCTTGAGGTCATTTAGGTCGTTCTTCATATCGAACAAGACCTTGTATAGTATTTCACGCTCACTGTTAAAGTCACTATCACTTTTCGGACTTTCAATGACCGCTGGCAAGTTGCTCCTTCCCACATTAGGTAGGTAGTTGGCCAAGACGTGAGGTGGGATGATGCGTTCTTGCTCAAGGACAGAGATCTGTTCGGCCACATTGCGCAACTGACGTACATTTCCACTCCATCGATAATTGCAGAGTAGTTGAATGGCTTCGTCTGTGAGACGGATGGTCGGCATTTTGTATTTAAGGGCAAAATCTGAAGCAAACTTCCTGAACAGCAGATGTACATCATCTTTGCGTTCGCGGAGTGGTGGGAGGAAAATTTCTACAGTACTCAAACGATAATAAAGGTCTTCTCGAAACTTTCCTTTTTTGATGGCTTTGAACATTTGTACGTTGGTGGCTGCCACAATACGCACGTCTGTTTTCTGCACTTTGGAAGAGCCTACCTTGATGAATTCACCATTCTCTAACACGCGAAGCAAGCGTACTTGTGTAGTAAGTGGGAGTTCGCCAACTTCATCTAGAAAGATGGTGCCGCCATTGGCTTCCTCGAAATACCCGCTACGCGTAGAGGTCGCTCCTGTAAAAGCTCCCTTTTCATGACCAAAAAGTTCAGAATCTATGGTGCCCTCAGGAATGGCCCCGCAGTTTACGGCTATGAACTTACCGTGTTTGCGATGTGAAAGTGCATGGATGATCTTTGGGATGGCTTCTTTTCCCGTACCACTTTCTCCAGTGACCAGTACCGAGATATCGGTCGGGGCTACTTGAATGGCTTTTTCTATGGCACGATTGAGCTTCACATCGTTACCGATGATGCCAAAACGTTGTTTTATGGCTTGTATAGATTCCATTTCTTTGTCATTCCTGCGCAGGCAGGAATCTTTTCAGTTCTTATTGTGGGTTCCGCACCTGTTGCGGAATGACGATCTAATTACTATTGTTCATTGATTTGTCGAATACCCCGTGGCTTCTCCGATCAAGGTGGTGGAGGTACAATCATTAACCCTCACCATAACAAGATCGCCAGGCTTGTAATGTTCTTTCGGAAACACCACTACGGTGTTCTGTGAGTTACGCCCTGCCCAATGGGCATCAGATTTCTTTGATGGTTTTTCGATCAATACTTCAACGGTCTTGCCGACTTGCTGTTGGGTGCGGTACAAACTATGCTTTTGCTGAAGGTCGATGACTTCTGCCAACCTACGCTTTTTCACCTCTTCGGGAACATCATCATCGATTTTTTTAGCGGCCAATGTTCCGGGCCTTTCTGAGTAGGCGAACATAAATCCGAAATCATACTTCACATATTCCATCAACGATAGGGTATCTTGATGGTCTTCTTCGGCTTCTGTTGGGAAACCTGTGATCATGTCTTGCGAGATCGCACAATCTGGGATGATGCGACGAATGTTGTCGATCAACTCAAAATATTCTTGTCGTGTGTGCAGTCGGTTCATTTTCTTCAAGATACGGTCGCTGCCACTTTGTACAGGCAAGTGGATGTACTTGCAGATGTTATCATATTTCGCCATGACCTCAATGACGTCCAACGTCATGTCTTGAGGGTTTGAGGTCGAAAAACGGATACGCATCCTAGGCTTAGCTTCGGCGACTAGGCCAAGTAGCTGGGCAAAGTTCACTGCTGTGGCTTTTTGCATTTCGGAAGCTTTGGCAAAATCCTTCTTTAGGCCACCGCCATACCAGAGATAGCTATCTACGTTCTGTCCCAACAACGTAACTTCTTTGAAACCTCTTTCCCAAAGATCGTTTACTTCTTCGACGATAGATCGTGGGTCACGGCTTCGTTCGCGTCCACGAGTAAAAGGCACAACACAGAAAGTGCACATGTTATCACAACCTCGAGTGATGGAAACAAAGGCAGTGACACCATTGCTGTTCAATCTAACCGGGGCGATATCGCCATAGGTCTCTTCTTTGGAAAGGATGACGTTGACCGCATTTCTGCCTTCATCGATCTCTTTTACCAAGTTGGGGAGGTCCTTGTATGCGTCAGGGCCTACTACCATGTCCACGATCTTCTCTTCCTCGAGAAACTTGCTTTTCAGGCGTTCGGCCATACAGCCCAGTACGCCCACTTTCATGCCTGGGTTGACCTTCTTCACGGCATTGAACTTCTCTAAACGCTTGCGTACCGTCTGTTCGGCCTTTTCGCGGATAGAGCAGGTATTCACCAATACGAGGTCGGCTTCTTCTAGATTTTGGGTCGTGTTGAAGCCTTCCTTGATGAGGATGGAAGCAACGATCTCGCTATCCGAAAAATTCATTTGGCAACCATAGCTCTCGATGTACATCTTCCGTTTGTTGGTCGCCTCTTGTGCAAGCACAAGGCTTTGCCCTTGTGCGTTCTCGTCAATTACCTTTTCCATTGATCTGTTCTGCAGAATATCTTTGATTCCAAGAAGGTGCAAAGATAGGGATTATAGTGCTATTATGACAATATGGCAGTTGGGAATATTTCATTTTAGTTATATGGAAAATCATATATTTATTCATTCTTTAAACCAATCATTATGAATCTACTGAAACTACAAGAAAAGATCTCTAACGCCCCCGAACTAGACTTTGGTGGTCTCTTCAGCGAATCTATAGAGCTGTTCAAAAAGGTATGGGTACAAGGCTTGTTGCTTTTGGTCTTTGCCGTGATCATGATTCTGCCTTTGGTCATTATTTTGTATGCGCCTATTATTGCTATGGCTGTGGCAAGTGAATCTGGCGGATTCGACCCTGAAAGCGACCCATTGGTAGCGGGTGGCTTTTCTGTTGGAATGATCATCGGCATGCTCTTTTTCATCATAGCCATCGCTGTGGTAAGCACGGCTTTGGTCGCCGGGTTCTATCATGTCTGTAAAGCTGCTGACCAAGGAAAAGAGGTTAGTACCAATATGCTTTTTAAGTTTCTAAAGAAAGAATATGTGGGGAAGTTGTTGCAATTAGGGCTCATCGTGATGGTCATTGCCATTGTTGCCGCATTGCTATGCGTGCTTCCTATTTTCTATGTTATGGTGCCCTTGTCGTTCATTGCGCCACTGTTTGCTTTCAACTCAGAGCTTTCTCCTAACGAATTGGTCAAAGCGGCCTTTGCGCTAGGTAATAAAAAGTGGTTGCTCATGTTTGGGCTGCTGATCGTTATTTCGCTTGGCATAAACATCATCAGCTATGTTACTTGTGGGATCGGTGCCATTGTATTGGGTTGTTTTCAATACCTGCCTGTATTTCTCGTTTACAAAAAGATCATAGGATTCGAGGATGGTGATGAGATCGATCAGATAGGTGCTTCAGAGCAATAATCCGCTGATAACCAAAAGGAAAAGCTCGCCTTAAAGCGGGCTTTTTTCACTTTTAAAAGTATGGTTGCACTTTTCGATCTAAAAAATCATATACTTTTGTAATCCAAAAAAAAGCGAATGGCCAAAAATCTTGTTATCGTAGAGTCGCCTGCCAAGGCGAAGACCATTGAAAAATTCTTGGGAAAGGAATATAGGGTAGCGTCTAGCTTCGGGCATATTGCTGACCTGCCCTCCAAGGAGCTGGGCGTCGATGTCGAGAAAGATTTCAAGCCCAAGTATGTTGTTTCCAACGACAAGAGATCAGTGGTCAAAAAACTGAAGGACCTTGCCAAGAGTGCCGAGGTTGTTTGGCTGGCCAGTGATGAAGACCGTGAGGGGGAGGCCATTGCGTGGCATCTTGCCGAAACGTTGAAACTAGATAAGGAAAGGACCAAGCGCATTGTTTTTCATGAAATTACCAAGTCTGCGATCCAAAAAGCGATACAGAATCCAAGAAGCATCGATTATAACCTTGTAAATGCACAGCAAGCACGACGTGTCTTGGATAGGTTGGTTGGCTATCAGCTGTCTCCTGTACTATGGAAAAAAGTGAAGAGCGGTCTTTCTGCTGGCCGTGTGCAATCGGTCTCCGTACGTTTGATCGTTGAACGCGAACGTGATATCCAGGGGTTTGACTCAAGATCTTCATTCAAGGTGGCCGCTGTGTTCAAAAATAGAGAAGGAAAGACCTTCAAGGCACAATTGCCAAAGGCTTTCGACACACAGCAAGAAGCCGAAACTTTTTTACAAAAGAATATAGATGCAACATTCGCTGTCTCGGACCTGGCCAAAAAACCTGCAAAGAAATCGCCAGCAGCACCATTTACCACATCCACACTTCAGCAAGAGGCATCACGAAAGTTATACTTTCCTGTGAGCAAGACGATGCTCATGGCACAACGTCTTTACGAAGCAGGCTTGATCACCTATATGCGTACCGATAGCGTCAACCTGTCTAACGAGGCGAAGCAAGCTGCCGCTGAAGAGATCACTTCTTCCTATGGCGCAGCATACAGCAAGCCACGTAATTACAATACTAAGAGTAAAGGAGCGCAAGAAGCACACGAAGCGATACGCCCCACGGATATGGGTCGTCATTCGGTAAGTATCGAGCGCGACCAGGCCCGTCTGTATGACCTTATTTGGAAAAGAACACTAGCCAGCCAGATGAGCGATGCCGAGTTAGAGAGAACGACAGCCAAGATCTCGACCTCTAATCACGATGAGGATTTTATAGCAAAAGGCGAAGTGATAAAATTTGATGGTTTTTTGAAGGTATACCTTGAAGGAACCGATGAAGAAGAGGAAGAGCAAGAAGGCATGTTGCCCAAGCTTCGAGTAGGTGAGGTGCTCACTGAACAGAGCATCACGGCAACACAGCGATTCAGCAGACCTCCAGCGCGCTACACCGAGGCAGCATTGGTGAAGAAGTTGGAAGAGTTGGGTATTGGAAGACCATCTACCTACGCACCAACGATCTCTACCATACAGAATCGCGGCTATGTCGAAAAAGGGCAGGTTGAAGGCGAAGAACGAAGCTATGAGCAACTCATGCTGAAGAATGGTAGTGTATCTTCGACCACATTGACCGAAAAAGTGGGCTCAGATAAAGGGAAGTTGGTGCCCACTGACATAGGAATGATCGTGAACGACTTTCTGGTAAAGAACTTTGAGGAGATCTTGGACTATAACTTTACGGCGAAAGTTGAACAAGATTTTGATGACATTGCCTCAGGAGATGCCGAGTGGACAGCAATGATCGATGGTTTCTACAAGGATTTCCATCCGATGGTCGAAGATGTAGAAGAAAATGCAGATAGAGAAACAGGCGAGCGCATCCTAGGTGCCGACCCTGAGTCAGGCAGGCAGGTCAGTGTGCGATTAGGCAAGTACGGCCCCATGGTTCAAGTAGGGACTGTTGAAGATGAGGAAAAGCCCAAGTTTGCCAGTCTCCTGCCAGACCAACAGATAGGGACACTAACCTTGGAGGATGCATTGAAGCTTTTTGCGCTACCTAAAAAACTGGGACAATATCAAGGTGAAGAAGTGGAAGTGAATGTCGGGCGATATGGGCCATACATCCGTTATGGAAAAACGTTTGTCTCTCTAGAAAAAGGAGAAGACCCGTTAAGTGTCGACTTTAGGCGTGCCACTGAGCTCATTGCTCAAAAGCAAGAAGCCGATGCGCCCATAGCCGCTTATGAGGGTCATGACGTTACCAGAGGAAAAGGACGCTTCGGCCCTTTTATCAAATGGAATGGGATCTTCATCAACGTGAATAGAAAATACGATTTTGACAATCTCTCCCAAGGCGATATTGAAGAATTGATTGAAGACAAGAAGAAGAAAGAGCGAGAGAAACTCATTCAGCATTGGGAGGATGAAGGGATAACTGTAGAGAAAGCCCGATGGGGCAGATCTGTTATCAAGAAAGGAAGAAATAAGGTAGAATTAGGCAAAGATGTAGACCCTGCGACCCTCACCCTTGAGAGGGCCAAAGAATTGCTTTCTGAAAAAAGTAAAAGCAAGTCTACTTCAAAAAAGAAAGCAGCTGCCAAAAAGAAGCAGTAGGACCCTATGGACTTTGAATTCCTATCACCCGTTGCTGATTTTCTAATAGCCCACAACCAACTATTGCCAAAACAATCATTTGGCGCGACAGTCGGCATTCATACAGAAAGGTATGGGATACCTTCCACAGAGAATGTCAAGATTGCCCTGATAGGAATCAATGAGCATCGTAGCGCCGATGTGCGATGGAGACAATCGGCAGACCTTAGCCGTGTGAGATACCATTTGTATAGGTTGTTTGCCGGCAATTGGAGCTCAAAGGCTGTGGATCTAGGTAATATCAATGCGGGTGCCACACTAGAGGATACGTACTTCGCAGTAAAGACACTGAGCGCGCGGTTGATCGACCAAGATGTGATCCCTGTCTTTTTCGGTGGAGGTCAGGACTTGACCTTCCCTCTTTACAGGGCCTATGATGATTCTGCACAGATGGTCAACATTGTTTCAGTTGATAGTAAGTTCGATTTTGGAGATGCTGAGCAGCTGATCTCTTCTCATTCGTATATGAGTAAGATCATCATGGAGAAACCTAATAACCTGAATCATTATACAAACCTTGGTTTTCAGACATTCTTCAACGCACAGGAAGAGATAGACCTGATGGAGAGGCTCTTCTTTGATGCGTTCCGCTTGGGCGAAGTGACAAGAGACCCTAAGATCGCAGAGCCCGTGATGCGCAGTGCTGATCTGGTCAGTTTCGACTTGTCATCAGTAAGGGCAAGTGATGCAGGTATGGCCAAAGGGCTTTCGCCAACAGGTTTTGGAGGTATGGAATTGTGTGCTTTGGCCAGATATGCGGGGATCAGCGACAGGGTATCTTCGGTTGGCTTTTTCGAATTCCAAGATAATGAAACCTATGCCCAGCTGCTGGCCCAGACATTGTGGTATTTCATTGAAGGAGTAAACTTCAGGCTTGACGAATATCCAAGGCGATCTGTTGAAGGTTACACCAAATATTCAGTGTTGGTCGACTATCAGGAGTTAACGTTCTATAAAAGCCCCAAAAGCCAGCGATGGTGGGTCCAAGCACCATTAATTGCGGCTTCAAATAATAATTCTAGAACAAGTGCGTTATTACCATGCACGCACCAAGATTATTTGGACGCTTGCAACAATCAAATGCCCCAGCGTTGGTGGAAAGCGTACCGAAAAGCTATGAGTTGAGTGCTCGATATTTGAACGGTTTAACATCGCAGTTTGTCGACTACGCATCGCAAAAGGGCGTTTTCGCAAAAAAAAATTGCAGATACAGAAATTAATAAATAGGTTTACGGCCGCTTGATCTTAAAATGGAATTTAACCGAATCAATATGAAAAAGCTATTAGTGTTGGCTACCGCCGCAATTTTCATGTTTAGCTGTGGAAGAGGCGATAGAGGAGAGCTTGTAGGTGTAAAAGGGAAAAAATGGTTTCCCGAGAAGCCATATGGGATGACCCTGATCACAGGTGGCTCATACATCATGGGTAAGGCTGATGATGACAAGGCTCAACTATTCAACGCCCCTACCAAGACTGTCACAGTTCGTTCTTTCTACATGGACGAAACAGAGATAACCAACAGCGAGTACAGACAATTTGTTCAATGGGTTCGCGATTCTATCGTTAGGACCAAATTGGCCATCCTTGCTGATGAAGAAGGTAAGACTCCCGAAGATGAAGGTATTGGTGATTATGCTTTTTTAGATGCAGATACTACAGATATGTCTGTTTACCAGAAGTATATGTATGAAAACTATGCCGGCCTAGGTGAAACAGGTTATGAGGGTCGTTTCCTTAATTGGGATGTAGACCTGGTCTGGAATACAGAGGATTTCCCAGATGTGCTATACACCGAAGTCATCGACTCTATGTACATTCCTTTTGAAGACTCGTACAACGGAGAACGTACCATGGATGTGAAGAAGTTGAAGTACAAGTACATCTATGTAGATATGGACGCTGCCGCAAGGTCTAGAAAAGGAAAACGAAGTGAATTCGTCAAGACCGAGGCTGTAGAGATCTATCCCGATACCACTGTGTGGATCAAAGATTTCTCTTATTCGTACAACGAGCCGATGCACAACGACTATTTCTCTCACGATGCATACAGCGATTACCCTGTTGTAGGTGTCTCTTGGAAACAAGCAAAAGCATTCTGCGCATGGAGACAGCAATACAAGAAATCAAAAACCAAGAGAGAAAAGAAAAACTATGTTAACGCCTTTAGATTGCCAACCGAGGCAGAATGGGAATTTGCTGCCCGCGGTGGCCTAGAATCAGGCACATACCCATGGGGAGGTCCTTATCTAATGAACGATAGAGGATGCTTCATGGCCAACTTTAAGCCGCTTCGTGGAGATTATGCCGCAGATCAAGCATTGTATACCGTTGAAGCAAAATCATTCGAACCTAACGACTATGGTCTGTTCAATATGGCAGGCAACGTCTCAGAATGGACCAACTCATCGTATGATGCAGGGTCTTATGAGTACGTATCTTCCATGAACCCCAACTCTTCTATGTCCGACAACAACAGAAAAGTAATTCGAGGCGGGTCGTGGAAGGACGTCGCGTATTTCTTGCAAGTAAGCTCTAGAGACTTTGAGTATGCAGATTCAGCTAGAAGCTACATTGGCTTTAGAACAGTGCAAGACTACATGGGGACAGATGATATTGAACAATAAACCCATCTCAAATTTTATTAATACTTAACTAAACTAAATTTTTAATCATGGCACAATCAAAATCTTCTAAAAAGCTATTTAATTTCGCATACGGTATCGGTGCGTCAATTGTAATCCTCGGTGCACTTTTTAAGATCCTTCACTGGGAGATCGGCCCGATCAACGGTGGTCTACTTCTTGCAGTAGGTCTTATCACTGAAGCGATCATCTTTGCTATCTCAGCTTTCGAGCCTGTTGAGGACGACCTAGACTGGACACTGGTTTATCCAGAGTTGGCAGGAGGTCTAACTACCAAAGGCAAGAATGATGCAAAACAAGCCAAAGAAGCCGAAGGGTTGCTATCTTCAAAACTAGACGAACTTCTTAAAGAAGCCCAGATCGACGCTGGCCTTATGAACAGCCTAGGTGAAAGCATCCGCAACTTTGAAGGTGCTGCTAAGAACATCTCTCCAACAGTCGATGCTGTTGCCTCTACTAAGAAGTATGGTGAAGAAATGTCTCTAGCTGCCGCCCAAATGGAAACATTGAATAGCTTGTATAAGTCTCAAGTTGAAAGCTCCTCTCGCCAAACAGCTGCAAACGAAGCTGTGGCAGAGAATGCTGCTAAGCTTAAAGAACAAATGGAATCATTGACCTCTAACCTTTCTTCATTGAACGGTGTCTATGGAGGAATGCTTTCTGCTATGAACCGTAACTAATTAGATTCACCTAAAACCTACTAATTAGTCATGGCAGCAAAAGCAGCATTATCGCCACGTCAGAAGATGATCAACCTAATGTACCTGGTGTTCATCGCGATGTTGGCCTTGAATATGGACAAAGAGGTCCTTAGAGCCTTCGGTCTGGGAACAGAGAAGCTTCAGGCTTCTATCTCAATGGCTGATGAACGCACCAACGCAGCGTACAATGGTCTAACTACCAAAGCCGGTGAAAATGCCGAGAAGTTTGGCGAGTTGAATAAAAATGCACAGAAGATCAAGCAACTGTCTGCTGAGTTTCAATCTACACTCGATGAGGTAAGGTCAAAGATCAATCCAGCGATCGCTGCCGGAAAGATCGCTGCAGACGATTACCAGATCCAAGATAGAGCAGACGACCTTGACCAGTACCTTTTCAAAGGTGACGGCTATACACCAGAAGGACAAGCTTTCGTAGAGGCGATCAATAAGTATCGTGCCGAAGTAACTACCTTGGTCGGTAAGGATTTCCCTGAAATCGCTTCAGCGATCACAGAACGTTTCTCTACTGGAGATGAGAACGGAAAAGCCAAGAATCGCGATGGTAAGAAAGTAGACTGGTTGGCCTACAACTTCAAAGGCTTCCCATCGGTGGCTTCTACCAACCGTGTGGTTCAGATGAAAGCTGATGTAAAGACTACTGAAGAAGAGATCCTGAACGCTATGCTAGGTGGCAAGTTGAAGGAAGAGATCTCTATGAAGAACTACTCTACCTTGCTTCAACAACCAAAATCTGCTTACTACGCCGGAGAGGTATTTGACGGTAACATCGTTCTTGGTAGAACAGACAACTCTACAAAACCCAACAAGGTTGAATTGACTTTGGATGGTCGTAAGCTAGAGGAAGGCAAAGACTTCACCATGGAAGGTGGCCAAGTAAAGCTCAAAGTCGGTGCTGGTCGTCCAGGCGATCACAAGATCGAAGGGAAGTTGATCTTCTCACAAGATGGTGAGGATATCGAAGTGCCAGTGAGCCAAATCTTTGCCACGATCTCGAAGCCTAACTCTGCTGTGATCTCTGCTGATAAGATGAATGTTGTATACCGTGGTGTAGATAACCCAATGACGGTTTCCATCCCTGGTATTCCAGACAACAAGGTCTCTGCGAGTGCTTCAGGACTAAGAAGAATATCAGGTAGCAAATATGTTATGAGACCTACAACTGGTAGAGAAGTTAGCATCAAAGCTTCTGGTAAGTTGCCTGATGGCAGACCCGTGGGCAGCAGCGTCAAATTCCGTATCAAAGATATCCCAAGACCTGTGGCCACTGTGCGTGGCGAGGCAGGATCTACTAAGATGTCTAGAAACAACTTATCGATCGCTACGGTTGGTGCTGTGCTCGAAGACTTTGATTTTGACATTAACCTAGCGGTTAGCTCATTTAAGATCAAGGTGCCAGGTCAGCCTACTATTCAGGTAAGAGGTAGAAAACTAGACGGTAGAGCCAAATCAGCGCTAAAAAGAGCTAAGAGAGGAGACATCGTTCAGGTATTCGACCTTACCACATCTATCATAGGAAGTTCTACGAGGCCTAAGAAGGTTTCTCCAGTAACTATTGAAATTACAAATTAAGCAACGTAAGTTCCACGTATCATGAAAACAAAAGGTTTTATAATCACAATGTTAGCTGTTTCGTTTGCGATGTCTGGTTGGGCTCAGTCTAACTTGCTCAACGCAAAGACGCCAGATCAGATCGGTGTCAGAACAGATGAGCAAATAGCTGCCGACAAAGATACACCGCTAGAATACGGTTATGTAGACGATAGAGATGTGTTGTGGTCTAAAACCGTATGGGAAAAGATCGATCTAGACGAAAGGGTGAACTTCCCTTACTATTATCCGACCGATACCATCGGGATCGACGCTAACCGTAGGTCATTGTACCAAGTGTTGATGAAGAATATCAGAAACGGGAACATAGAACATGTCTATGCCGACTCTTACTTTACTGAGAAGAGAACACTGAATGACATCCAAGCTTCTTTGAAGAAGGTCGATACGTTAGACCTCGGTTATGAGCAGTTGAATGCCGGTGAGGAAGTATCAGCTGAGTACGTCGATATTCGCAACCTAACGGCTGCAGATATCGAAGAGTATCGTATCAAAGGAGTATGGTATTTCGATAAGCGCCAAGGAGAGATGAAATTTCGTCTATTGGGTATTGCTCCTGTGGCACCCGATGTGAATTTCATTGACCAAGGCGCAGCAGAGGACTATTTAGTAGAACTTTTCTGGGTATGGTTCCCAAATGCACGCGAGGTGTTGCACGAGTCCAAAGTATTCAACAACAGAAATTCGGCCTTGCCAATTTCATACGACCACTTGCTAAATGCCCGACGTTTTAGTGCCGTGATCTACAGAGAGGATAACGTCTATGGCGATCGCGATGTGGCTGAATATATCCAAGAGAACGCATTGATGCAATTGCTGGAATCTGATCGAGTGAAGACCCGAGTTCGTGATTTTGAACAAGATATGTGGAGTTATTAACGTTTAAGCTCCCCCAAATGAGTGAGAGAGACGCCTATCTATTGCAGATAGGCGTCTCTGTTCTTACAGTTGGGTTGCCTATTTTTGGAAGATGGATAGAAACGAGCATGGATCTCCCGTTTAGATGAAAGACTATTTGGTTGTGGGGCTAGGATTGGCAGGAATTTCCTTTTGCGAGCAATTGCTCAAAAGCGGAAGATCTTTTGTCGTCTTCGAAAACAGGTCACAACGATCTTCGGTAGTGGCAGGGGGTCTCTATAATCCTGTCATCTTAAAACGATTTACACCCGCTTGGAATGCAAAGGACCAACTGGCACGTATTGATGGATTTTACGGAAAGCTTCAAGATAAGCTCAAGGCAAAGCTAGATCACAAACTGCCCATATACCGTCGCCTTATCTCGGTAGAAGAGCAGAACAATTGGTTCGCAGCAACTGACAACCCCATACTTTCTGAATTCCTTTCTCCAGACCTTATTGCCAATAAAAATAAATGCTTAGAAGCACAGCACCATTTCGGGGAAGTAAAGCACACAGGAAGAGTAGATACTAAAGTATTGCTAGAGAACTACCGACAGTTTTTACAAGAAAAAGGCTTTTTAGAAGAAAAGTCCTTTACATACGAACTACTTCAATTAGACAAGGGTCCGATCACATACGGAAGAATACAGGCAAAACGCGTGGTCTTCTGCGAAGGCTACGGACTCAAACAGAACCCATTTTTCGACTACTTGCCTCTTAATGGAACAAAAGGGGAACTACTCACCATAAAAGCACCAAAACTAAAACTGGAGCAAGTGGTAAAGTCCTCAGTATTCATCATTCCTCTGGGAAATGACGTATATCGCATTGGTGCTACCTACAAATGGAAAGATAAGACGAACGTACCCACTAAAGATGCCAAGGAAGAACTGCTCAGAAAACTCAGGTCATTCTTGTCGTGCGAGTTTGAGGTGATCGATCACGTGGCCGGGATTCGACCAACAGTTGTAGACAGAAGACCTATGGTAGGGCAACACCCGATACACGAGCAACTGTATGTGTTCAATGGATTGGGGTCAAGAGGCGTCATGATCGCCCCAACGGTCTCAGAACAGTTGTTCGATCACATCGAAGATGGCCAAGAACTTGACCCAGAAACCGATATCAAACGATTTCAGCAAAAGTATTTCAGGTCTAGTTAACACCTCTCTCAGCCAGAGCCTTGTCGTAGCTCATAAACATGTTGATCCAAATGTTTCTGGAGAGCCTCAAAATAATAGGGAAGAAAACGATGAGCGTACCTACAATTGCACCAAAGGCAACTTTCAAAGAGGTATTTAAAAAAAGATAAGAGGTCACAAAAGCCACCACTGCAAAGGCAATGCCCACGGCGTAACTTACATACATGGCGCCATAGAAGAACGAGGGTTCGATCTTGTATTTCGTGCCACAATGGCTACAGCTTTCATTCATCTTCAAAGCATCTGCCAGCACATAAGGATTCTTGGTGGTATACATGCGCTCTTGGTGACATTTGGGGCAACTTCCTGTGAAAATGCTATAGCCTTTAGTTCCCTTTTTTAACATGATCGCGTAGTTTTGGTGCTCAAAGATACCAAGAACAGAACGATAGTTTAGCAACTTGGGTAACACAACGATACGATATGCTGAATGTAAGCAACATTTCGGTCTCCTTTGGCGGTGAGACACTCTTCGGCGATATTTCTTTTAGGCTTGCCGCGGGCAACCGTGTAGGGCTTATCGGAAAGAACGGAGCTGGCAAGTCTACGCTATTGAAGGTCCTTGCTAAGGATCAAGAGGCCGATACAGGCGAATTGGCCCTAGAGAAAGGATTGCAAATAGGCTTCTTGCGCCAGGATATTGATTTTGCGTACGGAAGAACCGTTTTAGAGGAAGCCTATCAAGCATTTTCAGCGATCAAAGGGATAGAGACTGAGCTTGCAAACATCAATCAACAGCTAGCTGAACGAACCGATTATGAGAGTGAAGCCTATCAACAACTCATCATCGACCTAAATGATGCAACCCATCGCTATGAGATACTAGGGGGTTACAACTACCAAGGCGATACCGAAAAAGTACTGCAGGGACTAGGTTTCGAGCGTGAGGATCTTGAAAAGCTTACCGATACGTTTTCAGGTGGTTGGCGGATGCGCATCGAACTAGCAAAACTTCTATTGCAAAAAAATGATATTCTCCTGCTTGATGAGCCCACAAACCACTTAGATATCGAATCGATCATCTGGCTAGAACAATTTCTAAAGGGCTTCCCCGGTGTTGTGGTCATCGTCTCGCACGATAAAATGTTTCTGGACAATGTGACCAACCGTACCATTGAGATCTCCTTCGGAAGGATATACGATTATAACAAGCCGTATTCAAGGTACCTGGTCTTGCGTCAAGAGATCCGTGAACAGCAATTGGCAGCCAAGAAAAATCAGGAGAAGCACATTCAGCATACAGAAAAGCTGATCGAAAAGTTCAGGGCCAAAGCCTCTAAAGCCACCATGGCACAGTCACTGATCAAGAAGCTGGATCGCATAGACCGCATCGAGGTAGACGAGGAAGACCATGCTACCATGAATCTCAACTTCCCCGTTAGCATACAACCTGGCAAGGTGGTCATCGAGGCAGAAGGACTTAGTAAGAACTATGGTGAGAAGCAGGTGCTGAGTGCGATCGACCTTTTGGTAGAGCGCGGAAGCAAGATTGCCTTTGTGGGGCAGAACGGGCAAGGAAAGACCACATTGGCCAAGATGATCATCAACGAGATTTCTTTTGAAGGAAATTTGAAACTCGGACATAATGTGCAACTTGGTTATTTTGCACAGAACCAAGCCGAATACTTAGACGGTGAGAAGACGTTGCTAGATACCATGGTCGATGCCGCTAATGAACGTAATCGCACACAGGTAAGGGACATTTTAGGTGCTTTCCTCTTTAGGGGTGACGAGGTAGAGAAGAAGGTCAAGGTGCTTTCTGGTGGTGAGCGCAATCGTCTGGCACTGGCAAAACTGTTGCTTCAGCCTTTCAATGCGCTCATAATGGACGAGCCGACCAACCACCTGGACATCCAATCCAAGAATGTATTGAAGCAAGCATTGCAAAAGTTTGAAGGTACATTGATCCTAGTGTCGCACGACCGTGACTTTTTACAAGGACTCACTGATAAGGTCTATGAATTCAAGGACCACAAAGTAAAAGAGTACCTAGGAGACATCAACTTTTATCTGGAGCAACGAAAAGTTTCGGATCTACGTGATATAGAAAGACGTCAAAAAGAGACCGTTC
>JANQRC010000061.1 GCA_028284745.1 Flavobacteriaceae bacterium
CGGCACTCGCTATCTTGGCACCAGTGCCGGCAGCAATATCTGTGGCCTAACCATGCAAACCACCAACGACATGCCCATTGCATACCCGCCAAGTTTCGAAACATTGGGCATGCTGCCTTTCAACATAAACCCTCATTATCTAGACCCAGACCCAACCAGCAAACACATGGGTGAGACGCGCGAGACCCGCATCAAAGAGTTTCACCACATTGATCAAACTCCAGTAGTGGGCTTGCGAGAAGGGAGTTGGCTAGAAGTTTCAGGAGAGATCGTTACACTGGGAGGGGAACATACGGCCAGAATCTTTGAGCATGGGAAAAAGCCTCATGAGATCCGCTCAGGCTCAAAAATCGCATTCCAATGAAAATCTGCTACCGATACGGTAGTTTTAATTGAGATCAAAAGGCGATCTAGCGCTTTTTAAAACTGACACCCTTCTTGGTCTCCCCTCGAGGGAGGAATTTACGCAAATAAAGTTGTCCTCTTGAGGGGACTTCAGGGGTGAGTTTGGTAATTATAATGAGGTATGCTCGTGATCTATCAATACTAAGAAACTCCGGCATGGGCGAGACCTTATGGAGCGGGAGACCGGGTTCGAACCGGCGACATTCAGCTTGGAAGGCTGACGCTCTACCAACTGAGCTACTCCCGCTTATATTTTCTCTTTCTCTCTCGTAAGGACAAAAGACCCCTAGCGAAGGCTCTATCTCCCGACAGCTATCGGGATGAGCCACTCCCTCGTATCTCAAAGATAAAGATTTTGCCATAATGAGTTGCCATTTGTTGTTCACAATGTAACTTTAGCTTCAAATTGCAAATTCATGAGGTACTCAGTCAAGACCATTTCTGCCAAGCAGGCGCATGACATACGGCATCCTGTCCTTCGCAAAGGAAAACCAAGGGAGGCCTGCATGTTTGCCGAAGACAATATGGGCACAACACTTCACATAGGTTTATTTGCCAACGAGCAACATATCGGGACAGTGACCCTTATCGAGAATCTACGCCCGGGGTTTCACGAGACAATTCAGTATCAACTAAGGGGAATGGCCGTTTTGGAAGATTTCAGAAGCAAAGGGCTGGGCAAATTGATGGTAGACGAGGGCGAACGCATGTTGAAAGAAAGAGGCGCACAGCGCATCTGGCTGAATGCCCGTATCAAAGCGCTGAATTTCTACAGGAGACTTGGGTATGAGATTTGCAGCAAAGAATTTGAAGTCCCCATCTTTGGCCCTCACTTTCAAATGACTAAATTGCTACAATGAAAAGTACACTTGTCACAATCTTGTTCTTTACCTCCCTCAACGTAGGATTTCAACCCATATCAATTCCTGAAGAAGAACTGCTGGGCCAAGGCAATCCCAAACTATTTGGCGATGGTTTTTCATTGAGAGAGGAAGCGCATCATGCTTTTCTTAAGATGAAGTCGGCAGCAGCAGCAGATGGTATTGACATCCAAGTGGTGTCCAGCTATCGCAACTACGCACACCAAAATCGCATCTGGGAGCGAAAGTACAAGCGTTTCACCAAGCAAGGACTTTCTCCAGAAAAGGCCATCAAGAAGATCATCGAATATTCTACCATCCCAGGCACTTCGAGGCATCATTGGGGCACCGATCTCGACATCATAGACGGTAGTCAGACCACCACAGGTGATGTGCTGGTACCCAGCAAATTTCATGAAGACGGCCCTTTTTGCAAGTTGAAGGAATGGATGGACGAGCATTCGGAGACATTCGGCTTTTATTTGGTCTATACTGAACACGAAGACCGCAAAGGTTTCAAATACGAACCTTGGCATTATAGTTACGCGGCACTTTCTCTCCCTTATCTAAAAGCCTATCGCGAATTGGACATAAAGAAGCTACTTCAGGAAGAGAAATTGATGGGAAGTGAGCATTTCACCGAAGAATTCATCAATTCATATATATCAGAGAATATTCTAGATATCAATCCAAAACTACTTCCCTAAAATCACTAACTTTAGACAATAAGTTTTTTGGGATGAGAGGAAGTAAGCTAAAGATTCGATTGTTGATAGGCCTTGCCATTGTGGCCTTTGCGTTCTTCAAGAAATGCAATAGCAAAGAACAAAATCCGTACACAGGCCGCATACAAACGATCAATATGACCTCAGACCAGGAGATTAATCTTGGGTTGGACAGTAGGGACCAAATGGCCCAGCAGCATGGTGGCCTCTACCCAGATCAGAAGTATCAAGCGTTCGTAGACATGGTGGGCAACAAGTTAGTGCAAAATAGCATTGCCCGCGAAACTCCCTATAAATATGAGTTCCACTTGTTGCGAGACGACCAAACCATCAACGCATTTGCATTGCCAGGCGGACAGATCTTTATCACGTACGCTTTATTCTCCAAACTAGAAAATGAAGACCAACTTGCTGGAATTTTAGGCCATGAAATTGGTCATGTCTTAGGGAGACACTCTGCCGAACGCATTGCAGAGACAGAATTTTGGCGCACCATCTCAATGGGCGCCTCAGTAGGCGCTGATGCAGGCGGGCTTGTTAATGGCATCGGCCAACAGACATTGTTAAAGAATGGGCGCGGAGATGAACTAGAAAGTGATGACCTTGGCGTGATGATGATGATGAAGTCGGGTTATGACCCCTATCAAATGATAGGTGTCATGGAGATATTGAAAGCTGCCGCTGGCCCAGATCGTGTACCTGAATTTCAAAGCACACATCCCGACCCAGACAATCGTATCGAGAAGATCAAAGAATCTATCGAGAAATATCAGAGGCATTGATCATATCGCACATTCCTTGCTTAATTCGTACTTTTTAACTATATTTATAGTGCTTTCGTCTATATTAGATGAATCACAGCATATTTTGTTTGTTACTTTGTTGTAATTAATCTTTTGAAAGCCCCTCCGATCTTCCTTATCACATAGCTTACATTGCTTGGCAGTAGTAGTCGTTAACCAAAAACCTATAGCCTATGACCACACTTCTACTTGTAAAACAATTGTACTTGACCATGTTCCAAAGCCTTGGCAATGACCTCGTAGGAACATTTTTGAAGGTACTTTGCTGGTTCTGTTTTCTTACCATTGGCTTTGTACTGTATGCTTTCATTTATAGAGCAGCCACAGGATTTAGCTTTTAGAAGACATTGAGCCAAGAGACACGAAAAAGCCTTGCGATCGATCGATCGCAAGGCTTTTGCTTTTTGATGCTTGAGGAATTATCGTACAGACTCTAAAAGAGCAAGTGTGTCTGTTGCGTTAGAATGCTTGGCATAGTATTTGGCCGTATGCCCTTTTGAGCATCTTGCCTTAAGATCAGCACCCTCTTTTATAAGAAGTTCTAAGATATCTACTTTGTTGTATCGGGCCGCGTACATGGCCGGAGTCATTCCATTTGATTTCTCATTGACATCTTGGCCAAGCGCGATCATTTTCTTCACCAACTCGGTATCACCTTTTACGATTGCCATACAAAAGGCATTCACTTTTGGTTTAACGACGGCCTCAATAGCTGTAGAATTGTTCTCAACTGCCGCAGATGCAGTTGCTGTGGTCAACGTTGCTGCTACAAATAGTAGTGAAAAAGCTAGTTTTTTCATAATGTTTGAGTTTTGATTAGAATTGAATGATTCATGTTTAAAAGACTACTGTGATTCAAATTTGTTTCAAAGTTTAACAATGATTAACTTCGATTTAACTTTAACAAGTAAATGCCTCGCCTTTAGGCGCAACGAAGTTTCCTGACACGAAATTCTCGATCCGATCGTTCACATGCAATACTTTTCATGAAGGATGGCCCATGCATCATATTCTCTTCACAGATCTGTCAATGCCACATTAAACTCACCAAAAGCAGGTACTTTAAGTTTACAAATGAGTAATCATCAGCTAACAGGTCTGATCTTCAAAAAATACCCAATAACATCACCTCGCTTTTCTTGCTATCTTTGAACCACTATTATAGCAAGAACATGAACAAAAAAGTTATCCTTATCATATTAGATGGTTGGGGAAGATCGCCTGACCCAAAAGTATCTGCCATCGAACATGCAGATACTCCATTTATGGATTCGCTCTACACCAAGTATGCAAGTGCCGAGCTTAGGACAGACGGCATGAATGTCGGTCTGCCAGAAGGTCAAATGGGCAATAGCGAGGTTGGCCATATGAATCTAGGTGCAGGTCGTATCGTATATCAGGACCTCGCCAAAATCAATCTAGCTGTTGAAAATGGCACTCTTAAAGATGAAGAAGCGCTTCAAAGTGCTTTTCAATATGCCAAGGAAAGTAACAAAGCGGTCCATTTTCTTGGACTGGTAAGTGATGGCGGCGTACATTCGCATATCGATCATTTAAAAGGATTGATAGCTGCTGCCAATGCCAGTGGCGTGGCAAAAAGTTATGTGCATGCCTTTACCGATGGTCGTGACGTGGACCCTAAATCGGGTAAAGGCTTTATAGAAGAACTAGAGAATCACCTTTCTGAAGGAAATACAAAACTAGCAAGCGTTATCGGGCGTTATTATGCCATGGACCGCGACAAGCGGTGGGAGCGTGTAAAGCTAGCGCATGACCTTCTGGTACATGCCCAAGGAAAAGCAGCAGACGATCCAGTCAAGGCCATTCAAGAAAGTTATGATGAAGGGATCACCGACGAGTTTATAAAACCGATAGTCATCACAGAGAACGGTACCTCTGTAGCGACCATCAAAGAAAACGATGTCATTATCTTCTTCAACTTTCGTACGGATCGCGGACGCCAGCTCACACAAGCACTCTCGCAACAAGACTTCTACGAGCAGAACATGTACAAGCTACCGCTGTACTATGTTACCATGACCAACTATGATGACAGTTTCGAAGGCATCAAAGTGATCTATGGCAAGGAGAATATCAAAGACACCTTAGGCGAAGTACTCAGCAAGGCAGGAAAGAGACAGATCCGCATTGCTGAGACCGAAAAGTACCCGCATGTCACGTTTTTCTTCAACGGCGGTCGTGAAGAACCTTTTGAAGGAGAAGAACGCATTCTTTGTCCATCTCCAAAAGTGGCCACTTACGACTTGAAGCCCGAAATGAGCGCTTACGAGATCAGAGATGCTATTGTTACTGAATTAGAAAAAGAAGAAGAAGTAGACTTTGTTTGTCTAAACTTTGCAAACCCAGATATGGTTGGCCACACAGGAAGCATGGAAGCTGCGGTCAAAGCTTGCGAAGTCGTAGATCAATGCACCAAAGATGTGGTCACTACCGGACAAGAACACGGGTATACCAGCATCATCATCGCCGATCATGGCAATTGCGATACCATGGTAAATCCAGATGGGAGTCCAAATACGGCACACACCACCAATCCTGTGCCCATTATCTTGGTTGACAACGACATCAAAGAAATTGGCCATGGTGTGTTAGGAAACATCGCCCCGACCGTACTAAAGCTCATCGGTATCGAGCAACCAGAACTAATGACACAAAAACCTTTATTGTAATGAATATCAACAGTATGAAGCATACCTTCTTCTTTTTGGGAGTATTATTAGTAGTAAGCTGCGGAAACAAGAAGACGGAAGAAGGAACAACCAATGAGGCTGAAGGAGTGTCCACCGAGATCGTAGAAAAAGAGGAAGCACCGATCCTGCTGGGGACCAAAGACCGAAAAGACCTTGAGGCTGAACCTTACGGCGACCTCTGGTTCGATGAGAACTACAGACTACATACTGCCGATAGTGAAACTATCGCACAATTCAAGGATAGGCTTGGCGATGTGAGCCACGTGAAGCTGTTCATGGGCACCTGGTGTAGTGATAGCCAAAGAGAAGTCCCTGCATTCTACAAGATCATGGACGAGGCAGGTTTTGATCATGAAAAACTACAATTGATCACCGTTTCACGTGACAAGGACACGCCTGAAAAATTAGAAGAAGGCCTTGACATTACCAATGTCCCGACCTTCATCTTTTATAGAGAGAACAAAGAGATCAACCGAATTGTCGAAGCACCTGTAGAGACACTTGAAAAAGATATGCTGTCCATCCTTAGTGGCAAGGACTACAAGCATCTCTATGCAGAATAGTACTTTGACCTAGAGCACTAGCTCTCCCGCTTCGAACGCTTCTGCCAGATCAGCGGTAACTTGCTTTTTCATTCTGAAGAAGCGCTTACCGTCCTTTCTGGCCAAGGTCACTTTTGTAAAACCATTTACTTCAACTTTTTCCACTACCGTGACAGGCACTCCTTTCATTTTTTTCATGTCGGCTATGCCATTTCGTTTTATGATGAAATTCTTCTGTGGGAAATCTACATGCACGTAGCTACTAGTGCTCGGCGACCCAAGGGTGAGCTCGTCACCAACTTTGACTTCATCCGAAGTTTGCGTATGTCCCACAAAGCATAGTGACAGCATGACCAATGCTAATAAACTTCTCATGACCCAAAGGTTTTGTTGTATTGCAAAAGTATGAAAAATGAAAGCAATAACTTCGTTAACAAAAAGTTAAACTATTATCATATGATAGTAATACTATTATATTTGCATGCGAAATAAATCCCTATGGAAAGATTACTGAATCAACTACGTATTCCCATCAACGAGAAGCTGTATCTCAAAGATCCTGAGACTTCAGACCTTGGAAAGCGTATTGTAGAGAATAGTATAGTTATGGTCCATGAGATAGGTTTTGAAGCCTTCACTTTTAAAAAACTGGGCATCAGAATAAGTTCCAATGAAAGTTCGATCTATCGTTATTTCGAGAACAAGCACAAGCTTCTATTGTACCTTACCTCTTGGTATTGGAGCTGGGTAGAGTTCAAGCTGGTACTTGCCACCCATAGCATGAGTGATCCAATTGAAAAGCTCGAGACCACTATTGAGATCATCACTGAGAAGACCGAGCAAGACAATGCCTATAGCCATGTCGATGAAGTATTGCTCAACCAGATCGTGGTCAACGAATATTCAAAATCGTATCTCACCAAAGAAGTAGACCAAGAAAACAAGGAGGGATATTTTCTCGTCTACAAAAGATTGGTGCATCGCTTACAAGAAATAATCCATAGTGTAGATACCACCTATCCGTACCCTGCCAGTTTGGCAAGTACGATCATCGAAGCATCCTTGCACCAGAGTTTCCTGAAAGATCATTTCAAATCGATCACTGATTGCAATCATTCGGTCACTCCAACAGATTTCATCAAAGACCTAGTTTTCAAAACATTAAAAATCAAATAGATGTCACAAAACATCCTTACAGCTTGGCAGCGCTTTGTCGGATTGCTTCAGCTAGATAAGAGAGACCTTTATCAAGTATTTTATTACGCTGTCTTTGCGGGTCTGGTCAACCTTTCTTTGCCTTTGGGTATCCAAGCCATTATCAACTTAATCCAAGGTGCCCAAGTGAGCACCTCATGGATCATCCTGGTAATATTGGTCACCATTGGCGTTGCCTTTGCAGGTTTTCTACAACTTACTCAGATGCGTATCATAGAACACATGCAACAGAAGATCTTCACCAGGTCATCGATCGAGTTTGCGTATCGTTTTCCTAAAATAAAGATGAGCGAACTGCGTAATTTCTATCCACCAGAATTAGCCAATCGCTTTTTTGATACGCTCACCATACAAAAAGGGCTTTCAAAGATATTATTAGACTTTCCCGCAGCCTTGTTACAGATCATATTTGGTCTGTTGCTACTATCTTTCTATCACCCTTTCTTTATCATATATGGGCTACTATTGTTGTTGCTGATCTATGTGGTCTTCAAATATACCGCCCAACGAGGTTTGGAGACCAGCTTGGCAGAGTCCAAGAACAAGTACAAGGTAGCGCATTGGATACAAGAGGTGGCCAGGTCTATCATCAGCTTCAAGCTTTCTGGAAAGACCACACATGCGCTGACAAAGACTGATGGGCTTGTAAGCGGCTACTTAGATTCTCGAGAAAGCCATTTCAAGGTGTTAGTAGTGCAATTCATCCAGATGATCGGTTTCAAAGTATTGGTCACCGCTGGCCTGCTTCTGATCGGTGGGATCCTGGTGCTCAACCAGCAAATGAACATAGGTCAGTTTGTGGCGGCCGAGATCATCATACTTTTAGTGATCAGTTCTGTAGAAAAGCTCATTACTGGTCTCGAATCCTTTTATGATGTGCTCACCTCCCTAGAAAAATTAGGTCAGGTTGTCGACAAAGAGCTAGAGCCGCAAATAGGCGAGAAGCCTTTTGCCGAGAATGAGAATTTCAAAGTAGAGCTACATAATATAACGCTTTCCGTACCGGACAAGGACAAGGACATTCTAGATGGTATTTCGCTTACCATAACGCCAGAATGTACCATGCTGATCAAGGGAAGTACAGGTTCGGGAAAAACATCTTTACTTAGATTGATCGCCGGTATCGTAGAACCCTCTAACGGACAACTATTTGTTAATGACGTATCGCTGAAGGGTATTCACCTTAACTACTATCGATCCCACCTTGGGCAGTCTCTCACCGAAGAAACACCTTTTGAGGGCACGATCCTCAACAACATCACTTTTGGCGATAATGACATCACCCACGAAGAGGTATACTGGGCATTGGAAAAAACAGGCCTTACCGAGTTCGTAAAAGAGCAAGACATGGGATTGAATACCATCATCTATCCTGAAGGAAAACAAATACCTTTTGTTGTCGCCAGAAAGATCGTGCTGGCCCGAAGCATCGTTCGCAAACCAAAAATGCTCATACTGAAGGACCCATTAGACAACTTTGAGCGCGCCGAAGCGGAACGCATCATGAGTTTCCTTGCCGATCCCATAAACCCGTGGGCATTGGTCGTTGTTAGCCAAAACAACAAGTGGTCAAAATACTGTAATCGCATCGTCACCTTAGAAAAAGGAAAAATCATCAACGAAAGCTGATCATCATGCTAAACATTGCAAAAGAAAGTGTCAATAAACATGTAGACGTCTCGAAACTAGAGTCGGCTAAGAAAATATTTCATGACCGCCATCACAAGCACTTGAATCGCTTTCTCATAGTCTTTACGGTAGTATTGGTGATCATCCTGTTTCTACCATGGACGCAGAATATCTCTGGCGATGGCTATGTTACCACATTGACGCCAGACCAACGCCCGCAGACCATACAGTCGCCTATTCCGGGACGTATCGAAAAATGGTATGTCCGCGAAGGTGAGTTTGTGAGAAAAGGCGATACCATCTTGCACATCTCTGAGGTGAAGAATGAGTACTTCGACCCACAATTGGTAGAACGTACCGGACAACAGATCAAAGCCAAGGAAATGTCGGTCACCTCTTATGAGGAAAAAGTGAAGGCGCTTAACACACAGATAGGCGCCTTGGCCAACGAGCGAAGCTTGAAACTTCAGCAAGCACGCAACAAATTGTTGCAGTCCAAGCTAAAGGTACAGAGCGATAGCATCGACCTAGAAGCTGCCAAGACCAATCTTACCATCGCCCAACGCCAGTTTGACCGAACATCACAACTGGAACAAGAAGGCTTGAAATCGTTGACAGACGTTGAAGGAAAGCGCTTGAAACTACAAGAGACCCAAGCAAAGCGCGTCTCGCAAGAGAACAAATTGTTGGCCAGTAAGAATGAAGTGATCAATGCACAAGTAGAGATCACTCGCACGCAGGCTGAGTACACCGACAAAATATCGAAGGCCCAGAGTGATAAGTTTACCGCACAAAGCAATCAGTTTGATGCCGAGGCACAGGTAACCAAGCTAGAGAATCAATTTACTAACTATTCTATTCGAAACGACCTCTATTACATCAGGGCACCGCAAAACGGTTTTATCAACAAGGCTATTTTAGGGGGGGTTGGTGAAACTTTCAAAGAAGGGCAGGCATTAGTAGGAATCATGCCGGCAAATGTGCAAATGGCGGTTGAGACCTTTGTACGTCCTATCGATCTTCCGCTGATACATACTGGCGAAGAAGTTCGCATCCAGTTCGACGGTTGGCCTGCCATTGTGTTCAGCGGTTGGCCCAATGTATCTTACGGAACTTACGGTGGCGTGGTCGTTGCTGTAGAGACCTTTATAAGCGACAACGGAAAGTATCGTATACTTATAGCTCCTGACCCCAACGACCACCCATGGCCAGATGATGTCAGGGCAGGATCGGGTGCCTACACGCTCGCATTGTTAGAAGATGTACCGATCTGGTTCGAGCTATGGCGACAACTCAATGGGTTCCCACCAAATTACTATCAACCCGAAAATGGCATAGCCAAATCTGAAAAGAAGAAATGATGAACATAAAATTCACTTGTATTCTTCTGTTTGCCTGCGGAAGCATCTTTGGGCAAAGTCTCGATTCACGAACGCTAGGGCTCGAAGAATATCTGGGCTATGTGAAAAAGTACCATCCTATCGCCAAGCAGGCCGAACTGAACATTGCCGTTGGGCAGGCCAACTTAATGAAAGCACGTGGTGGTTTCGACCCTAAGGTCGAGGTCGACTATGACCGTAAAAAGTTCAAAGGCACCGAATATTGGGATTTGCTAAACGCTACCTTCAAGATACCAACTTGGTATGGCATCGAGCTAAAGGCCAATTTTGAGCAGAACGAAGGCGACTTCCTAAATGCAGAGCGCACCGTACCGACCGATGGGCTATTTAGCGCAGGCGTATCGTTCTCAGTAGCCAGAGGATTACTCATCAACGAGCGCATGGCCATGGTTCGCAAAGCCAAGTTCCTAAGAGAACAGACCAAGGCCGATCGTGATCTAGCCGTCAACCAAGTATTGTTCAATGCTTCCGTTTCTTACTTTAACTGGCTTCAGGCCTATAACGAACAGCAGATCTACAGCAATTTTTTGGAAAATGCCAGAATTCGGTTTGAAGGTGTCAAGCAAAGTGCCTTGGCAGGTGACAAGGCCGCCATCGATACTGTCGAAGCCAAGATCACCTACCAGAACAGAGCA
>JANQRC010000069.1 GCA_028284745.1 Flavobacteriaceae bacterium
GAGGAAACGCCATAAAAAAACCTCCCGAAATAGGAGGTTCTTGGTTGATTCACAAAATTAGTATATCTCGTTAGCCTACTACTTGTACTTGCGTAGCGACCATGCCTTTGCGGCCCTCTTCTTCTTGATATTCTACTTTGTCACCGTCTTTTAGCTCAACACCGTTTAGTGCAGTAACATGCACAAAGATGTCCTTTCCGGTTTCGTCATTGGTAATGAATCCGTACCCTTTGGAATCATTGAAAAATTTAACAGTACCTGTCATTGTAATTGAAATGTAATTAATAAAGGTGCAAGTTACGTTTTATTATGACATGATGATGAGCATGATGCTGATTTGTAACAAAAATTATTGATTATCATGTTTTTCGGTCGATTTGGACTTCATCTTGTCGAGATTTTCTTGTGAAAGCACATAATCCTTAAGTTTTTTTCCTTTCCAACGATGATACAAGAACAACGGCATGAAGATAAAAATGCCGAAGACTACCGTAAGACCAATCACTTTGTTGCCCAGTTTGAAATCATCGCCTCGGAGATAATGACCGACACCCAAGGCGATCAGGATGCAAACAAAGAAAAAACGCAGCAGGTGTTTCATAGTTTTGTGGTCAGAGGTCGGTCTTCGGTCTTATGAAGACACAAATTTACAATTCCCCCTTAATTCTTACGCCGTACATCTTTTTTCATCCTGCGAATTTGATCAACTTTCTGCGATAGGCGGTCAATAGCTTTGATTTGGATACGAAACCCGCATATTTCCCTTCGCGCAGCACAGGAAGGTTCCAAGCGCCTGTATCTTGAAACTTCTTCATCACCAACTTCATATCTTCGCCATAGTGGATGTGCGCTGGTGCGTCATGCGTAAGGTCGTTTACCATTATGGTCTCATATAACGAGGCGTCAAACATGATTTCTCGTATGTGGTCCAGTAGAATGACACCTTCAAAATCCCCTTTGGCGTTGACCACGGGAAAGAGGTTTCGTGATGATTTAGACACCGCATTATGTAGCATCTCACCCAATGTAAGGTCTGGCGATATGGCAATGAAGTTGGTCTCGATCACATCGTCGAGATTCATCAACGTCAACACAGCTTGGTCCTTGTCGTGCGTCAATAATTCTCCACGTTCAGCCAACTCTTTGGTGTAAATGGTGTGGTCTAATGCATTTTTTGTGATAAGGAACGAGATCGCACAACTGAGCATCAAAGGGATGAACAGTTCATAGCCGCCACTGATCTCGGCAATCAAAAATATAGCAGTGAGCGGCGCATGAAGCACCCCGGCGATCAATCCGGCCATGCCCACTAAGGTGAAGTTAGCCTCAGACACTTCAAAACCTAAGCCTAGGTTATTGATGATCTTAGCGATGACATTGCCCAAAGCACTGCCCATCACCAAGGTTGGGATGAAGATCCCTCCAGAACCCCCCGCGGCAAAAGTCGTGGTCATGGCTATGGCCTTAAAGACCGTAATGCCGAAGAGTAGGCCAATAATGACCCACGGATTTTGGATAAAGGCATCAAACGGAGTGCGGCCTACTGCCATCAGGTCATTTCCCTCCAGCAGATTTCTGATGAAACCAAAACCTTCACCATAGAGCGGAGGTATGAAATATAACATCACACCGATGGCCAACCCCCCGATGATTAATCGATAAAAGGCTCTGCTAACCTTGCTGAATAGCTTTACGATGGCAAAGTACATCTTAGTGAAGTAGATGGAGGCAATGCCTGTCCCTACGCCCAACAAGACAAAGAATAGCGTGTCCTTTATCTGATACTTTTCACTGATAGTAAAGTCGAAGAGCACATGATCCCCTAAAAAGAAATAGGAGGTGATCACTGAAGAGACCGAAGCTAACAAAAGCGGGATCAAAGAGGCAAAGGTGAGGTCGAGGCTTAAGACCTCTATGGCAAAGATGATACCTGCGATGGGCGACTTGAAGATAGAAGAGATGGCTGCAGCCGACGCACACCCGATCAACAGTGTTCTTGTTTTTACATCTACTCGAAACAACCGACTCAGGTTAGAGCTCATCGCCGAGCTAGAGGCTACGGCAGAGCCTAACAACCCGACAGAACCTCCAAAGCCTACCGTCAATGGAGCAGTGATCAGCGGCATGTAGATACGCCTTGCCGACATGAGACCTGCCTTTTTTGAAAGCGAATACAAAATGGAAGGGATGGCGTGCTTTACGGGCTCCTTCAACACAAAGCGTACAATGAGATAGACAAGCAGCAATCCCACAAAGGGCAATATGAAATGGGATATGTGCGAAAGGATGATTCCCTTCTCTAGTATTTTTTGGATCCAGAAAGTGACGTTTTTTAATGTAACGGCGATCAATCCAGAAAACAGGCCAACTAATACGCTAAAGACGTAAATGAAGTGCCTGTTGGAGATGAGCTTGTATCTCCAAATGAGCATATGCCTTATGTAGTTATGGGGCGTTGGCATCCTTCAATATAAAGCATTCCGCATCTGGCGGGGTTCCCTCATCACAATTTCAGATCTAGTTTCAGGTTGAGTTCTTGTAATTGCGCTTCATCAATAGGTGCTGGCGCATCGATCATCACGTCACGACCACTGTTGTTCTTGGGAAAGGCAATAAAATCCCTGATGGTCTCTTGGCCACCCAAGATAGCCACCAACCTGTCGAAACCAAAGGCGATACCACCATGTGGCGGTGCGCCATACTGAAAGGCATCCATCAAGAAGCCGAACTGTGCCTTGGCTTCCTCAGGTGTAAAACCTAACAGGTCAAACATGCGCGCCTGGACATCTCTATCATGGATCCTGATGGATCCACCACCGATCTCGTTACCATTGAGCACAAGGTCGTAGGCGTTGGCTTTGATGTTGCCAGGATTGCTCTCCAACTCGTTCAATTGCTCTGGTTTCGGAGAGGTAAACGGGTGGTGCATGGCGTGGTAACGCTGGGTGTCTTCATCCCATTCTAACAATGGGAAGTCTACCACCCAAAGCGGTGCGAACACTTCTGGGTCTCTTAACTCTAAACGCTCTGCCAACTCCATGCGCAAGGCACTAAGTTGGGCACGTGTCTCATTTGTGCTTCCTGAGAGTACTAAAATGAGGTCCCCAGCCTTGGCAGCTGTTGCATTTGCCCAATTGGCTAGGTCGTCTTGGCCATAGAATTTATCTACCGAAGATTTGTAGGTGCCATCTTCGTTACAGCGAACATACACCATACCTTTGGCACCGATCTGTGGTCGCTTCACCCAGTCGATCAACTTGTCGATTTCTTTTCGGGTGAAGGTATTTCCGCCGGGAACGGCGATCCCAACGACCAATTCTGCTTGATTGAAAACATTGAAGTCTTTGTGTTGGGCTACCGCATTTAGTTCGCCAAACTCCATTCCGAAGCGAATGTCGGGCTTGTCATTGCCATAGCGACACATCGCCTCATCGTAGGTCATTCGAGGAAAAGTGTCTACTTCTACACCTTTGATCTCTTTCAAAAGAAAACGCGTTAGCCCTTCAAATACACTCAGGATGTCTTCTTGTTCCACAAAGGCCATTTCGCAGTCGATCTGTGTGAACTCTGGTTGTCTGTCGGCGCGTAGGTCTTCATCCCTAAAACATTTAACGATCTGAAAATACTTGTCCATTCCTCCAACCATCAGAAGTTGCTTAAAAGTCTGCGGTGATTGGGGGAGTGCATAGAATTGCCCCTCATTCATACGCGAAGGCACGACAAAATCACGTGCACCTTCAGGAGTAGATTTGATGAGGTAAGGCGTTTCTACCTCGATAAATCCTTCTTTGGAAAGGTAGTTGCGCACTTCCATGGCCACACGGTGACGGAACAATAAGCTATCTTTCACGGGATTCCTACGGATGTCCAAGTAGCGATACTTCATGCGGATGTCTTCGCCGCCATCGGTGGCATCTTCGACAGTGAAAGGTGGTAGTAACGCTTCATTCAAAATAGTAAGGTCAGACACCAGGATCTCGATATGACCTGTGGCCATGTTTAGATTCTTCGACTCGCGCTCTATGACCTGTCCCTTCACCTGTATCACAAACTCGCGGCCTAGCTCTTTGGCCTTTTCCATGATGTCTTTTGGCGTTCGCTCCTCATCAAATATCAATTGTGTGATTCCGTAGCGATCACGAAGGTCTACCCAGATCATGAATCCTTTGTCACGGGATTTTTGCACCCAACCTGCTAAGGTAACTTCTGTATTGATGTGCGATGCTCTCAACTCACCGCAAGAATGACTCCTGTACATGCTTTAAGGCTTAGGCCGCAAATTTAAGAAGTTACGAGCACAGACGTCTGGTCAAAATGGCTTTTCTGACTAAATTTCAATGCTTTCAGGGGTGCGGGGAAAACATCTTTTGATAGATAGTTAAATCACTAAAAATCATAGCTTTATATTTTTAATGTTAATTTAATGTTATGTAAAAGTTGTTCAAAAGTAAATTTAACGTTACTTTTGTTATACGAATGTAAATCTCATAAATAGTACTTAGATATGAAAAAGCTAGCAGTTCTGATGATAATGATGTGTACGGTGACGGCTTTTGCACAGGCTCCAAAACCTATTTTTGAAAAAGAGGGAAAACTGATCAGAGCTACATATTTCCATGATAATGGCGAGATAGCGCAACAAGGGACCTATTATAAAGGCGAATTGCACGGAGAATGGGTCTCCTTTGATCTTGAAGGAAAGAAGACCGCCATCGCCAATTACGAGAATGGCAAAAAAGTAGGCAAATGGTTTTTCTGGAACGATGAAAAGTTGACAGAGGTTGATTATACGGACAATCGTATTGCCAATGTGGTCGAGTGGAAGGAAGGGAACGCCGTAGTATTGCGTCAGCAACCATAAAGAATATCTATATATCTCTAACAAAGAGGGAGCCTAGTAGGCTCCCTCTTTTTATTCTAAGCAGCTGCTTTTACCAGTTTGTGCTCTTCAATGATGGTAGGTCTGGTGCTTTTCTTCCGCAACCACATCTTGAACTTGGTGATCAGGAAGAATAAGATCGGTACAACGATAAGTGTCAAGAATGTCGCGATCAACAGTCCATAGATCACTGTCCATGCCAAAGGCCCCCAAAAGATCACATTGTCACCTCCAAAATAGAGGTTGGCGTCAAATTCGCTGAAGAGGGTGAAAAAGTTGATATTCAACCCTGTGGCCAGCGGGATCAATCCTAGAATGGTAGTGATGGCAGTCAACAGCACAGGGCGCAAACGCGCCTTCCCACCTCTTACGATGGCTTCGAACAAGGTTTCGGTATCCACATGGTCATCCTCCTCTAGTTCGTACTCGACCTTTTTTCTATCTATGAGAAGTTGGGTGTAATCTAACAGTACTACACCGTTGTTCACCACGATTCCGGCCAAAGAGATGATACCCATCATCGTCATCATGATCACAAAAGGCGCACCCGTAAGGATCAGACCTCCAAACACGCCGATCAAACTCAAGAAAATAGCCAGCATGATGATGCCTGGTTTTGATATGGAGTTGAATTGGAAGATCAGAATGAAGAAGATCAATCCAAGACCTGTGAAGAAGGCACCCATTAAGAAGTTCATCTGTTTTTGTTGCTCTTCGATCTGACCTGTGTAATCGATCTTGATGTTATCAGGCTTCCCAGAAAAAGTTTTCATCTCGCTCTGGATCTGCGATACGATTGCTCCGGCATCTGTATACCCTGGGGCCAATGCAGAATAAACGGTCACGACTCTCTTTGTATCACGGTGCTTGATGGCGCTGTATCCCGAAGCATTGGATTGTTTGGCCACTGCTGAAACAGGCACCTCTTTGATCTGTCCGTTAGAGGGATCACGGAAGGTGATGTTCTGGTTGAATAAGGCACTGGTGCTATATCTATTGTCCTTATTGAAGCGCACATAGATGTCATAATCCTCACCATCTTCCTTGTAGATGCCTGCTTTGGCACCGAAGATGGAATTGCGAAGCTGCTGCCCCACTTGTCCTGCGGAAACACCTAGCTCACCGGCTTTCTTGCGATCTACCTGCACGAGCATCGAGGGCTTTGATTTGTTCACATCTATCTTCAACTCGTCAATACCAGGAATGTTCTTGGTGTTGATAAAGTCGCGCATGTTCTCGGCAATGGCGATCAATTCACCATAGTCATTGCCCTCTAGCTCTATGTTGATGGGATAACCCGCCGGCGGGCCTACAGCATCTTTTTCCACGGAGATGGCCACACCTGGGTAGATATCCTTGAGTGATTCCTGAACTTCTTTCAATAGTTCGTTGCTATCTGCACCTTTTCTGAACTTGTACTCGCGCATCGTAGCAGTGATCTTTCCTCTATGTGGCATCTCGGCTGCAGAACCTCCATCTGTCTGCGGATTGCCCGCACCAGCACCCACTTGCGATACGGCGCTCTCTGTCAGAAAATTGAAATCACCTTCCAGGTATTCAGCGTTGTTGATAATGCCATAGACCTGCTTCTCGATCTCTTGGGTGATCTTGTTGGTCTTTTCGATATCCGTTCCTTGGGGATATTCGATATAGACAATGATCTGGTTGGGTGTATTGTCTGGGAAGAATTCTACCTTGGTGCGTTGGCTTCCTACCGAAGCGCCAAAGCCTCCAAAGGCAATGAATAACAAAAGAAATGTGCCGATGCTGATCACATAAGGCGTCCAGCCTGTTAGGGCACCACGTAGTGTCTTTTCATAGATGCGTTCCCAGCGTGTTAGGATCTTCGCTTGGAAATAATTGGCGGCCTTCCTTAAGAAGAGGCGATACACCCAAAGCATGATGGCCGAGAAGATCATCAGGGTTCCCAGGGCGCGATAGCTTCCGCCTATAATGAGGACCAACAAGCCGATGCCTGCTAGGATGGCTGAGATGCTAATGGCATTCTTCAGTGGCATGTCCTTATCTTCGGTCTGCATGAATTGCGATACCATGACCGAATTGAAAAAGATGGCCACAAAGAGTGAAGAGCCAAGTACCACAGAAAGTGTCACCGGGAAATAGATCATAAACTGTCCCATGACTCCAGGCCATAGCCCTAAAGGGATGAATGCCGCCACGGTTGTGGCGGTGGATATGATGATCGGGAAGGCGATCTCGCCGATTCCCTTTTTGGCAGCTTCTACACGAGGCATGCCTTCGTCCATCAAGCGATACACGTTCTCAACAACCACGATACCGTTATCTACGAGCATTCCCAAGCCCATGATGAGTCCAAAAAGGATCATGGTATTCATCGTGTAGCCCAACCAACTCAAGATCATAAGTGACATGAACATCGACATTGGAATGGCAAACCCTACAAACAAGGCGTTCCTAAAACCTAGGAAGAACATCAGAACGGTTACGACCAAGATGATCCCGAAGATGATGTTGTTCACCAAGTCATCTACCTGGCCAATGGTCTTGGACGATTGGTCGTTGGCGATAGTGACCGTGAGGTCTTGAGGGAACTCATTGTCGATAGCTTCTTGCACAATGACTTGAATTTGCTCGGCTGCTGCCACCATGTTCTTGCCAGCACGTTTCTTCACATCGAGCATCACTACCGGATGTCCAAACTCACGGGCATAGGTCGTCTTGTCTTCTTCTTTGAATGAAACCGTTGCAACATCCTTCAAATAGATAGGGCTGTTATTTTCAGATTTCACCACAAAATCTTCCAATTCTGCAGGATCTTCAATTTCTCCGATGACTCGTAGTGTACGGCGTTGCCCACTGGTGATCAGGTTTCCTGCAGATACGGTTTGGTTCTCGTTGCTGATGCTGTTGATGATATCTTGAAACGTGACTTGTGCTGCCATCATCCTGTAGATGTCTACAGCCACTTCGACCTCTTTCTCCTGCGCACCACGAATGTCTACCTGCTTGATCTCTTCAAGGTCCTCGATCTCATCTTGCAGATATTCCCCGTACTCTTTCAACTTGTCTACAGGATAATCTCCTGAGATATTGATGTTGAGGATCGGGATTTCCTCAGACATGCTTAGGTTGAAGACATTGGGCTCTACTTTGGCATTGTTGAAGGTAGGCCAGTCTTCGCCTGAAGTCTCAGAGTCTACCTCGTCTTTCACCTTTTGCTTGGCCTCTTCGACAGTAATGTTCTCATCAAACTCTACAATGATCATGGAATAGTCTTCTTGCGATGTAGAGGTGACCTCAACCACATTGCTCACCGTCTTCAACTTGTCTTCTAACGGGTCAGTGATCAGCTTCTCGATATCTTCGGCGGTGTTTCCTGGAAAGAGCGAGCTGATGTAGATCTTGGTTTCCTTGATCTCGGGGAAACTCTCACGCGGCATGCTGAAGTAGGCTCCAGCACCCAAGAACAGAATGACCACGATCAACACATACATGGTGGTCTTGTTGTTGATGGCCCACGAGGAAAGGGGAAACTCTTTGTTGACTTTTTTCTTTTGCTTGGTCATAAGTCTATAGTCTTTAGTTGGTGGTGTTTTTCTCTCTAAGATATTTTTGAAGCCCTGGAATCATTTTTGAGAGTTCTTCTCTTTCAGGCCTCGTCAATGTATGATCGTCTTTTTGCTATAGGAACGCATACAACACATTCTTTAGGAACCCTATATGCCACATCGACAAAGTCTAATGCTTTTTGAGATACTTGTAGGTCTTCAAAATGAAATTTTCCTAAACTCATGCTTCCTATAGTCTAAAGTCTACCGACTACTTGCTAAAGACTGGCAATTTTCACAGATTGTTGATTCTTTACACTTCGGGCACCTTCTTTGATGATCTCGTCACCATTCTTCAAGCCTTTAAGCACCTCTATATAGTCGTCTTGTGTTTTGCCTGTTTCAATGATCACACGTTGGGCTTTGGCCTTGTTGTCAGCTTTATCTATGACTGTGTAGATATATTGATTTCCTTCCGCATTCTCTGAAATGATGCTCTGGGGGATCAAAATGGCCTTGTTGTTGGTGTAATCGTTGATTCGAACTCTAGCCGTCATGTTAGGCTTGATGGCCTGGCTTTTGTTAGGTACCGCAACTTCTACCTTGAAGGTGCGATTGGCCGGATTGATGAAGTTACCTGCCTGGCGTACTTTGGCATCGACCTCTTTACCAAGAATAGGGAACTCGACCTTTACCGTTTTGTTTCGAGTTACATCGGCAATATAGCGTTCAGGGACATCTGTTTCGATATACATATTATCGAGATTCACAATTCGGAACAGTTGAGATTGCCCGGCTGCCACCACGCTTCCTTGATCGGTGATCACATCATCGATAGTCCCAGAAAAAGGCGCTCTTACCAAAGTTTTGGCCAGTTGTTGTCTCAACTGGTCTACGGCCCTTGCTTGTGCTTCGTACGAAGACTTTGCTTGTAGGTATTGGATCTCGCTACCGATCTTTTCTTTCCAAAGGCGTTCTTGACGTTCAAAAGTGGTCTTGGCTAGATCCGCCTGGATCTGCAACTGTGAGAGTTGCTGACTTAAGCCGCCGTCATCTATCTTGGCAAGGGTCTGACCTTTGCTTACGCGCTGCCCTTCTTTGACATAGACTCGGGTCAATATGCCATTATATTCAGGAAAGATGACAATGTTTTGATCGGTGCTCACACTGCCTTGCAGTTCTAAAAAGTGGTTGAAGGCCTCCTCTCTTGCTTGGAAGGTTGTGACCAAAGGGACTTTTTCTTCTGGGTCTAGTTCGGCGATCTTGTCTTCTAGTTGCCTGATCTGCGTGCTCAACTCTTGTTGTTTGGTGTCTAGCTCACCTTTCAATGTTCTGATCTGCTGAAGGTTGTTGGTTGCCAGTACGTCTTCGATCGATCCTGGCTTGTCACTTCCGCAGGAAACAACAAAAAGAGCAATGAGTGTTGCGATGATGACTTTTTTCATGATGAAAATACTTTGTTCGGTTAGTTGATATCTGAGTTCAATAAAGTTTCTAATTCTGTCTTGCTGGTGATCACATTGAGCATGGCTTGCAAATATTCTTGCTGAGCGCCATATAACTGCGTCTGGGCTTGTCTAAGCTCGAAGCTGGAGCCTATTCCCTCAAAGAACTTGGTCTGGTTTTTCTTTTCGATGCGTTCGGCCAGCGCCAGGTTCTTCTTCGAGGTTTCATATGATTCTATGGCAAATTGGTAGTCGCTCTTGGCAGTGGCCATTTGAAGCTTTAGTTGCTGCTCGGTCTCTGTGAGTTCGGCCTTTGCCTTTTCCAGCGCTATCTTAGCGCGTTGGGTCTTGGCTGATCGCTGTAGCGAACTAAAGATCGGGATGTTCAAATTCACTCCGACCACAGCCGTGCCGAACCACTCATTGCCAGAGTCGAGAAAGGTAAACTCGTCATTGAAGGACTGATAGCCACCATTTAGAAAAGCAGACAGCGAAGGCAAAGCTTGACTTTTTTCAAACTTTACCAACAGTTCTTGCGAGCGTTCGTTGTTCTTGGCAATGCGATAGTCTATGTTGTTCTCAATATTTTCTTCAGCGGCTACTAGGTCTAGTAAGATGTTCCTTTGCGCAAGATCCTCTAACTCATCTTTTAATGTCACTTGCGTGTTCACGTCTGCGCCTAGACTCAAGTTCAAAAGCTTGTGTGCAATACCGCGTTGTCGTTTGGCATTGCTGAGGCTGTTCGCTGTGCTGGTCAAGGTGATCAGCAGTTGCTCTACGCTTTCTTCTTCTTCAAGACCATTTTCGTAGATCCTTTTGGTTTCGTCATGGTTCTTTTGAAGCGTAGCTTTGTTACTTTCTAGTATGTTGACGTTTTCTTCGGAGAGTAACACGGTGCCGTAGGCTTGTATCACCAGCTTACGCACCTCTTGGTCGGTCTTAATTTTGGCATTCTCTGAGATCTCTAAAAATACTTTTGCTGATTGCAACCCTACCAAATACGAACCATCGAACAATAGTTGAGACAAGGTGGCCTGCGCATTTACATTTTGCTTGGTGCCAAAGACCACAGGAATAAAGCCTTCTACGGGATCGGGTTCTTGGATGGGTGTCAGCCCAAAGAAGTCCTCCACAGTTTGGACGGTACTCTCGGTATTGTCGAAGGCAGAGGCTGGAAGCAAGGAAACGGGCTGTTTCAAAAAATTCTGGTATTCGATGCTACCATTGATCTGCGGCAAGCCAGTGGCTGTCGTCTCCCACCTTTGTTTTTTGGCTGCTTTGATGTCGCGAGCTGCATTGACAGCTGTACGATTGTTCTCTAGCGCATAGGCAATGGCTTCATCTAAAGTTAGGCTCAGGGATTCTTGTGCCCAGCCCAAGACGCCGATCATCATGGCTAGTAAGACGGTCAGTTGGCTTTTCATGTGTTCACTTCTTGATTAGTATTGATGAATTGGTTGAGAATTTCTAAACCTTTTTCTGTAGAGATCGCTCTGAGGTGATATTCTAGGTAGTTTTCCATAAGCCGACTCATATTGAACTTCCCCGTCGGAAATAACTCGGGATCCTTAATGCCTGTCATTCCATTGAAATACATGCGGGCCACGAAATCAACATTCAACCCTTCACGAAAGATGCCTTGTGCGATCCCTTGTCTCAAATTTTCCATGATGTTCTCATGCATCACGTCAAACTGTTTCCACTTTAACGCATCATAGATCTTCGGATAGTACTTCCTCAATTGGTACTGTGGCGAAGACTTCTCATCCTTTAGATGCTGCATTACAAATCGTTTGATGTGATAGAGCTCTTCAATAGGATTGGAAGCGGTCTCGCATATGTGATCTATGCCAACGCAAATGGTATCAAAAAGATGGAAAGTGACAGCTTCGACCAGTTTGGTCTTGTTCTCGTAATGCTGATAGATGGTCTTCTTCGAAATGCCTAATTGCATGGCCAAGTCGTCCATGGTAACACTCTTGAAACCAAGATTCAAGAAGAGGTCGCTTGCAGTATGGAGTATCTTTTCTTTCATAAGATGAGGCACAAAAATAGTCGAGGAAACTTTAAAAACATTAAAAGTTTCCAAAGTTTTACATTTTTTTAACCTTTCTGCACACGCATGCACAAGTAATGACGAAGTATGCTGTTGTTTTTGGACAATCCCCTTATTTATTTTGAGAATGCATGTATTTTTGAGAAAAATGAAAAAGATGCGATCTCTTGAAGACTATCGAGCAACCTTTCTTGCCCACCTAGAAGACCGGCTCTCTTTTGACGAACCTAAGAACTTGTATGAGCCCATTCAGTATATTTTAGGTCTGGGCGGGAAGCGACTTCGTCCCATACTCACACTGATGACAGCCGACATTTTTGGAGGCAGTCATAAAGAGGCCTTGGACGCAGCATTGGCAGTAGAGGTCTTTCATAACTTTTCGCTGGTACATGACGATATCATGGATGATGCCCCACTGCGCAGAGGAAAGCAGACCGTACACGAAAGATGGGACGTCAATACAGGCATACTCTCTGGCGATGCCATGTTGATCTTGGCGTATCAGCTTTTCGAGGGGTACGATCGAGATACATTTCCGCAACTGGCCAAACTATTCAGCAAAACTGCCATTGAGGTATGCGAAGGGCAACAGCATGATGTAGATTTTGAGACCAGAAATGATGTTACCATACCCGAATACACCAGGATGATCCAATACAAGACCGCTGTGTTGGTCGCTGCGGCTATGAAGATGGGAGCCATCATTGCCAAAGCACCTGAGGTAGAAGCAGAAAAAGTGTATGATTTCGGATTGAATTTAGGGCTGGCCTTTCAGCTGAAGGACGATTATCTGGATGCCTTTGGTGACCCAGAGGTCTTTGGGAAGCAGGTGGGAGGTGATATCATAGAGAACAAGAAAACGTATCTCTACTTAAAAGCCATCGAGCTTGCCGAAGCGCACAAAGTACAGCGCCTAAGAGAACTTTTTGCTTCTCGACCAAAGTCTTCTGATGAAAAAGTGGCAACTGCCAAAGCGATCTTTAAGGAAAGCGGAGCTGCCCAAGCCACGTTAGATGCCATAGAATCCTATACCGAAAAGGCCTTTTCGACACTTGAGACGATTGACATTTCTGATTTGGGAAGAAAGAACCTCCAGGATTTTGGGAACTGGTTGATGAATCGTGTCGTATAATTGGTTCCCCCTCCTTGGAGAGAGGGGTCAAACAATCCTTTTCCAAAGCGCATTGAGAAATGGTCGCTTTGGTAATGAGAGCATCAGTGGCAACTCTTCATATATGGCAGTTTTCTCGTCCAAGAACTTGAGCACCTTTTCGGGAGCATTATTTTTAAAAAGTTCCGAGAACAGTTTAGCACCTAGCGAGTTATCCTGGTACAATACATCAATAAAAAGCAGGTCGTACCACCAGAACCGGTTCTTCTTGTGAAATGCACTCAATGGCTTACCAGTTTTTAAAAAAGAAGTCAGCTGGTCAGTTTTGTGCAGTGTGTTCATAAAGGTGAAACCCGTGCTGGCCTTGGTCCAACCGCCTGCTGTGCCCATATTCAGAATGTTTTTAGTGTTCCTCCTCCAAAAAGGATGGCAGCTCATCGGGATGTTGCCTTGCTCCGTTTCTTCAATAGAATACTTCGTAATATCACGATGATGTAGGTATTCTTCTATTCCTGATTCGTACTCATCTTTGATAAGTAGTTCTGGCGAGAAGAGCGTGTATTCCAACAAGGCCTCTGTTTCGCTAATGGGCAGCACATACATAAAACGTGTATTCCCTTTCTGCGGAATACTAAAGTCCATGAAGTCTATTACTTCTGGACGGAATGCAGGCCTTTCGGTCTTCATGAACCAACCCACAAAATGTTGTTGTAAAAGCGGATATTTAGATTGCGCCTTTACCTGATCCAGGTTGAAGATGCTGTTGAACAATTTTTCCGTGTGAAACGTTTCGTTATCTGTTTTCACAACTACGCTCAGGTCCTGCTCAAAAAAGTCAGTGACTTCTGCTTGTTTGAAAGTAATGTTTGAATGACCTGAAAGCTGCTCTTTGACAAACGTATAAAAGTCTGCTCCGCGGAGCATCTTGTATTGGTAAGGAGCCAATTTGAATTCGGAAGAAAAGCGATCACTAGAAAACTTCGCGGTATCCCAGATCTTGAATGCCAGATCATCCCATTCGCCATTGGGGTATTCCCAAAAACACCAAGTGCGGTCGTTGCTTGTTTTGGGATCTTTGTCTAGTAGAAGGACCTGTTTGTTGCTGAAGAGGTCATCTTGCGACATTCGGTAGGCAAGTAGCAAGCCTGCTGCTCCGGCGCCACAGATGATGTAATCGTATCGCATACTTCAAAAATACGCAATATACGAAGGCAATGATCACATTTCTCGCAATGTGATGGAAAGTAACTTCTTCATGGCCTTTATCCGAAAAGTGTCTGCCTTCTGAAAAATGATCTCGTATTGAGGATTCAGCATGGTAAGCGTAGGGTACCCGATCTGCCCATTGATCTCTCCTAATTGCCAAGCTAGTTCGTGCAGCCCGGTATTTGGCCCGTTAGGCACATACTCGAAGGTTTTCCCCCTAAAGGGGATGTCTTTTTCTTGCTCTGCATCCAATGCAACAAAATAGAAGTTCTCATTCAGGAGATCCACGACTTCCTCGTCTTGAAAAGTACGCTTCTCCATCATCTTGCAGAATTTGCACCAGTTGGTATGGATAAAGACCAAGACAGGTCTGGGTTCTTCTTGCATCTTTTCTTCCAAGGCTTCGAAGGATGTGCGTTCTAGCTGCGCATTTGCTACAATTGAAATGAGGGAAAGAAGAAGAGTTAGCTTTTTCATACTAGTTGATTCGATAGCGTAGCCCTACAAAACCACGTATTCCTTGATTTGGGGCAAACACATACGAGGGGTCAAAGGTCAATGCATAAGGATTATCGGCTGTCGCCACAGCGTTGCCGTCAACATCAAAGGTGACGTTTTGGTCAAAAGGGTCATCAGCACGTGCGATCAAGAACGGATTGCCGCGATCGGGTGTCCAGTTCAGCAAGTTCTTCACACCGCCATACAGTTCCACATCTTTAATACCATCATACGTGAATTGAATGTTCTGAATACTCCATGTCGGCGAGTATTCGCTTCGCGGATCTAATTCGCCGAGCAAGGGCAATCGCATGGGGCCATAGATATTTCCAGTGTAATCAGCGGTCAAATCCCATGAAGGAATTTTGTATGACAATGCCCATGTGCCTGTAAAGCGTTCGGTAAGGATCTGTTGTTGACGTTCACCATTTTCGGTATTGGTCACGTCCATGACCGTAGCGCCGATCAAGGCTTTAAAGCCATTGGGCAGCGTAAGGTCTACATTGGCGCTGATTCCTGTGGTCACAGCGCTACCATCCAAGTTATCGTAGATGATCTGGTTGGGGTCGGTGTCGTAATCAGGCAGGATCAAGTTGGTAAAATAGGTGTACCATGCCGAAGCATCAATACCAATAAAAGCTCCTTTGCGGGTCACGATCTTCTTCAGGTAGTTGATATTGACGTTGTAGGATTCCTCAGGCTCCAAACTTTCTTCGATGACCACTTCGCGAGAGCCTGTCAATGCTGCATGGTCTTCGGTAAAGAGATTCACGACCCTAAAGCCGGTACCAGCATTCACTCTAAAAACATCATTGTCTGACCATTTCCATTTGTAGGCGATTCGCGGTGTAAAAATGTTGCCGTGGCGGCTATCGTAGTCGTATCGTGCACCTAAGAGGAGCTTGTGTTTTTCGGCCAGTGCGATCTCATCCTGAACGAAAAGACTGGGAATCCACACCTGATCCACGTCGTTCAGGTTTTCGCTTCCGGTAGCCGTGGTGTTGTCGTCATAAAAATTATAACGAATTGCAGTGCCGAAAAGCAAGTCATGTCCTTTTAAGGGTTTGTCCCAAGTGAGTTGCCCAAACCCGATGCGCTGTTCTGCCAGATATGGCGTGTCTCCATATACTGAATTCTGGTCATGATCGGTGTATGAGAAATTGAACAGTATCTTTTCTTCCACGGGCAACTGATAGCTTCCTAATAGCTCCCAACGCGTGGTATAGATGCTTTCGCCATAGATCTCGTTTCCACCTCTAAACTCAGGGGTCCATTGCAGTTCGCCGCCCCATCGGTCTTCGTAGAAGAATCGCCCCGCCAAGGAGAGCAAGCGGTTTTCCTTTCTTTTGAAATTCACTTTAGAGAACAATGAAATACGGTCTTGCAGTGTAACATCGGTAAAGTTATCGTTGTTGTTGTCAATGAGGTTCTCGTAATTGTAATAATTGGTCCCAAATAATAGCGAAGCATCATCGCCGAGGTTCGCTTTGAAACCTACATCTACATTGTATTCGCCCCAAGTGGTCCCAAAAGCATCGGCAAACACGAGCGGAGCATTTTCTGGTTGTTTGGTAATGATGTTGATCAATCCGCCTACAGCCTCACTTCCGTACAAAGATGAGGCAGGGCCTTTCACGACTTCAACACGTTCCAATAGCGAATTGGGAATTCCCGAAAGGCCATATACCGTTGAGAGCCCACTAACAATAGGCATGCCGTCTATCAGCACAAGTGTGTATGGCCCCTCTAGACCATTGATGTGAATGTCGCCCGTATTGCATACATTACAGTTCAATTGTGGTCGCACACCATTTACATTCTGTAGGGCGTCAAAGATGTTGGGTGTTGGATTCTTTTTGAAGAAGGTAGGTTTGTACACTTCCACAGGAACGGGGCTTTCCAGTCGACTCACAGGTTTTAAGGTACCTGAGACGACCACCTCGTCCAAGTTGTTTTCCGATACCAAGTCAAAATTCAGCGTTTGTGTCTTTCCTTTGGCAATGACCACACTTTTCGCTTTGGTCTTGTACCCGGTAAAGGAAGCCGCAATTGAGTAAGAACCTGCAGGAATGCCAGTGACGCGATAATTTCCATTGGCATCGCTTGAGGCGCCTTTGTTGGTCTTGTGGATCACCACATTGGCAAAGGGCAATGGCTCGCCATTGTGGGTGATGGTGCCTTTTAGGGTACCTGTCTGCGCTGACAAGGAGAAGCAGCCGAAGAGCAGGCCTATAAAACTCAGTGGAATTTTCAAAATATAATTTTTGTGCAAATATAATCTATTTTTAGATATGTCTAAAAATAAGATTCGATCATTAATATTTTCTATTTTTGCTGAAGTTAAAATCAAGGATGACACTTTCCGAAGAAAATTATTTAAAGGCAATTTTTCACCTAGAAAAAGATTTTGCAGGTGGCATCTCTACCAATGCTATCGCTGAAAAGATGGAGACCAAGGCTTCATCGGTAACAGACATGGTCAAGAGACTTGCCGAAAAGGGTTTTGTAGCGCATGTTCCGTACCAAGGGGTGCACCTGACCCAAAAAGGAAAGAATGTGGCCGTGGGCGTGATACGCAAGCATCGTCTTTGGGAAGTATTTCTAGTAGACAAGCTCAACTTTAAATGGGATGAAGTGCATGATGTGGCCGAACAACTAGAGCACATCAAATCTGAGAAGCTGATCGATCAATTGGACGATTTCTTAGGAAACCCTATTTCAGATCCACACGGAGACCCTATTCCAGATAGGGAAGGGAATATGTTCACTGCTCATGATGTGCTGCTTTCTGACATCAACCGTGATGAAAAGTGTGTCTGTGTGGGAGTAAAAGACTCTTCTTCTGAGTTCTTGAAGTATTTAGACAAGCATGAGATCGCGTTAGGGCGTAAGATCCGTGTATTGGAAAAGGAGTCTTTTGATCAGTCGCTCCGTATCCGAATCAAAAAGAAAGAACTCGTCATCAGCCACCAGATCGCTACCAATCTCTATGTAAAACGATTATGATTATGAATGACATTCTCGCTTATTTCGAAAGTATCAACCCCATTCTTGGAGCTTTCTATGCCACATTGTTCACCTGGGTCGTAACGGCTGTTGGTGCGTCCTTGGTGTTCTTCTTCAAAGGGATGAATCGTGCTGTGCTTGATGGAATGTTGGGTTTTACAGGAGGCGTTATGGTAGCGGCAAGCTTTTGGAGCTTGTTAGCACCAGGCATCGAGATGAGCCCAGGCGAAGGCTTTGTCAAAGTAATCCCAGCTGCAGTGGGCTTTGCGCTGGGAGCTTTGTTTCTTTATGGATTAGATAAAGTTTTACCCCACTTGCATATCAATTTTCGTGAAGACGAGAAAGAGGGCATCAAAACACCGTGGCGAAGAACAACACTCTTAGTATTGGCGATAACACTTCACAACATTCCAGAGGGGCTGGCCGTGGGGGTTCTATTTGGGGGTGTGGCCGCAGGAATACCCGAAGCGACCATAGGAGGTGCAGTAGCGCTTGCCTTGGGTATTGGCATTCAGAACTTCCCGGAAGGAATTGCTGTTTCCATGCCGCTGCGTAGACATGGCGTAAGTAGAAGAAAGAGCTTTTGGTATGGCCAAATGTCGGCTATTGTAGAACCTATCGCGGGCGTATTAGGTGCATTGGCAGTAACCTTTTTCACGCCGATCTTGCCGTATGCCTTGGCTTTCGCAGCTGGCGCGATGATCTTTGTAGTAGTTGAAGAGGTAATTCCAGAAACGCAACGCGATAGGTACACTGACATTGCCACACTAGGCTTTATAGGTGGGTTTATCATCATGATGACCTTGGATGTGGCGCTGGGGTAAAACCTATTTTTTCCTGCTTTTTTGGCAACACTTCTCTTAAATGTTTTTAAAGCGCGGCGAATAAGTCGTACTTTTAAGCATATGACAAATCTATCCTTATGAGACATTTTCTGCTATCCCTTTTCCTGCTTTCCACAACCTCAGTATTGTTATCCCAAAAGAAACCACTGCAAGCGTTAGACGTCTTTCAACTCGAGTATGCTTCCGACCCGCAGATCTCTCCCGATGGACGTATGGTCGTATACAAGCGCAATGGCTTTGACATCATGAAGGACAAGGCCAAAGGAAGTCTTTGGATTCTGAACACTGATGGAAGCGACCATCATAAGCTAACGGCTAGCGAAACCAATGAATCCGCTCCAAGATGGTCTCCTGATGGAAGTCGCATCGCTTTCTCGCGAAGCACAGGCGAAGGCTCGGAAATTTATATGTATTGGATGCAGCATGGTACCATGGCGCGTGTTTCTCAGTTGGAGAATTCACCAAGTTCCCTTGCATGGTCTCCTGATGGCAAGTGGCTGGCATTTTCTATGAAGGTGGATGCCAAGCCTCCAGTAATTGTGAAAGCCCCCAAAAAGCCTAAAGGTGCCAAATGGGCCGATACGCCTCGCATTACGGATCGTCTGAAACATGAAGCCGATGGCGCAGGATATATCAAACCTGGGTTTAGACACATATTCGTGATTCCTGCAGAAGGCGGTTCGCCACGACAGATCACATCGGGTGATTGGAATCATAGCGGGAAGCTGTCATGGTCACCCGATGGGAAGGAACTCTACTTTTCGGCCAATCGCGTGGAAGATTGGGAGTATCGTTTTCGAAATAGTGAGGTGTACAAAGTGAATGTCGTCACAGGAGAGATCAAGGGATTGACGGACCGTAACGGACCAGACCTCTATCCTATTGTCTCTCCCAACGGAAAGAAGGTGGCTTATCTAGGATCCGAAGACAAGATACAAGCATACCAGTTACGTAAACTATGGTTGATGGATATCGATGGAAACAATGTTCGAAGTATCTCGGATGAGCTAGACCGAAGTATTTCAAACCCCGTTTGGGATGCCGAAGGCAAAGGATTGTATGTGACGTATGATGATAGAGGCAATACCAAGATCGCTCATATCTCCCTTTCGGGGAACGTGACCAAGCTGGCAGACAACTTAGGCGGAACTTCTTTGGGAAGACCTTATGCAGGAGGCTCTTTCTCGGTGAATGCCAAAGGCGATTTTGTGTATACGATGTCCACACCAGCGCATCCAGCAGAGTTGGCCTATTTCAACAGGAAACAAAAGAATCCAAGAAAAATCACAGATCTTAACGGCGACTTGCTTCCCTTTAGAGAACTGGGTGAGGTAGAGGAAGTATGGTACAGGTCATCCGTCGACGGCCGCGACATTCAAGGATGGATCGTAAAACCACCAGGCTATGACAGTGGCAAGAAGTATCCATTGTTGATTGAAAATCATGGTGGGCCGATCTTGAATTACGGCGATCGCTTTACTGCAGAGATTCAACTCTATGCAGCGGCAGGCTATCTGGTCTTTTATCCGAACCCAAGAGGTAGCACCAGTTATGGTGAGGCATTTGGCAATCTGCTCTACAACAACTACCCAGGCGAAGATTACAATGATGTGATGGATGGCGTAGACCATTTATTGAAGAAAGGCCTGATCGATGAAGACCATTTGTATGTCACTGGCGGAAGTGCCGGTGGTATCATGACCGCCTGGATCATTGGCAAGACCAATCGGTTCAAAGCCGCTGTTGTGGCAAAGCCTGTGATGAACTGGATCAGCAAAACACTGGTCACCGACAATTACTACGGTTACGCCAACAGTCGTTACCCAGGCCAACCTTGGGAAAACTTCGAAGGGTATTGGAAATTCTCACCCATCTCGTTGGTGGGCAACGTAGAAACGCCCACCATGGTGATGGTAGGCATGAACGATCTGCGTACGCCGCCCAGCGAGGCGAAGCAACTCTACCATGCATTAAAACTCCGAAAGATCGAAACGGTGCTGGTAGAAATCCCAGGCGCTTCACATGGGATTGCCAGAAGACCAAGCCAACTGATCACCAAAGTGGCGCACACATTGGCATGGTTTGAGAAGTATAGGGATCCCGAGGAATAATTTGGAACAGTCTTTGATCTACGGATGCTGAAGATCTTAGCAGCATGAAGTTTATCCTAAGAGCACTTGTCACGAGTTTTAGCTTGGGCATGCTATCAGCGCAAGAGGTCATGCCAAATTATATCATGGCGAGATTGCTCAGTTTGAAGGTATTGAAGTGGAGTTTGAGTTTGTGCAAGTGCTAAGCGATTCACGTTGCCCAGCCAATGTAGCTTGTGTCCAAGCTGGGAAGGCCGTTGTGTTGGTCAACATCTATGAAGCAGGAAGATTTGTAGAATAGCGGGCGCTTTCGTTCTTCCCAAGCGGTCTCATCAACAATCGCACATCAACTATGGTGGCGTATCCTGATATCAGAATTACAGACTTGGATCAATGACAACCACAGTCACTTCCGCATCCTTTTTTGCTTTTCTTCTTTCCACCCAAAAAAGCGGGCTTCCAAATAAACTTGGTCACCAAAAAGCCTACAGCGATGCCGAAACATAGAAGAACAAGGATCGTTTGGAGTGTTTCCATATCCGATAAAAATACGAACTATTTCAAAAATTGATAGGCCAACAATGCCACGATATAGGCAATGCCACTCATGGCAACGAGTTGCAATACGGGCCATTTCCAACTATTGGTCTCTTTTTTTACAACGGCCAACGTACTCATGCACTGCATGGCAAAGGCGTAGAACAGTAGCAGTGATATTCCCGAGGCCAAATTATACAATGGCTTTCCGTCTTTCCTTATCTCCGAGGCCATTCGGTTTTTGATGGTCTCCTCCTCATCACTTCCCACACTGTAGATGGTTGCCAGGGTACCTACAAAGACCTCGCGTGCAGCAAAGCTGGCAATGATGCCGATGCCGACCTTCCAATCGTAGCCCAATGGCCGTATCACGGGCTCGATCACCTTCCCGGCGATGCCAATGTAAGAGTTCTCCAGTTTATGCGAGGCTACTTTATTGTCGAGCTCATCAGGCGTTAGATATTCGCTGCGGTGTGCTTCCTTTACAATTTCTTCAGCATTGTTGAAGTCTTTGCCGGGGCCATACGATGCCAAGACCCACAGAATGATGGAAATGGCCAAAATGATCTTTCCCGCTTCCACGACAAAAGACTTGGTCTTTTCGATGACCGTGTAGACGACATTTTTTAGAAGTGGCAATCTATAGGAAGGCATTTCTATGACAAAGTAACTTTTGCTTCGGACCTTCAGCACCTTGTTCAGGATCCACGAGGAGAGCAACGCCATCACAAACCCAAGCAAATACAGGAACATCAGGGTAAGTCCTTGGATGTTGACCCCAAAGAAGCGCTCGTTGGGGATCACTAGGGCGATGATGATCAGGTATACAGGAAGCCGTGCCGAGCAGGTCGTGAAAGGTGTTACCAGAATGGTGATCAGGCGTTCTTTCCAACTTTCAATGTTACGTGTGGCCATCACGGCCGGGATGGCACAAGCCGTACCTGAAATGAGTGGCACCACACTTTTCCCGCTCAGACCAAAACGGCGCATCCCGCGGTCCATCAAAAAGACCACGCGGCTCATATAACCACTTTCTTCTAACACGGCAATAAAGAGGAACAAAAAGGCGATCTGTGGGATGAAGATCACCACACCACCGATTCCGGCAATGATACCTTCTGCCAGAAGATTGGTGAAAACTCCGCTTGGTAAGGTATTCTTGACCCAATCGCTCAGGGCTGCAAACTGTTGGTCGATGAAGTCCATAGGGTAGGAGCTCCAATCAAAGATCGCCTGGAAGATGAGCAGCAGGATCCCAAAGAAGATCACATAGCCAACTACTTTGTGGGTAAGAACACGATCTAATGTGCTTGTGAAACCCGTAGCATTATCCGGGTCGATCGAGTAGCTTTTTTTCAAGGAATCGTTGATGCGCTGATAGCGCTTGACGGTCTCTTTTTGTTGAAGGCGTTTTAAGGCCGATGCTGATTTGGTCTTGAAGGCGGACGTATCGGCGATCTCTTTGCGAGTGACCTTCCCGAAGTTAACATCTTGGGTGATGACCAACCATAGTTTGTAGAGTTCCTGGTTTGGAAATGCCTTTTGAAGGCCACCGAAATATTCAGGGTCAATGGATGAAGTATCCAAACAAGGTTCGTTGGATAGTTCTTTATGATTCTCGATCATGGTCTTCAGTTGCTCGATGCCTTCTCTTTTCCGAGCACTGATCAAGGCGATTTTCGTTTTTAAGCTTTCCTCTAATGCTTCAATATCTAGAGAAATGCCTTTTCTAGACATACGATCTGCCATGTTGATCACCAAGATGGTCGGGATCTTCAGGTCTTTGATCTGGGTGAAGAGCAACAGGTTTCGCTTCAGGTTCTCAACCTCTGTAACAACGACGGCCACATCGGGATAGTCCTTGTCTTCCTTGTTCATCAGCAATTCGACCACAACATTTTCATCCATCGACGATGCGTTGAGACTATAGGTGCCTGGAAGGTCGATGATATGTGCTTTTACGCCACGTGAAAGTTTGCAAACGCCTTCTTTCTTCTCAACAGTGATGCCTGGATAGTTCCCTACCTTTTGATTGAGGCCTGTAAGATGGTTGAAGACAGAGGTCTTCCCTGTGTTGGGATTTCCGATCAGGGCTACATTGATCTGCTTCCTCATGGGGTTCCCTCTTTTTCGATCTGAATAAGCATGGCGGTCTCATGGCGAATGGCAACATGGCTGTCGTTCACAACTACATACACAGGGTCATTGAACGGTGCTTTTTGCAGCATGACCACCTCATTGCCTGGGAGGCACCCCATTTCAAGGAGTTTCAACGGTATCTGGTCTGAAGCGACTTTGGTGATGTGTCCTTTTTCACCTATGGAAAGATCGGCAACGGTCAACGCACTTATTTAGATTGATTTTAAAGAACCAAAAGTAGACCAAAATGTGCAATCGGCGAAACAGATCGTAGTTAATCTTTGTATTCTGCCTTTAAGACAGCAATTTCTTCCAGTAGTCTTTGCATGTCTTCTTCATCTGTGCCATCGTAAAAGCCACGAATACGACGCTCTTTGTCTATCAAGATAAAATTCTCTGTGTGGATCATATCGAAGGGTCCGCCATCGCCATCGGTCTTGACCGCTAGATACGATTTGCGAGCCAATTCATAGATGTGCCTTTTATCACCGGTCACCAGATTCCACTTTGTATCGATGACGCCTTTCTTGTCTGCATAACGTTTTAGCTGTGCCACGGTATCAATGGTTGGCGTCACCGAATGCGAAAGGAGCATCACATCATCGTCTTCTAGGACCTCCTTTTGAATATCGTGCATATTGCTGGTCATGATAGGGCAAATGGTCTGGCAGGTGGTAAAAAAGAAATCGGCCACATAGATCTTATCCTCATAATCATTTTGGGTGATGGTCTTTCCGTTTTGGTTTATCAAGGAAAAATCCGCGATGGTATGATACTTCTTTACATCCAACAGCGACTCGTCTACCAACTCTTGGTTGACCATAGCAGGTTGGTAGATAGGCAATCGTTCTTGCGGCTTCAACGCACCGTAGAACAGGTAGATGATAATAGCCGAAAGCAGGAATAGAACGATTCCGAAAAGGCGGAATCTTTTAAAAAATGAGGTCATGTTCTTGGGTGCTAAAAATACGCTTCATCTAGTAATGGCGCCTACACATACTTGGATTCTCAGTTCACAACAAAAATACGGAACTTTCTATAGAAAGCAGTAGCTTCGAGGTCCCAGATCATCGCATGAAGAAGGTATTTGCCCCACTTTTCTCTTGCCTTGCATTCTTTGCAGCGCAAGCCCAAGTAACAACGCTAGAGCAGTTGGCGGAACAAGAAGCACAAGCTGCTTCGGCCAAGTTGCTATTTCACGAGAATCCATCTACAGGAAATTACGACCTTACCTTCCAACGGTTAGATGTTACGGTAGATCCTGCCGAATATTACATCAAAGGAAATGTTACTTCTACGTTTACTGCTTTGGAATCACTTTCTCAACTCGTCTTTGACCTTTCGGAAAGTTTGCAAGTGAAGGAAGTCATAGTTGAAGAAACTCTGCAACGCTTTGACCGTAATGGGGACGCACTGATCGTAAAATTTGATACGGTTGTTCCTGAAGGTGCCTCAAAGACAGTTACCGTTCGTTACGAAGGGAAACCAGGTACGGCCAATGGGGCCTTCAACCTAAGCCATCATGGCGAGCATGAAGTGCCACTATTGTATACCCTTTCCGAACCTTATGGCTCTAAAGATTGGTGGCCATGTAAAGAAGACCCCAATGATAAGGTAGATGTAGTTGAGATAGCCATTACCACGCCCACAAGTTTTCAGCCTAGAAAAGGAGCGGCACGATCCTACACGGTTGTCTCCAACGGAATGAAAGTTGCTGAAGAGGTTATCGGCGACACTAGAAAGACGACGTTTAAGCATCAATATCCCATCCCTGCCTATCTGGTGGCCATCGCAGTGACTGATTACGAAGTGTATTCACACACGATGGAAGCTTCTGACACGTCTTTTGATATCGTGAACTATGTATATCCCGAGAGCAAGGAAGCAGCACGAAAGCACACGGGAGTGACGAAAGATGTGATGGAAGTTTTCCAAAGACACTTTGGCGACTATCCGTTCAAGAAAGAAAAGTACGGCCATGCACAATTTAGCTGGGGTGGTGGTATGGAACATACTACGATCTCGTTCATGGGCAACTTCAGCCGCATGCTTATCGCGCATGAGTTGGCCCATCAGTGGTTTGGCAACAAAGTTACTTGCAAGAGCTGGAAGGATATCTGGTTGAATGAAGGCTTTGCCACCTATTTGACAGGTATGGTCGAGGAGCATCTGGATGGCCAGGAAGACTTCAACAACTGGAAGCAAGGCAAAGTGGCTTCGATCACACGCTCAGGTGTTGGGAAATTGTATCTAGAAGACAAACACCTGGACAATAAAGACCGCATCTTCAACTCGCGTCTGACCTACGACAAGGGTGCCATGGTATTGCACATGCTTCGCAAGCAATTGGGCGATGCCCTTTTCTTTAAAGGAGTCAGAAACTATCTGAATGACGAAGAACTTGCCTACAATAACGCTACTACAGAAGACCTTAAGGCCCACCTGGAAGCGGCAAGTGAGACGGACCTAAGTGAGTTCTTCAAGGATTGGGTGTATGGACAAGGCTATCCATCCTTTGAATTGTCTTGGGAAGCGGGAGCAGACCAAGTGAAGATGGTGCTTTCGCAAGAAACGTCGGCAAAACAGGCAGCCGACTTTTTCGAGTTGAATGTTCCTGTTCGACTGTTCTATGAGGACGGAAGCTTCGAGGATGTTCAACTTCCACATATGATGAACGAACAAAAATTCACCTTCCATATTGAACAGCCTATTTCGTTTGTAGAGCTGAACCCAGAATTCGACATTATTTCTAAGAACGACACGGTCATCGACCTAGCGGCAGAACGCATCGCGCGGGCCGAGGCATTGCAAGTGGAAAGTACCCTTACCCTGAACACGGATCAAGTAAGGGAAATGGTCAGTACTTCAGATGCTATCGCCACTGTACCACAACCCTAGGTGCGCACTTCTCTTAAAAGATCATTAAAATATCAAGCAATCGGTTAGGTTGCATTTCATAAGTATTGCCAAAACCGTACTTTTGTGCGTTCTAGAAACGAATTATGACAGCATCTGAAATAATCGTGATCGTAGGCCAGTTCTTGCTGAGCCTGTCGCTTTTGATCGTTCTGCACGAGTTGGGACACTTTGTGCCCGCCAAACTCTTCAAGACCAAGGTTGAGAAATTCTACCTCTTCTTCGATGTGAAGTTCTCGTTGTTCAAAAAGAAAATAGGGGAGACCGTATATGGGATCGGATGGTTACCCTTGGGCGGCTATGTGAAGATCGCCGGGATGATCGACGAAAGCATGGACACGGCGCAACTGGCCGAAGAGCCACAGCCTTGGGAATTTCGCTCTAAACCAGCCTGGCAACGACTCATCATCATGCTCGGTGGGGTGTTTGTCAATTTTGTGCTGGCATGGTCGATCTACATCGGAATGTCGTTTGTCTGGGGTGAAAAATATCTAGCAGCTGAGGATATTGGCGATTCTATGCGAGTATCAGAGTTGGTCACCGAAAATGTTGGGCTGCAAACAGGAGACAAGATCCTATCGATAGATGGCGAGGGCTTCGACACCTTTGGTGAGATGCGTGAAAACTTCCTCTTCGCCAAAGAAGTAAAAGTAGTGCGAGATGGTAAAGAACAGATACTGACCGTCCCGCAGGACTTCCTAGAAAAGATCATCGATGACAATACCGGTAACATCATTGGGTTGCGTTTGCCTTTGGTTGTTGGGGCGTTTGATGACGATTCGCCTAACAAAGGCAAAGAACTTAAGAAGGGAGACGTTCTTTTGCGTCTTGGAGAGACCGAGGTGAAATATTTTGAAGATGCTTCAGAAGAACTTAAGAACTATAAGGGGCAGCAGGTGAATGCCAAGGTATTCAGGAATGGAAAGGAACAAGACATCCAACTTCAAGTCAACGATCAAGGAAAGTTGGGCATAATAACTGGAGGCATCTCTATGGAAGACATGGGCAAATTAGGTTACTTGAAACTTTCTACGAAAGAGTACAGCTTTGGGGAGTCCTTCGGAGCGGGCACGGCACGTTTCTTAGATCGTTTTGCGTCTTTTGGAAAACAACTGAAAGCCTTGGTAACACCCAGCACAGGCGCATACAAGGGACTGGGGAGCTTTATCTCTATCGCAAAGATATTCCCAACCACCTGGGATTGGCAGGCATTCTGGAGCATCACGGCCTTCTTGTCGATCATGCTAGGTGTGTTGAACTTATTGCCGATCCCAGCATTGGATGGCGGCCATGCCATGTTCTTGGTCTACGAGTTGATCGCTGGAAAGAAGCCTAGCGATAAATTCCTAGAGTATGCCCAGATGGCAGGCTTTATCATTTTGATCAGCCTGTTTATCTTTGCCTTTGGCAATGACATCTATCGTAACTTTTTGAAGTAGTTTGAAATCTCACTTTTTTGTTTTGAAGAAGTGAAAAAACGATTATATTTGCACCCGCCTTGTCGACGAGACAAGTCTGCTTTAGCGAAAAAGCAAATTCCTCAGTAGCTCAGTTGGTTAGAGCATCTGACTGTTAATCAGAGGGTCGTTGGTTCGAGCCCAACCTGAGGAGCCTGATCGGACACCTCGCCATCTTGGCGGGGTGTTCTTATTTCCAATCGCTTGAAAGGCTCATGTTTGCTAAGGATGAGCGCGATAAGTAGGTCCAGACTGGCGGTTTGATACTTTTTTTTCAGAAAGAGGGGTTTTTGAAAATAGTGTTTTAAAAATCAAATTACTTGACCATATCTCTTTGGCTATAGGGAATCATCTCTCCATTTATCAAGAAAAGTGTGTTCTTATTACTTCGTTTGATGAAATTGGAATTGACTATGTAGGATCTATGACACTGAATAAAGTTAGGTGGAAGTTCTTCCTTCAACTGGCTCAAGGTTCCGCGAACGAAGTGCTTTTTTCCATTTGAGATGAATATATCCAGATAGTGGTCATTGGATTTCACGTACATAAAATCTGAAATATAGATTTTTGTTTTGTCCTTTAGCAGAATGTGATTCTTGGTGACTAAGCTCTTCAATTCATCCAATTTTAGTAAGGTCTCAGACTTTTCTTTATTCAATAATTCATTCTTCTTTTTGTTTTTAACATATAAGAAGTATAAGACTACTGTAATAAAGAGGGCTACTACGATAAAAGGAAAAGTAGAGTATAGCTTCATTCGTAAAGACTCATTGGTTTTTGAGAGGTTTTGAAGCTCTTTCTCTTTTTCTTCAAAATCATATTTGTTGTCCATTCCCCTTATGGCCAATGAATGTTCTTGTTGGTCTATTTCATTTTTCACTTTGTTCATTTCCTTGAAATAGAAAAATGCACTGTCATATTTCTTTAGGCTTTCGTAACACTTATAAAGCCATTCGTTGGTGTACATCAAATAGATTTTTTCCTTATCCCGTTTGAGGTCCTGTTTCAAGAAGGGAATCGCTTTCTCAGGCTGTTTGTTCTTATAATAATTAATTGCACTGTTGTATTTGATCCCTGCTCTCCTTGACTTTGAGTACCAATAGGGAATATTTCCAAATATCGAATCTGCCTTGAGGTTATAAATATTGGCCAACGCATAATTCTTCTTCCAATGTGATAGGTATACCCCATGAAGTTGGTAAACCCTCCCTGCCCGGAATCCTCCTGATTTTGACAATGCCAATAGATTGCCCATAACAGCATCCATTTTTTTCCTTACTTCTATGTTCTGAGCACCTCCTTCGGACAACATGAAATAATAGCCCATCTTTAAATAGTTGGTCCAAAAATCCTCTTTAACATTATTTGAATACTTTGAGAACTCAACGATATAATTGCTCAAAAGTTCTGCATCGCGAGTTTTGTAAATAATATGCTGGCACAACCGTTTAAGAGATTCTCTTATGAGCAAAGTGTCGAATAACTTCTTTGAAGTGGCCAGCGATAATCGGTAGTTGGAATAAATCAAGGAATCCCTTTCGACCACCTTTAAGTGTGTCAGGTAATCACTTAGTAACAAATTATGAATAATGTCCTCTCTTTTTTTCGTAGAGAAACTTCTGTAATCAGCATTATGATCATACTTATCACCATTCTTCAAATAAAGATAGTTCAATCGAATAAGTTCTTTTATTGCCTGATCATTAACTCTTTCAATATTTTCGTGAATCTTAGAAATTCTTAAATCTTCAAATGCCATTATAATACTATCAAGCACTTTATCCTGTCCGTTAATGTAGATGGAACAGAAAAGCAAAAAGACCAAAGTTTTTTCCCTATGTTTCACGCACTATTGTTTCAAAATTCCAAGTCCATCACATTCGTAGCCTCCTCCTGGATACAAAATGCCTTCCTTCGATATCTTGTATGTTTCCGATATTTCACAATATAGCTCTAATGCTGTGCTTTCTGTCCTCGGGACAAATCCAAAGTAATAATTTTCCCCTACCAATAAGTCATCCTGATATGTTCTTAAGGTATAAATAGCATCATCTGTATCCATGCTGCTCTTGTCATAAAAGTCTATTTCATATTTGAACACCACTGATTTTGACTCGGTATCGAGATCGAAACTTGCTTCATTTATTCTCAACCCACTGTTAATATGGAATAGAGAACCATTCAATATATGTGCTTTGAATGTGAGGCTGTCAATCTTAAAGCCGCTTTCCGTTTTCTTTCCCATGATTTGTCCAATAACCGTATAGGACATTACCCTGCAGGGCTGGAATTGAAATGTTTGGTCAGAATGATTATCCTCTTCCAGCACATAATATTGTTGCACGTCGGCAGCTCCCAGTTCATCGCCCCTTACATGATGCACTGAGGTAAAACTGATCAAAAGAATGACTAGGATCAAAATGATAACAAACAATAGCCATAGTACGAATTTCCTTGATTTTACTAATGCCCCCATGTCCTTATTGTTTATTTAAAGAGTCTTTTATTCCCTCAAATCTTACGATATAAGCCCTTAACATCGCTGCAATCTCTGTATTCAGGTTCTCTACTTGCGTTTCAAGAATAGCAATATCGAATGCAATGGACTTTATAGCGTCCAAGCAGGCATTAGTATCGTCTTTTTTGGTTATTTTAGAATTGTTCAATTTGGGACAATCATTGTAGGATGCATTGATTTCCTCCAATTTGGATATTATGCTGCCAATGTAAACGGCTGCCTTTCCACTTGACGGAATGTTCTTCGAGCTTATGGTTTCCCTTAGACTGACAAGGGATTCCTTATTGCCGTACACCTGCTCAAATGCATTCTGAAATTTCCTAACAATTTCATTCTTCACAGTGACAGCGTTCTTGTTCCTCAAAACATCTATAAAATGCACATCCTTAAAAATAGACAATCTACCAACATCATTTCCAACTCTTTCAATCCTTAACTGGACCTGGTTTATGGCCTCGAGATATTCAATATCCTTTCCAAATTGACCTGTGAGCTCATTTTTAGCCTGTTTTATGGTCTTATCAAGTTCCTTTTTATATTGCTCTTCCATTTTTTTTGCGGCTTCATCTTTATCCCTTCTTTTTGAGCTACCTATTTCCTTTACTCCTTCAACGATTTTAGGCAAAAGTGTACCAGCAATCTTATCGATTATTTCAATGGGATTGATTTGGGCATGGCTAAAATTAAGTGTGCAAATTAGCATTGCGACCACCGTTAGTTTGGTTCTCATGATTAATTATTTTAAAGTTACTATTTTAAGGTATGACAAGTGAGAGATAATGAGGCTCTCCAAGTTCTTCAACTCCCTGTTGAGTTCCTGTATTTTTTGGGAGTTGTAAGGAATGGCACCATTACTAGAGCAAATAAACTCCAGAATGGCATTGAGTTCTTGTTCTACCGGTTTCTCTATCAATTGCTTGTTGACCTGTGATAAAATCTGTTTGAGCTTATTCAGTGAACCGTTTATCTCCTCCATCTTGTGGTGGGTTATAATCTCTTCAAATGAGTTAATGAGTTTAGAACCTTCTGCCCAGTTCTGTTTATAGATTAAAACTATCCGATAGGTTCCTACGTCACAATCACTATTCTTGAATCCGAGATAAAACCCTGAGTGACTGAATGTCTCTAGAACGTTCACTTTCTTGCTTGTTGTCTTAACGTTGTTCAATAGTTCCAATATCAACACCAATTGTTCCCTGTTTTGCTCCTCACTGAAAAACTTTGGTAATTCCTCGTCTGATCTGTCTATCTTTAAGATCAATCTGTTATTACCTCTTTGTTTGACCAAGATTCGATTCTCCAGACCAAAGACTATTCCTTCTTTTTTAAGTTCTTCCTCAATGCTATGCTCATAAGAGTTATAATCCTGTGCCGATAATAACCAGTTGAGAAGGCATAATAGGGACGTAAATAATATTTTTTTTAGCATAATAGATGGGTTTTAGTTTTGATGCTAAAGTATTATCTATCAGTTTTTTATATAAAAAAATGTCGTGACTGACGCCAAAAGTGTCGCGAGTGTTCATTTCCTAGATTAATTCGAGTGAGCAAAATCCAAATCTGAATGATAGATTGACTTATCTAGAACAAGCAACAATTGATGAAGCACTTTGCCACCGTCCTGAGGAATCGGGCACTTGGCAAGCAGACCGACAACCTGATGAGCAAGAACCTCGTGTTCTATTTCTCAAGGCGACAGCTCATCGAGATGGTGACGAGGCACTTCGACGGCACCATCCCAAAGCAGCACGACCTTGTTTCAATGGAGAACAGAGAACTGTTGGGACTGATCGACAACGAACTGTTCATCATCTCCTACGTCACTGGACTGTGGAGCAAGGAGGCTCAAAAGGAAGAGGTAAAGAAAGAGGGGTCGCAAGCAAACCCAAACCCTCAAAAGCCTAGGACCGATGACAAGAGGACTGACAAGGCATCCAAGTAGGCGCAAGGCGATCGACCATGCCATGTGGCTCACCTTCGAGCATCGGATGGACAACATCCATTATGGTGTGATCGAGAGCATCGAGGGCGACCACCTTGTCGTTCCTGTAGAGCATATCACCTTCAAGGGTGAGAAGTTCGAGGAACTACCAAGCGATCACTCTGAGATGACCTACGACCATATCCAGAGGATACGGATGGCCTACGAGCCTCTACCACATTGGGAGGTTATCGCTGGGATGCTGTCCATCACCGATGGCGAGGTGTTGAGATTCATCCTCGCCTACAGGGTGCCATTGGAACGGTTTATCCGATATGAGCTTGCAGGCCGAGGTCATGATGAGAATCATCAGTGGGTCGGCTTTGAACAGGCTGCTAAGATGTGGCTGACCTGATAACTGAAAAAGAAAACCCCCGCTTCATTTAATGCGGGGGTTTTACAATCACTTAAACTTGTAAGCACCTATCACTCTATCCACGTAATAGATTCAACAACATTTCGATATTCACATAATCCGTGGTTAAAACTTTGCCCTCCTAAGTTTGATATGTTTACTAAAAAAATGCTATTTGTAAAGTTGTTTTGTATGTAGAATACAATACCTGAAACTAGAGCTTCTCGCTCTCTTTTTTTATAACCTATCCAGTATGATTTCTGCTCATTTATTACTTCCTCTCCAACGTGTATGAATAAATATCCTTCATCTTCTGATTGTGATGTTAGCTTAATATAATCACTCAGGAACTGCTCACTCAATGTTAAGTTAGAGGGTTCAAGTTTGGTAAAATTAAAGATTACAGATTCTTTCGGATTATAATCCTTATGACTAAAGGTCAACCCATATTCTTTCTCCTCAAATTCGTAAAGGTGATGGTCTGCTGGAATGATAATTGAAAAACCATGTTCATGATTTTTAAGTAGCTCACCTTTTTCTAATAGGATAGCTTGGTTGTCTTTGCAAGTTTCAAAAGCACTTAAACCTTCGTCATTTATTTTTAAATCCCTAATCTTGATTGAAAAATTTTGACTATCAGGTGTTTGGCCAAAACAGATCAAACAATTAAATCCAAAGACTAATACTAGGCTATATATTCGGAATGTGCTTATCGATACTTTTAAGGTAAAGAGTGAAATGTTCATCAGCTATATTATTTGATAGTGATTTTTTTATATTGAAAAACAAATCTGAGGCTAAATAATAGATAATAGGAAAAGCTAGATAGACAAAATCATAGCGATAGAAAATCCATATTAGAATTAACGTAGGGGTGATGCATAGTGAGAAGTGTTGAAACCAAAACTGAGCAAAATTTAGTCTGTAATTTAATTCTATTGATTTATCCTCAGTAGATGGGCTCAAACCGTATATTCCTCTAGCATTATATACATTATCTTTTCCAAAGCTCATCACCTTCCTCTTTTTTGTAAGGTCAAAACTCCCATTTGATAAGTGTCCATAAAAGACCTCCTTTTCATCAGAGCTCTTGTAAATACCTGGACTAATATCATAATTGATATTGTTTTGAAAGTTATCCAATGAGATATCATTAACTTTAAATGAATGTGATTTATTACCTATCAAGCGATTGAATAAAGACAAATATATCATTGACCCTGTAATGCTTTAAGTGAGCGAACTGTTTTTCCAATCAAATTGTGCTTATTATTTTGCTTTATTGAGTGAGCCCTCATTCTCATATAAGCGTTCATTTGATTATTCGAGGTACGTAAGCCATCTATACCACTACCTCCATGAAATTTTTTATCTAATTCAACTACATTTTCAATTGAGATTGAGCCACTAAAACTAAATAAATTAAATGTTTTAGATGCACTTGCTATTGATCTTGAGACACTCGCATCTCCAAAATTCAAGGTAAAACCAGCTACACTCATTGATCCATCAATTGATTGAACTCCATTTTGATTGAAAGTACCTGAAACCTCACCTCCAACAAAAAATTCAGTACCTCCTACAACAAACTCATGATTTTGCTCTAAAAACTCTTTAACGCTCGGAGGCAAATTAATATTTAATACAAAACCTGTTTCAGGGCTAAATAATAAATCAGCTGATGCTATAGTTTTGAATAAACCTGCATCAATCTTTTCTCCAAAACCGAACAAAGTAACCCCTTCTTTAAATTGGATTCCAAAAGATGCTTCACCACTAATTTTCACATGTGTCCCTTCAATACTTTCAGAATTATTAATGTTTACCCTAAATTTTGGTTTTGTATCTTGATCTTCGCCATAATGACTTTGAGTTTCATTTATAGCCCTTTTCCAGTCATCTGTTGTCTCACCTGTTTGATTATTTCTATATTGACCATTTCCAACATACTTCCATGAATCTGCTCCACTTGGATCTGCCCAATATATTGGATTATTATCAAATCCAGTATATGGAGACATACTATGGTGGGTTATTGGATCCATCACGACCCATCTTGCGATAGCCGGATCAAAGTGGCGCATCTCCATCTCCATCATGTTCAGTCCTAAGGCTTCCTCACGCTCCATACCATTGTAATCAAACTTATGGTTCCTGCCTGAGACCACGTCATTGTACCCTTTATGCCTCAGGCCGAAGGGATAGTAGTGGTTCTCCTCGACGACCTGGGCCCCCAGCGGGTTGCCCCTTGTAATGCGCAGGTCGTCGTACCATACCCTGCCGCCATAGCGGTTGTCGATGCGCAGGTTCAGCCTGTCGATGTGCTGGGGCACCAGCACGGTCTTCTCGAGCAGTGCCCACTGGCCCCTGGTGTCGGTCTGCACCGATGCGATCTCGGTGTAGTAGCCGGTCTCCTGGTCGGTCTTCATGAACAGGAACATCCGTGAGGTGTTGTCTGGCAGGTCCTCGAGGTAGACCCATGCCGAGAAGGTGTAGAAGGTGTCCTGGGCGTTGTCGATCGCCACCCAATCGTTGCTGTGGGCGGCGGTGTCGTAC
>JANQRC010000073.1 GCA_028284745.1 Flavobacteriaceae bacterium
AGACTGCCATGACGTTTTGATCTCCGACTTTCACAGCCTGCATGTCTACGATCCATTTTCTAGAGGACGCAAAGCCAAAGTCGCGCACATTCGTGGCATTGAACTTCCAGGTCTTTTTCTTGTCAGAGAACGATCTTTCCTTGGCCTCGGCCTCGGCCTGCGTCACAATGATCACTGGCTTGTCGTATGATCTTTTAGCCTGCTTGTAGCGCTTCATCATTTCCTTAGTGTAAACGTCTTCACGATTGGCAAGCACCCCTGTGGCATCAACGATGTGATCGGCAGGAACGGTGATATTCACCTCATAGTTCCCAAAAGGAAGTGCAAACTCTCCGTTGCCCCAAAACTGATAGTTCTGCCATCCTTCCACATCATTGTACACACACATGCGGGGGAAGAACTGTGCGATCACATAAGCATTGTTCCCGTCTTTCGGGAAATGTTCATAGCCCGAACGTGCTCTGTTCACGGTATGGTCTGGCACATTGTACCACCATTTGATCGAGAAAGAGATATTCTCGCCGCTTTTCAATGGTTGTGGTATGTTGATGCGGATCATCGTCTGATTGATGGTGTATGAGAGGTCTTTGCCCCTAGCATCTTTTACATGTTGGATCTTAAACCCCCCATCAAAGGCAGCATCCAAATACTTGCCAGCAAATCCTCCTGGCGTATCAGCCATGGGTACGCCACCACCGTTCTTTTCTTTGGCAGGCGAATCGGCTGCTCGCACGTTCTGATCTAGCTGTACCCACAAATATTCTAAATTGTCTGGAGAATTGTTGTGATAAGTAATGGTCTCTTCACCATGAATGCGCTGCGTCTTGTCATCTAGCTCGATGTCCATCTTGTAATCGGCCTGTTGTTGATAGTAGGCTGGGCCTGGTGCGCCCGAGGCAGAACGATACTCGTTGGGAGTAGCCATCTCTTGATATAGTTGCCTAAACTTGTTGGTGTTCACGTGCCCAGCAGGCTTCTCCTCTTTTTCAGTATTTTCTTGGTCTTGGCCAATCGCTGTAGAAAAGCCCATGACAAGCATCGAGAGGAATAGATAAGATACTCTTTTCACACGTTTGAATTTTAGTAATTATTTGAAAATTATTTTGAAGGCTGAAATTACAAGTATTTGGGAGAACCTGATAAAATAGCGTTATAACTTTAACAAACCTTTATCATTCTCGCGAACAAGCAGGAAGCTTTTACGTGTTCCGCTGACTTTGAGGTGTACGATATTCTGCTGCTCTCCGAAGATGTCGAAAAGCAGTTGGTTTTCAACGGATATCGAGGAAATATCATGAACACCCTCCACTTCGATGAAGCATTTTACAATGTCTTGTTCGTAGGTCTTTCCAAGGAAATTCAGCGTTTTGGCTTCTCCATTTACTCTGAAAGTGAGTTTCTGCGAAAAATATTTCTGAAGGAATCGATCGGTGAGTTTTGATTCTTCCTCAGTAGCCAACCTCGCCTCTATCCCGTAACGCTCGTTCAACAATTTTTCGAGGTCATCGGTAAAAATGCGAGTGATCACCTGAAGGGACCGGTCTGCTTCAGAGTACTCGACATTGGTGGTACTTACATAGTATTTGTGCAAAGCGTTGAAGCTTGCCAATGTAAGGCCAACGAGTGCAAGTATGAGTAGTCGCCTTTTCATTTTCGGTTCAAAAGTAAACAATTGCCATGCAGAGAACAAAAAGCATTCCAAAAACATCCTACTTGATCCTCTGTGGAAGAAAAACACTCTCCTCACTTCTCCCTCGAGGGAGGAGGTGTTTGCTTTCGACCCTCTAGGTCCTGAATCGCCAAATTATGGTTTCCGTCGGAGAAATCTTCTTCCATATCTGTGGCCATCACCGTACCCAGTACAAAGGGATAGACCTCATCGAGCATTAGCTCGTATTCTTCCATCAAAAACCCTACACCATAGAATTCTATGATTTCTACAGCAGCAGCATTTTCGGCATCTAGTTTTCGTCGCAATCGCAATTCTTTGTAATAGCCGTTCAGTTTGCGAATGATCTCATCGACAGGCACATGACCTAGCAATGAACCAATGATGATATGACCTGTCTTGGGAATCCGTTCTTGCGGTTTTCCTTTGAACCCAGGGATTCCCACATCGTAAAAATTGATAGGCTCCTCGACCTTGGCCATATCTTTTTCAAGATTTCCAGAAAGTTCATGGGGCTTTACCACCACTTCATCCAACTCGTTCACGCGTTCCTCGACGTATACGGTGATAAAATCTTGCTGAAACACCTCAGGCTCCAAAACCACCAAATGTGACTTGAATTGTATCGCTGAAAAGACAATACTATCGTTGACCCTTGCACCTACAGTGAAATAACCTTCAGTATCAGTGATCGTCGTGGCCCCACTAGTAGCGTTGATCACATGCACTCCTTCTACAGAAAGGTTATCGTGCACCACACGCCCTTGTATTTCTTTGAAATCTTGCGCAAAGCTTAACGTTGATATGAAAAATAAAGCAAGTAGTGTTCTTCTCATACGGTTCGTTGTAGCGCCGTAAAGAAACCTACAAAATCCTTACCAAAAACCTAAAGGCAAAATAAAGTTTTGTTAAGACTACTGGGCGCGATAGGCTTTGCTTTGCGCTACTAGATAATCGATCAGCTGAAATTCATTGCTTTGTCTCAACAAAACCCTAGAGGGCATCTTGTTGTCACAATAATACAAGAAATCGTCTATCTTTTCTTGAGGGATCAACAGGTCTCTGACGAAAAAATCGTCTTCATATACTTGGCGCAACACTTCGCTGAAGGCCAGGTCAGAAGAAGGTTCTTTTTCTCTTTTAGAGCGGAACAACGCCTTGTAGATATTCACAAAATTGATACCGTATTGCAGCTCGTTCATGTCTACTGCAGCATTGGTGATAGGTGTCGCCTTGTCTTGCTCGTAATCGAACCCTTTGAATTCTTCTTCTTTAAGGTCGATGAACTTCTCTGTATTCTCAGGGCCGATGACCACTTCGTCCAATTCAGTGATCTTCTCAGTGACTTCAACGACCAGTCTATTATTCTTGAGGATCGCGTCGGTTACCACAACAGTTCTGAGTTTGAATTGCAAGGCAGAGAACACCAACTCATCTCCTTCGGAGACCAAGATCTGAAATTCACCATCACCATTCGTAATGGTAGCTGTCCCAGAGGTGACATTGACCACATTCTCATTGGCAACATTGTTGTTTCCGTATAACACCTTCCCTCTCAAAATGGTACGTTCTTGCGCTTTTATGAACAATGAGAAAAGAATGACCAAAGAAATAATGTAATAACGCATAGGTCGGTTTTTATTGCTTACAATTTAAGTCGAAAAAAACATTGTTTCTTAAATTTACGGAAATTTTATGATATGAAATTTGCCATAGCAATTAAGTTAGCGCCCCCCGAAATGACCCATGGCAAATTCCATCTGACAATTAAAGATCAATAAACATCAACCAATGAAACGCTTACTTGTCGCGAGCACCTCAACCGTTCATGGAGGGAGTTTTCTAGAATATTTGATGCCTGAGCTACAACATTTCTTCGAGGGTGCATCAGAGCTTCTTTTTATTCCATTTGCAAGGCCTGGTGGTATTTCACATGAAAAATATACTACGGTCGCAGCCAATGCTTTCAAGCAATTGAACATCACAGCAAGAGGCTTGCACGAATTTGAAGACAAGGCGGAGGCGCTACGCCGATCCCAGGCCATCTATACAGGGGGCGGCAATACATTCT
>JANQRC010000002.1 GCA_028284745.1 Flavobacteriaceae bacterium
AGCCGCAGCGACCTCCATAGCGCGTTTGATGCTTTCCTGACCTTTTACATCTGCAAAATCGAATTCTGGAAAATCCAATGCCTTGTAGAATTCCGAGCGTGTATCGATCATTGTAGGTATAAGTGGTTCTTCGCCATCAAAGAAGTCGATCACCTGTCTGATATTCTCGATGCCATAGACTTCTAGATCGTCTACAATGGCGGCCTCCTTGGCATTCTCCTCTGGAAGAATGAATCCCTTGAAACCTTCTTCCCTTGCCTTGATGGCAATAGGCAAAGCACCTTTTATGGGTTGTAGACCGCCATCCAAAGACAGCTCGCCCATGATGAGATAATCGCCGATACCATCACTCCTTATCTGCCCAGAAGCCGCTAGAATACCAATGGCCAAGGTAAGATCGTAGGCGCTTCCCTCCTTACGCAGGTCGGCAGGTGCCATGTTGATAGTGAGTTTCTTCCCTGGAATCTGGTAGCCAGTATTCTTTAAGGCAGCAGCGATGCGGTAGTTGCTTTCCTTGATGGCATTGTCGGGAAGCCCAACCAGATGGTAGCCAATGCCTTTGTCGATATTCACCTCGACCGTGACCGTAGTAGCGTCAATGCCAAAAACTGCACTTCCGAAAACCTTTACAAGCATGTAAGTAATTTTCTTCTAATGTAAAGAAAATTCAGTTCTTGGTGACATACTCTGAATGCATAAAATTTAGCAGGCACCTTTTTACATTCGATAAGTTATAGAAGTTTGCATGAATTCGTAAGATAAAAAGTAAAAAATGGTAAACATCAAGGTAGCTGTACAGATAATCCATAGATTCTCGAGCTAGACCTATTCTTTTATGAGAATAGAGAGAAAATACTCAACAACATCATATACAAGATCATTTGCTTTACAAATGGTTACTACATCAGTTCAGGGTTGTACCAGAAGGATCTTATTGCTTGCATCCTAGAAGAAGTGAGCTTATTCTTTTTTATAGTGCCTTCACTAAATTTCTCTTTCCGTCCAAAACGTGGCACCGTACCCTTGCCAATCCCTCCCTTTTTAGCAAATTCTTTCTTCCGCTCACCCCATGCAATTTTATTTCCTCCCAAAAATCTTTTTATCTTTAACAGAGAACTCACAATATGTGCAAAGCATATGAGCATCACATATAAATTCACCAACTCCAATAACTAAATGAAAAGACAAACCATCCTCCTGTTCACCTCAGCCTTGTTGATCGTAGGGGTTTTGGCTTCGAATTTCACCATAGGCAATGCAGCGTATACTACCATATCCAATGCTACCTTTGATGCCAAAGTCAACGAGGGCAACTTCAACAAAATGATGGATGTGCTCACACACAAACGCTGTGTGAACTGTCATCCCAGCGACAATATCCCCAAACAAGGCGAGGACAGTCACCCACATTACTTTGGTATGGCCAGAGGTGAGGACAATCACGGTTATAAGGCCACCAGCTGCAACACCTGCCACCAAAGCGAGAACAATAACTATTCGGGCGTTCCTGGCGCACCCGAATGGTCACTGGCTCCTGCCAGCATGATGTGGGAAGGACTTACGCGCATCGAAATAGCGCAATCCATGATGGACCCTGAACGAAATGGTGCACGCACTCCAGATGAGACCATGCACCATTTAACCGAACATGAGCTTGTACTCTGGGCTTGGGAACCTGGCCTCAATGCTGAAGGCGTTCCACGCGAAAAACCACCCGTTCCTAAAGATGAATATATCAAAGCTGTGAAGCAATGGTTTGCAGACGGTGCCATTATCCCAGAAAGCAAATAACTAACGTAATTAACTGACAATGAAGATATCTTTCACCATCAATGGCACACAACGATCTGTTGACATTGCCGATGAGAACACACCTCTTTTATGGGTCATTCGCGACATGCTAGACCTCAAAGGCACCAAGTTTGGCTGTGGAAAGGCTGCCTGCGGCGCTTGCACCATTCATGTAGATGGCCAAGCGATACGCTCCTGCTCCTACGCTGTGAAGTTCGCCCAAGGAAAACAGATCACCACCATCGAAGGGCTAGGCTCAGAAGACGACCCACACCCAGTACAACAAGCTTGGATTGAAGAAATCGTTCCCCAATGCGGATACTGCCAACCTGGTTTTATGATGGCTACCGCGGCGCTGCTAGAACAGGTTCCGGACCCAACAGATGAAGACATCGATAAAAACATTGTCAATGTATGTCGCTGTGCCACCTATTATCGAATGCGGAAAGCCATCCATCGCGCAGCTGAACTTAAAGGCCGATCGTCTAACACTATAAATTCTTAGGTCATGGGGAAAAAGAAAATATCCAGACGAAAGTTCTTGGTCCGTGGCGGTTTGGGCACCATAGGTATGTTAGCATTGGGGACCTATGTACTTAGAAATCCGATCCGGAGAAAGTTACTAGACTTTGTGAATTCTGCTGATCTTCCCTATCAAGGCAGCGGCATGGAGCCGATGGTCTGGTTTGAGGTCTCAAAAGACAACACGATCATCCTTCACTCACCAAAAGTAGAAATGGGGCAAGGCACCTTTACCAGCTTAGCTCAGATGGCTGCTGACGAATTAGAGGTGAATATGAATCAAATAGAAGTCGTGCATGCTGCCACTACAACAGGTAGCATCGATGCATTGAGTACAGGCGGAAGCACCTCGGTCTCAAGTCTGTGGCAGCCCTTGCGCGAATTGGCTGCAACGATGCGAGAGATGATCAAGAATGAAGCTGCCAAGAAGCTAGGTGCTGAAGCAAATAGTTTACACTTAAAAGATGGTGTCATTTCCAGTGGTGACAAACAGCTCACCTACGCTGAAGCCGTAGCAGATATTACTGAGTGGGAAGTGCCAGACACACCCCCGTTAAAAGAGATCAAGCATTACAAATACGTTGGCAAACCTATTCCGCGCATAGACCTCAATGCAAAGGTCTTCGGCGATCCTATCTTTGGGATCGATGCTGAAATGCCCAACATGCTATACGGAGCCGTCGTTCGACCTACCAGAATAGGCTCAAAATTTGTCAGCGCTGATACCGTTGCTGCCGAAAACATGCCAGGTGTGGTCAAGATCGTCAAAGAAGACGACTTTGTAGGCGTAGTAGCCAGTTCCTATATTGAAGCCAACAATGCCAAAGAGGCTATTGAGGTTACTTGGGAGGTAGAAAAGGATTGGCAGACCTCAGACATCGAAGCTATGATGAAGGTCGGCAACGGCAACCCAATGACCATTCAAAAGGAAGGTGATGAGGTTGGTGAAGGTGAAAACGTGATCACTGCCGAATTCACAAGCCCCATAGGCGCACATGCACAGATGGAACCAAATGGCGTATTGGCATCTGTAGAAGGACACAAAGCCACCATAAAGATCTCCACACAAGTAGTGGGCATGACCCGAAAAGAAGTGGCCACCCGCTTGGGTCTTGATGAAGAAGATGTAAATGTGATCCCTACCTATCTCGGCGGTGGCTTCGGACGACGATTGCATACACCGCATGCGGTACAGGCAGCAGTAATGTCAAAGGCAGTAAGGAAGCCTGTAAAATATTATTTCACCCTGAAGGAAGAGTTTCAACACGATATGTTTCGGCCGCCAACACATCATGTGCTAAAGGCAACCTTGAAAGAAAATGGCATGATCCATGCTATTGAGCATCACTTTTCTAGTGGCGACGTGGCGATCGATTCACCCCTATTGCCTAGCGTTGCACATACGATCATGGGTGCTGACATTGGTGCCATTCGCGGTGGATTCTGCCAGTATAGAGCCATTCCCAACATTCGTTCGGTATCGTGGCATGTAACATTGCCTTTCGCCACAAGTTGGTGGCGCAGTTTGGGCCTTTTGGCCAATACGTTCGCCTGGGAAAGCTTCATGGATGAATTGGCACTAAAAGCAGGCAAGGACCCTGTAACGTTTCGAATCGCGCAAGCCCAAGACGATAAGGCTGGAAAACGCCTGAAAGCTGTGATGGAAGCCGCCGCCGAAAAAGCAGGCTATACAGATGAAGTAGTAAACGGAAGGGCGATGGGCTTTGCCGCCTCGACCGATGCTGGCACACCTTGCGCGCAAGTGGCTGAGGTCTCTATCGAAGATGGTCAGATCAAAGTTCACAAAGTAACTTGTGCTATGGACCCTGGCGTGGCCGTGAACCCCGATCAAGTGAGAGCACAATGCGAAGGTGCGATCATCATGGGCATGAGCGCCGCCATGCACGAGCAGATGTTCGTAGAAAATGGTGAGCTACGCCCAGTGATCTATGGCCCTTACGATATGGCCTTGATGAAGCATGCGCCCAAAGAGATCGATGTAGTGTTGCTTCAAGGCATCGAAAAACCAGGACCAGTAGGCGAACCGCCGCTAGGCCCCATTGGCGCTGCTGTTGCTAACGCTGTTTTTCGCTTGACCGGAAAACGACTACGCAATATGCCCTTGAACTTGGCATGACCCTAAAAAAGCATCTTGTCATTTCGACAGAAGCCTCGGATAGATATCGAGGTGTGACGAGAAATCCATTAGTTATGAGATTCTTCTTCGTGCCCCATTCGGAATGACAAACCACTTCTAGAATATATTTCAAATTCATCGTACTTTAGTAGTATATCATGACCTGATGACCCACGAATTCAAACATATTGTCCAACAGACCCTTCAAAACCAACAGTTAAAACTCAAAAGTGTCTTGGCGTCGGTAGTGCATCTGGATGGTTCTTCCTATCGGAAACCGGGTGTCCGCATGCTAATTGATGACCATGGACAGATGACCGGTGCCGTAAGTGGAGGCTGTGTAGAAAAAGAAGTGCTGCGAAGAGCAGCCTCGGTATTTGAGACGGGAATGCCCAAAGTGATGACCTACGACGGGCGTTACCGTTTAGGCTGCGAAGGCATCCTGTATATCCTTATCGAGCCATTCTATGTTTCCGAAGGACTGGCTTCGGGTCTTAATGCGCAACTTAGCTCGCGAAAGGCATTCGCCATCGAATCCTTCTTCAAAAGAGAGGATGAGGCAACAGGCAACTTTGGTTCGCAAGTCCATCTCGCAGAAAAGACCTATGCTTTTCGTGGAAACTTCATCCCAGAAACGACATTGACCACTTTTACCCAATCCTTGCAACCACTATTCAAATTACTGATCATTGGCGGCGAGCACGATGCCGTAAAACTTTGTTCCATGGCTTCGCTATTGGGTTGGGAGGTTGAAGTGATCACCGCTATCAAAGATCCCAAGACGTTGGGTGATTTTCCGGGGGCTACAAGGGTATCGGCAACGCCGCCCGAACTGTTCAGTCCCCAAATGGATTCGCAAACCGCCGTGGTGTTGATGACACACAACTATACCCAAGACCTCAAATATCTGCTGAAACTACGATCTTCTCGACCTGGCTATATTGGCATTTTAGGCTCAGCTAAACGTAGGAACCGCTTGCAAAACGAAGTCTTCGAGTATACAGAACTGAACGAAGACCTTTTAGACCTCATTCACAGTCCCGCAGGATTGGATCTCGGCGCCGAAACTCCAGAAGAAATCGCCTTGTCTATCCTTTCTGAGATCATGTCGGTAACCAAAGACAGAACGCCTTTTTCGCTAAAGAACATCACCCCAAAGATCCATGCATGAGCAATGTGAGCATCGTTATATTAGCAGCCGGAAGTGCTTCGCGGATGGGCAAGCCCAAGCAATTGCTTCGATATAAGAATACTACACTTTTGGGGCACGTCATTGAAGTTGCCAAAGCTACTTCGGCTTCAAAACTATATTGCACACTAGGCGCATATGCTGAGCAAATCTTAAAGCAATTGGAAGGTGGCAAGACCCGTTTCATCATGAACACCGATTGGCGACCTGGACTGAGTTCTAGTATTATCGCTGCTGTGAAACACATACAAAGTGAAGAAACACAACCGAATGCTTTGCTGTTCATTCTTGGCGATCAACCAAAGGTTTCGTCAGGGTATTTGAATCAGATGATCCACCTTCACCATGAGCAACCCAATACGATCATCGCGTCCAACTATGGTGAAGCTATTGGCGTTCCCTCCTTATTCCCAAAGAACAAGTGGCGAGGTCTTTTACAGTTAGAAGGCGATAAAGGTGCGAGAAATTACCTGAGAAGTCATAAAGACAAACTCATTTCTCTTGATGCCCGACCCTTTTTGATGGATATTGACACGCCAGAAGATTATCTACAATTGATACAGCCCGAAACATGATAGCCGTCAAAAACGCCATACAAATCATCGAAAGTACTATTAGAAGTCAAAAAGTTCACTCTAAAAAAGTGGTCAAAGTCCTGAATCAAGTATTGGCAGAGGATATCGTATCACCTATTGACATGCCGCCTTTCAAACAGTCTTCTATGGATGGTTATGCAATCATCCATTCCGAAGAAGGGCAATACCAGATCACAGGCGAAGTACAAGCCGGAGCGTCTAAGGACCTAACATTGAAGCAAGGTGAAGCGGTACGCATCTTTACAGGTGCTCGCGTTCCTGAAAGTGCTGATACTGTGGTAATGCAAGAGCATACTTCTGTCGAAAAAAATGTGCTTATCGTTGAGGAAGTTCCCAAAAAAGGTAGCAATGTGCGCCCACAAGGAGAGCAGATCAAAAAAGGAGAAGTTGCACTACAGAAAGGTACACTTCTCAAGCAAGCCGCCATTGGTTTCCTAGCTGGTTTGGGTATTGAAGAGGTGAAGGTCTTTAATCTACCTAAAGTGAGCATCCTGATCACGGGCAATGAACTACAGCCGCCAGGCAAGAAACTTAAGAAAGGCCAAGTATACGAGAGCAACTCCATCACACTAAAACTAGCACTTAAGAACTTGGGCATCAACAAGGTGACCGTCGAACATGTCAAAGATAAACTCGGTGCCACGACCAAGGTCATTAAAAAACACCTGAGACAAGCAGATGTGGTATTGATATCGGGCGGGATCTCTGTAGGTGATCATGATTTTGTGAAGGAAGCCTTAGAGAGGAACAAAGTAGAAGAACTTTTTTACAAGGTGAACCAAAAGCCTGGAAAACCTTTGTGGTTTGGCAAGAAAGATGAAAAGGTCGTTTTTGCACTTCCAGGGAATCCCGCTTCTAGCCTTACCTGTTTTTACGTGTATGTGCTCCCCGCACTTAAACGAATGATGGGACATCGCGATATGCACCTTCCAAGGAAAACCGCAACCGCTTCCGAAGACATTCGAAACAAACACAGAAAAGACCTGTTCTTAAAAGGGATCGTTAATGACGGCAAAGCCAAAGTCCTGATCGGGCAAGCCTCTTCCATGCTAAGATCCTTCGCCATTTGCAATGCACTCTTGATGATCCCTGCAGATCAAGAAGTAGTTAAGCAAGGAGAAGCATTCCAATACATTCAATTACCCTGAATGGACTTTTCCCAGCTTCATATCATCCTCCCGTTTTTGGCAATCCTTTTGATCATCGCTTTCATGTATGCCAGCGTCGGTCATGGTGGTGCCAGTGGCTATCTGGCCCTGATGGCCTTGTTTGCCTTCTCTACAGAAGCGATGAAACCTACCGCCCTACTCCTCAATATCTTTGTGGCGGGCATCTCGTTTTGGTTCTTCAAGAAAAATGACCACTTCAGTTGGAAATTGTTCTATCCGTTTGCCATCACCTCGATTCCTGCAGCATTCATAGGCGGCTCGCTTTCCATCAACCCAACGTTGTACAAGCAAATCCTTGGTCTCTTTTTGATCATTGCCATACTACGGATGCTCGATCTTCTTGGGAAAGGCCCTATTCAATTGCGTGAGAGCCACTTGGGGCTTTCGCTTGCCATCGGGTTCGCGATCGGGTTATTCTCTGGGATGATCGGCATCGGCGGCGGCATCATTCTAAGTCCTGTGATCATCCTGTTGGGCTGGGGAACTATGAAACAAGCTGCCGCTGTGTCGGCATTGTTCATTTTCGTAAATTCGATATCTGGAATGACAGGGTTCCTCGTAAAAGGCGGAAACTTTCCACAAGAAGCATTTTTCTTGGTTCCGGCCGTGCTCATCGGAGGAAGTCTGGGGGCCATGTACGGAAGCCAACGCTTCAATAGCAACGTTTTAAGATATCTATTGTCAACGGTACTGGCCGTGGCCAGTCTAAAATTGTTTTTAGTATGACGCTTCGGGTAAAGTATTTTGGTGAGGTCGAAGAGCGAACGGGTACTTCCGATGAAGTGCTCCCCAAAGAGGTGAGCAGCCTTGTGCAGTTGCTAGACTTTTTGAGAACACGGTACGGCATCGAGACCGAAACTATAAAAGTAGCGGTCAATCACTCGCTAGTGACCATGGAAAACGACATTGCTCTCAAAGAAACGGATGAGCTCGCTATTTTATCTCCTTTTGCAGGTGGTTAGGCTATGAACAACCAACGCTACATACGACAGATCACATTGCCTCAAGTAGGCGAATCGGGGCAGCAAAAGCTGGGCGAAGCCTCGGTATTGGTCATTGGCGCAGGCGGTCTGGGCAACGCGCTACTCCCCTATTTGGTTTCTAGTGGGATAGGCCGTGTCGGAATCATTGACGGTGATATGGTCTCAGAAAGTAACTTGCACCGTCAGGTGTTATTTTCGAGGGAAGATGTTGGAAAATCAAAGGTTGAAGTCGTAAAGAATAAACTGCAAGTCATTGACCCTTCGACTTCCATAGAAACGTATGAAGAATACCTTGCTGCGGAAAATGCGTTGGAACTCTTTAAACGATACGATATCATTGTCGATGCTACCGATCGTGTTCCGGTGCGCTACCTCATCAATGACGCTGCGGTACTGACAGGCAAACCTTTTGTACATGCCGCTTTGTATCGTTTTCAGGTGCAGATGTCCACTTTCAATTTTAATAATGGGCCCACGTATCGCTGTTTGTACCCTACTGCTCCTCGTACAACACAAAGCTGTGCCGAAGCAGGTGTGATGCCTACTACCGTTGCCCTAGCGGGAATGCTCCAAGCCAATGAGGTCATGAAGGTCATCCTCGAGATCGGAGATGTATCATCAGGAAAGCTGCTTCTGTGGGATACGTTGAGCAACCAACAGCATCAATTCACTTTCCAAAGTAAGGAACAACACATTTCAGAAGAACTTTTTTATCAACGATACCGAAGTGACGCTGCAGAAATGATTTCCCTCAAAGAAGCGCAACAGCGTAAAGGTTGGTTTGTGGATGTTCGTGAAACGCATGAAGTACCGAAACTTTCCATGGAAAACTATGTGCAATTTCCGTTGTCAACATTCGAAGAAAAAGTGTTTCCGATAGAAAAAGGCCAGAACATCTATTTGTTCTGTCAAGGTGGCGTACGAAGTGCCACCGCTTTCAAACTATTAAAAGAAAAAGAGTACAATACCATTTTTTGTCTAGAAGAGAACGCTCCTGAGCTTTCCAAACAATTTAGCCATGAAGAAAAAAAAGAACGTATTCATTGAAGGTGAGATCACCTCGGATCTTATTGCGCGATCCATTGCCAAACATCAAACTAAGACAGTGATCGGCGCGCACAACATCTTTTTGGGACAAGTACGTGCCGATGAGATCCAAGGAAATATGGTAACTGCCATCGATTTCAGCTGCTATCGCGAAATGGCAGACGAAAAGCTCGATCAGATCCGCGAAGAGACTTTTGCCAAGTACAACCTGACCTGCATGCACATTTATCACAGTCTAGGTGAAGTTAAGGCGGGTGAAGTTTGTTTTTTTGTGTTTGTCTCCGCACCACATCGCCCTGAAGTCTACGAAGCGACCGAGTATATTGTGAATCGCGTGAAGAGCGAAGTGCCTATCTTTGGCAAGGAACTTTTTGCAGAAGGCGAATATCAGTGGAAAAAGAACTCAGTGAGCAGTTCGCAGTAAACAGCTCAACGACTTAACAACTAAATCTCAATGGTCGACATCACCCATAAATCCAATACCCTTCGTGAGGCTGTGGCACAGGCCGTGGTAAAGGTAAGTAAGGCCGATACTATCGCTGCCATCCAAAACGATATGGTGCCCAAAGGAAATGTGTTTGCCATGAGCAGGGCCGCGGGTTTGCTGGGCATCAAAAAGACACCTGAGCTGCTTCCCGATTGTCATCCGTTACCGATCGAATACGCTGCCATCGATCTCGAGGCCGAAGGCTTGAGCATTTTCGTCAAAGTCACTGTCAAGACCATCTACAAGACTGGTGTGGAGGTCGAAGCGATGCACGGTGCCAGTGTGGCGGCGCTGAACATCTATGACATGTTGAAACCGATTGACAAAGGCGTGGAGATCCATCATATCAAATTGTTGAAAAAGAAAGGCGGGAAGTCATCACGTATGCCGTTTGACGTTTCCAAGATCAAAGCACAGGTGATCGTTTGCTCGGATACGATCTCGAGAGGAGCGAACGAAGACCTCTCTGGAAAAGTGATCCAAGAACGCCTTCAACAGTATCAGATAGACAACGATCTTATCGTGATCCCAGATGAAGAAGATCTGATCCGCCAGAACGTCAGCATACTTTCCAAAGAAAAACAACTCATCATTCTTACCGGTGGCACAGGGCTCTCACCAAGAGATGCCACACCTGAGGCCATTGTACCATTGCTCGACAAACGCATCCAAGGTGCCGAAGAAACGATACGTCGTTACGGACAAGACCGTACGCGATATGCTATGCTCTCACGAAGTGTGGTGGGCACAATTGATAACCGTTGCATAGTGATGGCCATACCTGGTTCTACAAAAGCAGTCACAGAATCTATGGACGCTGTACTCCCCGAGTTATTCCATGTGTATAATGTCATGAAAGGTACGAGGCATTCATGAGCCGGACAACCGACATACTGAGAGATACATTTGGTCGCGAGCATACCTATTTGCGCATTTCGCTTACCGAAAAGTGCAACTTGCGCTGTACCTACTGCATGCCCGAGGAAGGTGTAGTACTTTCGCCAAGATCACAGCTAATGACGGCCAGCGAAGTGGTTGAAATAGCCAAAGTATTTGTAGAGAACGGCGTCGATAAAATTCGGTTGACAGGTGGCGAACCGCTTTTAAGAAAGGACTTTGCTGAAATTCTCCATCCGTTGTCACAGCTTCCCACGACGCTTACCTTGACCACCAACGCTATTCTGGTGGATCGTTATATCGAAGACCTTAAGAAAGCGGGCGTCCAAAGTCTGAATGTGAGCTTAGATACCTTGAAGCCCGAAAAGTTCTTCACCATCACGAAGCGTGACCAATTCCACAAAGCCTATGGCAATGCTCGATCGTTGTTGCAAGAAGGTTTCGGTGTGAAGCTGAATGTAGTGCTCATTAAAGGTTTTAATGACGACGAGATCATTGATTTCATCCAATTGACCGAGCATCAAAACCTCCATGTGCGCTTTATCGAGTTCATGCCCTTTGATGGCAATCGTTGGGACAAATCCAAATTGGTGACGCAACAAGAGATCCTAACTAAAACTGAAAATTATTTTGGTGTCGACCAACTACAAATCCTTCAAAACAAAGCCAACTTTATTGCACGCAACTATCAGATCAATGGTTTTATAGGTCGTTTTGGTATCATCAGCACGGTAAGCAACCCATTTTGTGATGGCTGTAATCGCATTCGCCTAACGGCCAACGGCTCAATCAAAAATTGCTTGTTCTCCATGTCGGAGACCAATTTACTGGAACCGTTTCGCAATGACGAACCCATCGAACCGATCATCAAGGCAGTGCTGCTGAAAAAGAAGGCTGTGCGTGCTGGTATGGACGATGCGAGATCCTTTGAATCTCCTACCAACCATTCTAAGAATCGTAGCATGATCACGATTGGAGGTTGATAGAAGAGATTGAAGTATTGTGCTGAAGCAAAAAACTATTCGACCTGAAGTGACACAAACTCGAACTTCTCAGCATCAAACAACCCTTTGTCACTCACTTTCAAAGAAGGAATTACCAAAAGTGCCATGAACGACAATGTCATGAACGGAGCGTTGAGCGTACTGCCCAGTTGTTTGGCCATAGCATCGATCTCAGCATAGGCTTTCCCGACCTCCTCACCTGATCGATCACTCATAATGCCCGCTACCGGTAGCGGAAGCACTTTTTCTTCTGTATCTGAAACAGCACACACGCCACCTTTATACTGGATGACCTGGTTGACAGCTTTACAGATCATCTCGTCTGATATACCAACTGCAATGATATTGTGGGAATCGTGTGCCACTGATGAGGCAATAGCGCCTTGCTTAAGCCCGAAGTTTTTTATGAATGCCGTTGCCACTGGTTTCGTATCATATCGATTGACCACAGCGACCTTCAGTACATCTTCCTCAACATTTGAAACAAGACTGCCTTCTTCCGTTAATGCCTTATCAATCAGTTGGTTGGTAACCAACTCGCCATCTAAAGCCCCGATCACACGAATGCGATCGGATGAAGCATCCACTCTAAAATCCTCTGGGGCTTTTTTCTCTGCGTTAAAATTGTTTGGGCAAGAAAATGAGACACTCTCGATCTTCGAAATTCCATGGTCGGCCACCATCTGCCCATCGATAAAGGTCTGTCTTACTTTAAAGTCTTTTAGGTCTTCAACTACAATAAAATCGGCAGGGTCGCCATTTCTAAGCAGTCCAACATCTAGATCATAATGCATGACCGGATTGATACATGCTGCTTGTAGTATTTTGAAAATATCCATCTCCTTTGCCACGGCTCTTGCACATAATCGGTTGATATGCCCAAGCAGCAATTCGTCGGGATGCTTGTCATCGCTGCAGAACATCATGTTCTTGTAATGTGCAGGCAAAAGGTCGATCAGCGCTTCAAAGTTCTTGGCGGCACTTCCTTCGCGAATGATCACTTTCATGCCCTTCTGTAGCTTCTCTAGCGCTTCTTCGTATGAGAAACATTCGTGATCGGTACTGATACCAGCTTTGATGTAATTGGTAATGTCTTCTCCGTACAGCCCTGGTGCATGCCCATCTACAGGTTTGTTATAATGCTTGGCCCAGGCGATCTTCTTCATCACTTCGGCATCTTTTTGGATAACCCCAGGATAATTCATCATCTCGGCCAAATATCTTATATCTGGTCGAGAAAGTAGTTGCCTGATACCTTCTGGGTCAATGATAGCGCCTGCAGTTTCAAAGCTTGTGGCAGGCACACACGAAGGAGCCCCAAAATTGAACTTGAAGGGAACTCCATTACCATTGTCGATCATAAAATCTATCCCATCTAACCCTAGAACATTGGCAATTTCGTGTGGGTCCGAAACTGTAGCCACAGTACCATGGGTAACCGCGATCTTTGCAAATTCTGAAGGTACCAGCATCGAACTCTCGATATGAATGTGCGCATCAATAAATCCTGGCATGATATAAGCATCAACATCATGGCCCTTTTCATAGACCTCAACGATTCTACCATTGGATACAATAACCTCTCCTTTATAGATTCGCTCGGCTAGAATATCTACGATATATCCTTTGATTTTCATATAAAGAGTTCCGTTTTGCGGTGGAATAAAAGTTCTACGGGATCGTTCCCGATACAATATATGGTTAATTGTACAGTAAACAACATAAATCAAAGGGTTCACAACAGTTTTTTTTGTAAGAAATCACAGTGGTGTAGATTTATATGTTGAGTAGATCTGAAACCAAGATCAAAATATATTAGCATATAATGCCAATTTTAAGGAAAAATAAAATTTTTCTTGTAGCCTTTTTAGCTATGTTCTTTATCAATATCGTGGCAAATGACATAGAAGACCTCTTTTTCGTGAGATACTTGGTCCAGCCAGGCATTACAGTATTGTTAGCCACTTTCTTTTGGATGAATAGTTCGCACTTGATCATGCAAGAGCGCTATTTCGCCATGCTGGCGTTAGGATGTCTTCTGTTGGGTGATATCGCTATGTTCAACCATGTCAATGAAACGTGGTTCCTGATCGGAATGATATTCTTTTTATTCGCCAACATCTCTTATACATTAGCATTACAATTCAACAGTTCATATAGTCTGGCCAAAGTATTACTGATCGGCAGTCTGATGTTGGCCTATGCATATACGCTGCTTACGTTCATCGTAGGCGGGCTAGGTTCCTATTATATTCCTGTGATCATCTTTATGGTGAGCGTTTTCGGATTGGTGCAAACTGCCTTTTCGCGTTATGGCAGAGCGAACCCAATAAGCTTTTGGATGGTGTTCACTGGCACTTGCCTCTTTTTGTTGTCAGACTCTATAATTGCCCTGAACAAATTTTACAAGCCCCTACCTTACGGCAACATGTCTTCCCTCTTTTTCTACGGTGCCTCACAATTCTTGATCATTGTGGGTTTTTTAAAGCAACAAGTACAACAAAGTTATGCTTTGAAATAACTCTCGAGGATTCTGAGAGATCATTTGTTGAATGCAACTTTAATACATGAAAGAAAGGACCTTGTTATTCTATTTGCTGTTTGCGATTATCGTGCTTTTAGATGTGATGTTCACCAACGTAGATGGTTGGGAGAAATACCGCATGTTCTCGAAACCCTCGGTAATAGGCTCATTGATGGCATTGGTCTTTGCCAACATCCCAAACATCGATCTGAAAACACAGCGACTTCTTTTCTTATTGCTCGGTCTCCTGCTACTTGGAGATATTTTCTTTCTGACATTCGATTCAGAAGTTTTCTTCTTGCTGGGTTTCTTGTGTTTCTTCTCAGCAAATATTGTATACATCTTGCTGTTCCACGAACATGTTGATTATCAATTTGGAAGAGTCGTGGTCTTTTCGATGTTTGTACTCATATATGCCTTCTTCCTCATGAGAACCATCGTTGATGGCCTAGGGGGCTACTTCTATCCACTTGTAATTTTCATGGTAGCTGCCTTTAATATGATGCAGGCATCTTTTTTCCGATGGAAACAAGTTAACAGCCGAAGCTACTACATGGTGTTTATAGGTGCTGTGCTCTTCTTACTTTCCGAAAGTATCGTAGCCGTGGAAAAGTTCGCGGACCCCATTCCGTTTACAGATTATCTGATCATGCCAACATATGCCATCGGACATTTGCTGATGGTGAAGGGAATCTTAATTGAGTGACCTCTGGCAACTTCGTACCAACTGCAGCTGCACGATATGGCATATGGAGTTTCGCAATTCCTAATTGTTGCTGGATCTACGAGCACCTAGAAAAGAATTGTTCACAGTGAGTTGCAAAAGGTGTCACTTCTTCTTGTAAGGTCTAATGATCAGTCTGGCCTCACGATCGAATCGGATATAGTTGTATACCCAATTGATGAATACCACGGCACGATTTCTAAAGCCGATCAGGAAGAACAAGTGCACAAACATCCAAACAAACCAGGCGAACACGCCTTGGAACTTCACATTTTTTAGATCGACCACGGCTTTGTTCCTTCCTATGGTAGCCATAGACCCTTTGTCTTTGTAACTAAAGCCATGCATTTGCCTTCCGTGCACTTGCCTTATCAAATTCTTTCCCAGGGCTTTCCCTTGTTGTATAGCAGGTTGCGCCATCATGGGGTGCCCGTATGGATAATCGGCCAAGTTCATGCAAGCGATATCACCAATGGCATAGATATTCTCATATCCCTTTACGCGACTAAACTCATCTACATGAAGTCGGTTGCCCGCAGCTTTGCAATCTTCAACAGAAAGCCCATTGACTGCAGTGCCTGTCACACCTGCCGCCCACACCACGGTAGCAGTTTCAAACTCAAGGTCGGTATTGGTCTTGACAACACTACCGTCGTAATCGGTTACTCTTACATTTTTCCAAACATGAACACCTAACTTCTGTAAATAATCTTCTGCTTTTTCTGAAGCTATAGGACTCATGGCTGGCAGCACTCGGTCACTACCTTGCACAAGGTTTATCTGGGCCATGCGTGTGTCTAGGTCCGGATAATCCTTTGGTAGAATGCCTTTTTTTATCTCTGCCAAGGCACCGGCCAGTTCAACACCTGTAGGTCCTGCACCCACGATCACAAAATTCATCAGGGCATTGCGTTGATGGAGGTCATCTGTAAGGATGGCTTCTTCAAAATTCTCTAGGATCATGCTACGTAGGTCTAATGACTGGGGTACCGTCTTCATCTGCATAGCGTGCCTCATGATATTTTCATTTCCGAAGAAATTGGTCTTCGAGCCTGTAGCGATCACCAAATGGTCATAATCAAGCGAACCGATGTCGGTCACGATCACTCCTTTCTTTGGCCTCACTTCTTCAACTTTGGCCATCCTAAAGTAAAAGTTGGGGTAATCCTGCAACACCTTCCGCAAAGGATATGCAATAGAATCTGGTTCTAGACCACCTGTGGAAACTTGATAAAGCAGTGGTTGGAATGTGTGGTAGTTGTGCATGTCCAACAGCACGACTTGCACTTCGCTCTTTCGAAGGGCGTTCACGAGCGATATGCCGCCAAATCCGCCACCAACGATAACAATGCGAGGAAAGCTAGACTTAGGTATGTTCATCTGAGACATCGACCACAAAGGTACATTTTAGCACACGTCCCAAAAAAGCTGAATCGTAAATTCTTCAACAATTTTTGTAACATTATGCTCCTTTTACATACAAATCGTTGAAAAGCCAACCATCCAAGATTGACAAAAGAGCTGCAACATCAGTTTGTAACACTGTTAGAGAAGAATCAGAACATTGTGCACAAGGTGTGTCGTATCTACACATCTGACCAAGATTCGCATAACGACCTGTTTCAAGAGATCACCATCCAACTTTGGAAGGCCTTTCCGAAGTTTCGTGGCGATGCAAAGTTTAGCACTTGGATGTATCGTGTGGCATTGAATACCGCCATAACGCTCTACAGAAAGTCTAAAAAGAACGTAGGCACCAGTAGCTTCGATGCGCTGGAATTCAAGATACGGTCTGAAGAATATGATGACACCGAAGAGCAACAGTTGAAGGTCATGTACAGGGCAGTCAAGCAACTGAGCGATATCGAAAAGGCGTTAGTTTTCTTGTATCTGGAAGACAAAAACTACAAGGAAATATCTGAAACACTAGGTATCACCGAAGTGAATGCCCGTGTAAAGATGAATAGGATAAAGACAAAGTTGAAGCAAATCGTAAACCCATAAGCATGGAAGAGTTAGAATTGCTAAAGAAAGATTGGAGAAAGCAAGAACGTGCGTCTAGCTTTCCAAAACTCACGAAAGATGACATCTACAAATTGTTATTGAAGAAGTCTTCCTCTATTGTAAAATGGATCTTCATCATTAGCCTGTTAGAGTTAGCATTTGCCATTGTATTGGGGCTCATGGTATTCACTGACGACTACAAGCAAATGACACAGACGATCGGTCTTAACAAGGTAATGCTGGTCATAGAGGTCCTTTCTTTTGCCATCATGTTCTTCTACATCTATAAGTTTTACAAGAACTACAAGGCTATCTCTGTCACCGACAGCAGTTCAGATCTAATGCGAAATATCCTGAAGACACGACAGACAGTAAAGAATTATATCAAGATAATGCTGAGCTTTTCGGCCGTGGTAAGCATGATCACACTGATCTCGTCGATGCTCTATGACCCAAGGTATCAAAAGCTTACCGAAAAACTCGCACAATCGATGTCGGTCACATGGGCCTATGTGCTACAGATCGTCTTCTTCCTGTTCATCACAGCAGTATTGATCGGAATCTTCTGGCTGATCTACCAGTTACTCTATGGATTGTTACTCAGAAGATTGAAAAAGAACTATAAAGAGCTAAAACAGTTGGAATTCTAATAGCGAAACTGACGCTTCTTGTTCAACTCTTCGTACTCGGCAAGTGCTTCTTCCGAAGGCACCACCTTTAAGAAGGATGGATGTTGCTCAATAGCGTATTCTAACTTCTCTACGATCTCTTCGACGGTCTCATTGCCATAATCGATCTGAAGTGGTTCTTTGATCACCATCGATTGCAAGATGCCCTTCTTCTTTACCACCAGTCCTTTCTTGTCAAAGGATCTTCTGAAGCCATCGATCACAATGGGCACTACTATGGGCTTGTATTCTCGGATGATATGTGCCGTTCCTCTTCTGATCGGTTTGAAAGGTTTTGTGGTTCCTTGCGGAAAGGTGATCACCCAGCCATCGCCCAGTGCCTTTCCAATGTTAGACACATCGCTCATCTTCACTTGTCGATTCACTTCTTTGCCAGCAGCCCGCCAAGTACGTTCTACAGTAATGGCGCCAGCATAGGCCAGGATCTTCGGTAAAAAACCAGAACTCATGGTCTCTTTAGCTGCAACATAGTAGATATTCATTTTGGGCCTCCATAGATAGCCTACATTCTTAATGGTATCTACCCTACCACTAAGGCTGGCATTGAACACATGGAACATTGCGACCACATCAGCAAAGTAGGTCTGATGATTCGATACGAACATCACATTCTTTTCAGGTAGGTCCTTAATGATCTCAGAGCCTTCTATGCGCAATTCGTTAAAGCCTCGGTAGCGTTGATGTGTCAACAGGCCGGCAATACGTATCAGCCATTTCTTCAAGAACAAGACCTGCCCAAAAGGATTTTCTTTAAATAGCCCCATGAATTGTTTTAAGTTGAAAGGAAAGACAAATATACCAATTCGTTCAAAGTACCTGTCTTAAAAGTTCCTTAAGCTCGCTTAACATCATGGCTGTGGCACCCCAAACGACCTGTTGATTCAATTGGAATGCTGGCACTTCGATCGCTCTCGCATACGAAGTGGTAAGCGTTTGCGTGATCACATTGCTATCATCCAATACGTCCTTGACAGTAACTTCCAACACATCTTCCACTTCTTCTTCTTGAAGTTTGAACGCAGGTGTCTCGTATGTAACGCCCACAAAAGGTCTCACCACAAAGTTGCTAGGTGGTATGTACACTTCAGACAAAGGAGATAACAGTTCTACTTGTTGCCTTGGCACTCCGATCTCTTCCTCTGTCTCACGCAGGGCGGTATCGGCAAGATCCCTGTCCTCACGTTCATGTTTTCCGCCAGGAAAGCCAACCTGACCAGAATGCACCCCCCTATAGGTCTTCCGTAGAATAAAGACCAAGGTTGCGAGCGCATCTGCATCTGGATAAAAAAGAGCCAGCACGCCAGCTTGTCTGGGATTCACCTCTTTGAGGCGCAAGTCTTTTAAGAGGCGGTTTCTAAGCTCGGGCGCCATCTTAAAGTGTGCCTCTTCACCTGGAAGCTCAAGATCTTTTATTTTTGGTATGTGTTGAACAAACTCTGAGAACAGCATATGGAACGCCTTTGGCTTATTACAAGTATAGCATTTATTTTTTTCACCAGTTGTAATGATACTCCAAAAACAACTGAAAAGAAAAGCACCGTTAAGGAAGTATCGACTCCTGTGGAGAAAGATTCTACCATTAATGAAGAATCAAAGCAAAAAGCCAAAAAACCTTTTAAGCTTACCGAAAAGAATGCGATTCCTTTCTTCAACACATATGCCGACACCTTATCGCCTACCAAAGTCAGGATCGCCACGAGGTATGGAGATATCGATATTCAACTTTTTAAGAAAACACCGTATCACTGGGCGAATTTCATCTATCTGACACGCAAGAAATACTTTGATGGCACCTACTTCCATCGCTCAGTGCCCAAATTCGTGATACAAGGTGGCAACAGCGACAAGATGGCAACCGCTTTCAGGCGTAGGGACATCGGTAAATACCTGCTACCTCCAGACACGCGAAAAGGTTTCAGACATCATCGTGGTATCGTATCGATGCCCAGTAGCGACGATGTGAGCAATCCGCACAAATTAGCTTCCCCATACGAATTCTTTATCGTGACACAATCGCCTGGCGCTTATCACCTAGATGGTGATTACACGGCCTTTGGGAAGGTCATCAAAGGGATGGATGTCGTAGACAGAATAAACGCGATACCGATCGATCAAGGCGAATGGCCCATGGAAAATGTTCCGATGACGGTTAGAGTGCTTGATGAATGATCGTCATTTCTCCGAAGGATAGAAGCTAGGCAGCGAAAGCTTCAATGTAACTGCCAACAAACGTATGGCGATCACAGTGATGATGGTGGCCAGAGCCACCCAGAACATAGGAAGCTCAAAATATGCCAGTAAAAAGTAGACCATTCCACCTACAATACAAGTAGTGGCATAGATCTCTTTTTGGAACAAGACGGGAATCTCGTTGCATAGAATATCGCGGATCACTCCACCAAAAGTACCTGTAATGGTCCCCAATGCGACAGAGGCCAAGGGATGCAAGTCTGCACCAATGCCTTTTTCTATACCGATCAGTGTGAACATGCCAAGTCCTATGGTATCAAATAAAAAGAGCGAGGTGCGCAATTTGTCCAATCGATTTCTCAAGACCAAGGCAAAGACCACAGAAGCGGCAACCACTCCGATCAGTGTAATGTCTTGCATCCAAGCAACAGGTGTGTTTCCTATCAGAATATCACGAAGCGTTCCTCCGCCAACTGCTGTCACAAATGCAATGATAAAGACCCCAAATGGGTCCAATCGCTTGCTAAATGCTGTCAACACTCCTGAGATGGCAAAAGCAATGGTTCCTAAAATGTCTAGTGTCTGAAACAGCATTACATGTTCTGGGTGTAGTAGTTATAGTCTTTCATGACCGTATCTATAAAACCATATGTGTCATTATGTTGCGACTTGGACCCGATGACTTCTTCGATCTTTAGCTTCAGCTTTAAAAGTGTTGCATGGTCACCTGATCTCTTTGCAACCAAAAAGGTCTCCTTGATGATACGTGCATCATTGTCTGATAGCTTGATGACACTCGGATATGTAGGCGTGTAACTCTCGTGCAGTTCTTCCAAGATCGTATGGCTGATGCGCACTTTATTTTTCAGGGTGATCACTGAAGTACCCGCGACCATGTCGCCCAAACGCTGCATCTTTTCACTCACTATCATAGAGACCAGCCCTATGGCACCAGCCAGCATGTTGATATCAATGATCCGCATGAACCAACGTACCAGATGATCAGGGAAGCTCGCCTGATAACCATCGATCTTCACCACTTGGATCTTCATCAGCTTCTTGCCAACGGTTTGCCCTTCAAATAAAGATTCCAAGACCAATGTGTAAAAGATATAAGGCAAGAAAAAGACGAGAATCACCGCTATCTGAGACCATTGGTCCATCTCATCGATCATCTCGCTGATGCCAAAAAGCTCAAAGACCACCTGAAAGATCACAGTAGCATACGCGACCTTGATCACAAGGTCGATGCCATACGCCAAGATACGCTCGCCCACCGAAGCAGCCGTAAAGGCAATGTTTACGTTTTGCGTGGTGTTAATTTGTATCTCTGACATATTATGGCTTAATTCGTAACGGTATGCGAGAAGTTGCCTTCATCAAACAAAATAAAGAAAAATGGTTGAGCTTTGAAAAGGCCATCTACCTCAAGAAGTTAGAGAACCCAGACCAGTTGGCCTCGCAGTACATCCAACTGGTGAATGACCTCTCGTATGCGCAGACCTACTATCCCAAGAGCAAAGTGATAAAATACCTGAATCAGCTGGCGGCCAAGTCGTTTCAGATGATCTACAAGACCAAGCGCGAAGACACGAATCGCTTCGTCTATTTCTTCAAGGAAGAAATACCACTGCTCCTCTATCAGTACAGAAGATACCTCTTGTACGCGTTCATCTTGGCATTTGCCTTTACAGCCATTGGTGTAGTGTCTGCTGCCAATGATGACACTTTTGTTCGGTTGATCTTGGGGGACCACTATGTGAACATGACCTTAGAGAATATCGAAAAAGGCGATCCTGTGGCCGTCTACAAAAGTGGAAGCAACTGGGGGAGTTTTATAGGTATCACACTAAACAATCTATATGTAGGCATCCGCTGTTTCTTGTATGGGATCTTTGCTGGCCTGGGCACTGGGTATGTCATGTTGGTGAATTTCATCATGCTGGGCTCCTTTCAATATTTCTTCTATGAGCAAGGCGTGCTTTGGGAAAGCGTACGCGGCATCTGGATCCACGGTGCCATGGAGATCTTCGCCATCGTGATCGAAGGCGCAGCAGGGCTCATTCTCGGGGCAAGCATCTTGTTCCCAAAGACCTTCTCTCGCTATGTGTCTTTCAAAAGAGGGTTCAAGGATGGCGTGAAGATCCTGATCAGTACATTTCCGTTTACCTTTTCGGCTGGTTTTTTGGAAGGTTTCGTGACACGTTATTCTAATGTGGTGCCCAACTGGCTATCAGTCGGCATCATCTTGGTCACTTTAAGCGTCATCGCTTTCTATTATCTCATCTATCCGTTCATCGTTCATAAAAAAGCCCATGCAGCTGTATCAAAAGCGTAAGCTATTTTGGTCCATATTATTGATTCTCTTTGGATCGATGAGTTTTGCCTTCCCCAGTGAAGTGGTTGACAAAACCAAAGATTCACTTAACGTAAATCGTAGCATTGTTGAAGCAGTTCGTTTTCCTGAAAATTTCAAAGACAATTACAACGGGGAAGAATATATCTATGAACGCACCATCGATGCAGGAGGCTGGTTCACCAAATTCAAAAGATGGTTGAATGAGTTGATCAAAAGTTGGTTCGATGTCGGATCAGATGCTTCAGCCAACGATATCGCGCAACTGCTCATCAACCTGTTCTATATCTTCATCATCCTCGCCGTGGTCTATATCATCGTTCGCGCTGTGATGAATGGTGAAGGTCGTTGGGTCTTTGGGAGGTCCTCTGACAAGAAGGTGATCCCGTTTGAAGACTTAGAGCAAAACATCCACTTGGTAGACTTTGACAAGGAAATCGCCAAGCACACGGCTGCGGGCGATCTTCGCTTGGCCATTCGCTATTATTATCTATTCATCCTGAAGAGACTGACAGATAGCGGCATCATTGAATACGACGTAGAAAAGACCAATGCTGATTATCTCCGTGAGCTTTCTGCTTCCACCTATCAAGACGATTTCGGACACACTTCCTACCTCTACAACTACATCTGGTATGGCGAGTTTCCAATAGATGCCACTAGCTTCGAAAAAGCCAAGGTTCCTTTTGAACGCTTGTTAAAGAATATTAAGCCATGAAAGGTAGCATCAGGATCTATATCGGCATTTTAGTATTGCTCATCATCGGTGCTTCGTATTTGGAACTGTCCAGGCCAAAACCCGTTGATTGGCAGCAGACCTATAATGAGAGACACACCAAACCCTATGGGCTAAAGGTCTTTAGAGAGCAGCTGGAAACCCTTTGTGATACAGTCAAAAACATCGACGTATCTCCGTACGAGTATTTGAGTTCACTGTACAACTATTATGACGATGCGTATTCGGAGAAGGGCACTTTTTTGATGGTGAATGCTTATTATGATCGGGACGAGGTATCTACTCAAGAGCTATTAGACTATGTTTCCTACGGAAACAATGCGTTCTTGTCTTCGGCCACATTCCCCGAGGTGTTACAAGATTCCTTGAATTTCTCATATCGTTACGGACTCACCTATGCCACAGAAGGGACATTGTCACTCAGCAGCCCTAGCTTAGCAAAAGATTCGATCTCGCTTCAAAAAGGGTTCGAGAATGTATTCTTTACCGAATTAGACCCTGCAAGCACAACCGTTTTAGGGTATGTGGAGGCAAATGGTGAAACGCATGTCAATTTTGCCAAGGTGAAGTATGGGGATGGTGCTTTTTACCTACACTTGCAACCTGCAGCCTTTACCAACTATCACGTATTGAAGGACGAGCACTACAGATATGCCGAAGCAACATTGTCATATTTGCCAAAAGAGCGTGTCCTATTCGACAGTAGAAACAAAATTGGCGGAAATCTGGGCAACTCGCCCTTACGCTATCTTTTTTCGCAACCCGCTCTGGCATGGGCTTGGCGATTAGGATTGGTCACCTTGCTATTGTTCTTCATCTTCAATGCGAAACGTAGGCAACGCATCATCAAAGTGATCGAACCTTTGCAAAACACTACCGTCGCTTTTATCAAGACCATCGGTAACTTGTACTTCCAAACACAAGACCACAACAATCTGGTGCAGAAAAAAGTCACCTATTTTTTAGAGCGAGTACGAAATGACCTATATTTAGACACGGCAACGCTAGACGAAAAATTCGCCAAGAAGTTGTCCAAAAAATGGGGATATGCTGAAGAGAAGACCCAAAAGCTAGTGAAGCTGATCAGGTATGTACAGAACAAGCGCACGAACACCGAAGGTGACCTCATCAACCTGAACAAGGCCATCGAGGCCTTTTATTTGAAACAATGATGGCCAGTAAGCAAAAATAATTTTCATTCGTGGAAAACAACTTTGAGCTTTTTGCTTCAAGCTTTAGACTAAAAATGTGCAAAGACCAATATGGAAGAAAACACCTCATCTGAAGAGCAACATCCCGACCAGCCGGCAGGGGCTGCCTCTACCGAAAACAATATCACCTTTACCAACCGGATAGACCTATCGGCCTTGAAAGATGCTGTTAGTAACATTCGCAAAGAATTGGGCAAGGTCATCGTAGGCCAAAAGGGAATGATCGACCTGCTGATCACTGCGCTACTAGCCGATGGGCATGTATTGCTGGAAGGTGTTCCAGGAGTAGCAAAGACATTGACTGCCAAATTGTTGGCAAGATCCATGAAGATCGATTTCAGTCGTATTCAGTTCACGCCAGACCTGATGCCTTCTGATATTTTGGGCACCTCCATATTCAATTTGAAGGATTCTGAATTTGAATTCAAAAAAGGTCCTGTGTTTGCCAATATGATCCTCATTGACGAGATCAATCGTGCACCTGCCAAGACGCAAGCTGCGCTTTTTGAAGTGATGGAAGAACGTCAGATCACCATTGACGGACAAAAGTATAGCATGGACAAGCCTTTTATCGTGCTGGCCACACAGAATCCTGTAGAGCAAGAAGGCACCTATCGCCTGCCCGAAGCACAGCTAGACCGTTTTCTCTTTAAGGTCGAGATCGATTATCCGGTTTTGGAGGAAGAGGTAGACATCCTAAAACGTGAGCATGACCTTAACGGCAATAAAAAGACCGACAAGGTAACTGCCTTTTTAGACGCAAAGGCTTTGGAGGAATTTCAAGAAACGGTGGGCCAAGTACTAGTGGAAGAGCATCTGTTGAACTACATCGCCCAGATCATTGTGAACACACGGAGCAATCCATTCTTGTTCTTGGGAGCATCCCCTAGAGCATCCATTGCGATCCTGAAAGCTTCCAAAGCTTTTGCGGCCATTAACGGACGTGACTTTGTCACGCCTGAAGACATCAAACGTGTGGCCATCCCGGTGCTGCAACACCGCATCATCATTACTCCAGAACGTGAGATGGAAGGCGTGACCAGCAAACAGGTGATCGAGCAGATCATTCAGGCAGTTGAGGTGCCGAGGTGACCAAAGGTCATTCCGAAGGAGCGAAACGACCGAGAAATCCCCTGACGAAGAATACCTAGAGACTCCTCACATTCGTTCGGAACGACTAAAAAACTATTGCGAAGAAATAATTTGCTTGCTCATTGAGGCTTAAGTGAAAGTAGCACTTCTGATGCTCTCTGAATTTCTTCTTTATCCATCGTCAACTTCCTAAACTGCCCTTTCACATACATTTCGGCCTGGTCATCATTGGAGTCTGCCAAAAATTCGGGACGTATCGAGAACTATTTTTCGTGCATCACTTCTAGACCTGTCTTGCTACCCGTATTGCCTTCGAGACAGGTACAATGCCACGTATTCCTTGAAAGTGACGTACAAGCAATGGTTTAATTGAAAACAGACTGCATTGACAATTGCCTATGCCTATCCAATCCTTCTTGAAGCCACTGGTAATAACTGTTTGGGTCTGTAACCTGCTCAGGAGTGGTGAGGACGCTAAGATCCGGACCCAGCAACACATAATAGGGTTGTGAAGCATTTTGAAAGTTGATGGTCTGAAATGTGCCCCACTTCTCTCCCACGGTCTCTATCGTCTTAACGTAACCATCTGCATACTTGAAGTTGAATTGCTCATCCGCTGGAAGCTCCTTGCGGTCATCCACATAAAGTGATATCAACACATATTCTTGATCCAAGGTGCTGAAGATCTTGTTGTCTACCCAAACGTTCTCTTCCATCTTTCGGCAATTGACACACGCCCAGCCTGTAAAGTCGAGCATCATGGGCTTGTTGTTCTCTTTGGCATGTGCAAGGCCTTCTTCAAAGTCCTTGAAGCAATCAATGCCTAACGGACAATCACTCTCCTGTCCAAAAACACTATAAAAAGTTGGTGGAGGAAGGCCGCTTAACCATTGTAGACGATTCACCCCAAACAACCCTAGTGTCAAGTACACCACAAGAGCTATGGTGATCGATCCCGTTGCGATCCTAGGAAAAGGCAGCTTACGTCCTGGGCCTTCGTGTGGAAAGCGGATGATCCCAAAAAGATACAACGCCATCCATACAAAAAGTACGATCCAAATACCTATAAAGATCTCGCGCTTCAAAATTCCCCAATGACCCACAAGATCTGCATTGGATAGGAATTTTAGTGCCAAAGCCAATTCTAGGAAACCGAGGACAACCTTCACTGTATTCATCCAAGCGCCCGATTTGGGCAAGGAATTCAACAAGGTAGGAAACATGGCAAACAATGCGAACGGAAGTGCTATTGCCGCACCAAAGCCCAACATTCCCGTAGAAAGATTGATGGCCACATCGCCTTCCTCTAGAACAGTACTACCCAACAATCCGCCTAAAACAGGCCCAGTACATGAAAAGGAAACGATGGCCAACGTAACGGCCATAAAAAAGATGCCCAATACACCGCCTACTTTGCTTGAGGTAGCATCCATTTTGTTGGCCCAAGAGCTTGGTAAAGTCAATTCGTAATACCCAAAGAAGGAAAAGGCAAAGAACACAAATATGACAAAGAAAAATACGTTGAGCCATACATTGGTCGCGATCGTGTTGAGTATCTGCGAGTCTGTATCGAACAAATGAAAAGGCAAGCTCAATAAAAAGTAGATAAGAATGATGAAGAAACCGTACCAAAGTGCATTGCCTATGCCTTTTCGCCTACTCTGTGATCGCTTGGTGAAGAACGAGACCGTTAAGGGTATCATGGGAAACACGCAGGGCGTCAGCAGGGCAAGCACACCACCCAAAAAACCGAGCCCAAAGATCTTCCAAAAATTACCTTTTGTGCTGGTTACTTTGCTACTTCCTTCGTTAAGCAAGTATGTGTCTTTAAGGTCTAGTTTGAGTGCGGCCGACAACTCTTGGCTCTTATCATCAACAAGTTTCTGAGTTTTAGTTGCCGCCTGGTCGGTAAGTGGTATGTTGAATTGCTGGAACTCGTTGTAGCAAACATCTTTGCATACTTGATAGAACAACTCTATATCTACTTGTCTGACAGTTGGGTTGGTAAGCGCGATGCGTTGCGTAAACAAAGCTTTTTCCTTGAAAAACACCTCGTCGACCTCAAACACCTCGCTATACTCGCGGTAGGTCTTTCCTTCTTCGGCCTTGCCTACTAGCTCGTAATTACCTTGTTGACCTTGCCAAGTAAAGTTGGTGGGCAATGGCCCACCTTCTGGAGTGAATTGTGAATAGATATGCCAGTCCTTCTCGATAGTCGCACTGATAACGATATCATACGTCGTCTCAGATATCTTTTCTGCGCTGGCTTCCCACGAAACCACATCATCTTGCGCCATTCCGAAGAGACCAACAAGCAAACTGAATAAGAAAATGATGTTTCTGATCATACCAATTTCACCTCAACAATGGTCTTGGTCCTTTTGGTGACCTTAAAACGGTCGTCCAATCGTTTCCCAATGACCCAAACAATCTTTTCATCCGAGCATAGCAACCATTGCTGCTCTTTGTCTATCAAGGAATACTTCTCATCACGAAAGAATTCGCTAAGCTTCTTCTTTCCTCGCATCCCTAACGGATAAAAATAGTCACCATCCTCCCATTTTCTTACGGTAAGCGGATACTTTAACTTTTCTTTATCAATATAAGCGATGTGTCGCTCGTTGCGGTAATCACCAGCGACTTCGTTAAAAGTCATGCCGAGAGGACGCTGTATGGCTTTGGTCTTCCGAGGAACTGAAATAGCATTTGTGTCTACCTCTTCACTCAATTCCTGCAAATACAAATGTTCACGGTCTTTTAATAACCGATGTGTGGCAGAGAACAATTGTTTTCCGCTTTGTGCATCCAATAAGTCCTTTACATCATTCCATTCGGCAAAGCCATACTCATGAAATAATGCATGCAAGTATGCCTTTTGAGGTTGTAACTGCCTTAGGTAGTTTGCTGGGATCTGATAGGTATTTCCCTTCTTATTGAAAAGTACCACCTCGAGTTCTCGTATGTGTTTCTGAGCCAGTGCGTGCGTGCCTGAAAGATACTTGGTAGCATCGACGAAATTGGATAAGAATTGTGGATTGAGCTCTTTTAACTGCGGAATTACTTCATGCCGCAACTTGTTTCGCAAATACTTTGTCTCTACGTTGCTGCTGTCTTCGCGCCAATGCAACTTTTCTTTTTTGGCATACGCTTCTATTTCTAAGCGTGAAAATGGCAACAAAGGGCGCACCACTTTATCATTTACTTCAGGAATGCCCAACAATCCTTCGATTCCTGTTCCGCGAGAAAGATTTATTAGGAACGTTTCCAACTGGTCGTCGGCATGATGCGCTGTAAGGATATGGTCGAAGCCATGTTCATTGGCCAAAGCCTCAAACCAATCGTAGCGTAGCTTCCTTGCCGCCATCTGTGCAGAAAGTTTCAACCGTCTTGCTATCGTATCGGTCTCAAAGCTTTTGGTGAACACTTCTAATTTTAGCTTTCTTGCGAGTTCTTCAACAAATTGTTGATCCTCGTCACTTTCGCTTCCTCTTAGCTTAAAGTTACAATGCGCCAATGCGAAGTTCAGCTTCAAACGATGACAAAGCATGGTCAACATCACACTATCTACCCCTCCGCTGATAGCCAACAGTAGCTTTTTTTCCAGAAGAAAGGGAAGTTGATCCTGAAGATGTTTCTGAAAGAGGGACAGCATGTTACAAAATTACTTCAAACGGTTATTGGTCCATGTGGTGATCGTTTTCATTGCCTTGTCTTGCTCTAGATCGTTATGAAGTTCGTGATAGCCATCATCAAAAAGATGCAATTCTGAATTTGGGGCAGCTTCGTCAAACTGGATCGTTGCCTTGTGGTCTATAATGCGGTCACCTGTTCCGTGAAGCAGTAGCGTGGGCAACAACAATTCTGAGGCATTGGCAATGGCCCATTCGCCGGCATCCATGATCGGAAACGAGAACATCGGACTCACCTTGTCGTGTACCAACGGGTCTTGTTCATATGTCTCCACTTCTTGAGGAATGCGGGAAATGGCAGCAGATTCTAAACCGGAAGATAATGTGAGCGATGGTAGTAGCCCCAGTAGCATCTTGCCCAGGCCCATCTTCCATGCAGGCGGTTTGAAGGCCAACCGCAAATAAGGGCTCGTGGCGATCACGCCTGCCAACTTTGGGTCTTTTCGAAGGACGTAATTCAACACCAGGTTTCCACCCATACTATGTCCATAAAGAAAAATTGGAAGTACAGGAAATTCATCTTCTACCTTGTGAATAATGCTCCCCAAAATGTATAGCAACGCATCGTAACTTGGGCAATGACCGCGTTTCCCCTCGGTCTTTCCGTGGCCAAAGTTGTCATAGGTGATCACTGCCAGGTCTTGCCCAATAAGCTTTGGCACCACAAAGTCGGCATAGCGGCCCGAGTGCTCTCCAAGGCCGTGCACCAGGATCACAACAGCCCTAGGCGCTTTTGGTTGCCATTGCTGACCAAAAAACCGTGTGTGATGTTGCTCGAAAGAGAACTCTTTATGGTTGCTCACAGAGTTATTGAATGATTGGTTGCTCTAAATATAGGAAAAATCAGATTTGCAAATAGTTGAAAACTACCTCCATCCTTGCCAGCGGCAAGGTAGCCTTCCTCAAAGGACGAATTATCTCCTCGAGGAGACCGTAGGAGGTGTCACCAACGTTCCAAGACCTCACGCATGGCTTTGGCCTTCAATAAACACTCTTCGTATTCTTTCTGTGGGATCGATCTTGCGGTAATGGCACCGCCCACGGAATAAGAGACATATCTTTTGACGTGATTGTACAGAATACTTCGTATCACCACATTGAAATCGAAATCCCCTTCTGCAGTGAAATAACCAACAGCACCCGAATACAGCCCGCGCTTTGTCTCCTCTAAAGCCTCAATGATCCGCATGGCCGATACTTTAGGGGCACCTGTCATACTTCCCATGGGAAAACAACTTTTAATCACTGTTACCGGAGAAATTTCTTCCGAAACCTCTGAGACCACGGTGGAGACCATCTGATGCACTTGATCGAACGTGTAGACCTTGCACAGCTCTTCAACCGATACACTTCCCTTTGTAGCAGTTCTAGACAAGTCGTTTCGCACCAGGTCTACGATCATGATATTTTCTGAGCGCTCCTTCTGATCATTTCCCAAGGCTTCACGCAGCTGTTGGTCTGCTTCAATATCTCTCGAACGCTTAGCAGTTCCTTTGATAGGCTGAGAGATGACCTTGCGTCCCTGCTTTCGTAAGAAACGCTCTGGCGATGCTGATAGAAGATAGGCATCTTCAAGCTTCACGAACGTGGCAAAGGGTGGTTTTGAAATAGCATTCAGGTGGGCATATGTTTGCAATGGGTCTATCTGTGAATCCTCAGTATAGAATTCTTGGCAGAAGTTGGCCTCGTAGATATCACCTCGATGAATATGCGCCAACAATCGCTTTAATCTCGAGAAATATTCGTCTTTGTGAATGCGCAACTTTATTTTGACACTCCCTCCTTGAGGAGGGTGGCCCGAAGAGACGGGAGGTGTTTTTGACAAAGCCATGATTGCTTGTACATCACCCATCAATTCATCTTCGACCATGCGCAGATAGTGTACCTCTAGTTCTTTACCTTGAAGCAAGAACAGTTTTTTGGGCTGAAAGAAATAGAGTTCAGGAAACTGTAGACCGTCAAAGTTTTCAGAGGAGAGCGCTTCTAAATCATTTTTCAAGTCATAACTCAAATAACCGAACAACCAATCTGTGGCAAGCTCCTGATATTCCTGAAGTTTCTCAAAGGCATTCACATGGTCGGTCTTCAAAGCCGTAAAAGCATCTGCGGCCAATATAGCATCATAACTAGCATACTGTTGCTCATGATCATTAGAGTCTAGCCAGACGACCTCTTCAAACTGCTGCGCCCATGACAACAATTGAAATTTAACAGTTTTAGGGTCTTCAATTTGAAACTTCTTCGAAATTCGCAGCATAAATTGAGAAAACGATAATTTTCAGCTAAATTTTATGAAAGAAGGTTGCCTGTTTCATTTTTTTTGCAACCTTTGTTTCAACAATGAGCGCAAATATACACATAGCACTACAACTTCAGAGTCGAATCGCGACTCCATTGCGTCGTTTCCCCCGTCGCCCGTAAGGGTGCATTTCTGTTATTGGAGCCCAGATGCGTTCGGCTTCGTTTTTTCAAAGACTGAATTTTCAATTTTTCACAAAACATCGAAACGATGGACATTGTCGTTGCACAAAAAAACCATATCAAATACGCAAAGCTCATTTGCGACACCATTGCCGAATCGGCCAAACAACGTGGTACCGGGATTGCCAAACGCACCCCAGAATACATCATTGGCAAGATCGAAAAAGGCAATGCAGTGATTGCCCTAGTAGGCGATACATTCGCTGGCTTCTGCTATATCGAGACCTGGGGGCACGGAAAGTACGTAGCCCACTCAGGCTTAATTGTAGCCCCAAACTTTAGAGGGCTTGGTCTTGCCAGAAAGATCAAGCAGCGGATCTTTGAGCACTCAAGAGAAAAGTTTCCCGAGGCTAAAGTATTTGGCATCACTACTGGGCTGGCAGTAATGAAGATCAACTATGAGTTAGGCTACAAACCTGTGACCTTCTCTGAACTTACCGATGACCCGCAGTTTTGGAAAGGCTGTCAAACATGTAAGAACTACGATGTGCTTACCCGAACAGAACAAAGAATGTGTCTCTGCACTGGGATGCTCTACGACCCTAAAAAGGCAATGACATCACGCAAACATCCCTATAATAAAAAAGTGCTTCAACGATTGAAGAACATCAAACAAAATCTCTTCTTAAAAAAGAAAAAATCATCATGAGCAAAAAATTGGTACTTGCTTACAGCGGCGGACTGGACACTTCTTACTGTGTAAAATACTTGACCAAAGAGCATGGGTTTGAGGTGCACGCTATCAGTGTGAACACCGGCGGGTTCTCAGAAGAAGAAATCCAACGAAATAAAGAAAAGGCACTTCAGCTAGGCGCTTGTTCATATAAGAACATAGACGCGATACAGACTTTTTATGATAAAGTCGTAAAATATTTGATCTATGGAAATGTGCTGAAGAACAACACCTATCCGCTGTCGGTAAGTGCCGAGCGTATCGTACAAGCTGTAGAGATCGTCAACTTTGCGAGGCACATCGATGCAGACGCCATCGCTCACGGAAGTACTGGCGCAGGCAATGATCAGGTTCGGTTCGATATGATATTCCAAATACTCGCACCAGAGATTGAGATCATCACACCAATTAGAGACCATAGGCTCTCAAGAGAAGACGAGATCCAGTACTTGAAAGAGAGTGGCTTTGAATATTCTTGGGAAAAGGCAAAGTATTCCGTGAATCAAGGTTTGTGGGGCACTAGTGTGGGTGGTGATGAAACGCTTACCTCGCACCTTCCGCTGCCAGAGGAAGCCTATCCTAGCCCATTGGAAAAGCAAGGCTCAGAAAAAGTGAAGCTCACCTTCACTAAAGGCGAGTTGACAGCCATCGATGATGAAGCTGGAGATCCTGTGGAAAATATTGAAAAGTTACAGTCTATCGCTGCCAAATATGCCATCGGTAGAGACATCCATGTGGGTGACACGATCATCGGAATCAAAGGTCGCGTAGGATTTGAGGCGGCGGCTCCTATGACCATCATCAAGGCGCATCATCTGCTTGAAAAACATGTATTGACCAAATGGCAGCAACACCACAAGGAGCAACTGGCCAATTGGTATGGCATGTTGCTGCACGAAGGGCAATATTTAGATGAGGTGATGCGAAACATAGAAGTCTTCTTGGAAGACACTCAAAAGAATGTAACTGGTGAGGTCGTTGTGAGCTTACATCCCTATCGCTTCACATTAGATGGCATCATATCCAAGCACGACCTCATGAATGCCTCCTTTGGAAGCTACGGCGAGATGAACAAAGGCTGGACGGCCGAAGAAGCCAAAGGATTCATCAAACTTTCCGCAAATCAGAATAAGATATTTCAAGCGGTTAACAGTAAGCTGTAAGCAACATTAAAAAATCAAAACCAAGTTCCAAAAATCTAACCATCCAACAATCTAAGAATCTAACAAGCAACTTTAAACTTTTCAATTGAAACTTTAAACCACAAAAATGAAGACCATAAAAGCTGGCATCATAGGAGGCTCAGGATATACAGGCAGTGAGTTGATCAGACTACTAGTTCACCATCCGGAGGTAGAGATCGATTTTGTATTTAGTACCACAAGGGTCGGAAAACCGATCGTGGAAGCTCAACCAGACCTGTTAGGAATTTCCACCTTGGAGTTTGCAGGTAAGATGAATCCAGATGTTGATGTGGTCTTTCTATGCCTGGGGCACGGACATTCGTCGGCATTTTTGAAAGCACATCCATTTTCAGGAAGCACCAAGATCATTGACCTGAGCAACGAGTTTCGCTTGAAGGATGATGCCAATTTCCAAGGAAGAGAATTCATCTATGGCCTTCCAGAATTGCACAAAGAAAAGATCCGATCTGCAAAGCACATTGCTAATCCTGGTTGCTTTGCGACGGCCATCCAATTGGCTTTGCTACCCCTGGCAAAAGCCAAAAAGTTGCAGAGCACAGTGCATGTCAATGCTATCACAGGCAGTACAGGCGCTGGCGTAAAGCCTTCTGCGACCACGCATTTTAGCTGGAGGAACAACAACAGCTCTTGGTACAAACCTTTTACGCATCAACATCTAGGTGAAATCGGTGAAAGTTTGGAAAGTTTACAACATGACAAGGCAAAATTGTTGTTCATGCCGCAAAGGGGTAATTTTACGCGAGGAATCTTTGCTACCGCCTACACCACCTATGAAGGAAGCGTAGAACAAGCCAAGGCATTGTATCAAAGTTTCTATGTTGATGCCCCCTTTACCCAGGTCTCAGCGAATGAGGTCCATCTAAAACAGGTTGTGAACACCAATCAATGTCATATTCATTTGCATAAGCATGAAGACCAGCTCTTAGTGACTAGTGCCATTGACAATCTTTTAAAAGGTGCTTCAGGGCAGGCCGTTCAGAACATGAACCTCATCTTTGAGTTAGAGGAAAGCATCGGGTTACAACTCAAGGGAAGTTATTTCTAATGATGAATTGCGAATGTAGAATGATTAAAATAAACTATCAAGGGTCAACGAATCAACAACTTAACAACTCATAAGCTTATAGACCCATCACCTCATAAACTCCAAAGAATGAAGATCGCCATCATAGGAACCGGAAACTTAGGATCGAGCATCGCTAAGGGCTTGATCACCAACAATACCATCACTTCATTGTATCTGACCAAACGGAACATCGATGCCATCAAGAACTGGGAAGAATACGGCAACGTCACCGTAACTCAGGACAATCGTGGGGCTGTACGAAAATCAGACATCATCATCTTTGCCATTCAACCGAGTCAGTTCGATTTCATCCTACATGACATCAAAGACCTTTTGACCGACAAGCATGTGTTGATCTCAACGATCACGGGCTATAAGATCGAGCGTATCGAAAGCATTCTAGGCAAGAATGTGAACATCATCCGAAGCATGCCCAACACGGCCATTTCCGTAGGAAAGTCTATGACTTGCCTTTGTGCCAACGAACAAGGCAAAAGAAGAATTCAAGTGGCAGAAGCCATCTTTAACGGATTGGGCACCTCGATCATCATTGAAGAGCGTTTGATGCAAGCTGCCACGGTGATCTGTGCCAGCGGCATCGCCTTCTGGATGCGCTTGATCCGCGCCACCACACAAGGCGCCATACAATTGGGCTTTGATGCCCATGAAGCACAACAGATGGCCATGCAGACCTGTGCAGGTGCAGCTTCATTATTGATCGAAACAGGGAATCACCCAGAGCAAGAGATCGACAAAGTGACCACACCTCGCGGCTGTACCATCGAAGGATTGAACGAAATGGAACACCGAGGCTTAAGCTCTTCATTGATCCGTGGAATTGTGGCTTCTTTCAACAAGATCAATTTGATTAGTGAGCAGTGAGCAAGCTTAAAAACCCAAGACCAAATTCCAGCAATCTAAGAATCCGACAAGCAACTTTAAACCTTTCGCTTGAAACTTTAAACTAAAAACAATGAAACTCTTTGATGTATATCCGCTTTATGATGTCACGCCTGTAAAGGCAAAGGACGTATATGTCTGGGATGCGGACCGCAACAAATATTTGGATCTTTATGGAGGTCATGCCGTCATCTCGATCGGTCATGCACACCCTCATTACTTGGTGAAGCTCAAGAATCAGTTAGACAACCTAGGCTTTTATTCCAACGCCATCAAAAACCCGCTCCAAAAGCAATTGGCAAAGAAATTAGGGAAGGTCTCCAAATGTGAAGATCATCAGCTCTTTTTATGCAATTCGGGAGCAGAGGCCAACGAAAATGCATTGAAACTGGCTTCCTTTGCCACAGGAAAGAAGCGTGTGGTCGCTTTTAGAAATAGTTTCCATGGAAGGACTTCAGCAGCTGTAGCATCAACTGATAATGCAAAGATCGTGGCTCCTATCAATGCACAACAAGAAGTCACTTTTCTTGCCTTGGAAGATTCAGTAGGGCTTGAACAAGAATTGAAGAAGGGTGATGTGTGCGCAGTGATCATCGAATGCATCCAAGGCGTTGGCGGCCTAGACGAACCTACCACCTCATTCGTCAAGAGTATTGAAAAGGCCTGCAAGCAATACGGTGCCAAGTTTATCGCAGATGAAGTTCAATCGGGTTTTGGAAGAACCGGCGATTTCTTCGCCTTTCAAAAACATAATGTAACGCCCGATATCATTGCCATAGCCAAAGGAATGGGCAATGGTTTCCCGGTAGGAGGCATTCTGATCCACGATACTATAGAACCCCAATACGGTATGTTAGGCACCACCTTTGGCGGCAATCATTTGGCTTGTGCGGCAACATTGGCCGTATTAGAGGTCTTAGAGAGTGAAAAACTCATGCAAGAGGTTGAAGACAAGTACGAGCATTTCATGAAGAAGGTAAAAAAGCTGCCTCAGGTCAAAGCTGTAAGAGGTCGCGGACTGATGCTCGGGCTAGAATTTGATTTTGAAGTAGGCGAGCTACGTAAACAACTCATCTACAAGCACCATATCTTTACAGGTGGCAGCAACAACAAGAAATTGTTGCGAATATTGCCGCCACTCACTGTTCAAGAAAAGCATTTAGACAAGCTAATCCAAGCCTTGCAAAAATGTCTGAAACCGATGGAAGCATGAAAAAGCGGTATATTGATATCGAAGACATCACCGATCTTGACGCCTGGGTCAAAGAAGCCATTCAGCTCAAAGATGCCCCATACCAGTTCTCCTCGTTAGGTAAACAGAAGACATTGTGCATGTTGTTCTTCAATCCAAGCCTTAGGACGCGTTTGAGCACACAAAAGGCTGCGCTTCATCTTGGTATGCATGTCATGGTCATGAATTTTGGCGCCGAAGGCTGGCAACTAGAGTTTGATGATGGAACGATCATGAACGCCGGCAAGGCCGAGCATATCAAAGAAGCGGCAGCTGTGGTCTCGCAATACTGTGATGTACTGGCCATCAGAGCTTTTGCATCACTGAAAGACAAGCAAAAGGACGAAGCGGAGCTTGTCATCAAAAGCTTCCAGAAATATGCATCAGTTCCTATCGTGAACATGGAAAGTGCTACAGCTCATCCGCTACAGGCCTTGGCAGACGCCATCACCATAGCTGAACACAAGCAGGCTGGACGACCAAAGGTAGTACTGAGCTGGGCACCGCATCCCAGAGCATTGCCGCATGCAGTGGCCAATTCTTTTGTAAAGATGATGAAGCTGAAAGATGCTGAGTTTGTGATCACGCATCCAGAAGGTTACGAACTTAACCCAAGTATAACTCAAGGAGGTACTATAGAATATGATCAACGTAAAGCATTGAAAGATGCCGATTTCGTCTATGTGAAGAATTGGAGCAGTTATTCCGATTATGGGAGAATGGGCAACCTATATCCCGATTGGATGATCACTCGAGAAAAGATGGAATTGACCAACCAAGGAAAGTTTATGCACTGCTTGCCCGTTAGAAGGAATGTCGTGGTCGATGATGCCGTCCTAGACGGAGAACATTCGTTAGTGATCGAACAAGCCAACAACCGAACCTTTGCCGCGCAATTGGTATTGAAAAAAATACTCGAGCATGGCTAAGATCAAGGTCATAAAGATAGGTGGCAACATCGTTGGAGATGCTGAGCGACTGAAGAAATTCTTAGCGGATTTTTCGGCGATGAAGGGAGACAAGATCCTGGTGCATGGTGGTGGAAAGCTGGCCACGCAGCTAGCCAGTCAATTAGGCATTGAGGTCAAAATGCAAGAAGGGCGACGCATCACTGATCAAGAAACCCTAAAGATCATCACCATGGTCTATGGTGGTCTCACCAACAAGAATATAGTAGCTCATTTACAAAATTTTGGCTGCAATGCCATAGGGCTATCAGGTGCCGATGCCAACACCATAAAAGCTCACAAACGTTTGGTCAGGGATATCGATTATGGTTTTGCGGGAGACATTGATGAAGTGAACTCCAAAACCATCAAAGGGCTCATAGAGCTTGGGCTAACACCTGTATTCTGCGCCATTTCGCATGATCGAAATGGGCAATTGCTCAACACCAATGCAGATACCATCGCAGCAGAGGTCTCCATCGCCATGAGCCAACACTTTCAGACTTCGTTGTATTATGTCTTTGAAGAGACCGGCGTGCTTCGCGATGTTGACGACAAAGATTCTGTGATCAGAGACATCGACCAAATTCATTACGAAAAGCTGAAACACGATGGCATCATCGCCGACGGCATGCTTCCTAAGATGCATAACTGCTTTCAGGCTTTAAAAAACGGGGTTGACAAAGTATGTATCGGCAATGAGCAAATGATCGACGATTCCACAGAAAAATTTACCACATTAACCCTATGACATGACCCAAGCAAAACTTACGGAAAAGGCCATAGCGCTACTGAAAGATCTAATTTCCACACGATCTTTTTCTTCGGAAGAGGAACAGACAGCTACACTGATCGAAAACTGGTTCAGAGAATTCAATATACCCTTTCACCGCGACCATAACAACGTTTGGGGTTTCAACGAAGACTTTATCGAAGGAAAGCCCATACTATTGCTCAATTCACACCACGATACCGTAAGACCCAATGCCGCCTACACAAGAGACCCTTTCAAACCAGAAGTCATTGACGGAAAACTATATGGGCTAGGAAGCAACGATGCGGGTGGATGTCTGGTATCATTGTTAGCGTTGTTCACCTACTACTATCATCAGAAAGACCTGAACTATAATTTATTGATGGTCGCTTCTGCGGAAGAAGAAAGTGCCGGAGAAAACAGCCTCGTTGGCTTGCTGCCAAAACTTCCGCATATTGATGTAGCCATCGTGGGCGAACCTACGCTGATGGACCTGGCCATCGCCGAAAAAGGCTTAGTGGTCTTTGATGCTGTGATCAAGGGAACACCAAGTCATGCTGCACATCCAAACGATAACAACTCGATCTACAATACCATCAAGGCATTGGAATGGTTTCGGGATGAGAAATTTGAAAAGGTCTCAGATGTACTAGGTGAAGTAAAGATGACCGTTACCCAGATCAATGCAGGCAAACAACACAATGTAGTTCCTGCCGAAACACACCTCGTGGTCGATGTTCGAGTGAATGATCGCTACTCGAATCAAGAAGTGTACGATCTCATCAAGGCAAATGCGCCTTGCGAGGCAATACCCAGGTCGTTGCGGTTGAATTCATCGTCCATACCTACAGCACATGAGCTCGTTCAGGCAGGGATTGCGCTGGGCCGGAAGACCTATGGCTCGCCTACCCTATCAGACCAAGCAGCATTGAACTGCCCATCATTGAAATTGGGGCCCGGAGACTCGACACGTTCGCACAGTGCCAACGAATTCATCTATGTGAACGAAATCGAAGAAGGCATCGATATTTACATTAAATTGCTAGAAAAGATCGTATAACAGAAGTCAGAGATAAGAAATCAGAGGGAAGACAAAAGAATATAGACCGTAGATACTGATGATGGATCATCAATGACCTCAAACTGATAAATGAACAACATGAGACTTTGGGAGAAAGGCATACAGACCGAACAAAAGATCGATCAATTCACTGTAGGCAACGATCGTGAACTAGACCTTGTGATTGCCAAATATGATGTTCAGGCATCTATTGCGCATGCCAAGATGCTAGGCAAGATCGGTGTACTTACCAACGAAGAAGTTCAACAACTTGTTGATGGTCTTGATGCAATTGCCGATGATATTGATAAAGGAAGGTTCATCATCGAAGATGATTTCGAGGATGTACATTCCAAGATCGAGTACGAGCTGACCAAGACCCTCGGTGATGCCGGAAAGAAGATCCACACTGCCCGAAGCCGCAATGATCAAGTGCTGGTGGCGATGCATCTGTACCTGAAGGAAGAACTATCAGAGATCAAGGCTCGGACAAAGCAGTTATTCGATCTGCTATTAGAATTGGCTGAAAAGCATAAGGATGTATTGCTTCCCGGCTATACGCACTTGCAGGTCGCCATGCCTTCATCTTTCGGGTTGTGGTTCTCGGCCTATGCGGAAAGCTTGATCGATGACCTTTATTTCATCAATGCTGCTCACAAAGTTGCCGACCAGAACCCGCTGGGTAGTGCAGCCGGCTATGGTAGCTCCTTCCCGATCGATAGGAGCTTCACTACCAAGGAACTTGAATTCGACACACTAAAATACAATGTGGTAGCTGCCCAAATGAGCCGTGGAAAGGTAGAGAAAAGTATGGCCTTTGGATTGGCAAGCATCGCTGCTACCTTATCCAAATTGGCGATGGACGTGTGCCTATACATGAGTCAGAATTTCAACTTTGTTTCCTTTCCTGAAGAACTCACCACGGGCAGTAGCATCATGCCGCATAAGAAGAATCCTGACGTATTCGAGTTGATCCGTGGAAAGTGCAACAAGCTTCAGGCGGTGCCCAATCAATTGACCATGATGACGGTGAATCTACCCAGCGGCTACCACCGCGATCTGCAATTGGTCAAGGAGGTGATCGTGCCTGCCATCCAAGATCTGAAGGCGTGCCTGGAAATGGCACACTTCGCCTTAAAGGACATTCAAGTCAATGAGACCATCTTAGAGGATCCGAAATACGATCATCTGTTCAGTGTTGACACGCTTAACGAGCTCGTAGTACAAGGCATGCCATTTCGTGAGGCCTACCAACAGATGGCGAAGCAGATCGATGAAGGAAACTTTCAACCCAAAAAGGACATCGGACACACGCACAAGGGCAGTTTAGGCAATCTCTGCTTGGAGGATATCCGCTCAAAACTTTTGAAGATCTTTTGATACAAGATCTCATACTTTAGATACTTTATGAAAATGATAACTATTCTTTTCTTTGCAAATAATGGGATTTTCCTCTATTCTCTTCGATTTCTCTGAAGAAAGCGACGTTTCGCAATGGCACGTGGTCAATGATGGCGTGATGGGAGGTTTGTCTGAAGGCCAACTCCTCTTGAACCAGGACGGGCATGGTATCTTTAAAGGAAACGTATCGTTGGCGAACAATGGCGGGTTCTCATCGCTTCGATTTCAATTTGAAGCACAAGACATCCGCAGTTACGAGCACATCATCATACGATTGAAGGGTGACGGGAAACGATATCAGTTCAGAGTGAAGGACGACCAGAATCAACGCCATTCGTACATTCAATATTTCGAGACCAGCGGCGAATGGCAGGCCCTAAAGCTAAAGCTCACCGATCTCTACCCTTGGTCTCTTGGAATACCGCTGCGCATCCCAAACTACAACGGAACTTCTATTGGAGAAATTGCCTTTCTGATAGGAAACAAAAAAGCAGAGTCTTTTGAATTGATCATCGACAAGATCAGCCTTGAATAGGCCTATAGCTTTTCAAGTTTCGCCTTCAGTTCAGCATCTAGATCTGCATCAGCAATACTACCATCCTTGAAATTCTGATGGAAGCTAGGCAAAGAAAAGGTATTCACCACTTCAGCACCAAAATAAGGCAATGTCTTCTGGGCTTGTGCCAATGCTGATCTGGCACCACCTCTACCAGGCGATGTACTCATCAAGAAGATTTTCTTTCCTTCTAAGAATTTTCGGTCGAAGCGAGACAGCCAGTCAAAAAGGTTCTTGCTATAGGCTGATAAGCCGCCATTGTGTTCGTTCACTGAGATCAATAGAGCATCTGCCTTTTTGATGTCACCTACCAACTCGACAATAGAATTTGAAAAGCCTTCGTTCTTCTCAGCATCTTCACTATACATAGGGAACGGATAGCGTGTCATTTTATATACCTTGACATCACGATCATTCAGCAAAGAAGCTACATACGTGACCAATTGATGGTTTATAGACATGGAAGAATTGCTTCCGGCAAAAGCAAGGATTTTCATAATTCACGGTTTGACACCACTAATGTAAGTTGATTTTTTTAAGATTGAAAGCCTAAATAAACTACTTTTGCCGCAACTTGAAACATCCAAGAGCAAGATTTCCAAGTATATAGAGTAGGATGCAAAAACAGCGGCTATATTTTTTAGATGCACTTCGCGCCTTTGCCATCATCATGATGCTACAAGGGCATTTTGTACATACGTTGTTAGATACTTCGCAAGTAAATACAGATGGTTTCTTCTATTCTTTCTGGGAATATCTTAGAGGCATCACTGCCCCTACCTTTTTTACGATAACTGGTTTTGTATTCACCTACCTGATAGTGAAGAACAAGGCATCGGGCTATCAGAATCCACGGGTCTCTAAAGGTGTCAAGCGTGCCTTAAAGCTGATATTCTGGGGGTATTTCTTAAGACTTAATGTCCTCTTGCTATTCGCTGGGGAAGTAAATCAGGGGTTCTACTTATTTGATGTGCTACATACCATCGGTATTTCGCTATTGCTACTAATTGCCTTGTATGTGCTGCTGTTCAAAATCAGTGGTCGGTTGTTCCGATATACGCTGTTGTTCGTTGGCGTCCTTATCTTTATGTTGGAGCCGGTCTATGGTGGATATTCGCTAAGCTTCCTACCAAAGTTCATCGCCAACATCTTCACGGGCCATAATGGTTCGGTATTTACCATATTCCCGTGGTTTGGCTATGTGGCCTTTGGTGGGTTCTTGGGTAGCTTGTTACATAGGTATCAGAACGAAGCCAACTTCTATCGAAATTTCATCACCACAAACTTCAGCGCAGGCCTGATACTCTTATTCTTGTCGTCGGCTTTCTTCATGAGCTTACATTACATCACAGGGATGACATTGTTCAAGGGCATTGCCTACAACAACTATCTATTCATTCGATTGGGCGATGTACTCATCATCATGGGCCTGTTTGTCGTACTTCGTTACCACATAAGACAAACGCTAGTTTTAAAGGTGGGCACCAAGACGCTTTCTATCTATATTGTTCATTTTGTGATTCTCTATGGAAGCTGGTTAAGTCTTGGACTAAATCGTTGGTTTTACCATTCGCTTTCCCCTATCCAAGCCATTATAGGCGCATTGCTCTTTATTGCTGTGGTATGCACATTGGTATTGGGATATTATCACCTAGAACCTATTGTACACCTCAACAGGGATCGGATCTTTTTGTCCCTTAGGTCTTTCTGGAGAAAGAAAGCTATCGTCAAACAACGCTTCCAAAGCGGTACTTAAACAGTAATTTTAGGTTTTCTTTGAGAAAGTCTTCCTTTGTGCATTCGACTGAAAGGGCATGAAAAGTATCATAGCCTTTGCATTTCTGGTATTATCTTGCCTTTCCACCACCAATAGCGCATCACAAGCAACTGAGCCTAAGGCCAAGCCGAGTCAACAGTTCATGCAGTTGTTGCTTGGCGGCAATTCACTTGAAAAAGAGCAGCTTTTAAAGTGCATCAAGGATAATTGGGATAGTTCGCACGAGATCATGGCATTAGAAACATTATACTTTGCCCAAGATCCGGAGGTCACTTTTTTTCTGATTCAGCTGCTTCAAGAAAAAACAGGCAGAAATTACGGATACGACACAAACAAATGGTACGAATACCTATGGAACAAACCCCAACGACTTTCACAAGACTATCATACATTCAAAGCAAAGCTTCACAGCCTTATCGACCCAAAATTCTGGACCTATTTTGAAGGGAGGCAAGAGCAGACCACAATTCGATTTGATGAGATACGGTGGGGCGGCGTGCATCAAGATGGTATACCTCCGTTGCGAAACCCCGAGATGGTCAGCATACAACAAGCTGATTATCTAGAAGATGACAATATCGTGTTTGGAATCTCTGTAAATGGGGATGCACGTGCCTACCCAAAACGTATTTTGGCTTGGCATGAAATGTTCGTGGATACCGTCGGAGATATTCCTGTAGCTGGTGTGTATTGCACACTTTGCGGTACAGTTATTCTATACAAAACTGAGCACAGCGGAATACAATACGAAATGGGCACAAGTGGTTTTTTATACCGTTCTAACAAATTGATGTATGACAAGGCCACACAATCCCTGTGGAATACACTTTGGGGAACGCCAGTTGTGGGGCCGCTTGTAGGCAAGGGCATCGAACTGGAATATCTGAGCGTGGTGACCACCACTTGGGGCGAGTGGAGATCACGTCACCCGGAAACTACCGTACTATCTTTAAATACAGGCCATCGAAGAGATTATGGCGAAGGCATTGCCTACCAAGACTATTTTAGCACTGACCGGTTGATGTTCAATGTGCCCAAGCTAGACAAACGCCTGAAGAACAAACAATCGGTCTTGGCATTGCGCCTTCCGGAACACCCGGACGATCCAGTAGCGATCTCGTCTAAGTTCTTGAGAAAGAAGCCCGTGCATGAGTTTTCCATAGGAAATACTGGCCTACTCGTCCTTACAGATGCTTCTGGAGCGCATCGTGTATATGAAAGCAGAGGACTAGGCTTTGCCAAATACGATGGGAAGTATACCGTAACCGATGTGCAAGGCAATCATTGGAAACTACATGAAGATTCCATAGAAAGCCAAAATGGTGAAAAATTGAACAGGATACGATCTTTCAATGCGTTTTGGTTTGGTTGGAAAGCCGCTTACCCCAACACCAAGTTGATCAGGTGATCATACATGCAGGGCAATATCGTCCGTCGCTGCTAGGGCAGCTTCTTTAACTGCTTCGGCATAGGTTGGATGCGCATGCGACATTCTTGAGATATCTTCGGCACTGGCCCTGAATTCCATCGCTGTGACAGCCTCTGCAATAAGGTCTGCAACACGCGCACCTATCATGTGCACCCCTAGCACTTCGTCGGTGTTGGCATCGGCCAATATCTTCACAAAACCATCGATGTCCATCGAAGCCCTGGCACGGCCCAAGGCACGCATCGGAAACTGCCCAGATCTATAGGCAACGCCCGCTTCTTTCAGTTCTTCTTCGGTCTTGCCAACAGCTGCGACTTCTGGCCAGGTGTACACTACGCCTGGAATCAAATTGTAGTCGATGTGTGGTTTTTGGCCTGCAAGGGTCTCGGCTACAAAAACGCCTTCTTCTTCGGCTTTGTGTGCCAACATGGCTCCTTTGATCACATCACCGATAGCATAGATATTTGGTGCTGATGTCTGCAAATGGTCATTTACTTCTACCTGTCCTCGCTCATTCAACTTCACACCAGCAGCTTCGGCATTAAGACCATCGGTGTAAGGCCTTCTACCAACCGATACCAAACAATAGTCCCCTTCAAAAGTAACTTCTTCACCTTTTTTATTGTCTGCCTTCACAACCACGGTGTCGCCTTTGCGTTCTACAGACTTCACTTTGTGTGACACGTTCATCTTAAACTTGGCCTTTTTGAAGACTTTGTTCAGCTCTCTAGATAGTGCACCGTCCATCCCAGGGATGATGCGGTCCATATATTCGATAACGGTCACCTCAGATCCCAATCTACGATATACTTGGCCCAACTCTAAGCCGATGACGCCGCCGCCAATGACCAACATGTGCTTAGGAATTTCTTTGAGTTTCAGTGCCTCGGTAGATGTGATGATGCGTTCTTTATCTATCTCGATAAAAGGCAAGGTAGCAGGTTTCGAGCCTGTGGCGATGATGGTATGCTTCGCTTCTATCTCGGTATCATTCTCGCCCGAGATGTTGATGTGCGTAGCATCCTTGAAACTTCCGACACCGTGATACACATCGATCTTGTTCTTGTCCATCAAGAACTCGATGCCCTTGGTGGTCTGATCTACGACACCTTGTTTGCGAGCGATCATCTTCTCTAAATTCACCTTCACCTCACCAGGGACCTCTATACCATGCTCCTCAAAGTGCTTTACAGCATCTTCATAGTGATGTGAGGAATCGAGCAATGCTTTCGAAGGAATACAGCCCACATTAAGGCAGGTTCCGCCAAGTGTGCTGTACTTCTCAATGATCGCAGTTTTCATACCTAGTTGTGCACAGCGTATCGCCGCCACATAGCCTCCAGGTCCTGAGCCAATGACGGCCACATCGTATGTATTCATAAGGAAGTTTTCAAAATTTAGATGTACAAAAGTACGATATGAAGTACGAATTAGGAAGTGCTAGGCCGGAAATTAGAAAATGAGGAGCGGTCAGGTTTTTAGACACTAGGATCTTAGTGGCTCTGATGGTCTTTGTTTACAGTCATTACAATATTATGTTTTCACTCTTTTATGCCTTCGACTTCTTTAATTGCAACTGACCACTGATTCAATCCCCCTTCGGGAAGGCCAACATCTCTCCCATTCCAACAGTGTACAACCATATGCCGTAGATAATATGCTCGATAGAAACGAGGATGGTAGAACGTGTCTTTATAAAAGTGAAGGCAAATAGCAGCCCGCCCATAAATGTGAGTAGCATGACCAGGGCATTGCGAAAGAAGATATGCGCCAACGAGAACAATGCGGCGTTGATGATGACCAAAAGACTTGAGCTGTTGAATAAAGATCCGTAGCGTTCAAAGAAAAAAGTGCGATAGACCAATTCTTGCGGATAGACCGATAGCACACTATAGATCAAGAAGATGATGATGTACAGTTTTGGGTTGTTCATCGGCACATAGAACAGCATGGAGCGATCTGTGAAATACACATAAAGCACCGACAAAACTGCCACGGTCCCAAGGATCAACAATGTACGTCGCCAGAACGCCTTCCAATCTAGTGCTGGCTGCAGGCGAAATTTCAACTTGAGCACCTTCAGCAAGATCCAGATGATGTAGATGAAGCCCAAAAGACCGATTGTTAGCTTGATCCAGACCGGATATTCGATGGCAAAGCTAATCGGGAGCAGGACAAAGAGCAAGAAGAATTCAACAGCTTTATATAGCGTGGTCTGCATGAAGAGAATATTTCAAACGTAAATATAACCAAATCAAAGCGTAAACGCTGTTGTGTGTTTTACCTCATCGATCACAAAGGTGCTGTGCGTATTCCCAATGTGCCTAAGTGCGGTGAGCTTGGTAACGATGAAGTCCCGATATTCCTGCATGTCCTTCACCTGTACCTTGAGGATATAGTCGTAATCGCCACTCACATGATAGCATTCCAAGACTTCTGAGAGTTGAAGCACCTCGCGTTCAAAGCGCGTCAAGAATTCCTTAGAATGCTGAACCAAACGCACATGGCAAAGCACAATGAAGTTCTTTGCCACTTTCTCGGCATCGATCAATGCCACATATCGTTTGATCACCCCTTGGCGTTCTAGCTTCTTGATGCGCTCGTACACCGCAGTGACAGAGAGATCCAGGTGAAGTGACAATGCTTTGTGTGTCTTCTTGGTGTCCTCTTGAAGCAACATGAGCAATTTTCTATCTATACCATCTAGTGCCATCTGAAAAGTTTTCTGTCCAAGTCTATGTTTTAAGATTATATCCGAATAATATCTTATGAAAAGTAAAAAAATAAAATCATATCCTATTATAAAACAATGATATTGATTTTTATTCATATACGAATTTATTTTGAAGAAAATTATATAGTATCACTCATGGAATTCAATCCTGCCAACAATATCCAAGATCTCCAATACTTTGGAGAGTTCGGAGGTGTCAATCCCTCCATCTCAGATTCATCGACATACACCTTCTTGTCAGCCAAGACCATGTTCGACACCTTTGAAGGAAACACCGAAGGCTGCTACTTGTACACGCGCCACTCCTCACCTTCTAACCTGTATCTGGGTGAGGCCTTAGCAGCCATGGAAGGCACGGCATCCGCTAATGTCACAGCCAGCGGCATGGGCGCCATCACAGCGGTCGTCCTCCAATTGTGCAATGCAGGAGACCATATCGTGAGCAGCCGAACCATCTATGGGGGCACGTATGCCTTTATGAAGAACTTCTTACCCAAACTAGGTATCGACACATCGTTTGTCGATATCACTGACCTTCAAAAAGTAGAGGAAGCCATAGGGCCCAAGACCAAAATGCTCTATTGTGAATCGGTAAGCAATCCCTTATTGGAGATCGCTGATATCGAGAAGCTTGCGGCTTTGGCCAAGAGGCATGGCGTCCCATTGGTGGTCGACAATACATTCTCTCCACTAACAATCGCTCCAGGAAAGCTCGGTGCTGACGTGGTCATCCACAGTCTCACCAAGTTCATCAACGGCAGTAGTGATTGTGTTGGCGGCGTGGTCTGCAGCACTACCGATTTCTGCTTGAAGCTGAAAGATGTGAATGATGGTGCAGGCATGCTCTTGGGAAGCACGATGGACAGTCTTCGAGCGTCTTCCGTCTTGAAGAATCTACGGACCCTGCACATCCGCATGAAGAAGCATAGCGAAAACACCCTGTTCTTGGCCCAACGATTTGAAGCAGACGGTCTGCGTGTGGTCTATCCAGGGCTCGAAAGTCATACCGGACATCATATCCTGAAAAGACAAATGAATCCAGAATACGGTTTTGGTGGCATGATGACCATCGATGTGGGCTCACTAGACAAGGCCAACGCACTGATGGAACTTATGCAAACAAGGAATCTTGGTTATTTGGCAGTGAGTCTTGGTTTCTACAAGACCTTGTTCAGCGCTCCAGGCACTTCAACTTCCTCCGAGATACCTGAAGAAGAACAAAAAGAAATGGGCTTGAGTGATGGGTTGATCCGATTCTCGATCGGGCTAGACAATGACATAGCCCGCACCTACGACATGATGCGCCAATGCATGGTAGCACTAGGAATTCTTGAAGGTACCCGTGCCATGGCCTAAGCTCTAAAATTTGCAAAACGCCTCGCAAAATCGTAACATTACGGAAGCAAAAGTACTTCAACTGTATGGAAAGCCAAGACATAAAACCCTGCCAACCCCAAGATCAGAACATTGTAGAGAACAAAGAACTGAATATCTGGGAGGCGTTGATTCCTGTCTTTGCTTTGGTAGCTATGTTATTCTACAATGTATTCTTTGTCTTTGGTGACGATGCGCTAAGCGGCAGCAATCAATTCATCTTGTTGTTAGGAGCTGCTGTTGCGGCGGTTGTTGGCTTTTTTAATAAGGTGTCCTACAAACAAATGCTATCAGAAGTTGCGGAGAATGTAAAGTCGACCACTGGAGCCTTGCTCATTTTATTGATGGTAGGTGCCTTGGCGGGCACATGGCTGATCAGTGGCATCATACCTACGATGATCTATTATGGCCTGCAAATTCTAAATCCAACCATCTTCCTAGCAGCTTGTATTATTATTTGTGCCATTATCTCCATTGCCACAGGAAGTTCATGGACCACGTCGGCCACTGTTGGCATAGCCCTCATCGGAATAGGTGAAACTTTAGGGATTTCATTGGGAATGACTGCCGGAGCGGTATTATCCGGAGCTTATTTTGGCGATAAGATGTCGCCATTGAGCGATACCACCAATCTAGCCCCTGCCATGGCAGGCGGAGAATTGTTCTCACATATTAGATATATGACATTGACCACAGTGCCTACGATAACCATTACCCTTGTTGTATTCACCATCATTGGGTTTAACCTTGAAACCACAGGCTCTGCTGATGTCTCAGACAAGCTCTCTGCCATAAGGGAGGCTTTCAATATTTCTCCTTGGTTGTTCTTGGTGCCCGTCGTTGTCATTGCTATGATCGTTAAAAAAACGCCGCCTTTGGTAGCATTGCTTGTCGGCACACTTCTAGGCGGTGTGGCAGCCATCATTGCTCAACCAGAGATCGTCACCAAAATTGCTGAGACAGATACGCTCACCATCGAAAGTGCCTATAAAGGTGTGATGAAAGCAATGACTGTCGATACTTCCGTAGAGACCACCAGCGCAGAACTCAACGACCTCTTTTCTGCAGGAGGAATGAGTGGTATGCTCGGTACCATTTGGTTGATCATTTGCGCGATGGTGTTTGGAGGTGTCATGGATGCCATCGGTGCTTTGGCCCGCATCAGCAAGGCATTGCTGAGCCTGGCAAAAACTACCTTTGGCCTCTTTGCCAGTACGGTAGCCAGTTGTTTGGCATTGAACGTTACGGCTTCCGACCAATACTTGGCCCTAGTTGTTCCAGGAAAGATGTTCAGCAAAGCTTACAGAGATCGCAGCTTGGCTCCGGAAAACTTATCTAGGACCTTAGAAGATTCAGGTACAGTCACGTCGGTTCTCATTCCTTGGAATACCTGTGGTGCATACCAGAGCGGTGTTCTGGGAGTGCCTGTGGCCGATTATTTCTTCTATGCCATCTTCAATTGGCTCAGCCCATTCATGACCTTGCTATTCGCAGCCTTCCAGATCAAGATCAAACAATTGACGACCGATCAGTCTTAAATCATTTCCCCTTTCAAGTGATTTTTAATGAAATCGTAGTACCGCTCTAGATTTCTTTCTACCTTAGTAAGATGATTTTCAAAACCAAAAACCCTTAAACTGTTAAACTTATCAACTCATAAACATGGCCACAGTAACACTTAAAGGAAATACAATCAATACCACTGGCGAACTTCCTGCCGTAGGCAGCAAAGCTCCTGATTTTCAAATGACCGCCAATGACCTATCTACCCTATCTTTAGGTGACTTTCAGGGAGAAAAATTGGTCCTCAACATATTTCCAAGTATCGACACAGGTACTTGCGCTCAATCAGTACGGCAATTCAATATCGAAGCTGCAGAGCTAGAGAGCACCAAGGTGCTCTGTATCTCACGCGACTTGCCCTTTGCGCAAGCGCGTTTCTGCGCTGCAGAAGGCATCGAGAGTGTCATCAATCTTTCCGACTATAAAAAACAAAGCTTTGGCAAGGACTATGGTGTTGAGTTTGTCGACGGCCCGTTAGAGAATCTGTTGTCGCGCGCTATCGTTGTCATTGACGAGAGTGGTGTGGTCCGTTATACCGAACAAGTACCTGAGATCGTCGACGAACCCAACTACAAAGCCGCGCTAGAAGCCTTGATGGATGGCTAGTTTCCTTAGAAGGCGGCTACAAAGCATAGGTTATGCCTTAAAAGGAATATTGCTTTTGGTACGAATCGAAGGCAGCATCCAGGTTCAGGTAGCCATTGCAATTCTTGTTACCATCGCTGGTTTTTGGCTTGATATCTCAACAACAGAATGGTGCTTGTAATTGTTAGCGATCGGGCTGGTAATGGGCATCGAAGGGGTAAATACCTCCATTGAAAAAATGGCTGATTTTATTCATCCAGACCACAACGACAAGATCGGTCTCATTAAAGATGTGTCGGCAGGTGCTGTTTTTATCGCAGCACTAATTGCAGTAGTTGTTGGGATGATCATCTACTTGCCCAAAATACTCTAAGAGCCTGTTTAGACTTTTATGATTGAATTTTTTATCGCTTATTTTTGATGCAGAATGAGATATAATAGCAGAGCTACTTGATGAAATTTTAACGAAATTATTCGTAAAAAGAGGCACAAAAAACAATTGATAGAAATTTAAACTGGCTCTGAAATATCCCAAAATCTGAAACGTTAGTAATTTGTATTTTTGCCGAAACCCAAGGGCATAGCATGGCCAAAAAGAAGAAACCTACCACTAAGAAGAAGCCACCCAAGAAAACGCTCAGCGAGCGATTCACCCTTTCCAGACAGAACAACATTCTGCTTGGCAGTTTCTTGATGCTACTTTCTGTGCTGCTGCTTATCTCCTTCATCTCTTTCTTCTTTAATTGGAAGGATGATGCAAACATCGTAGAGAACTTCCTGCTGAAGAATGCTGAAGCAAAGAATGCCGCGCGTAAGTGGGGCGCAAGCATTAGTTATTTCTTCATCTACAAGTTCTTGGGGATTGCTTCGTTTGTGTTTCCCGTACTACTATTCATCTCTGGTCTATACCGTTTTCTTAACATTTCGGCCAAGCGCACACGGAACCTTTGGTTCTGGGGGATCTTAAATGCACTATGGCTTTCTGTATTCTTTGGTTTCTTCTTCAAAGAATCACCATTGCTTGGTGGCGTTACAGGTTTTGAGCTAAACGACCTACTCCAAAAATACATCGGCAAGATCGGCATTGCCCTGCTCCTACTCTTTGGCCTGATCGCTTATCTGGTAGTACGGCTAAAGTTGACTCCTGAAAAGATCGGTGTCTATTTCAAAAGGAAAAAGGAAGAGGTCGAACAGGACTTCTCTAGCGCTGAGAATGTTTTTGAGGAAGCACCCAAAACAAGTGAAGCAATATCCTCGACCTCGGAAGAACACAAGTCTAGCTTTGAGCTTTCGGTTGAAAATCTGGAACCTACCATCTCAAAACATTCAAGCATTGCTTTAGACAATGACGTAGAGGTATTCGATAGCTTTGAAGAGAAAAAAGACATCTCAAAAGAGAAGCCTTCTCTTGAAACGGAAACAGAAGAGGTCGCCATTGAAGTGGAAGCGGTCGTCGAAGAAAAGACCCTTGAGGACAACCTTTCTGAGAAGCTGGTGAAGGATTTTGGTGAATTCGACCCTAAGCTAGAGCTCAGCAACTACACCTTCCCTACGCTAGAATTGCTGAAGGACTATGAAGCAGGCACTAGCATCACCATCAACCAAGAAGAACTTGAAGAGAACAAGAACCGCATTGTAGAGACCTTACGCAACTACAAGATCGGCATTGATCAAATCAAAGCCACCATCGGGCCAACCGTTACCCTGTATGAGATCGTCCCCGAAGCTGGCATCCGTATCTCAAAGATCAAAAACCTTGAGGACGATATCGCGCTATCACTCGCTGCACTTGGCATACGTATCATCGCGCCTATTCCAGGTAAAGGCACCATTGGTATCGAAGTACCCAACAAAAAGCCTGCGATCGTTTCGATGCGCTCGGTAATTGGTGCCGAGAAGTTCCAAAAAGCAGAAATGCAGTTGCCTTTGGCACTGGGCAAGACCATCAGCAATGAGACCTTTGTGGTAGACCTTGCCAAGATGCCACACTTGCTCATGGCAGGAGCTACCGGGCAAGGTAAGTCTGTAGGGCTCAACGCCATCCTAACCTCTTTGTTGTATAAAAAGCACCCTGCCGAAGTGAAGTTCGTATTGGTCGACCCAAAGAAAGTGGAATTGACCCTCTTCAATAAAATAGAGAGGCACTACCTGGCAAAACTCCCGGATTCCGAAGAAGCCATCATTACCGACAACACCAAGGTGATCAACACCTTGAATTCGTTGTGCATCGAGATGGACAATCGGTATGACCTGCTGAAGAATGCCATGTGTCGCAACATCAAGGAGTACAACGCCAAGTTTAAAGCACGCAAGCTGAATCCGAACGATGGGCACATGTTCTTGCCTTACATCGTTCTGGTAGTGGATGAGTTCGCAGACCTGATCATGACCGCAGGCAAGGAAGTGGAAACACCCATTGCCCGTTTGGCACAATTAGCGAGAGCCATTGGCATTCACTTGATCATTGCCACGCAAAGGCCTTCCGTAAATGTCATCACGGGCATCATCAAGGCGAATTTCCCTGCACGGATAGCTTTTAGGGTAACTTCCAAGATCGATTCGAGAACGATCTTGGACGGCCCAGGAGCAGACCAATTGATCGGGCGTGGTGATATGCTCTACACCCAAGGCAATGATATGATCCGTCTACAATGTGCATTTGTGGATACACCCGAAGTAGAAAAGATCACAGAGTTCATTGGTTCGCAACGTGCCTATCCAGAAGCGCATCTGCTTCCTGAGTATGTCGGTGAAGAATCTGGCACAAGTCTTGATATAGATATCAACGACCGTGATGTCATGTTCAAACAGGCCGCTGAAGTTATCGTGAATGCACAACAAGGCTCTGCCTCGTTATTACAACGAAAGTTGAAGTTGGGGTACAACCGTGCAGGAAGGTTGATCGACCAGTTGGAGGCAGCAGGGATCGTTGGTCCTTTTGAAGGCAGCAAGGCAAGGCAAGTATTGGTACCCGACCTTATCGCATTGGAACAATTATTAGCAAACGAAACGCAAAATAAATAACAGACCATGAAGAAGACCCTATTTCTAGTTGCATTATTCACTTTCAGTACTTTCTCCTTTGCGCAAGATGCTGAAAGGGCCAAAGCATTACTCGATGAAGTATCTCAGAAAGTAGCTGGTTATCAAAACATTGTGATCGATTTCAAGAATGTGCTAGAGAACAAGGAAGAAGATATCAAACATGAGACTCGTGGTGATGTTATACTGGCCGGAGAAAAATATCTTCTGAATTTTCTTGGTTTTACCAGGATGTACGATGGCAATAAGATCTACACGATCATTCCAGAAAACGAGGAGATCACCATTGCTTCACCTGAAGAGGTGGCTGAAGAAGAAGGTGCCATCACTCCATCAGAACTTTTCAATTTCTATAAGGACGGATACAATTATGCGTGGGACATCCTCCAAAACGTCTCTGGCAGAAAGATCCAATATGTGAAGCTTACTCCCATCGACTCGAACTCGGAACTCAACTATCTTTTGTTGGGAGTAGACAGCACCACAAAACACATCTACAACCTGATCAAGGTAGGTAAGGACAATGTGAAGACCACGCTCACTGTTAATTCTTTCAAAACCGATCAACCTTTGTCAAAAAGCTTGTTTACCTTTGACGGGTCTAAATATGATGGGTACTACATCAACAACTAGTTGACTTTTGAAAATATTAGACCGGTACATCCTAACCAGTTTCGTCAAGGCTTTCACAAGCCTTTTTGTCATTCTGATATTCATATTTATTCTTCAGGCAATATGGCTTTTCATCAAAGATATTGCGGGAAAGGGACTGGATGTATTTATGATCCTCCGCTTTTTGTGGTACCTGTTGCCTGATATCATCTCAAAAGTACTGCCGCTTACCATATTGCTAACGTCTATCATGACCTTTGGCAACTTTGCCGAGAAATACGAGTTTGCCGCCATGAAGTCTACTGGCATCTCCCTACAGCGCGCCATGCGCAGTGTGATCGTCTTCATAGTTTTTACAGGTGCGGCTGCTTTCTATCTTGCAAACAACGTAATTCCTGCAGCAACCGTGAAGACCTGGAACATGAGAAGGAATCTAGCCAAGATGAAGCCTGCATTGGCCATTTCGGAAGGCATGTTCAATGACCTTGGGAATTTCAATATCAAAGTGGCCAAGAAATATGGAGAAAACGACCAATACCTTGAGGACGTCATCATTCACCAAAAATCTAGGTCTAAAAAAAACCTAATCGTTATTAAGGCCGTAGATGGTGAACTAAAGAATGATGAAGAAAGTGGCATGCTTCAATTGGTGCTAAAAGATGGCAATCGCTACGAGGAGATCCTTCGCAAAGAACCTAAAGAACAACGCAAGCAGCCCCATGCCAAAGTTGCTTTCGATGAATACATCATGAACATCGACCTTTCCCAGATGAACAATGTAGATTTCGAAGGCGAAAGCAATATCAAGACGCATAAGATGAAAAACATTGTTGAGCTCAACAAGGATATTGATTCTATTGGCAAGAGCTATCAAGAAGCAGTAATGATATTCGGGGAAGACATACATCGCAGAAGTGGAATAAAAAGTGCATTTGATAGTACAGGAAAAAAAAGCAAACCCACTACTACAGCAAAAGATGCAGACATCGAGACCGTATCCCATGCCGACAGCCTCCTTACCGAACTTGCCAGTTGGAAGGCCGTGCAAGTTATTGAACAAGCACAGAACAAGGCCAAGCAGCAAAGAAATCTGCTGAACAATAAAAAAAGTGTATTCGATCGCAATGACAAGCTGATCAACCTACATCAAATAGAACTTCATAAGAAGATCGCTTTAGGCTTTGCATGTATCATCCTGTTCTTTGTGGGAGCACCTCTGGGCGCCATCATAAGAAAAGGAGGACTTGGCCTGCCGATGGTCATCGCCATTGTGATCTTTCTCGCCTATCACTTTATTGGTCTTTTTGGTGAGAACAGTGCCGAAGATGGGTCTTTCCACCCGATCTTAGGAGCTTGGTTATCTACCTTGATAATGCTTCCCTTTGGGCTATGGGTCTCCAAAAGAGCCACATCCGACCGGGGCATTATTAATACCGATGCCATCACTGTGCCTGTCAAGAATTTTTTTGAAAGGGTCGCTGGTATCCGAAAAAAGTCTAAATAAAGTATCTTTACAGAAACTAAGGCACACAGCAATGAATACGCTAGAAGGCATTAAACTGGATACGATTGAAAAAGCCATCGAGGACATTCGAAACGGTAAGGTCATCATTGTTGTAGACGACCAAGATCGCGAAAATGAGGGAGATTTTGTTGCCGCTGCCGAGATGGTGACTCCTGAAATGATCAACTTTATGGCCACTCATGGGCGTGGACTCATTTGCACGCCACTGACCGAAACACGTTGCCAAGAGTTGGACCTGCCCATGATGGTAAGCAACAACACAGATCCCATGGAGACTGCTTTCACTGTTTCTGTCGACCTAAGAGGCAATGGTGTTACCACTGGGATCTCAGCTTCCGATAGGGCAAAGACCGTCAAGGCCTTGATTCGCCCCGAGACCAAACCTTTTGAGCTAGGCAGACCAGGACACATCTTCCCATTGATCGCCAAGGAAGGGGGTGTCTTACGCAGAACTGGACATACTGAGGCCGCCATCGATTTTGCAAGGTTGGCTGGCTTGAAGCCCGCCGGTGTCATTGTAGAGATCATGAACGAGGATGGTACGATGGCGCGTTTGCCACAACTCATCGAAGTAGCCAGAAGGTTCGACCTAAAGTTAGTTTCTATCGAAGACCTTGTGGCCTACCGCATGCAGCATGATAGCTTGATCGAGAAGAAAGAAGACTTCAACATACAAACTCGCTTTGGCGAATTCAGGCTACGCGCCTATCAACAGACCACCAACAACCAAGTACACCTTGCACTGACAAAAGGCCTTTGGAACGATAACGAGCCTGTGCTTACAAGAATGAATTCTACCTTAGTGAACAATGACATCCTAGGTACATTGACCAACAACGCAGACAAGAAATTGGATGATATGTTTCGCCATATCAACGACGAAGGCAAAGGAGCCATCGTATTCATCAACCAAGAGTTGGACGCGTTGAACCTACTAGGCAGGCTCACCGAGCTAAAAGAACAGCAAGGACAAGGAATCATGAAAGCACCAAAGATAAAAATGGACACCAAAGACTTTGGTATTGGGGCGCAGATACTTCATGACCTCAACATTCACAAACTACGATTAATGTCTAACACCCTTCAGACCAAGCGTGTAGGTATGATCGGCTATGGTCTTGAGATCGTCGAGTATGTCAACTACTAGGTTTGTTAGATTGCTGAACGTAGTATTTTAGCCATAGCGCCAGCACGCTTTCGCACCTCTTCCTCAGTCCAAGAGAGTTTTATCAAACACGAAATGGTACGACCCATCCAATGGTCGGATGCCGAAAAGTCAGCACGCTGTAAATATTGAAGTCGCTCCGAAGTTTCAGAAGGAAGCCTTCCCAGCACATGTTGTTCACTTAGATGTTTCCATTTTCGGTAATAATGCCAGTTATTGTCGTACCAATAGAAGCATCCATCGATACCTGCTTCAGAGAGTTTTCTTTGAGCCTTTCTTGTGGTCTGTTCGTTTGGTAAGAAGAAGCTCGAAAAAGAGTAATTCTCCACACCGCCTTCCGGCACACGCCTAAAAGTGAGCCCATGAACAGTGGATAATGCTTGACGAACAATCGTATAGTTCTTCTTTTGAATCGAAATGAAGTCGTCTAACCTGTGGACCTGTGCCAATCCAACAGCTGCATTCAATTCTGAGATTCGAAAGTTATAGCCGATAAAGGGATGCGATTCTGCACCTCTGTCATTGCCTACATGATCATGACCATGATCAGAGTAATGGTCTGCATGTTTGGCGTATGCTGAATTGTTTGTGATGATACCACCGCCCTCTCCACAAGTAATGGTCTTTACAAAATCGAAGCTGAAACACCCTATATCTCCATAACTGCCTAACGGTTTTCCTTGGTAGCTTCCCCCGATCGCCTGGCAGGCATCTTCAATAAGAAGAAGCTTGTGGGAATCGCATATCGTCTTCAGGGCATGCAGATCGGCCATGCTTCCACACATATGTACGGGCATCACGGCCTTTGTCTTAGGGGTTATAGCTGCTTCAACGGCTTTTGGGTCTAGTGTTAGCGTATCATCAATATCAACTAAGATGGGCACTGCGCCCAACATCAAGATGGATTCAAAGCTGGCTACAAAGGTAAAGGTGGGCATGATCACCTCATCTCCTGCGCCAATTCCTGCGGCTGCTAGCGAAACAGTTAGTGCGGCAGTTCCGCTAGAGACCAAATGTGCATGCTGTACTTGAAATCTTTTGGTCAACGCTGCTTCTAGTTCTTTGGCTTTCCAATGCCTGTTTCGCATGCCATCAAACCCATAGCGCATGAGCACGCCATTGTCCAGCACGTCATTCACATGCTTACGCTCTAGTTCTCCGAAAAGTTCAAATCCTGGCATAATAGAAAGTTAAAATTATTCACTGAACGATCTCAGATCATCAGCAAAAAAAGCTTCTCCAAAAATATGGAAAAGCGCTCGTTATATAATTGATCTCGATCTAGTAATTGCTTTGCAAAACTCGATCTAGAAACGCAACGTGTGTATCTGTCTCACAGAGCATCCTATAACCACTGACCTCATCGATAACACGCCCCTTTCTGTCAATAGCGACGATGTTGGAGAAAGACCCTTTGATCGTACTTTCTACCAACTTTGCGATCGTATACGCGTTGCTAGGGAGTAATGATGTCCATACGTCGCGGCTCATCTAGCTCAAACCAACACAAAATGGCTGGCCATGTTTGCAAATCTATCGGATCGCCAAAAGTCTTCCTTCAGCATCTTACATGGTGCACACCAGTCGCTTCCGGTAAAATATAATAGGACAACCTTATTGGCTTCACTTGTCTTTTGCTGCGCTTCTTCCATATTGGTGTACCATTCTAGACCTGATCGTGCATTCAGGATCGTAGTACCTGAAAACACCAGGGCAAGAGTAAGAAATAGCTGCTTCATTTGGGATGATCTTTGCAAAAAGACATTTTCGCTGTAAAGTAACAACTATCTTTCCGACTTTACCCCCTACAACTCCACAACACTGTCATTCAAGCCTTTACGAACTTTTTTAAAGGACGCAAACATATCATCAGCTGCGCGATACCCAATAGGCATCACTAGCGCTGAAGACAGGTTGTTTGTCTTTAAATTCAAAAGTTCGTCATATTTTTCGGGGATGAAACCTTCCATAGGGCAAGCATCGATGTCTTCTATGGCACAAACTGTCAAGAGATTGCCCATGCTTAAATATGCTTGCCTTATGGCCCATTCTCTAAGTTGCTCTGGATGCTTTTTCTTGAAGTCTTCCACAAGGAATTCTTGAAAAGGTCTCAAGACCTCATCTGGGGTCTCTCTCACTGTTCGTACTCTATCAAAATAGCGATTCACGGTATGTTCATCAATATCGTTTTCAACACAAAAGACCAGCACATGTGAGGCATCGGCCACTTGGCGCTGGTTCCAAGAATGGGGCACCAAACGTTCTTGTAGCTCCTTATCATTGATGATCAAAAGTTTTATTGGCTGCAGACCATACGACGTTGCAGTAAGGTTAAAAGCCTGTTTTATGATGGCTATCTTTTCTTTTGAAAGGATCTTGTCGGAATCGAATTTCTTGGTAGCATAGCGCCATTGTAGGTGTTCTAATATGTTCATTCCACAAAGATACGCTAAAAGAAAAGCAGCTTGATAGCCATCACTAGGATCATGGCAATAACGAACCACCGGATGGTATTGTCTCCTTTGTCGACAGACCATCTGCTGGCCACCCACGCACCTAGAGCATTTCCGACGGCAAGTATCAACCCAATGGTCCAATTCAGCTTATCGCCCAAGCCAAAGATCAGCAAAGCACTGATCGAAAATGCCACTGTACATATCGCCTTTACCAGATTCCCTCTTACTAGTGATATGTTATTGATCGCAGATAAGGCGAATAGAATGAAAATACCGCAGCCTGCTTGAAGAAAACCTCCATAGATCCCTAAGAAGAAGAATGCAATGAAGCTGAGCCAGAAATATTTTCCT
>JANQRC010000017.1 GCA_028284745.1 Flavobacteriaceae bacterium
ATTAGAATTCATGGAGAACATTCCTGAAATGATACATGCAATATGCTGAAAGACAGCTGCTTCACTCTGTGGCTTCCCTCCACTGCACCACTGCCCAGCATCATTCTTTTTGAGGATCTTGATCCCGTCACCGCCACAACCATTGGCTGGTTTAATGGCCATGGCATGATAGTGTCTACAATCTTGCCACTTTTTCTTGATATCACTCATCTTTCTGATCACGGCAAAGGTTTCGGCACAGGCGATGCCATTTTGATGTAGTACTTCTTTGGTCAGTACTTTATCATCGGCCAAGCGGTAGTTCTCGCGCTTGTTATGCGCATAGATCAGCTCTATGTTCCTTTGATTCAACCCCATTACTCCTAGCGGGTTGCTGATGTTGAGGATCTTGTGTAACATGTTATATCGCTTTTGTGTTGAACAGCAGTTTAAAGCGAAGTAGTTCAGTAGCCCTAAGGCCAATGTATCGCCCCAAGAACATGGCACAGACAATCGTGATCAACAATAGCTCGGGAAACACAATGATGATCGATGCTAGCAACTTGCTCGAGAGCATGACGTAGCAAAAGGCTACTGCGACTAGGGTTTGAAACAACGTTCCTGTCGCCTTTTGAAAACCATCTTCCAAGATCAGGCTAGAAAAGCGTTCAGCAGAAACCGTAATGATGATGGTGGGAAAAAAGGTCAGCGCTGTGAGAAACTTGATATCGGTCACCATCCCAATGCAAGACCCTATGACCATGACCAGGACCATGATGGTCAAGGAAATGACCAACTTAGGCGTATAGAGCAACCCCAACCGATTGAACAACCTAGACACTATGCCCACAAAGAGGATCAGAAACACAAACAATAAGAGTCCTGTTAAAAATCCCGTTTCCAAAAGTGAATAGGCGATCAGCACTGGCAGAAAGACCCCAAAGGTCCTCAGGCCGACCACATTCCTAAGAAATGCCACGACCAACCCCCCAATGGGAAGCATCAACAACAAGATCAGTGCGTCTATAGAGAGTAGCTTTCCTTCTACCAATCCCCAAAGGCTGATCGGAGAGATTCCAGAGAACTGTTGGGCGTTGAGATTCAAAAAGGGGATGTTGTTCTGCTTTTTGATGACGTACGTATAATCAAAGTCAATTCCTGCCGTATGGGTGATCATAAACTCATCACCTGTATACAATTCAAGGTAGTTCGCCGGCAGGTATGCGAAGTGCCCATTTAGCGTGTCGAAAGGAACCCACACATCATTGATGTTCACCTCGGCCCATACGTGGGTGGTACGCTTGTCTGCATCTTCAAGAATGATCCCTCCTTTGATCCGAGCTGGATAGCCCAAGTTTCGCATCAAGGCAACGAAGACACGACTCTTCCCATTGCAAGAGGCTCTGTTCTGTTCGAGCGCGGTAACGGCATCTGTAAGGGTGATGATCGGGGCGCTGGGAATTCGGCGCACAAAGTCAAATACTTTTCCGACCAGTTGTTCATCCGAAGAGGAAGTAGCTTCCAATTTTGATGCAATAGCCTCTATTTGCACATTATCGGACTGTATGTAGGCTGTGGCAATTAAATAGGTCTTGTGCTTGGGGGCTGCCTTCACAAAATTGGAGGGTAGCTGATACGACCTTGACTTGCCCTTATAAGTGAAGCTGTATTCAATACTCTCATAATTGTTGTTCTCCGCTGTTGTCCAATGCCCTAATAGATCATCGGCTATGGAAAAGGATCTAAAGGATAGTGTTCCATGCTTCCTACTTTCTTGATCGGTAATGCGTTGATGCGCGTTGTTCTTAGGCAGGTATGCCTTGATCTTGGTTTCGCCTTCGCCTGCAGACCTGAAGAAGTACTGATAAGATACGTTGTACATCTCCTCGGCATAAAAATCGTCTACATGCTTAGACACAGGAATGGCCTTTACGGCCAGCGAGATAATCGCTAGTATCAGTAATATGACTGCAGTGCTCTTGAAATGGTTGGGCGCGTTCATAATCAAATGTTTTTTTGTTAATTTTGAAAGTAGAACAGCTTAAATAGAATCTACCCTACCCCTAGGGTCAAATTTTTTGCTATATGAGCAATCCCTCCTCTGTTTGTGACCAAGGGGTCTTCAATGAAATCTTTGACGCGCAATCAGAAGCACTTCGCAACTACCTGTATTATCAGTGTGGCGATCTGCAACAAGCCGAAGACCTTACCCAAGATGCCTTTGTCAAGCTTTGGAAGCATTGCAAGAAAGTGCTGCTTGAGAAAGCCCGTGCCTTTTTGTTCACCGTAGCCAAGAACGCTTTTTACAACCAAGTGGCACACAAGAGAATTGTTTTGGAATACAAAAAGAAAGCTCCCCGATATGTCGAGACCGAAACCCCCGAACACCAACTAGAGCAAAAGGAGTTTATGGTTCAATTAGAGGAAGCGATCAATGCGTTGCCTGATGGGCAGCGAGAGGTATTCCTCTTAAATAGAATTGACAAAAAGACCTATAAGGAGATCGCCGAAATGTTAGGGGTCTCGCAAAAGGCTATTGAAAAGCGGATGCACAAGGCACTGGTAAAAATGCGCAAAACGATAAAGAATATTTAACTAGGGGGTAGGGTAAACCCGTGCACACCTGTTATACCATTGTTAAGCCATGTTTGAAGAAAGAGACGACACCATATTAGCCCGATGGTTGGCCGGTGAGCTAACCCCAGAAGAGCAACGTGCTTTTGAGCGATCGCCCGAGTATACCACATACGAGAACTTGGCAAGGGGTCTAGACCGCTATAAGAAGCCCGAGTTTGACAAGGACCGGCTCAAAAACCAAGTTTGGAATCACATCAACGCTTCCTCGAAAGGGAACGTCATCCCTCTAAAGCCTCTATACTATTCGATAGCCGTGGCTGCCTCCCTATTACTTTTTATAGGTCTCTTCTTCAATCAGGTGACCTATGAAACTGGTACTGGAGAGCAACTGGCGATCATCTTGCCTGATGGTTCTGAAATACAGTTAAACGCCAAATCCAAATTGCAGCGGAATCGCTTTTTTTGGAACTCGAACAAAAGCGTTTCGCTAGAAGGTGAAGGATTCTTTATCATTGAAAAAGGACAAGATTTCTCTGTGCAGACCAAGGCAGGTACGGTCTCTGTGCTAGGCACCGAGTTCAATGTCAAGACCAGAACCGCTTTCTTCGAGCTTGCCTGCTATGAGGGCAAGGTGCGATTTGACAACCAGAAGAAGGCCATTTCAGAAACCCTTGCCGTCGGGCAAGGCCTTCGCATCGATAACAAACTGGAACGCATCACCATTGAGAGAAGCACACCCGATTGGGTCGATGGCAAAAGTACCTTCACCTCTACGCCGCTAAGCGAGGTAATTGCAGAGCTAGAGGCCCAATACGATATCAATATCATGTCCCAGCGGATCAATATTAGCCATCATTTTACTGGAAGTTTCACACACAACGATCTAGACCTCGCCCTCAAAACAGTGTTTGTCCCTATGGGCATCAACTACCAATTAAGTGAAGACCAAAAAACCTTGACCCTTATAGTACCTTAAAGCTCATTTTGATGAAGAAGTTCGTTTTCCTGACCTGCCTCCTCTTTGGTATCATCGTGAATGCCCAACAGACACTTACTGTGAATTATGACGATCGACCACTAAAAGAAGTCATTCAGGATCTAGAGAAGCAAACCTCCTTTTCATTTGCCTTCAGCGATGAGGTCGTCACAGGAAAAAGCTTCCACTTTTCTGCGACCGATATCGCCATAGAATCATTGCTGGAAGAACTGACTAGGCAAACACGCTTGATCTTCGAAAAAGTCTCTGAAGTTCAAATCCTGATCAGTGCGCCCAACAATAAAATTTCGGTCTGTGGCTATTTGTTTGATGCTCGATCTAGAGAAGTACTTCCTTTTGCAACCATCCATGTAGACCAATCCACAAAAGGCACAACCTCTGACGAGAACGGATATTTTATAGTTGAAGATATCAATGCAAGCGCTTCATTGATCGTACAATACGTTGGCTATCAAGACAAGAAGTTGCTTGCAGAGACCTATCAGAACGAAACCTGCAAGAATATCTTGCTACGACCCCAGGTACAGCCCTTGAGTGAAGTTGTAGTAACTGGCTACCTCACAAAAGGCGTGAATAAGAATAGTAACGGTTCGCTTAGCCTGTCTAACAAAGACCTGGGCATACTGCCCGGGCTTGTAGAGCCCGATGTGTTCCAAAGCTTGCAATTGGTTCCTGGCATTACAAGTCTAGACGAATCAGCATCCGATATCCAGATCCGTGGAGGGTCTGCAGATCAGAACCTGATCTTGTATGACAACATCAAATTATACAACACAGGGCACTTTTTTGGAATGATCTCTACGATCAATCCGTTTGTGGCCAAGACCACCAAAGTCTACAAAGGAGGTGCCAGCCCAAAGTATGGCGATCGCATTTCGGGGGTCATAGACATTGTCTCAGAAACCGAAATCCCCCAGCAAACGTCGGGAGGTTTGGGCATTAACGGCACTCATGGCGATGCCTATCTTGAAGCGCCCTTAGCCAAAGAAGTTGGGTTGGTCCTCTCGGTAAGAAGATCATATACCGACTTGCTTCAGACACCCACTTTTGATGCATTGGCCGAAAAAGTATTCCAGAACACTAAAGTAGTGACCAACGCAAATGGCCAAATTATAGAGGATGGCGACATCCAAAGTGAAATTGAAGGGGAAGAAGATTTTTTCTTCTACGACGGCAGTGCCAAACTGCTTATTCAACCTTCTGAAAATGACAGGATCGCCATCAGCGGGATGTTTACCAGCAACGACTTGGACTTTCAGTCGGTAGACGACGAGAATATCAATGCAGACCGCTTGGTGGTCCAAAACCAAGGTGGCAGCTTTTCGTGGGAAGGCACCAAGCATATGAGATGGCACCATGCCATAAAAGCATATTACTCCAACTTTGATAGTGACTACGCGAATTCGGTGACAGACGATGTTATAGTCGAAGAGGAAAATCTAAGAAAGAATAGCGTGGAAGAACTGGGCTTGGATGTCAATATTGGCTATGACCTTCGACCTAGGCATCATATCTTGGCGGGATACCAGTTTAGCAATACAGATGTTTTTTTCCAGTTATTCAGAGATGAGTTTGGAGATGCTGATATCAATCCCGACGACAATGACGACATTATCATAGACCCAGCGTCTAGAGATTTCAACGAAATACGAGAAGGGTCCAATAAATCACATTCGCTATATGCAGAATATCAATACAGGCCCACAAACAAAGGGCTTGTGAGCCTAGGCGTAAGAGGTTCGCACTATTCGCTAGTCGACGATTATTTTTTTGAACCTCGGTTGAATGTGGAATATCCGCTCAGCAAGAGCCTGCGCCTAAAGGCCTCTGCAGAAAGGCGGTACCAATCGATCAGCCAATTGGTCGAGTTCGAAGATGTGCAGCTGCGGCTAGAAGATCGCATTTGGACACTTTCTGATGGTGCTGAGATTCCCATACTCAAAAGCACGCAACTCTCTGGCGGGTTTTTGATTGCTGCCAAAGGCTGGACCCTTGATATTGATGGTTATCTTAAGAATATTGACGGGCTCACTTCTTTTACCAATGGATTCACCAGTACCTCGGAAGAGTTTTCAGAAGGAGAAAGCAAGATCATCGGCGTCGACTTCCTATTGAAGAAAAAGATCGACAACTACAGGGTCTGGCTGGGATATACTTTCAATGATATCGAATATACCTTCCCCGAGATCCAGGCTTCAGCATTTCCTGGCAATAACGATGTGACCCACAATTTCAATATTTCTAATTCGCTATCGTCGAGGTCATGGGACTTCTCTCTGGGCTGGTCATATCGAACAGGTGCCCCATTTACTCCAGCGGATAGCTTTGATGCTTCCACAGGAGATATTGATTTTGCTGCCGTGAACAGTGGCCGTTTGCCAGATCATCATCGTTTAGATGCTTCGATAAGATATAAATTCACCTTCAAGAAAAATACCGCTATTCGTGGTTCTTTGGGCATTTCGTTTAAGAACATCTATGCACGCCAGATCCCCATTTCTGTTTCCTATCGCGTCGATGAAGATCCCGCTACCGGGTCAGGAGAATTGAATCGGATAGAACAACTCTCGTTGGGCTTTACTCCAAATGCTACTTTGCGTATTTTCTTTTAATTTAATTACATTTAGGCCATGAATTTCATCGATATCATTCTCGGAGCGATCATTCTTTTTGGAGCGATCCGCGGTATAAAGAATGGGCTCTTCGTAGAGGTTGCCTCTTTGGTCGCGATCGTAGCTGGTATATACGGGGCCATACACTTCTCGTACATCGTGGGAGATTATTTAGGCCAACGTGTGAGCTGGGATGAGAAATACTTAAATCTAGCATCCTTTGCCATTACATTTGTCATCATTCTCCTGACCGTCTCATGGTTGGGAAAGCTATTGACCAAGATTGCCGATTTTGCTGCCTTGGGCATACTGAACAAAATTCTGGGCGGGGCTTTTGGCGGGTTGAAATTGGCCGTGATATTGGGAGCTATCCTGGTATTCTTTCATAGGACCAACAATATGATCTCTTTTATCGACGAGGAGACCATTGAAGGATCGGCACTCTACAAGCCTGTACGAGAACTAGGAGATGCCGTATTCAAATGGGTGTTGAAGGAAACCGAAGATGGCAAAGAACAAGACACCATATCATAAAAGGCCAAAGTAGAGGAACCTAGGCCTTGTCCTTTTTATACACTTGGTATTCTTTTCTCTAAAGAAGCGTTACTTTCCCACTACCTAGTGCATATACGCCGCCAACAATCTTGATCTCTCCATTATCTTCCATCTCTTTGAGGATGGGGCTTCTTTCGCGGATACGGTCTATGGTAAGCTTCACATTGTTGGCAACGGTCTTGGCCACCATTTCCTTGTTGGCAGAAGTCGCTTCACCATCAACTTGATCAGCAGATACATGTACAGCTGGTGTAATGTTGGCTAGCATAGAGGTGATGTTGCCAAGTTCTACGCCATCAATAGCTGCCTTCACAGCACCGCAGGATTCATGGCCGAGTACGAGGATCAATTTACTTCCCGCTACTTTACAAGAATATTCAAGACTTCCAAGGATGTCTACATTCTCGAAATTGCCCGCCACGCGCGACACAAAGATATCGCCGATGCCTTGATCAAAGATCGTTTCTACAGGAACGCGCGAATCAATACAAGAGAGCACTACTGCTTTTGGGTATTGTCCGCCGGTAGTATCTTGCCGTTGACTGGCAAAGTCACGGCTTTCCATTCGTGCTGCTGTAAAGCGATCATTGCCTGCAATAAGGTCTTGCAGAACTGTAGCTGGAGTAAATGCTGCCTGAGCAGCCATGTCTAGTGCTTTAGTAATCATATTGTCTCGGTTTCTAGCTTTTTATGCTGATTTTGAATTTAGTTTAAAGAATTCTATGTAGCTATCAGGATTCTCTACGATCCCTCTTTCTGAATACAGTTTGATATCGATGTTCCGCTCTTTTGCCTTCGTGGCGAAATCTTCTAAAATTTCAATGATGTCGTTATCTAGGTATCTGGTCTTTCGAACGTCTAATTCAAGATATGAATTTTCAGGTAAATTGTCTAGCTCTTTCAGAATAGCACCTTTATTGAAGAATGTAACCTCTTCGGCAAGCGTCATTTTGATTTTTCCGTCGTCTACATCTTCACCTTCCTTATGTAAAAAGTGTGAGTTTCTGAAGCTTTTGTAGAGTACCACAAAAATACCTACCGCAAGCCCTAGCCCTATTCCTTTTAAAAGGTCCGTGAATACAATACCCAAAACCGTAACGATAAATGGCACATATTGTGTCCAACCACCATTGTACATTGCCCTGAATGTTGAAGGCTTGGCAAGCTTATATCCCACAATAAAAAGAACTGCCGCCAATACCGATAACGGTATGTAATTAAGTATCTGAGGAATGGTGATCACTGAGATCAACAGAAAAAGGCCATGAATAATAGCGCTGGCTTTTGTCTGCCCACCAGATTGTACGTTCGCCGAGCTACGTACGATCACTTGCGTAATTGGCAGTCCGCCTATCAAGCCTGATATCATGTTGCCCGTACCTTGAGCAAGCAATTCGCGATTGGTAGGCGTTACTCTTTTGTGTGGGTCTAACTTGTCTGTCGCCTCAACACAAAGCAACGTTTCAAGTGATGCTACCAAAGCAATGGTAAATCCAGTGATCAAGACATCTGGCCTAGCAATTACTTCAAAGTTTGGAAATGCCAACTGCGACTTTAGGTCATTTAGGCTTTCAGGCACAGGGACTGAGACTAGATGCTCAGGGCCTAGGCCCAGGCTATCTCCTTTGGTGACCAGAAAGAAGATGATCCCGGCAATTACAGCCACCAATGGCCCTTGTACAAGCTGGAAGATCTTTCCCTTTTTACTAAGCACATTACTCCATAGAACAAGTATGCCCATGGCAATCAGTGCGATCAGTGTGGCTCCTTTATCAAAGTTTCCACTTAGCAAGGCATTAAGTGTCTTCAATAATTCGGTAAATGTGTTCTCGCCATCTACTTGAAGAAACGCAAAGTCACCTTCAGGGTTTTTATCTATTCCAAAGAAATAAGGGATCTGCTTCAAGATGATAATGATTCCGATACCTGTCAACATTCCCTTTATTACCGAGGAAGGAAAGTAGTACCCAATGATTCCGAGCCTTAGCACCCCGAACAACAACTGGATCGCTCCACCTAAAACCACAGCTACCAGGAAGTTTTCCCAACCGCCTAGTGCCGTAATTGCAGTAAGAACAATGGCTGCTAGCCCGGCAGCCGGACCACTGACACCTATTTGAGAGCCACTTAATAGCCCAACAATGATGCCACCTATTATTCCTGCGATCAGGCCAGAAAATAGAGGTGCGCCACTGGCCAGTGCAATCCCCAAACATAAGGGAAGGGCCACAAAAAATACAACAATACTAGCGGGAAGATCGCTCTTTAAATTTTTGAACATAGCTGATTCGTTTTGCCCTTGATGTAACAAGAGCGGTTAATTCTAGGTTTTATGATAGCGTTGCGATGAGAAAACTAAGCCTTGTGTTCTGGAGGTGGTAGGTCTATGTCGTTTTGAAAGACGTAGTCTTGTTCGAGGTGTTGATTCAATGGCAGTTCTTCGCAAAATGATAAACTGTCAATGAAAACAGAAGAATCATGAAAGAATATATCTTTCTCATTGCTCTCCTTTTTTTCTTCTTTATTGTTTTCCTCATCAGCCATATCACAACTCAAAGTGATCTGAGTTGTATGTTCTACGAGTGTAAGTATAGAAGGCAACATGATGGATGTCGACAACAACAATGAAAAGAGTATGGTGGTCAGTTTTGCCATGAATTGCTACAAAGTAACAAAATAAAAGTAATACTGTTAGATTTGTTCCATGTTTTAAAAGATCTTCAGCAGCTTGATGTCTGAAGAAGGTAGCCAGCCTGTCTTTCCGTCAGCAATTCTGATCTTGTTCCAATTGTCAAACTCGTCCAATACCTGCACTTTGGCGCCTTCGTGAAGTACAAATACTTCTTCGTCGCTCAATTTTGGCCCCGAGCGCACCGAAGACCTTTCCGAGAATACAATTGCCGGATCGTTGCCGTCAGCAACTCCTTTTACCTGAAAGGCAAACACAACGCTAATTACAGAGAAGATGATCGATACTATGCTTGCCGTAAATGCCAGTCGCTTTTTCGAGGTGTTTGCCGAGAAATAGTAGCCTAAGAAAAGAATGATGAACAATGCCATCAATAGTATCGAGGCGATGGCCCAGCCATCTGCAGACAGTTTGTTGAGAATATTACCAAAGAACCGTGACATCCCCGTTTGCGGTAACGGCTCTATGGCATCGATGGTCATGTTCTGGGCAAAAGCCAAGTTGTTCTTGATATCCCAGTCGTTAGGTGACAGCAAAAGTGCCTTCTCGTAGTAATAGATGCTTGGACCAATATTGCTGAGCTTGTAGTGTGCATTTGCCAAATTGTAATATACTTCGGCTGAATGTTCTTCACTCGAAAGTATCTTTTCGTACTTCACGATCGCCTCAGCAAATCTGTCTTGATTATATAGCGCATTGGCCTCTTCGAACAAGGTCTCATTTTGCCCGGCAACCGTCAACGAAAAAAGCAATGCTATGTGAACGAGTATTTTCACACGTTTAGATATTAGTGGTCATTTGATTTCAATTTAGCTATAAAATTGAGAACGTGTGCAAGCGCTTCGCTCTCTCATTAAAAATTTTAAACATCTCCTTTTGTAAAAAAGGCTTTAAATTTATTAGTGTTCGTTTTAACTGTTGTCCTTCTTCTTTGAATTTCTTCTTATTAGAGATCTGATGACAAAAAATGCCAGTACGGCTATCACGAAGAAAGGCCACAGGTAAGTCAAGGCTAGTAAGAATTGAACAAAGCCATGCCACCCACCTGAAAAGCTTTCTTTGAATCTGGTGGAATACTCTACACTTCGCGGCAACTTCTTATAAAATGTGAGTGTCAAGGTAGACATGGAGACTTGGCTCTGAAGGTATTTCAGTCTCCCTTCGATCGACTCTATCTCTGAACGAAGCAACCCGATCTGCCTTTCGATATCAAGGATGTCCTTAACTGTATTTGCCTTTGCCAGCAGTTGTGTGTAGCGTTCTTCCAGCTCCTTTTTGGTCTTCAACCGTGCTTGTACGTCTAAAAACTCTTCGGTGACATCATTCACATAGATCTGGCGGTCATCGAATTTATTTACCCCTTGCGTAGCATCTTTCAAGAAAGCATCAAAGCGTTGCGAGGGCACGCGCACCACAATGGTATTGTTAATGCGTCGGTCGTACTTGTTCTCGTTATCGGAAGAAACATAGCCTTGATGCTTCTTCGCGGCTTCAAGGATCGTATTTCGTGCAGTGGCCATGTCTTCAACCTGAAAACTGACATTCCCTGTTTTTATAAGCTTACGTTCTACAGGTTGATCGGGAGTTGCTTGCTTTGACTGCTCTTCAAAATTCGCTACATCGGTCATGACCATTTCTGAAGACGGTGCGGAGATGCTTCTACTATTTCCGCCGCCTCCACAGGATAATGGTAAGGTCAGCAATGAAAAAACTCCTATCAGTAAACTCTTCATACCTACTTGATCTGTTTGTCTATGTCTGAAATGGTCTGGGCTGCTTGGTTGTAATCTTGCTTCATGGTGGCCACTGTGGCAGGTGTGTAGCGTGCCAATTCGCAATTCTCTAGAATAGCGATGAATTGATCGATCGGCACCTCGGAAACACCACGTTCTGTAAGCAACTCTCTGATCTTCGGCTTGCTGAACTCTGATGTCTCTATGTTCAGTTTTGCTTTTAGGTAATTGTGCAATGCCCGTTCCATCGATTCATAGAACGCTTCCTTTTTGCCTAGATTCTTCTTGGCTTCAGAAAGATACTTCTTGGCCAATCTACTCGCCTTGCGAAGCCTGTTGCCTTCAACATCTGCATTACGTGCGCTTTTCTTCTTTCTCACTATTATCGCCAGAGGTATCAAAAGCAATGGCAACAACAAGGCCCCGTAATAGGCTTTACTACCGAAGAATTGTGATACATTTTTAGGTTGAAGGTTTGGTCTCAACTTCAAGAACCTAAACTGACTTCCTGTACTCAATACTGCTTGCTTGCCAGCACTGATGTTGGTATCGCTGGTGTTGTTAGACACGATCGCATCGGCATTGGTAGGTCCTTCCGTTACGTTGATAAGCACTTCGGGTGAAGTGATCGTCTCGTAGGTCTCAGTATCTGGGTTGAAATACGAGAAGTTTATGGGTGGGATAGGGTATTTTCCTTGGTACTGAGGCACCACAGTATAGCTGTCGGTAATACTACCTTGCATTCCTGAAAGATTGGTGCGGATGCTATTGTCACGCTCTGGGTCATAAACCTCCAATGAGCTTGGCACATTGAGTTTGGGAAGGTCGAATAGTTTCAGGTTGCCCTTGCCTTTCACACGAACTTTGGCTTGTAATGATTCGCCCGCCTTCAGTGCATCCTTGCTGGCAGACACCTCGAGTGCAAAATCACCTACGGCCCCAGTAAAATCAATAGGCCTCCCATGCTCGGGCAAGGGTTTCACATTGATGGTCCTTCTTCCTGCCGACACCTTCTTCTGGACATTCTTGTAGATCCTGCCGCCAAAAAAATCACGACGATTGGTCGGGACTTCCACCGAGACATCCAACACCAAAGGTTCGATCTTCAATTTCGTAGACTTCTGCGGATATAAGACTTTCCTGGCTATCACGATAGAATTGTAGGGTTGCCCTTTGTAGGTGTCCTGCTTTATCTCGTAACGTGTCACCTTCATATCGTGACTCCAGAAACCATCGTACGATGGCCTGTCTACTTCTGAGAAGTTGGTGACATTCACCGTTGGGCCGAAATAGAGCTTGTAGACCACAGTAATGTCCTCGTTCAGATATGGGTTTCCTTTTGACACCTCGGCCACCAAGTGAAGGTTTTGGTCGGCAATATAGCTTGGGTCGTTGGGGTCCTTTGGCACCTCTACCGCAGAGGTCACCACAAGATCAATGGGCGTGGTCTTGAAAACTTGTCCGTTGATCTCTACGGTGGCTTGTTTTATTTTGAACTTTCCCTTTCGCGTGGGTGTGAGAATGTATGAGTAGGTCTTCGAAAAAGAGCGCTTCCCGTTGATCCATGAATTGCTGATAGACTGATTGGGGCCCATCACCACTTTGAAGTTCTCGAAGCTTGGCGGTGTGAAGTTATCGCCGTCCTCGTTCATCTGGAAGTCGATGCGCAAACGTTCGTTGACCCCCAAGGTGCTTTTGCTCACCTTAGCCTCGAACTTCACTTGTGCGAGCGTGCTACTTGCTACAAGAAGGAATAGAGATGCTATGTATATCTTTGTCTTTGACACGTTATCTTCCTTATGGGCTCCAACCATACACTACTCATTCATTGAAAGAAATCTGAAGCAATTTCTATAAGATTTCCTTCTGGGTCGGCGATCATAGACGACCTGAGGCCCCAAGGTTCGTTTCTTGGTGCATATATGGGCTGGGCGCCTGCTGCTATAAACCTTTCGTGCGTTGTATCTACATTATCAGGTCTCCCGACGTTGATGGCCAACTCAAAAGTTCCGTTGATCCCTTCTGGAAAAGAAGGTGCCTGTCCAAGCAACTCTGGTAATTTTGCTCTCTCATACATCGAGAATCTGATTCCTTCGTGCTTGAACTCGGCATACGGTGCATTCTTGTCCCATTCGGTCTCAAGTCCCATAACTTCTGAGTAAAAAGATACCATTTTAGATAGATCTTTTACAAACAGGCCGATCATGTTGAATGTTAGTTTCATGCTTGGGTTTGTTCTTTGTTACCAGTCTTTTTCAGTTTTTACCTTGGCGCCTTTTGCCTTTTGGACATTGATCCTGTCTTGCACCTTGTTCTCTTCGTTGTTGGCTGCCTCTAACAAATTCTTTACCTGTTGCGGGCTTAGTTGTCCGGGCCTTGGCTGTTGCTGCTGGTCGTCCTTAGGTTGGTCACCTCCTTTATTCTCGTCTTTTTTGTCCTCTTTTTCATCGCCACCTTTGTCTTCCTCGTCTTCGCCTTGCTTATCTTGATCGTTCTCGCCTTCTTGGTCGTTTTGATCTTGATTCTCCTTGTCCTGTTCGTTCTCGCCGTCCTTGTCTTCGTTTTCCTCTTCTTTATCTTTATCCTGATTCTTCTGGTCTTTATTTTGGTCTTGATCCTGGTCCTTGTTGTTGTCATCACCTCCGCCACCATCGTTTTCTTTCTTCAGCAATTCTTTGGCCAAGGCATAATTATAGCGTGTTTCCTCATCATTGGGGTCATTGCGCAACGCATTTTTAAAAGCTTCTACTGCCTTTTCGTATTCTTTGTTCTTCATGAACACATTGCCCATGTTATGGAATGCCTTGTGCCTTTCGGCTTTTTCCGTTGCCTTGCTGGCTGCTTGTTTATAGCGGTCAAAAGCTTCTGTAAGCTTCTCGTTGCGATAGTAGGCATTGGCCAAGTTGTAGGGCGCGTTCGCATTCTTTATATCCTTGGACATCGCTTTGCGATATTCAGCTTCAGCCTCTACAAAATCGTTCTCTGAGAGTTTTTCGTTGCCTTCATACACATGGTTGTTAGCCTCGGCGGCAGCGATCATCGCCTGCTGTCGAAGTTCGGCCAATTCTTCTTCTTGAGAGAAGCCCAAGGCTGCTGTAAGCAGAAGGCTAAAGGCAGTAAACGTTTGTATGTATCTAATCTTTTTCATTAACGAACAACGATTTAACCATTCCTGATTTTAGAATTCTTTGCCTTTGACGTTTTTATGCTTGACACAAAAATGGCAATCAATTGGTCATTTTCGCCTATAATATTTTCAAGTAGTTCTTTATTAGAAAACAAATTTGCTCTATTTATGATCTTTAGGTTCACTAAAGATTCCCTTAATTCTTTCAAACAAATTCCTAGTTTGTGTACAAAATCCTTATGTGACTCTGCACTCTGTGCCTCTCCATAATTCAAAGCAGGTGCTGTGCCAGAACGAATAAGCTGACCAAACAAGTGTCTTGAGGCATAATCAGTAGTTGCTGACTTTGCTATAGCTATCATCGAAACTGCAAAGTCTATCAACCTTTCTTCTAGTTCGTTCGTTCTCACTTCAGAAATCCTTGTTCGTTATTCTCCATTCATTAATCACTACGCTGCTTTCTTTTCATTGAATAGGTTCAGCCTCTTTATCCAAGCCGTCTTTCTTTCTAAGAAGAAGATATCTAGGAAGAGGAGCAATGCGCCAAGACCTATGAACCATTGAAATTGGTCCTTGTAGTCAACAAATTGTTTGGCTTCGAATTCGGTCTTGTCAATGCCTTCAAGTGTTTCCTTTACAAAATCTACTACTTCTTGAGTATTACTCCCGTTGATGTAGGCGCCATCAGACTCGTCTGCTATTTCCTTGAGAATGTCCTCATTCAACTTGGTAATGACCACTTCGTTGTCCCTATCTCGCTTATAACTTTCGGTGACTCCATTCTTTTTGATAGGAATAGGGCCGCCTTTCGCACTGCCCACACCGATGGTAAAGATCGTAATGCCAGCCTTTTCAGCAACGCTCTCAGCGGCGGCGGCGGCATTAGAATCGTGATCCTCGCCATCTGAGATGATGAACAATACGCGATTGGTCTGGTCATCGTCGTTATAATACGTGGCGGCAAGGTTGATCGCTTGTGCAATGGCTGTGCCTTGCGAAGAGATGATGTTCGTGTTCATGTTGTTCAAGAACATTTTACCTGCCGAGTAATCTGTTGTGATGGGCAACAGTGGAAAAGCTTGCCCGGCATACGCCACAATGCCTATACGATCGCTCGCCAACTGATTGATGATCTCGGACACCAATCGCTTGGACTTGTCCAAGCGATTAGGCGCAATGTCTTCGGCCAACATGCTTTTGGACACATCTATGGCAAATACGATATCTACTCCTTCGCGCTTCACGGTTTCTAGCTTGGTGCCGACCTTGGGATTGACCAGACCAATGGTCAATAAAGCAATTCCTAAAGACACCAGCAATAACTTTAACACGCCTTTAAAGGTTGAACGGTCCGGACTAAGGCGTTGTAAAAGTTTGCTTTCTGCGAATTTCCGTTGTGTTTTTCTTCGCCATAACCATAGCAAAAAGAAGCCCAGCACCATCAGTGGAATGATGGCTAACAGGTAAAAATATGTTGGTTCTTCTACTTGAAACACGTTCTTAAGTTTAAGAGTTTGTTGCGTTTGCGGTCAGTTTTTCTCTGATGAATCTGTCTATGCTGTGTTGTAGGTCTACAGGAATCTGCTCATTCTTGATGTACGTATGCACGTGCCCGATATAATGCATCCCGAGATATGTAGCACTTTGCTTGAAGGGCATCTCAAAACCTTCGAATACTTCATGGTCAGAGCCGCAACTTATCACAGCCATGTTCTTCCCTCTTAATTTTCTTCCTTCGTCCTTTTCAACAAACAAAAAGTCGGAGATACGGTCAAAGAATACTTTCATGATGCCGCTCATGGTATACCAGTATATAGGTGTGGCAAATATCAGGGAATCGTATTGGTCGACGATCATTTTGAACAACCTTCGGAAGTCGTCATTGTCTTGCACTGCATAGTCAAAGTGACCTATTTTGAATTGTTTCAGGTCTATTACATCAAAGCCTGTCTGTTCTTGAACGTATGTAGCTACCTTGGCCGTGTTGCCATTGCTTCTTGAGCTCCCCATGATAATTACTCCTCTCATCCCTAAACAAAACTTCGATATACGGTTGCCTTCAGAAGCAATTCAAACACTATTAATATTCCTGCCAACCATACCAAGGGGCGGAACTTTTCCTCATAATTGGTGTATTTGAACTCTTCTACTTCGGTCTTCTCCAGTTTATTGATCTCTTCGTAGATCTCCTCTAGCTTTTTGTTATTCGTTGCACGGAAATACTGGCCTCCTGTTTGTTTGGCAATTTCCTTTAGCAAGGCTTCATCGATCTCTACGTCTCGTAGCCCATAACGGAAGCTCCCATCCGGATTCAGCGCTACGGGTGCATAGGCATTGCCATTGGTGCCCAGGCCGATCGTATATGTTTTGACCCCAAATTCGGCCGCCAGCTCTGAAGCCGTTCTGGGTTGAATAAAGCCCGAATTGTTCACACCATCGGTCAACAAAATGATGACCTTCCCTTTTGCCTTGCTTTCTTTGAGCCTGTTTACTGCTGTAGCCAATCCCATACCGATGGCTGTACCATCTTCGATAACCCCATCAAATCTAATATCACGCAATGCATTCTGTACCACGCGCTTGTCACTTGTGATGGGCATCTTCGTATAGCTTTCACCTGCATAGACCACCAATCCGATGCGGTCGTTGGGGCGGTCGTTCACGAATTCTGAAGCCACCTGTTTCAAAGCAGAGAGTCTGTTTGGTTTAAGGTCGCGGGCCAACATACTCGACGAAACATCGATGACCATTACGATATCTATCCCCTTGTTGGTCTTTGTCTTTGTCGAGACCTCTGTGGTCTGTGGTCTCGCCAGAGCGGTGATCAAAGCCGCCAATGCAAGCAATCTTAACGCAAACAGAAAAGGCCGTAAGCGAGCCCAGAAAGAAGTGCTGACTTTGAATCCCTTTAGCGAAGAGATCTTTAGAGACGCTGTTTGTCTCTTTCGTTTGAAGACATACCATACCCCTGCCAAAGGAAGCAATAAGAGCAACCAAAAGAACTGAGGATGTGCAAAGGTGATGTCTCTAAGCATTAGCTTCCCGTTTTAAAACTAATGGAACTTTCGATACGTTGTACGATCTCGGATGCATAGCGATCATCTCTTGGATACAAGAAAATGATCTGCTGCAGGCCATTGTTGTTCGCAAACGTATACAATGCATACTCACTTTCGTTATATTGTTGGGTGAATGTGTTCTTAAACTCCCCACGACCAAAGGTTTTCAGTCCTTTGACACCTTCTGAGGTAACGAACTCGTCTTTTTTCACCACCATGTTCTGTGCGCCATTCTGCTGAATCATGTTCACACTTCCCTCAGATGCCATATTCAGATCGATCTCTTGACCTTCCGGCATCGGATACGAGCTTACCATGATGTAGAAATTATCGATCAGGCTTCCGTAGGTGAACATTTCCAAATCCTTAAGAGCGGCACGTTGTTCTACTGTCAGGTTATCTGGCAAAGGTAGTGGTGTGCGTTTTAGTACTTTGGGAGTTTCGACACTGATGGCAGGAAAGCCATAGGAACTTCGCACCCAGCCGCCTTCGGCCAATTCTTTGGTCGGATGCCCCAGCAAAGAGTCTTTTAGATCTGTAAAGCCATAGTACGCGATCACGCTTCCAACTCCTGCAAGCAGTAGAACGGCCCCTGCCACTGAAGCAATGACGATGCGTTTCTTTCGTTTTTTGCGCGCCCGCTCTTCCAAGTATTCTTGATTCTGAAGCAATTCTTCCTCTGTGGGTTCAGGAATGACCTCATGTGTCTTGACCACTACCTTTTCTATCACTTGGCGGTCCTGCTCGGCGACCTTCATCTCGGGCTGCGCCTTTGCAAATTTTACCAAGTCTGCTGTTTTCAATACTTCCTTAAAGTCTTCGACCGTTTGTTTTTCCAGAGGCAACTCTCCTGCATCGCTAAGTAACTCTAACTTCTCTATCAATTGATCGGTCGTGCTTTCTAAGGCTGAAACATGGGCTTCTTCCTCTAAGTACGAGCGAACAATGTCGGTCAATTCAGAATAATACTTTTTATGCTCAGACTGAAGAATATAACGCGACTGTTCTAATTCTTTCAGTTTCAACAGTGCACGATCGTACGGTGGCAACTGTGCTACTTTCTCTTCTTCAGACAGGGGCCTTCTTCGGAGGAAGAACCAATACACCAACCCGCCGATCAATAAAAGCCCCATCAAGAACCAAAGCCAATTCTTTGAAAGGCCTGTACCAGCCCTTTCCACTTCCGTGATGGGCTTGATGTCAAAGAAATCCTTCGACACGGTGTCTACCGAGACTTTGGCCACGGCCACTCTCGCAGAATCGGTCAAAAATTCCCTCCCGTTGACCAGCACCTTCTGCCTTGGAATGGTGTAATAACCTGAATCCCATTGCGTTAAGGCATATCGCTGGATGAGCTGTTGCTTTGCTGTTTCACGAATCGTATCGATGGGTGACGCTTCTACCATCTCTAGCGGCATGAAGGTTTGCCCTTTCGGAAAGAGCACTTGTGCGGTGGTATCAGCCTCTACTTTGATCGTGTAGTTGATCTGCTCGCCAAACTTGATGGAGAGCGTGTCTATTGAAGAAGTGACTTGCTGTGACCATGAAAAAAGTGAAAAAAGGAAAAAGGGAAAGAGGGAAAGGTTGAGATTTCTCGCATACACTCGAAATGACAGACCCTTCATCACTTTCAACTTTCCACTTTTAGCTTTTAACTTCCTCATCACCCTCTGCGTTTAAAATATCCCAATAGCTTCTTCACATAGCTTTCGTCTACACGGCAGCTGAGTGTGCCTGCGCCGCTTTTGGTGAAAGCATCGCCAAAGTAATCTACTTTTTCTTTATAGAACTTGGCATATTGCGACCTGATCCGTCTAGAGGCTGTGTTCACTAGCATAGACTCACCGGTTTCCTCATCTTCCATCTGAACCATGCCCAGGTCAGGAATGCCTTCTTCCATACGGTCGTAAACTCTGATGCCTGTAACGTCGTGACGTTTGCCCGCAATGCGAAGTGTTTGCTCGTAATCATCACTCATAAAATCCGAAAGCACAAATATGATGGCTTTCTTCTTCATCACGCTCGACATGAATTTTAGGGCTTGAGACACATCGGTCTTGTTGCTCTTTGGTTGAAATTCTATCAGTTCGCGTATGATTCGAAGAATGTGCGACTTCCCTTTTTTAGGAGGAATATATAATTCAACCACATCAGAGAATAGTATTAGTCCTACTTTATCGTTATTTTGCAATGCTGAGAATGCTAAGGTTGCCGATATTTCTGTAATGACCTCCTTCTTGAATTGATTCACGGTACCAAACAACTCAGAGCCACTAACATCCACCATGAGCATCATGGTAAGCTCTCGTTCTTCTTCGAACACCTTGACAAAGGGTTCGTTGTAGCGTGCAGTTACATTCCAATCTATATTGCGCACATCGTCACCAAACTGATATTGGCGTACTTCACTAAAGGTCATGCCGCGTCCTTTGAAGGTCGAGTGATACTCGCCTCCAAAGATATGGTCGCTCAAGCGACGGGTCTTGATCTCGATCTTACGGACCTTCTTGAGAAGTTCTTTGGTATCCATTTGGTTCGGTTCTCAGTTCTCGGCCTTCAGTTCCCAGTTGGTTTATAAATTTACTGCCAACCGCATACTGACTACTGCCAACTGATCTAGGGTACTTCAACTTGGTTTACGATCTTATTGATAATGTCTTCGGAAGTAACATTTTCGGCCTCAGCCTCGTAGGTGATGCCAATACGATGGCGAAGTACATCATGTACCACAGCACGAACATCTTCTGGGATCACATATCCTCTTCGCTTTATGAATGCGTAGCAACGTGCAGCGTTGGCAAGGTTGATGCTTCCTCGTGGGGAAGCACCGAAGCTGATCAATGGCTTGATGTCTGGCAAGCCATATTTCTCAGGATAACGTGTAGCGAAGATGATATCGAGGATGTACTTCTCGATCTTCTCGTCCATGTATACTTCGCGAACGGCAGCTTGTGCTTTCAATATCTGTTCTAACGAGACAACTGGATTCACTTGTTCGAAACCACCTTTGAGGTTGGCGCGAATGATCAATTGCTCTTCATCTAGTTTTGGATAGTCGATCACTGTCTTCAACATAAAACGGTCTACTTGTGCTTCCGGCAAAGGATATGTCCCTTCTTGTTCTACCGGGTTTTGCGTGGCCATCACCAAGAAAGGCTTGTCTAAGATAAAAGTCTCATCGCCAATGGTCACTTGTTTTTCCTGCATGGCTTCGAGCAATGCCGATTGCACCTTGGCCGGTGCTCGGTTGATCTCGTCTGCCAAAACGAAGTTGGCAAAGATGGGCCCTTTCTTGATAGAGAAATCGTTCTCCTTGATGTTGTAGATCAATGTTCCTATAACATCAGCAGGAAGCAAGTCTGGCGTAAACTGAATTCGACTGAATTGGCCATCTACCGCCTTGCTTAATGTGTTGATCGCTAGTGTTTTGGCCAATCCTGGCACCCCTTCGAGCAAGATGTGCCCTTGCCCTAAGAGACCGATCAGCAAGCGTTCTACCATGTGCTTTTGCCCAACGATCACCTTATTCATTTCCATGGTGAGCAAATCGATAAAAGCGCTCTCTTGCGCTATCTTTTCATTGATTGCCTTGATGTCAACTGTACTCGTTACTTCCATTGTGTTTCAGCTTTTGAAGGTGTGAAAATAGCCATCTGGATTGAGCTTCGCAAATTGTTAAAATCTTTGCCGCGACGCTGTTAACAATTGGTTAAAAGTTAAGGCATTGACTGGGTTTTAAGGAAGTTTTAGGTTTCTTACTTTTAAGAAGTAAAAAATCACTATGAAATCAACAACATATTCAAGGATCATCGCTGGCACCATGACATGGGGAAGCTGGGGGAAGTCCTTTGAGACCTATGGGATGCTAAGCCTCATAGAGCGATGCATCGAACAAGGCATCACCACGTTTGACCACGCCGACATCTACGGTGGCTATACCACAGAGGCCGATTTTGGCAAAGCCTTTGCCGAGAGTAGCCTAAAACGTGAGGACATTCAACTGATCACCAAGTGCGGGATCCAGTACATCACCGATAAACGCCCACATCAGATCAAACACTACCAATATGATGCAGCGTACATCATTTGGTCGGCAGAAGAGTCTTTGAGAAACTTGAAGAGCGACTACCTGGACCTTTTTCTATTGCACAGGCCAAGCCCCTTGATGCACGGTGAAGCCATCGCAGAAGCGGTCTCGACCTTAAAGCAGCAAGGAAAGGTCAACGCATTTGGCGTATCTAATTTCACCCCGAGTCAAACTCAGCTTGTGCAAGAACATGTTGAAGTGGAGGTAAATCAGATAGAATTCTCACTGACTGCTCATAAGGCCATGCTCGATGGTGAACTGGACTTCATGCAATTGCACAACATCACTCCCATGGCATGGAGCCCATTAGGTAGCATCTTCCGTGAGGAAAACGATCAGACCAGCCGCATCCACCAGCAATTGCTCGAGTTGATGCCCAAGTACGAAGCTACTGCAGACCAGTTACTGTTGGCTTGGACACTTCAACATCCTTCAAGCATTCATCCTGTGATCGGCACCACCAACCCCGAACGCATTGCCAACTCGGTAAAAGCACTAGACATTCAACTGGATCTACAAGATTGGTTCAAGCTTTGGGTAGCCGCCATGGGGCATAGAGTACCATGATCCGTTGGCAGTTGGGCCAACAGAAGACTGAGAACAATTAGCGTTTGATGATCTTTGAATTACGATTTCAACAGACCGATCAAATGAGCTGGGAATAACAAGTAACGATTTTTAATGTATGAAGATGTGCGAAAAGCATTAGATGCTCTGTTCTCAATACTAACATCTAACTACTTTATACTAAACAACAATGATCAACAAACGCCTTTTAGTGAAGAACCTGCTCGCCCATAACGACGAGAACAGTTTCTACGACAAAAAACGAAAGGTAAATATTGGTCAAAAAGAAGGGAAGGCCAAGTTTTTGAAACATATCTGTGCGCTTTCTAATTCCAATCCCAAAAACAACGCCTATATCGTTATCGGTGTAGAAGACGATGACCAGGTCGTAGGCGTAGACTTTTTCGATGATAGCAAGATTCAGAACCTCATCAACGCCTATCTCCAGAATCCACCATTGGTGCAGTACGAGAACATTCCCTTTCCGGGTTTGCCAGACGGAAAGGTCGTTGGGCTGGTCACCATTAGAAGTACTGGCAAGCTCTGTGCACTTCGCAAGAACATATGGAAGTATTATGGCGGTTCGGTCTTTTTTAGAGATGGTAGCATGAGCATGCCCAAAGTCTTCGACATTGAAATTGAAGACATCAATAGCCCCATTGTCTCTGAAATTGAAAAACACGCCCAGAACAATATCGAGCTGACCCTCGACGGCGTCATGGATTTCATGAGCAATCGCCATGACGGCATGGAAACGCACTACAAGGTCTTCAAGGAGACGTTTGTGCTTTGCTGGGCGGGTATTCCAAAACATGTGAACGAGAAGAAGTTCTATTCGCGCGTAGACATCGAGTTGATCAATGAACAGGTAAAGCTCTTCTATTCTGCACTAGATGAAGTGAAGATCATCCATGAAGAGAATGCCTTTATGATCACTGAGTATGTCGCCTTGGGTCTTCAGAACAATTACAAATATTACCCATTGGAAGACGTTACCATTTCTTTCAAGGACAACAACACCTATGAGATCGACACCGACCTGGTCTTCGAGCCTCCCAAGTTCGACAAGAAAATATTGCACCATATCTACAATGCCAACAATGCATTGATGAAAAAGCTAGAGAGGAAGTTTCCGTTAAACCCGGGGCAACAAGAAGATCTGAAGAACCTTCCTGCCACCTATCTGCTTTGCTCCTTAAACGGATTCGAGGACGCGAAAGACAAGCTGCAAGAGGCCAAGCTCTACATCAAGAGATACGATGCCGATATCTATGCGTCGCTAAAAGAGGCTATCAGAATTCTTCGAAAGATTCGCTACAGCTAACTTTCTTGCGCTTCACCGTTAACCACAAAATCTTTACATTTTCCTTCGGAAAAAATTAGTCATATTCCGTATATTGAATTCCTAATCTTAAATGCAAACTCCATGGGACTTTTCGACGAAATAAAAAAGAAGCTCGGTCATGAATTCATTGACATTGTCGAGTGGCTAGACAATACAAACGATACCATTGTTCATCGTTTTGAACGTTATCAGAACGAGATCAAGAATGGCGCTCAGCTCATTGTCCGTGAAGGGCAGACCGCTGTCTTTGTAAACGAAGGTCAACTAGCCGACGTCTTTACGCCTGGCACCTACACACTGAATACCAAAAACCTTCCGATCCTTGCAACCTTAAAAGGTTGGAAGTATGGCTTCAACAGTCCCTTTAAAGCCGAAGTATATTTTGTGAATACACGACTTTTCACTGATGAAAAATGGGGGACAAAAAATCCGATCACATTGAGTGATGAACGCTTTGGTCTTGTAGAGATTCGCGCTTTCGGGACCTATAGCTTCCGTATTTCTGACCCAGGGAAATTTGTCGTGGATGTGGTGGGCACGGATAGCAACTTCACCAACTATGAAGTGAACGAACACCTGAAGAGCTTGATCGCCACGAGATTCACCGATACCGTAGGCGAAGCCAATATTCCCATCGAACTCTATGCCGCCAATACTTCTGAGCTTTCTGAAACTTGCCAAGAAGTGATGCAGCCCGAGTTTGGACGTGTAGGAATCGAACTAGAGAAATTCTACATCGAGAATGTCTCCATGCCTGAAGAACTCAAAAAAGAGATCTTCGAATACAGCCGACTCGATAAGCTAGACATGACCAAGTTGGCACAGTTCAAAGCTGCCAAAGCCATGGAAGCTGCCGCGAAGAACGAAGGCGGTACCGCAGGTGCCGGAATGGGCATGGGCATGGGCTTTGTATTGGCACAGCAAATGGGCAATATGATGAACCCCGGCATGCAACAACAAGTGCGCCCACAACCCGTGGCTGCCGCAGCTGTGCCTCCGCCAATGCCTGCACCCATACAGTACTTCTATGCAGTAGACGGACAACAACAAGGACCTGTTTCTTTTGACGTACTGAAAGGCCTGTTTGCCAACCGTACCGTGAATCGCGATTCTTTGGTGTGGCGACAAGGCTTGGAAAATTGGGCCGCGTTGAAAAATGTGGAAGAGTTGAAAGTACTGTTAGGTGGAAGTACGCCACCACCATTACCGAATGCTTAAGAAAATAAAAGCACTTCCTTCCCTTTATAAGGGAAGGTGGCTTCGACGAAAGTCGGAGTCGGAAGGGTTCTAGCCTATGAAAAAACCAAAACATAACAGCGTTCATCTGAAACCCTTTAGAAGGCAACTGAGAAAGCGCCTTACCTCTGCTGAAGCCACATTATGGAACTCATTGAAAGGAAAAGGGCTCGCCGGAAGAAAATTTAGAAGACAGCATAGCATCGACAACTACATTGTTGATTTTTATTGTGCCAGCGAAAAGGTGGTTGTTGAATTAGATGGAACTTCGCATCTTGAATTTTCGCAATCAATTCATGATGATGAAAGAAATGCAATTCTAGAGCACATGGGATTTGCTGTACTTCGTTTTGAAAACAAGATGGTTTTTGAGGATCTAGAAGGCGTGCTGCAAATTATTTACAGTCATTTTAAAGTTTCTGAATGATTCCTTCCCTTTAGAAGCGATGGCATTTCGAAAGGTTGAAAATAGCCAGAAGGCTTAAAAACCACCCCGTCTTCATCTAAGATGAAGCCACCCCTCCTTAAAAAGGAAGGGAACCAATAAGTTACAATGCAAGAACAGGAAATAAAACAATCCGAAGATAAAAATGCCTGTGCCAATTGTGGTGCGGAGATGAAATTCAAGCCTGGATCCGACCAGCTGAAGTGTGAGTATTGCGGCTACGAAGAATTCATCGAGAAAGGCAAGAGTAGTTTTGAAGAGCTTGAGCTAAAGCACTATATCGACGTCGTAGGCCAAAAGGCGCATACCGAAGCCATCAGCCTATTACATTGTAAGAACTGTGGCGCCAACCAGCATGTGGAGGAAAACTACAGATCGCTCAAATGCGTGTATTGCAGCGAACCACTGATCCTGGAAGATGTGTATGATGAAGACTGGATCTTGCCTGGTGCTTTGGTTCCTTTTCAACTAGATAAGAAAAAGGCGCAGCAGCGTTTCAAAGGTTGGGTAAGTAGTATTTGGTTTGCCCCTAATAAACTGAAGCGCGCCGCCTTGGACCCTGAAGGATTGCATGGGCTTTACATCCCGTATTGGACCTTCGACAGCAACCTTACCGCTGACTATCGAGGCATGCGTGGCGAGTATTATTACGAGACACAAACCTATCGGACCAGTGACGGTAGAAGAGCGCAAAGAAGGGTTCAAAAGACACGATGGTATCCTACCTCGGGCAGGGTAAGTGGGTTTCTTGATGACATTCTCATCAACGCCTCAGAAAAAAAACGCAGGGAAGTGCCAAAACAGATCTCTAGATGGGATATGAAGGCACTTGTTCCCTTCAATGGCAAATACCTGGCCGGATTTGTGACCGAGAAGTATACCGTTTCGCTAAAAGATGGGCATCACCAATCGTTTCAAAAAGCAAAGGACATTGCCTATTCTTGGATCCGTCAAGATATTGGCGGAGATACCCAGCGCGTTAGCAATGCCAACATCTCGTTGGCCGATGAGACCTTCAAGCACATTTTACTGCCAGTGTACATCAGCAGTTACCGATATAGTGGGAAAGAGTATCACTTTTATGTGAATGGGCAGACAGGAAAGATCTCTGGCACACATCCCATCTCATTCTGGAAGATCTTCTTTTTGGTCCTCTTCATTATAGTAATCATTGCCGCATTGGCTGTCTTTGCTGGGGGATGAGTAGAACATTGGTCATCGGCGACATACATGGCGGGCTAAGGGCATTGCATCAGGTGATGGAGCGTGCAAAGGTTTCTTTAGAAGACCATCTGATCTTTTTAGGGGATTATGTAGATGGTTGGAGCGAAGCACCGCAGACCATCGACTTCTTGATTCAACTCGGAAAAAACCACCAGTGTACTTTCATCAGAGGCAATCATGACGAGCTGGCCTGCGATTGGCTTACCAAAGAGAAAAGTAACGATTCATGGTTGCACCACGGTGGACAAGTGACCGTTGATGCGTACAAGAATTATAGCGAAGCGGCTCTAAGCTTGCATAAGGCGTTCTACGAGTCCCTTGAGAATTATTATTTGGATAAAAACGATCGCTTGTTCTTGCATGCGGGTTTTACCAATATGCACGGTGTTGAGCAAGAATATTTTCCGAAATTGTTCTACTGGGATCGAACGCTCTGGGAGATGGCGCTTTCGCTAGATCCCAACCTTTCGCCACAAGACCAGAACTATCCCAAGCGCCTGAGGCATTACAAGGAGATCTACGTTGGTCACACCCCTGTTACCCGAATTGGTGCTACTGTTCCTGTAAACCGTGCCAATGTGTGGAATGTGGATACGGGTGCTGCCTTCAAAGGCCCTTTATCGATCATGGATGTCGACACGAAAGAACTCTGGCAGAGCGACCCTGTACATTTGCTATATCCTAAAGAAAATGGCAGGAATTAACCTTGAATATATTCCTTGTACACTGCAATGGGAATCAAGGCTGTCTAACCACAAAAGTCCTTTTTGGCGGGGATCCCATACGAAACCAGGTCAGGTGCATAGTTTCCCCAAAACGTACCCTTAGCTTCAAAGACAATGGCAATATTCTTGTACACTCTTGCCGCTCGTTTTTTAGCCGATCCATTACGTTTTTGGTGAACTCCCTTCGTTTCATAAGATTTGTTTTGGTCTTTGAAAATTACGGAATCCGTAGAAAAAATAAAGCCGCTTCAACCGAAACGGCTTCCTGAAATAGTTGACTCAAGAAATAGGAGAATACTATATGCTTGAGCAGAAACGCAAGATGTCTACCTTCATGTTTCGGACCTCCTCGACAGATCGATTGGTGACCTTCTCTAGGGAATCTACTTTTCCGAGAAGGTCTCTGACCTCCAAGAAGAGTTCTCTATCCGCATATTTCAGGTTTTCTAGTCTTGGGGAGATCCTACTTGCCAAATCTTTACACCTTTCTTCGATTCCGTTGGCTAGCCCATTGTTGTTTCGGATCAAAATGATCTGAGCGTAAAGATCGAATAGATCGACGATCAGATCTTGCTTTTCTTGAGAAAACCTGGAGAACTCAGCGCGAAAGGCTTCTTCTGTGCTCCCTGCTAGTTCTGCTTGAATGCTCTTGAAGCTCTTTCCACTGAAGAATTCATCTACAGCTTGCTTCGAGAAAAGAGCCTTTACCTCTTTGTGATACTTAAGAAGAGCCTCGTATGCCTGCCCATTCACCTTTTTTAGACTCTTTCTGGGCTTGGCGCGATTAAGCGCTACAAATATTTTCTTCTTCATATATGGGCTCATTGCGCCACCTTTTCTAGTGAGCACATCGACCAAGTACATGTTGAAATGGGTCTCAAGCACCTTGTCTTCGTAACCCAATACCCTATTGATATGATTCGGGTCTTTTTTCTTGTAACGCTCGTATGATCTGATGTTGGCCGGCGGGTTTTGATAGCTAGGCTGTCTCTCTTGTGCTGTGTTGGGCGCTTTTGTATAGAACGTCATGTATTTAGGTTTCCCCTTGAGCACTCTGACCTTCTCTGTATAGAACTTGGCAGAATCCAACTCGTCGATCAAATAGTATGCCTTGGCAATATTTTCATGAGCATCCGAGTACAGTCGGCTTTGTCTTCTCTCATTCAGGTCTAGCTTAGCGCTTTCAGACTTCCACACATCGATTGCATCAACAACCTGCTTCTTATTGGCATTGCTAGGTTCTCTCGCAAACTCCTTTATCGGTTGGATCGCATTGTTGAATGGTGTGATATCAAATCCCTTGAACTTTTTGATGGTGTAGAATGTATGCGCCTCTGTATAAGGTGTCTTGAAAAAAGCACGTTTCATATATTCCCTAGCCATCAGCCCAAGCTTATATATCTGAACATCATTGACCTCCTTTGCGTATGAAGCTTTGGCCTCTAACTGTCCTTTTCTATCTTTCTTGTAATATCCTTTCAAGTTTATGGGTGAAACTTCTTCGAATATTCTTGTGCTGTTATTGAAGTCAGCCCCTCTCAGTTGCTTGCTTGAAAACTTATAATTGGAGACATTGTCGACTATCGCTGTTGGATTGGAGAAATCATCAAGGTGTATCACCTCTTGGTGCATCAGCCCTTTTTCACTGTCCATGATGTGGAGCAATCCTTCTAGCTTGGAGGTGAAAACCAGTCTGTGCGCTTCATTTCCGTCTTTGTCAGTTCTTTTTTGGTCTTCTACTTCCACAGGCTTGAAGACCAATTCTAACGAGGCTATGTAATCAGGATAGTAGTTGTCCTCTTTAAGTTTTTTGAAAGCGAACTCGCCTTCGTTGTAGTTCAGACTATGATCGGCCAGCTTCTTATCATTTGCAAACGCTTCGATGAAAATCGTCTTGTCTTCTGTTAGCTCCAACAGACTTGCCGGTAGTTCTTTAACGATCCCTACTTTTTCATTAGCGGTTCTCTGAGCATTAGAAAAAGTAACATGCAACAAGCAAAGTATAAAAAAAGTATAGTTCATCAGTCAATTCATTTGGGGGATGAAACGTAGCGAATATAGTTTTTTTCGTTCAATTGCATGCCTGATGAGCTTTTGAAAGCCTATCTGGGTGCAGATAGGCTTTCAAAAAAATGTGCTCTAAAAAGGCTATAGGTCAAATTTTATCCCTTGTGCTAGTGGCAGTTCGGTCGTATAGTTGATGGTATTGGTCTGGCGACGCATGTAGATCTTCCAAGCATCGGAGCCACTTTCTCGACCGCCACCCGTTTCTTTTTCACCGCCAAAAGCCCCACCGATCTCAGCGCCCGAAGTACCGATGTTCACATTGGCGATCCCGCAGTCAGATCCTGTATGACTCAAGAAACGTTCTGCTTCGCGAAGGTTGGTGGTCATGATGGCTGATGAGAGGCCTTGGGCCACACCATTCTGAATGTCGATGGCATTGGTCACATCGCCAGCGTATTTCAATAAGTACAGAATTGGTGCAAAGGTCTCGTGTTGAACGATCTCGAAGCTATTCTCGGCCTCAGCAATGGCTGGTTTCACATAGCAACCACTTTCGTAACCTTCGCCAGAAAGTACGCCGCCTCCAACGACAATGTTCCCACCTTCATCAACGACTCTACCTAAGGCCTCTTTGTACATACCAACAGCATCGGTATCAATAAGCGGCCCCACATGGTTGTTTTCATCTAAAGGGTTTCCGATACGCAACTGACCGTAGGCATCTACAATTGCTTGCTTTACCTTGTCATAGATGCTTTCGTGAATGATCAATCGACGGGTAGAAGTACAACGCTGGCCGCAAGTGCCCACTGCACCAAATACGGCACCTATTACTGTCATTTTGATGTCCGCATCTGGAGTCACGATAATGGCATTGTTCCCACCCAATTCTAACAATGACCTTCCTAGGCGTTCGCCAACGGTCTTCGCAACGATCTTGCCCATTCGGGTTGAACCTGTGGCAGAAATTAGCGGAATACGCTTGTCTGTGGTCATAAATTCGCCCACGCGATAGTCTCCGTTGATCAAGCATGAGATCCCTTCGGGTAAATTGTTTTCTTTCAAAACCTCAGCAATGATATGCTGACAGGCCACACCACAAAGCGGTGTCTTTTCTGAAGGTTTCCAAACACAAACGTCACCGCAGATCCACGCCAAGGCAGTGTTCCATGACCAGACCGCTACGGGAAAGTTGAATGCCGAAATGATTCCGACAATCCCCAAAGGATGATATTGCTCGTACATGCGATGCCCAGGACGTTCGCTATGCATCGTAAGGCCGTGCAACTGGCGCGATAACCCAACAGCGAAATCACAGATATCGATCATTTCTTGGACCTCGCCAAGACCTTCCTGATAGGATTTTCCCATTTCGTAGGAAACCAATTTGCCAAGCGGCTCTTTCAACTCGCGAAGCTTTTCCCCAAATTGGCGAACGATCTCGCCTCGTTGCGGTGCCGGCATGAGTCGCCAAGACCTAAATGCCTTCTGAGCGGCAACCATTGCTCTCTCATAATCTTCACGGGTCGTGGTCTTCACCTTGGCGATGAGCAGCCCGTCTACAGGAGAATAGGAGGCGACCTCTTCGCCTGAAGAGAACCACTGCGAACCTGTAGAGGTCCCTTCGTTTATAGTTGTGACGCCTAACTGCTGGAGCGCTTTTTCAATTCCGAAATCGGTAGCAACTACTGACATTTGTAACTTTTTAGTGGATTATTGTTATATTCTCAACAAAAATACAAAGATGAGTTGGCTTAATCTTCGTCTGTGAGAAATCTTTTATCTACAGGCATCACTGTACCGCAATTATCACAGGTTCGTAATTTTTCAGAACCGTAGAATGTTCTGAAGTGTCCCAGGAAATCTTTCTCGATATCCTCTAACGGAAAATAGACCTCATACAGCTTATTGTTGCAATTGTCGCAGAACCACAGCAATCCGTCTTCAGCGCCGGTTTCTAGCCGTTTCCGCTCAATGACCAATCCTACAGATCCTTTATGCCGTACTGGCGAGTGTGGCACCTTCGCGGGATGGAGATACATGTCGCCCGGCCCCAACTTCATGGTCTTCTTCTCGCCATCTTCTTGCACATGCACTTCGATATTGCCCTCTAGCTGATAGAACAATTCTTCGGTCTCATTGTAGTGATAGTCCTTGCGAGCATTGGGCCCGGCAACGACCATGACAATATAATCCCCTGCTTCCTTGTATAGGTTTCTATTGCCCACCGGCGGTTTTAGCGTATCGCGGTTTTCCTCGATCCATTGGTCAAGGTTAAAGGGTGTTTGAATAGCCATATGATGTGAATTAGGGTCTTAAAATTACGAGATCGGCACGAGCCCGTTCTATCTTTTGAAGAAAACTTGTGTGAAGTAGTAGCTGCCTTGGGCATCCTTGATCGCAGCCACACCGATGTGCGTAAAATCGCCTTCAATGTTTTTCCTGTGCCCTGGGCTGCCCAGCCAGCTACTCATCACAGATCTGGCATCTGTCTGCCCATAAGCCACATTTTCGCCCACCTCCATTGCCCCTACTCTTACCAACTCATCTGCTCGCTGCTGAAAGTTATCGTGACTCAAAGCAGCTTGCTTGATCATATATTCAGTATGGGCAACTGCCATCTGAGTCGCCAGGGCATCTGTCTTTAAGCCTTCCATTCTTATGCCATCGCGGTGGTCGTTCACCAGATCGATGATACTGACCTCAAGTGAAATGACCCCAGATGCTTTCATAGGCTTTGTTGCGACATCACTTGTTTCTTTTCCCTTTCCACAGGAAATAAATAGTAACACGATGGTGAGTATAAAAGGTCTTGTCTTCAATATTGAAAAGAAGTTAAGGCTGATTGTTGTTGAATTTCTTAATTTTATTCGAACTAGAAAAACCATCCTCATGAGATCTACGTTTCTCTCTCTTCTTTTTATTGGCCTCTTGACGGGCTGTAAGTCTTCGCCTGAAGAAAAGGCAGTCGTTGCCTCGACGGCTATCGCTGAAAACGCACAAGGGCAAACGTTTGGCATTGTGATCCATGGTGGTGCCGGCACCATTCTGAAAAAGAACATGACGCCAGAAAAGGAGGCTGCCTATAATGCAGTGCTAGAGAGAGCTGTTCGGGTAGGGCATAAGATCTTAAAAAACGGAGGAAGTAGTCTAGACGCTGTGGAAAAGACCATTAACATGTTGGAGGACTCTCCTTTGTTCAATGCTGGAAAGGGAGCCGTCTTCACCCATGAAGGAAAGAATGAGTTGGATGCCTCGATCATGGATGGCCAGACATTGAATGCAGGTGCCGTCGCGGGCGTGACCACAGTAAAAAATCCTATCGATCTGGCACGTGCCGTGATGGAGAATTCAGAACATGTGATGTTTGCCCGCAAAGGTGCTGAATTCTTTGCCAAGCAACAGGGTATTGAATTGGTAGACCCTTCGTATTTCCATACGGATTCGCGCATGAGGGCCTTAAAACGTGCCATCGAGCGCGAAAAGGTAGAAATGGACCATGATGATGGCAAGGCGTTTTTCTATGACGAGTCCATAAAAGATAGCAAGTACGGAACTGTGGGTTGTGCTGCTTTGGACAAAGATGGAAATCTAGCCGCTGGGACTTCTACGGGCGGCATGACCAACAAGCGTTGGGGGCGCGTGGGTGATTCGCCTATCATCGGTGCTGGCACCTATGCCAACAACAATACCTGTGCAGTTTCATCTACCGGTTGGGGTGAGTATTTTATACGTGGTATGGTGGCCTATGACATTTCGGCCATGATGGAATACAAAGGTAGTTCTCTTCAAGAAGCAGCTTCGGAAGTCATTCAAGATAAGTTGACAAAACTCGGCGGCACAGGCGGGATCATCGCTATCGATCATGATGGTAATGTGGCCATGGAATTCAATACTGCTGGCATGTATCGTGCTGCCATGAATGCTGCGGGCGAACTTACTATCGACATCTATAAAGATCGATCCCATTGAAAGATCTTCAACCGTACTACGCTGTCATCTTCACTTCAAAACATGCCCAAGAAGAAGTAGAAGCATATAGCGAAATGGCGCAACTGATGGAAGACCTGGCCAGTGAACAAGAGGGTTTTTTAGGTATGGATTCTGCTCGAAACGAGATCGGTATCACAGTAAGTTATTGGGCATCGCTCGAAGCGATCACTCGATGGAAGCAGCATGCTGAACATCAAATAGCCCAACAAAAAGGAAGAAACGACTGGTATCGGTGGTACCATGTGCGCATCTGCAAAGTGGAACGCGAATACGATTTCAACAGATGACAAAACCTTTTCCGTTAGTAAAAAAAACAGGTTTCTTTTTAGGCCCTCTGCTTTTTGGGTTGTTGCTCTGGTATCCCGAAACACTGATCGGCGGTATCGGTGACAAAGTGCTGGCAACGGCCGCTTGGATGGTCGTTTGGTGGATCACCGAAACGGTATCTATCTCAGTGACTGCTTTGATTCCGTTGGTGCTCTTCCCTCTCATCGGAGTGATGGACGTCAAAGAGGTTTCTTCCAACTATGGCAGTCCCATCGTATTTCTATTCTTTGGTGGGTTTGTTATGGCATTGGCCTTAGAAAAGGTGAATCTGCACAAACGCATCGCCTTGAACATCATAAAACTTACCGGCACTAGTGCCAATAAAGTGATCCTTGGTTTTATGATCGCCACTGCATTAATGAGCATGTGGATCAGCAATACGGCCAGTACGGTGGTGATGTTGCCCATTGCGCTATCGGTGATCCATCTATTGATCGATGATGAGGATGGTTTTACAAAAGCAGATCAAAACTTTGCTTTAAGTGTGATGTTGGGTATTGCCTTTTCGGCCAATGCAGGTGGTATAGCCACTATTATCGGCACTCCGCCCAATTCTGTGCTGATCGGTTTTTTAGAGAATGAATATCAGCTAGAGATCTCCTTTTTGGAGTGGATGCTCTTTGGGTTGCCCTTCGCTGCCTTGTTGATCATCATCATCTATTTTGTGCTGGTGAAGTGGATCTTCCCGAATCGAAGCCTACAACTGAAAGCTTCCAAAGAGGTCATTGACACTGAATTGAAGAAGTTGGGAAAAATGAATGGTCGAGAGAAGCGAGTACTGATCATCTTTGGTGTGACCATCCTACTTTGGATCCTTCGCATCTTCATCAACAAATGGTTCCCCAGCTTGCGATTGACCGACACTTCAATAAGCATGTTGGGTGCTTTTGCTATGTTTGCCATTCCCTTTAGATTCAACATTGGTGATTTTATTCTTGAATGGAAGGACACTCAAAAACTGCCTTGGGGGATCTTGATCCTGTTCGGTGGTGGTTTGGCGCTTGCCGCCGGAATGTCAAAAGGAGGCATCGTAGACCTCATCGCTCAATTTGTAGCTGACAACAAAGCCATGGGCATTACCATCACCGTGACCATCCTCATCACGTTGATGCTCTTTTTAACAGAATTGATGAGCAATGTAGCCTTGACCGCTGTGATGGTCCCTGTGGTAGCGGGTATTTGTATCGGTTTGGGTGTGCCGATGCTGTATGTGCTGATTCCGGTAACGATAGCCTCTAGTTGTGCGTTTATGTTGCCCATGGCCACACCGCCCAATGCCATCGTGTTTGCCAGTGGTTACATCAAGGTGCATCAGATGGCAAAGGCCGGATCATTGCTTAATATCATATCCGTCTTACTACTCATCCTACTCTTCAAATATGTGATGCCGTTGTTCTTTTAGGAAGTAGATCGTTATTCACGGGATAGAGGTCATGCCGAGCATTGTCGAATTCAAAATATATTTTGAATGACGATAGTTTACGAAATAAGTCGAGATAGCTCTTTATAAGACCTCTCGTCGCTCTCTCGGCAAAATTATCGAGATCACTCAACGGAGCGGAAAGCCTTTGGCCGCCCACCACGGATGCATTTCAATGACCAGCCTGCCAGCTTTTACAGATGGGTCTGCATTCGCCAGACTGTCCGCCATTTCAAGGGTAGGCGTGTTATAAATGGTAATGCCTCGAATATCGCCATCATCCCCAAAAGGGCCAGAGATGTCGGCATAGCCAAGCGCATACATCTTCCCTAGGTGTTCAAGGTGTAGTTCTTGTAACCTTGCTGAGTCGGCACTGTCTTGCGAACGTACGGGACCACGCTTCAAAAAGGCAATGAAGTATTGTTGCATGACCACTTTTTCCCCCGAATCGGAATCGATATAATCAAAGGTCTGAAAGCCTTTTTCTTTCAGATCGACAATGAGTTGGTCTGTAGCCTGGTTCTTTTCGGCCAGTAGCTCTTCGGCAGTCTTTTTAACTGCTTCGGTCGCCTTATTGGCCATTTCTGTTTGGGGTTCCTTTCCGCAGGAAACCAGCACGGCTAGCATGGCCGTGAATATAGCGGTTCGCATAGTCTATCTATTTTACCATTGTTTGAATGGTGTTCTACTTAGGTTGCTATTGTAATATTTGACCTCTCCCGTAACTTCTGCTCCCAACCAATCTGGCTTGTCAAAGCGCTCGTCCTCCTGTTGCAACTCTATCTCGGCGACGGTCAACCCTTGGTTGTCACCACGAAACTCATCTACCTCAAAGACATGATCTCCAAAAAGTACTTCGTAGCGAGTTTTTTCAATGATAGGTTGCTCGCATAGCTTCAATAGTTGTTCGGCTTCTTCAGCAGATATCTCCTTTTCCCACTCAAACCGTGAAGTCCCCGCTTCATTGGACCTTCCCTTTATGGTCATAAAGCCTTGTTCGCCTTTCACACGAATACGAACCGTACGTTCAGGCGTTGTGCTCAAAAATCCTTGCACAATGCGCGTACTATGTGCAGCTTCTTTTTTAAATGCCTCGGAATTCACCAAAAACTTGCGCTCGATCTCAATTGACTGATTCGTCTGCTTTTCCTCGGAAATGCGCCAAGGTGGATATTTGCGGTTCTTACCTGCGCTATATAGGATCACTTTGTTGCCGCCAGGATCTCTTAGCCCTGCCTCTCGCCAAAGCCATGGGCGATCTTCCGGAAGCTCATCAAATACGACACCTTGCTTTTGCAGTTGTATAACTCGCTTGTCCAGGTCTTCCGTTTCAAAGTAGACGACCATCCAATCGCCTTGCTGTACCTCTTCAACTTCATGGACGGAAAGTGTACTGTTGCCTGCTGGGCATTCGAAGCGTACGTATCTCGGCAAAGCATCTACAATGAGCTTCAGGCCCAGCTTTTTATAGAATTCGGTGGCTGTAGCAACATCGGTAGCGGGAATGGTGACCTGATTCAAATCCATGCCTAAAGATATTGTATTTTTAAGGGATGTTGGAAGCTGTGCCCTTACGAAAGATCATTCATGTGGACATGGATGCTTTTTATGCATCTGTAGAGCAAATGGACAATCCTGACTTGAAGGGAAAACCCATCGCTGTTGGTGGTGGCTCAAAACGTGGTGTCATCTCAGCAGCCAGTTACGAGGCGCGAAAGTTTGGTGTACGCAGTGCCATGCCAGGTTTCAAGGCACGGAGGCTTTGCGACCACCTCATCTTCGTGCGTCCGCGTTTTGACCGATATAAGGAAATCTCGAAGCAGGTGCGCAAGATCTTCTTCGACTATACCGATCTGGTGGAGCCCCTATCACTAGACGAGGCCTATTTGGATGTGACCCAGAACAAGAAAGGAAACCCATCGGCCACATTGGTCGCGTCAGAGATAAGAGCTCGAATTCTAGAAGACGTTGGCTTGACGGCATCGGCGGGCATCTCTATCAATAAGTTTATCGCCAAGGTCGCCAGTGATTACAACAAGCCCAACGGGCAAAAGACGGTTCCGCCTGAAGAGGTCATCGAATTCTTGGAAAGATTAGACATTCGAAAATTCTATGGTGTGGGGAAAGTAACTGCCGAGAAGATGTACAAACTTGGCATCTTTACGGGAAGTGACCTGAAATCAAAATCGCCAGAGTTCCTGGATAGGAACTTTGGCAAATCGGGGAAGTTCTATCACAATGTAGTACGTGGCATTCATTTGAGTGAGGTGAAGCCACGCCGTATTGCCAAATCGGTGGGAGCCGAGCGCACCTTTTCTGAGAACTTGACCAGTGAGCTGTTCATGCTAGAAAAGTTGGAACACATCGCCGAGGAGCTGGAAAAACGCCTGAAACGTTATCAGATCGCGGGGAAGACGGTGACGCTGAAGATCAAGTACAGTGACTTCACCTTACAAACACGTAGCAAGACATTGCCCTTATTTATCTCTGACATGAGTTTGGTGCTCGAAACTGCCAAAGAGCTATTGTATCAGGAAAAGCCACAGAACTCGGTACGCTTGCTGGGAATTTCGCTTTCTAACTTGAATGTGGAAAAGGATAAAGAGCATGCTGAACAACCCGACCAAAAAACCGTTGCTGTACAGTTGGAGTTCGAATTTTAGGAGCAAGCATGTGGGGACCGGCACAAAAAATAATCGTATAGGTACGGCCCCATCGGAAGGCCACTGTATGCAAATTTAGACCGCGTGCTGTGCGTTAGGGATAGAATCATTGTTGAAGCTCTTTTTTGTGAGATGCTGAAGCTAATTCGGCATGACGAGCAAAAAAAGCGACTGGTGAAAGCCCGCCCCCGAGCACTCGGGGGAACGCCCCTGGAAAACTAGATCTTACAACTATCAATTTCAGAAACACGGAGTGTGTTTACCATACCCTTTCCGGCAATAGGCATGGCTGCTAGACTTATCAGGAAATCCCCGTTAGTCACAAACCCTTTTCGGCATGCGATGGCATTGATGTCGTCTACGGTCTCGTCAGTGCTTACAAAACGGTCGTAGTAAAAGGCCTTGACGCCCCAAAGAAGATTTAGTTGGGTGAGTATCCGCTTGTTCGAGGTGAACACCAAGATATGTGCATCGGGTCTCCAGGCAGATATCTGAAAGGCTGTGTAGCCACTGTTGGTCAATGTGCAGATGGCTTTGGCCTTGATCTCGTTTGCCATGTTCGCAGCATGGTAACAGATCGATTTTGTGATGTATCGCTTGGTACGTATGTGTGGTGGTGAATGCGGTACTTCGATCAATGGAGAGTCTTCAACGCTTTTACAGATACTGGCCATCTTTTCGATGACTTGCACGGGGTATTGCCCCACTGAGGTCTCACCTGAAAGCATCACGGCATCAGCGCCATCCATCACGGAGTTGGCCACATCGTTTACCTCGGCACGCGTGGGTGTCAGGCTGGTGATCATGGTTTCCATCATCTGTGTGGCAATGATGACAGGGATGCGAGCGCGCTTGGCCCTGTTTACCAGTTGCTTTTGGATCAATGGTACTTCTTGGGCAGGCACCTCGACCCCTAGATCGCCCCGAGCTACCATAAGACCGTCGCAGTAAGCAACGATCTTGTCGATATTTTCAACAGCTTCTGGCTTCTCTATCTTGGCAATGATCGGAATCTTAATGTCTGTATGTTCTTTGATCAGGTTTTGCAGGTCGATGAGGTCTTGGCTGTGCCTTACGAACGAAAGAGCGATCCAATCGACGTTTTGCCCAATGGCAAAGATGGCGTCCTTGACATCCTTTTCTGTAAGTGCGGGAAGCGAGATATCTGTGTTGGGAAGGTTTACGCCTTTCTTGGATTTCAAAGGTCCTCCTTGAATTACCTTGGCCTCTACTTCGGTGTTCTTGTCGGTCTTAACTACTTCAAAGATCAATTTGCCGTCATCTAGAAGGATCCTTTCACCAGGATTGACATCCTTTGGAAAGTTGTTGTAGTTCATGTAGACGCGTGTTGCATTTCCTTTGAATTCTTCGGCAGTAGAAAAGGTTATAGAATCTCCTGGGTTGACCACTACATCTTCGGCCATGACACCTACCCTAAGTTTAGGGCCTTGCAAATCGGCCAATATAGAGGTATTGAAGCCATGCTCCTCATTTAGGGATCTAATGAGGCGAATTCGTTCTTCTACATCATCGTACATCGCGTGCGAAAAATTGATGCGGAACACATCTACCCCTGCACGCATCATCTCTAACATGGTGTCGGCTGCGCCAGACGCAGGACCGAGTGTTGCTACTATTTTGGTCTTCTTTCTAACAGGCATTAGTCAAAAATTAGGTTGGTCTTGGATCTTAGTTGGTCATTATGCAATTGGTAGGCTGTGATCACCTGGGGTATCTGATTGATCTCTGAGACGATGTTTCTTACTCCTTTTACTTCGTTCTCAATCTTAAGAAAAAAGTCTACGCTGATATGCTCCGTGACCAGATGATTCACCGCTTTGTTCATTTTAAAGAGTGTGCCAGCGTGCGAGGCATCGACCGAAGCGAGGCACTTATTTCTAACAAGTCTCCAATCGGACCTTGCCCTGGGGTCGTGCCAGTTAAAGAGCTCGTAGCAAGCCTCTTCATCGAATATCTTATGGTCTTTGTCCCTCTTCAACTTGCTGGTCAGCTTTTGGTTAAGCAAAAATGAGAGCTGATAAGCTTCTAGTGAACAATGGATCGCTATTAGCTTAAAATCTTCCTCAAAATCTTCTATGGCCCATTTGTACATTGTCATGATCGCGAAAGATAGCGCGGTAAAGATAGGGTTTATTGCTTGTTATAAGCACCTATGGCAATCAGGTTTCGGGTTTTTTTGATACGAAAACGTTTTAGCTGTTAGGCTTTCGCTTTGGGAGTGAGAAGTATAATGTGGCTCCTTCTCCTAAGGTAGACTTCATCCATATTTCTCCATTATGGGTCTCCATGAATTCTTTGCAAAGTAAAAGACCGAGGCCGGTCCCTGGCTCTCCTTCAGTTCCCATTTTAGAGGTCCTTACTTGAATGTCAAAAAGTGTCTCTTTGTCTTCAGCACTCATACCAGTGCCCTGGTCCTCGACAGAGACAATGACTTTTTCTTCTACCTCTGAGGCTGAAACGATGATCTTCTTCCCTTTGGACGAGAACTTTATGGCATTATTGATCAGGTTTCGTATCACGGTAGACATCATATTCTCGTCGACCTCAACGTTGATATGACTTGGCACATCGACTACAAGTTCAAGGTCTTTTGCTTGTATGGCTCCTTCAGAGACTTTTGTAGAGTCTGCAACCAATTTTTTCAGGTTTGTCATCCGCGGCTCAAAGGTCAAATCGCCTGTTTGTACACGCGACCATTTTAGCAAATTGTCGAGCAAGGCAAGGGTATTCCTACTAGAGTGGTCTAGCTCATTTACAACTTCTTTTATTTCTTGATCTCTAAAATCCTCTTCCTTTAACAGATCTGTCAGCCCTATGATAGAGGCCAATGGGCTTCGTAGGTCATGGGCAACGATAGAGAAGAGCTTATTCTTAGAGGCCATGACTCTTGATAGGTTCTCTTTCTGTTCTCTCACTTTGGTGGCATACCTTTTCGCTGCAAAGCCTTGCCTAATAGATAGAAACCCAAAGATCAACAGCGTGGCGTACCAACCCAATAGCATCAGTGAAACATACCAGCTTCTCTTATAAGGCTCTTTATAGGCCGTACCGATCTTTAAGTCGATGTTATAAAAGGATGCATTGCTGTATATGTAGTCTGATAACGGAACATTGTAGTTCTTGTAAAATTCTTTATCGGTGTTGGGGTTGAATATGGATATATCATCATATACACGTTCTCGGTCAAGGTCATAGCCTCCTCTCGTAACAAAGCGGAACACAAATTCTTTTTCGACCTCTGGGTTGTATATCTTGTTGGCGATAGATTTGAAATCGGTCAAGACGGCCATGTAGCCAAGAGGTTTGCCGTTCTTTACAACTCCGAAATCGATAGGCAGCGCTACCCATCCTTCTACGATATTGATCAAGTATCGCGAAAAGAATTCTCCAGTAGCCATCAGGCTATCCATCTTTCTGGCATTGTAATTTGGTCGTATCTTTCGAACATCCACACCTCTAAGGTCGAATGGATCGATTGCTTTTTCAGTAAAGGTGAACTGAAAAATATGGTCTTGGTTCAGGAATGATACGGCAAACTTGTCAATCGAATTCAAGTTTCCTACTTGAGACACCATATACGTCTGAAGCTCCTGGGGCGATGGGATAGAATCATGTTCGTCTATCTTTGCTTTGACACCCGAGACAAAAGATGCAAAGTTGTTGAATCCCAATTCTATTTCTTGTCTGGCAGCCCTATTTACAGTGGCCAACCTGGTGGCGCGCTCCTTAATAGCGTTCTGCTTGATAAGATAGTCGATGTAACCAAGCAGCGCTCCTCCAAAAAGAAGAATTACCAAGAAAAGAATGTACGGGCTGATGGTAGGTTTCGACATTGGACGTCTTTGCTTTATGCGAAGCGATGAAAATCGCTTCAGGTGTAGTAGATTTCTCTTTTAAGTGCAAAATAAGCTCGCTTAGATGCTTTTTCCTCTGCCTTTTTCTTCGATGTGGCCCTTGCCTTTGCCACCATTTTATCTTGAATGAAAAGCTTTACTGCGAAGTGTTTCAACACTTCATTACCTGTATCTTCATATACTTGATAGAAGAAATCTTTTTTGTTCTTTTGGCACCACTCGATCAGCAAGCTTTTGTGGCTTATGATCTTAGATTCTAGCTTCTTAATGTCTACATAAGGCTCTATGACCCTATCGTGAATGAACTCTTCGCATGCTCTGTAACCTTTGTCAAGAAAGATGGCTCCTACCAATGCTTCAAAGAGGTTGCCGTGTATGTTATTGCCGAAGTTTTCTTTCTTGATCCTTGTTTTGATCAGGTCTATCAGCCTCAAGTCGCTCCCCAGTTCGTTGAGGTGTTCCCTGCTTACCACCTTAGACCTCATTTTGGTAAGATAGCCTTCATTGCCCGAAGGAACTTCTTTGAAAAGATATGAAGAGATGATCGAGCTGACCATCGAGTCTCCCAGAAACTCCAGACGCTCATAGTTAATGGCGTTACCATCTTCATCCTTGATATTCATCGAGCGATGCGTGAATGCCTTTTCGTAGAGTGAGATGTTCGCTGGTTTAAACCCAATGATCTCAGACACCTGCATAAAAAAATTCCCGTTCTGCTGAGATCGGGAATTAAATATTTTCTTAAAGAAATGCATGCTATGGCTTGCCTAACCTAATTTTTTGAACAAAATACATGCATTGTGCCCTCCAAAACCGAACGTATTGCTCATTGCCGTTCTAATATCACGCCTTTGAGCTGTATTCAGTGTAAGGTTCAAAGAAGCATCTATATTTTCATCAACCGTAGAATGATTGATCGTGGGTGGGATCACCCCATGTTCTAATGCCAGTAAGGAAGCAATGGCCTCAACAGCTCCTGCTGCCCCTAGCAAATGTCCGGTCATGGACTTTGTTGAATTAATATTGATGTCCTTGGCGTGCTCGCCAAACACCTTCCCGATAGCTTTCAATTCTGCGACGTCTCCTAAAGGCGTAGACGTACCATGTGTGTTGATGTGGTCTACATCCTCAGGATTCATCCCCGCATTCTTGAGGCAATTCTGCATTACAGCAACAACACCAATACCCTCGGGGTGCGGCGCGGTCATGTGGTGTGCGTCAGCAGAAAGACCACCACCGACAACTTCAGCATAGATCTTGGCGCCACGTGCTTTGGCATGTGCATATTCTTCAAGGATCAATGCGCCCGATCCTTCACCAAGCACAAACCCGTCTCTATTAGCATCGAACGGTCTCGAAGCCGTCTTCGGGTCATCATTCCGAGTGCTCATGGCATGCATGGCATTGAAGCCTCCCATACCTGCGGCGGTCACTGCAGCCTCAGATCCACCAGTAACGATCACCTCAGCATGACCCAGTCTGATATAATTCAAGGCATCTATGATAGAATTTGCAGATGAGGCACAGGCTGATACCGTAGTATAGTTGGGTCCCATAAAGCCATGCTTGATCGAGATAAGGCCAGGGGCAATATCAGCGATCATTTTAGGGATGAAGAAAGGGTTGAAGCGTGGAGTGCCATCACCCTGCGCATATGCGGTGACCTCTTCTTGAAAAGTCTCCAAGCCGCCTATGCCTGCTCCCCAGATAACCCCGACACGATGTTTGTCGATAGATTCGAGGCCTAGGCCTGAATCTTTAAGGGCCTCATCGGAAGTAACTAAGGCGTATTGGGCAAATCTGTCCATACGCCTTACTTCTTTTTTGTGTATAAACTCTGTTGGATCGAAGTTCTTAACTTCGCAAGCAAATTGTGTTTTGAAGTTGGAAGCGTCGAAGTGCGTCACGGGGGCTGCCCCACTAGCTCCGTTCTTAAGCCCGTTCCAATATTCTTCAATATTGTTCCCAATTGGCGTTAATGCTCCTATTCCAGTAACAACAACTCGCCGTAACTCCATAAATATATATGCTAGTTAATTACTTTGCCTCTTCAATGTATTGAATGGCCTGCCCAACGGTAGCGATGTTCTCGGCTTGATCGTCTGGAATCTGAATATCGAATTCTTTTTCAAACTCCATGATGAGCTCTACTGTATCCAGTGAGTCAGCGCCTAGGTCATTCGTGAAGCTCGCTTCAGCAACAACCTCGTTCTCGTCAACGCCTAGTTTGTCTACAATAATCGCTTTAACTCTTGATGCAATGTCTGACATAGTTGTAAAATTTAAAATTTAGTCGTTGGCAAAAATAAAAAACTTTGTGGTTTTAACACCCTACTCGACACAAATGTGAAGGTAAGTTACTAAAATTGGCTCAAGTATTTTGCCTTTGCCTTCTGTTTGTTAATAATTATTCTTTCTTTTGTGAACCACCTAATGCTAGTGTTTTCCGATGAAACGTATCGTCATTTTTGCTTCGGGCTCAGGTACCAATGCCGAGAACATCATACAATATTTTCAAGAACGTCCCATAGCTAAGGTTGTTCAAGTGCTCTCTAACAAGAAGGATGCCAAAGTTTTAGACAGGTCTAAAAATTTGAGTGTGCCTGCTTTCAGCTTCGGCAAAGAAGCATTCCTAGATACCGACCAAGTATTAGACCTAGTTGCAGCTACCAGCCCGGACCTAATTGTATTAGCTGGTTTTCTTTGGAAGGTCCCGCAGAAGTTCATCGATGCATTTTCGAACAGGATCGTCAACATTCATCCTGCCTTGTTGCCAGATTATGGCGGAAAGGGAATGTACGGCATGCACGTGCACAAGGCCGTGATAGGTAACAAAGAGGTCGAATCGGGCATCACCATCCACTACGTGAATGAGCATTATGACGAAGGTGCCATCATATTTCAAGCCAGAACATCGATAGATGATTCTGACACTCCCGAGACTTTGGCCCAAAAGATCCACTCGCTAGAATACGAGCATTTTCCAAGGGTGATAGAAAAACTGCTTTCAGAATAAATGGCCCAAGCCGATGTGCACATATATACCGACGGCGCGTCTAGAGGAAACCCAGGTCCTGGAGGGTATGGGATCGTCATGGAATGGGTCGGTAAGCCTTACAAGAAAGAGTTTGCCCAAGGCTTTGAGCGAACTACAAACAATCGCATGGAGCTCATGGCAGTGATCAAGGCGCTAGACAAATTGAAGAAAGAGAAGTTGATGGTGACCATCTTTACCGATTCTAAATACGTCGCTGATGCAGTAGAGAAGGGTTGGGTCTTCAACTGGGAAAGGAAAGGATTTGTAGGCAAGAAGAATGTAGACCTCTGGGTTGCCTTTTTGAAGCTATATAGAAAACACAACATTGTCATCAAGTGGATCAAAGGGCATAGCAACCACCCGCAAAACGACCGTTGTGACCAGTTGGCCGTGATGGCATCAAAACAGGAGAAGCTCAGTAAAGACCTTGGTTTTGAGGACGATGCGGCACTACTCTAACTTAACTCTGACATCAAAGTTGTACTTTTAAGAAAAAATCCCCTGAGATCGTGATGCTTAAATTTACCATCGTTCTATTTTTCTTGTGCACATCCTTTTCCTTTTCTCAAAGCGATTGGGTGCTAAAGAAGAACAAGAATGGCATTCGGGTCTATGTGCGGGAGATTCCTACCTCAGAGATCAACGAATTCAAAGCTACAACGATCCTCTCCGCAGATCTAGAGGATGTGGTCGCCTTGATCATAGATGGTGACAACCTGCATACCTGGAACTACAAGACCTCAGATAGCAAGACGGTTAAAGTCCTTTCAGAGACTGAACGTATCATTTGGATGAAAAATGATTTGCCCTGGCCCATCCGCAATCGGGATCACGTTACGCATATGAAGATAGAGGCGCTCTCGGAAAGTGAGGTCAAAATATGGCTGTTGCCAGACACTTCTGATATCGTACCCGTCAATGATGACCTTATTAGGATCATGGATTTCAAAGGGTATTGGTTGGTAAAACGAATGGGAAACAACCTTTCCGTTACACACCAGATGTTTGGCGACCCCAACGGAAAATTGCCAACCTGGTTGCTGAACTCACTACTTACCAAGGCTCCTTACACCTCTTTCTCGAACATGAAGAAAATGCTCGGAACAAAGTAGCACGACCATCTTCGACGGCTATTTTTCAAATAACAAAACTGAAGCTTCGGTTTAAGAACGTAATCGATATATTTGCAAAAAATTACTGAATGAGCAAATTGCTAATTGTCGGAACTGTGGCATTCGACGCCATTGAAACTCCTTTCGGGAAAACCGACAAGATCCTAGGCGGCGCAGGAACTTTTATTGGCCTTGCCGCATCCTATTTCAACGTTGATGCCGCTATTGTTTCTGTTGTTGGCGGCGACTTTCCTGAAAAATATTTAGCCCTGCTTGAAGATAGAAATATCGAAGTATCTGGTATTGAGGTCGTCCCCAATGGCAAGACCTTCTTCTGGAGTGGCCGCTATCACAACGACATGAATAGCAGAGATACATTGGCAACAGAACTGAACGTCCTTGCAGATTTTGACCCCAAAGTCCCGGCAAACTACAAAGATGCCGAAGTAGTCATGTTGGGAAACCTGCACCCGACCATACAGTTGGATGTCATCAAGCAAATGACCTCGACCCCTAAGCTGATCATCTTGGATACCATGAACTTCTGGATGGACAATACTTGGGATGAGTTGATGGAAGTCATCGCCAAGGTAGATGTCATTACCATAAATGATGAAGAGGCGCGCCAATTGTCTGGTGAGTATTCGCTGGTGAAAGCCGCGCAAAAGATCATTGAGATGGGGCCAAAATATGTGGTCATAAAAAAGGGAGAGCACGGCGCTTTGTTGTTCGACCACGACAGCATCTTCTTTGCTCCTGCCTTGCCGCTAGAAGAGGTGTTCGACCCCACTGGCGCAGGCGACACCTTTGCAGGAGGCTTTGCCGGTTACATTGCCTCTCGTCAAGATATTTCTTTCGAAAGTATGAAGAATGCCATCATATATGGTTCAAACCTGGCCTCGTTCTGTGTAGAGAAGTTCGGCACGCAGCGCATGGAGACCTTAACAACCAAAGAAGTGCGAGATCGTCTGAAGCAATTCAAGCGACTCACACAATTCGAAATAGAACTAACATAAGTACACGCGCCAAAATTTGGCGCGTTTTTGTTTCAATATGAGCGATGCACTAAAACACGAATGCGGAATAGCCATGATAAGGCTGTTAAAACCGCTAGAATACTACAAGGAAAAGTACGGTTCTGCCTTTTACGGGGTGAACAAGATGTACTTGATGATGGAAAAGCAGCACAATCGCGGACAAGATGGTGCAGGCTTTGCCAGTATAAAGCTAGACATGCCGCCGGGCAGTCGCTACATAAGCCGTGTGCGCTCTAACAAGCAACAGCCGATCCAGGATATCTTTGCGCAGATCAACCAACGTGCTAACGATGAGCTTCTTGCTCATCCTGAGTATACCGACGATGTATCGCTCCAAAAGCAAAACATTCCTTACATGGGCGAATTGTTATTAGGCCATGTGCGCTATGGTACCTTTGGTAAGAACAGTATCGAAAGCGTGCATCCTTTCCTAAGGCAGAACAACTGGATGCACCGAAATCTCATCGTTGCAGGAAACTTCAACATGACCAACACTTCAGAGCTTTTTGACAACCTTGTACAATTAGGTCAGCATCCCAAGGAAAAAGCAGATACGATCACCGTAATGGAAAAGATCGGTCACTTTTTGGACGATGCCGTAGCAAAGCTGTACAAAGAGTTGAAGCAACAGGGCTACACAAAATTAGAAGCCTCTCCACTGATCGCAGAAAGACTGAATGTTGCTAAGATCTTGAAGAAGTCTGCTAAAAACTGGGACGGTGGTTATGCGATGGCCGGGCTTCTTGGCCATGGTGATGCCTTTGTGCTTCGTGACCCAGCAGGCATTCGGCCAGCTTACTTCTATCAAGATGAGGAGGTCGTTGTCGTTGCTTCAGAAAGGCCTGTCATCCAGACCGTTTTCAATGTTTCTTTTGAAGATATTCACGAATTGGATCCCGGCAAGGCCATCATCGTCAAAAAGAATGGCAGCGTGCATTTCAAAAGGATCTTGGACCCACTAGAAAGAAAAACCTGTTCTTTTGAACGCATCTATTTTTCTCGCGGAAGCGACCATGAGATCTATCAAGAGCGAAAGAACTTGGGGCGATACATCTTTGATTCTGTCTTGAGAGAGATCGATTATGATCTTGTCAATACTGTGTTCTCCTATATTCCGAATACGGCAGAGACATCGTTCTTGGGAATGGTGAAACAAGCGCAAGACTATCTTAATCGCCGTAAGGAAAACTGGATCCTAGAGCAAGAGGGCAGCATCGACAAAGAAGCGCTTCACAAAGTGTTGAACATGCGTCCACGCATCGAAAAAGTGGCCATAAAGGATGTGAAGTTACGAACTTTTATTACTGAAGACAGCAGTCGCGACGACTTGGTCACCCACGTGTATGATGTCACGTACGGCTCTGTGAAGCCCACTGACAATTTGGTGATCATTGACGATAGCATCGTTCGTGGAACTACATTGAAGAAGAGTATTTTAAAAATGCTTTCTAGACTAAGCCCGAAGAAGATTGTTGTAGTTTCTTCTGCACCCCAAATTCGCTATCCGGATTGCTATGGGATCGACATGGCCAGGCTAGAGGGATTGATCGCCTTTAGGGCAGCGCTTGCCCTCCTAAAAGAGCGCGACATGTACTACATTGTCGAGAAGACCTACTACCAATGTCTAGAACAACTCAAGAAGGACAACCACGAAATGGTGAATGTGGTGCAACAGATATATGAGCCTTTCACTTATGAAGAAGTATCTTCCAAGATCGCTGAGTCATTGAAAGAGGATGAGACCGAAACCGAGGTGAGCATCATCTATCAAACGGTTGAGAATCTTCATAAAGCCTGCCCTAAAAATTTGGGAGATTGGTACTTTACTGGCAATTATCCTACCAAAGGCGGCAATCGTGTTGTCAATCAAGCATTTGTAAACTTTTTTGAAGGAAAGAAGGTAAGAGCCTACTGACCGAAAAATCACTAGAAAAATATCAAAGTGTGCATTTCGTCGATAAAATATGCTCTTTATCGGCAATTTCCAATTTTCGCTAGGTTTTGGGGTTACTTTTACAAAGCCATAGCATAAGTAGGTTAAGTTCATGGTAAGATTTGGGGCAAAAAGGTGGATCTAATCCACCTTTTTATTTTTCTACCCCCATAATCACTCGTCAACTCCCTTCTCAAATAAGTTCCATAACTCTTACACGATCAGAGCCGCGTTTCGTCCATTTTTTTGAGACGCTCGTGATGCTTCTCCCTATATTCGGGTCGCCATAGCATAAATAGGTTAAGTTCATGGTAAGATCTGGGGCAAAAGGGTAGGACATCCGTTCTGCCCTTTTCATCTTTATACTCTTTATGTGGATCATGTTATTCGACATGAAGGTTTCCCAATAGCCAATACTTCCCGTTACTTTCACGACAGTTACACGATCAAAGCTGCGTTTCGTCCATTTTTTTGAGACGCTCGTGATGCTTCCCCTATATTCGGGTCACCATAGCATAAGTAGGTTAAGTTCATGGTAAGATTTGGGGCAAAAGGGTAGGACATCCGTTCTGCCCTTTTCATTTTTATAGGGCATGAAAAAACGGGCACTCGGCCCGTTCTTGTTTATCTATTCACAATAGTCAACCCCTATTTGTTCGCTTCATACAGCTCGCTTACTTTATCCCAATTGACCACACTGAAGAATTCTGAGATATAATCTGGCCTGCGGTTTTGGTAGTTCAAGTAATAGGCATGCTCCCAGACATCCAATCCAAGTATGGGAAATCCGCCACAACTCACACTTGGCATTAGCGGGTTGTCTTGATTTGGTGTTGAGCACACCTCTACCTTACCGCCTTTGTGCACGCATAGCCATGCCCAACCAGACCCAAATCTAGTAGCTGCCGCTTTGCTGAAAGTTTCTTTGAACCCATCATAAGATCCATATGCCACTGTAATAGCCTCGGCCAATGCTCCTGAAGGTTCCCCACCGCCATCCGGTGACATCACTTCCCAAAAAAGGCAGTGATTGTAAAATCCACCTCCGTTGTTTCGTACAGCCGCATTGTTCATGTCAAGATCGCCCAGAATGTCTTCGATCGACTTCCCAGCTAGATCCGTACCTTCGATCGCTGCATTTAACTTTGTCGTGTAGCCATTGTGATGCTTTGTATGGTGTATCTCCATGGTGCGTGCATCCATGTGTGGTTCAAGTGCTTCGTATGCATATGGTAACTTTGGTAGTTCGAAAGCCATTTTTTTCAGTTTTACGGTTAATATTTTTTCCTTCTCAAATTTACACAAAAACCTGTTGAATATAAGTTTCAACTGATTGAGAATTGCTATTTTGGTATAAATTCTTCCTTTGAAAAAAACTGGGCTCCAGATATATGATGCATCCGCAGGAAGTGGCAAGACCTATGCGCTGGTAAAAAACTATTTGCAACAGCTGCTCTCGTCTCCTTGGAATGATGGCTTTAAACATCTGCTAGCCATCACATTTACCAACAAGGCTGTTGCTGAGATGAAAACAAGGATCATCGATCGACTCAGGTCTTTTACAACACGTCCGTTGGCAGCTGATGATCCCATGTTCCACGAGATCGTAAAGAATCTTGGTGCCAACGCCAAAGAGGTCTCCGAAAGGTCTAAAAAGCTTCTGAAAGCCATCCTGCACGACTATGCGTTCTTTGACATATCGACCATCGATGCCTTCAACCATCGCCTTATACGCACCTTTGCTAGAGACCTGAAGCTGCCTGCAAACTTTGAAGTGACACTCGATGTAGATGCTGTTTTAAAAAGGACCGTAGATACCCTGATCGACAACGCAGGAAATGATGTGCGGCTGACGGAAGTGCTTGTTGCTTTTGCCCTAGAAAAAGCCAATGAAGACAAAAGTTGGGACATCGCTCGTGACCTCAACGACATTGCCAAGCTGCTAAAAAGCGAGAACGAACTAGCACATCTTAGCCGCTTCGAAGAAAAATCGATAGCTGATTTTCTTGAACTGAAATCATCTCTCAAGAAAAATATCACCGACACAGAAAAAAAGGTGGTGGCATCAGCTCAACAGGTACTGGCAAGCATCCATGAATCGGGGCTTGCCTTTGAAGACTTCACCCGAAAAACGCTGCCAAATCACTTTGCAAAAGTGAGTAAAAGACAATTTGATAAGTTATATACTAACAACTTACAGCAAGACATAGAAGAAGGGCGCGTCTACAACAAAACCTTACCTGAGGGCAAAAAAGCTATCGTAGACAATTTGTTGCCAACCATCAAAGCGCAGTATATCGCCATTAAAGCATCTATCACCAGGCTAACATTGCTTAAGAATTTCTACAAGAGTATCATTCCACTATCTGTGCTGAATCTGTTAAGGCATACCTTGAGCCAGCTGACCGAACAGGAAAACATCTTGCTGATCTCTGACTTTAACAAGATCATCAGCAAAACGATAAAAGGTCAGCCCGCCCCATTTATATACGAGCGATTGGGCGAACGCTATCGCCACTACTTCATTGATGAGTTCCAGGATACTTCAGTGATGCAGTGGGAGAACTTAAAACCATTGATCGACCATGCGCTTACCTCAGAAAACAATGCAGGCGAACACGGTTCGCTTCTTTTGGTCGGAGACGCCAAACAATCCATTTACCGATGGCGAGGCGGCAGAGCCGAACAGTTTTTAGAGATGTTGGGCGATAAAGATCCTTTTTTTGTGGACAAGCAGATCGAAAGACTTCCATACAACAGAAGGAGCTTCACTGAGGTCGTGCAGTTCAACAATACGTTGTATTCCTTTATAGCCAATGAATTGAAAGATCGTTCGCACCGCAGCTTGTATGAAAACGCTTCGCAAGAAGTCACTGGTGACAAGCAGGGTGGTTGTGTGTGCGTGTCATTCATAGAGGCAAAGAATAAGTCCGAAGAGCATGAGCGTTACCCTGAAAAAGTAATCGAAGTGGTGAAGGGCTGCCTAGAGCAAGGGTTTGCTTTGGGCGACATCTGCATTCTAACTCGCAAGAACGAAGAAGGGACTGCCATTGCCGATGCGCTCACAGCAGCAAACATCCCATTGGTTTCTTCTGAGACCTTGTTGCTTAAAAATGTCGAGGAAGTGCAGTATCTAGTTGACATGCTCACCTACTTGTCTCATCCGTCGGATCTTCATGCCAAAGCTAACGCGCTCTATTATATTTCAAAAAGCTTAGATATAGAAGACACACATGGCTTTCTTGGTAAGCATGTCCATTTAGAAGATGATTCATTCTATGATGCGCTGGATGTTATGGGCATCTCCTTTACGCCGACTGTCTTCTTCCAGCTTTCATTGTTTGAGGCTGTGGAGTATCTGGCACGCGCATCTGGATTGCTAGAAGTTCCCGATGCCTATGTGCAAGAGTTCTTAGAGTTTGTGTTTCGTACTTCACAGAAGAAAAATAATGATATCATCACTCTTTTGGATCATTGGGAAAGCGAAAAAGAAACGCTGAGCCTTACGCTATCACAATCTGCCGAAGCCCTGCAGATAATGACGATACACAAGGCGAAGGGGCTTGAGTTTCCTGTGGTCATATTCCCTTTTGCCAACCAATCATTAACGGTGAAGAAGGGAAGTCATGTTTGGCTGCCGGTCGATCCTAAAAAATATCATGGCTTTGATGAGGTTTATGTTCCTTTCGGGGACTACGTAAAAGATCTTGGGCAAGATGGGCAGGCGGTCTATGAAGAGGTTACACAGCAAGCTGCCTTCGACAATATAAATCTACTGTATGTGGCCACCACACGGGCGATAGAGCAGTTATATGTCATTGGCAAGAAGCCAAGTGCCCGGTCGATCACGTACTCGACATTATTGGTTGATCTTTTAAAGATGCAAGGAGTCTGGAACGATGATCAATCAGCATATTATTTTGGAACACCCGCAAAGGTCTCTGCCTCTAACGATAAAATTGCAACCGCCAACCTATTGTCTCAAATGATCAGTGTGCCAAAGGAAGCACATGAAATCAGCATTCTAACCAAAAATGGCCTTTTGTGGGATTCTGCCAAGATGCAGGCCATTGAAAGAGGAAATCTGGTCCATGAGCTCATGTCCAAAGTATTTAAAAAAGAGGATGTGAAGAAGGTGGTCGATAATGCGACTTCCGATGGATTTTTCAGTGTTGAAGAGTCTGTTGCCATAAAACAAGCATTAGTAGACGTCGTCAGCCATCATGGCTTGCGCATGTTCTTTTCCGATGATTTTAAGATCTATAACGAACGAGAGATCATTACTTCAGAAGGCAATATGTTGCGCCCTGACAAAATAGCTGTCAAAGACCATGAGGCTGCGGTGATAGACTACAAGACCGGACTACATAGCAAGAAATATGAGCTTCAAATGAATGAATATGCCAGTGCATTGAAAGCGATGGGATATCGTTCGGTCAAAAAGCTATTGGTATTTATTGGCGAAGATATCACCGTTCGATCTATATAAACGTATTTTTGTAAAAACCTTCTATATCATGTACGGAAGCATACAACAACACCTTCAAAAAGAACTACAAGAAATCGAAGATGCCGGGCTGTATAAAAAGGAGCGCATCATCACCTCGCCGCAAGATGCGGTGATCAAGATATCAACAGGGGAAGAGGTCATCAATTTTTGCGCCAACAATTACTTAGGGCTTTCTTCACATCCCGAAGTTATAAAGGCCGCGAAAGACACTTTAGACTCGCATGGATTTGGCATGTCTTCCGTACGTTTTATTTGTGGCACTCAGGACATCCATAAACAGTTAGAGCAAAAGATCGCTGATTTTTATGGAACTGAAGACACCATATTATATGCAGCGGCCTTTGATGCCAATGGGGGGGTGTTCGAGCCACTGCTTACCAAAGAGGATGCCATCATCTCAGATTCTCTGAACCACGCCTCCATCATTGATGGTGTTCGCCTGTGCAAGGCAGCCAGATATCGCTATGAGAACAACAATATGGAAGATCTCGAAGCCAAATTGAAGCAAGCCAATGCAGATGGTGCCCGTTTTAAGGTCATCGTAACCGATGGTGTCTTCTCTATGGATGGTTTGTTGGCCCCATTAGATAGCATTTGCGACCTGGCTGAGGCATACGATGCCATGGTCATGGTCGATGAGTGCCATGCGGTAGGGTTCATCGGTGATACGGGTCGGGGCACGCTAGAAGAAAAAGGAGTGCTTGGCAGCGTAGATATCGTTACAGGCACACTAGGCAAAGCATTGGGTGGGGCTATGGGCGGATACACCACTGGGAAGAAAGAGATCATCGAGATACTACGCCAACGTTCAAGACCATACTTGTTTTCCAATTCTTTGGCGCCTTCAATAGTTGGGGCATCGATCAAAGTGTTTGACCTCTTGGCCAACGACACTTCTTTGCGAGATAAGCTAGCGTGGAATACGAAATATTTTAAAGATGGAATGAACAACGCCGGTTTCGACATCATTGATGGCGACTCGGCCATTGTTCCTGTGATGCTTTATGATGCAAAGCTATCACAACGCATGGCCGATAAGCTTCTGGAAAGAGGCATCTACGTGATCGGATTTTTCTACCCCGTTGTCCCAAAGGAAAAAGCAAGGATCCGCGTTCAATTATCTGCAGCCCACACCAAAGAACATTTAGACAAAGCCATCGGTGCCTTTACAGAAGTTGGCCACGAATTGCACGTAATCTGAACATGCCCTAACCCCTTGATTTTTCTACTGTAAAACAAAAAAATTGATATATTTGTTTTTATAGTAATGTATAACCACTTACATTTGCGAACAAATAACACTTAAAAAATTAAATATTTGAACATGAAACATCTTAGCAGATTATTCGTTGTTTTGTTCTTAGCTGGCGGTGTTTTCGCTACAGCCCAAGACGAAAACAATCCCTGGCAAGTTTCTTTTGGTGTTAATGCCATTGATACTTATCCTACAAACCAAGCTGGCCAAGGAAATTGGTTCAGTCAATATTTTAATGTGAACGACCACTGGAACATTCTTCCTTCAATCTCAACTATCGCTGTCTCGAAATATATCGGGGACGGATTCTCAGTTGGTGCCAGAGGTTCTTTGAACAGAATTGAAAAAATTGGCGATACTCCAGTAGATGACCTTTCTCACTATGCTGTGGATGGTCTTGTCAAATACAACCTCCGTAAAGCTGGCGTGAAGTTTGACCCTTTTGTTGAAGTTGGTGGTGGTTATACTTGGGTAGATGAAATAGGTGCTGGTACTGTTAACGGTGGCCTTGGTTTCAACTACTGGTTTACAGAAAGCTTAGGTCTTAACCTCCAATCTACGTACAAGCACGCTTTTGAAGATTATGGTGTGAAGCATTTCCAGCACCTAGCAGGTCTTGCCATCAAATTTGGTGGTAGTGACACTGATGGTGACGGTATCTATGATAAAGACGATGCATGTCCTGAAGTTGCTGGCCTTCCTGAATTCAACGGTTGCCCAGACTCTGATGGCGATGGTATCGAAGATGGAAAAGACGACTGTCCTAACGAAGCTGGTCCTGCTGAGTTCAACGGCTGCCCAGATTCTGACGGCGATGGTATCAAAGACGGTGACGATGCATGTCCTAATACTCCTGGCCTAGCCGAGCTTCAAGGTTGCCCAGACGGTGACGGTGACGGTGTTGCTGATAAAGACGACAACTGTCCTGAAGAAGCTGGTCCTGCCGAAAACAATGGATGCCCATGGCCTGACAAAGATGGTGACACTGTTCTTGACAAAGACGATCAATGTCCAGATGTAGCTGGTACTGTAGCTAACAAAGGATGTCCTGAGGTAACCGAAGAAGTTCAGAAGAAATTGAACGATTATGCTAGAACTATCTTGTTCGACACAGGAAAGTCATCTATCAAAGATGAGTCTAGAGCTGTCCTTGGTGACATTGTCAACATCTTAAAAGAGTATCCTAACTCTAAGTTTACTGTTGAAGGTCATACAGATAGTGTAGGCAGCAGTACTTTAAATCAGAGACTTTCTGATTCAAGAGCCAATTCTGTTAAAGAGTATCTAGTGCAAAATGGTATTGATGCATTCAGGTTATCTTCTCTTGGATATGGCGAAGACAGACCAATCGCTTCCAACAGAACTAGAGCAGGTAGAGCTCAAAACCGTAGAGTTGAGATCAACTTAGTGAAGAACTAAGTTTCTAGATAAACAATCTTTCGAAAAACGTCCTGAGAAATCTCAGGACGTTTTTTATTTTTAAAGAGTGAAGCCATTCATTTCAGAAGTAGTGTCAGAAGTCCTCGCCACGAATAATAACGTTGAGGACAGTATTTTAGTGCTGCCCAGTAAAAGAGCAATTCTATTCTTTAAAAAAGAGCTGGCCCTGCAAAAAGAAGGTACTTCTTTCTCCCCGATCTTTTTAAGCATCGAAGATTTTATTCAGCAATTGTCTGGCCTTAGGCAAATCTCCAATGTAGAGTTGCTATTTGAGTTCTATGCTGCATACGTAAGTATCATGCCAGAAGAAGAGCAAGAAGCCTTTGGCTCCTTTAGCAGGTGGGCCCAAGTGATCTTACAAGACTTCAATGAGATCGACCGTTATCTTGTTGATCATCATCAGATCTTCTCGTATCTGAAAGCTATCAAAGACTTAGATCATTGGTCAAAAAAAGATGCTTCAGGCCCTTTGGTAAGTAGTTATCTGAAATTTTGGCATTTGTTGCCAGCGCTCTATGAGGCTTTCTCTGCCTCATTGGTCAAAAAAGGGGTCGGATATCAGGGGTTCGTCTATCGTGAGGCCAACGAGAACATCGAATTCTATCTACAAGAAAAAGGCGATGTCACTCATTACTTTATCGGGTTCAACGCACTAAACAAAGCCGAGCAGAATATTTTCAACAGCATACTGCACCTTGGCAAGTCAAAGATATTCTGGGATGCAGACAGGCATTACATGGAAGACCCTGCACACAATGCCGGACTTTTTCAAAGGACCTACCGAAAAAGGTGGAAGTATTTTGAAAATCATCCGTATGATTGGGTCAAGGATCTTTTCTCTCAAAAAAAGAATATCGAGATCATTGGTGTTCCCAAAAATGTCACACAAGCCAAACATGCAGCAACCATACTGGATCACTTGCACAGTAACGCCGAAGCAGGTCGCAATACTGCCATCGTGCTTGCAGATGAAAACCTGTTGACTCCTATGCTCAATGCTATTCCGAAGCACTATCGGAAGCTGAATATCACCATGGGGTTCCCCTTGTCCTTAACGTCATTGGCCCAAGTCTTTGAATCTTTCTTCAAATTATACGCAGATCAGGCCAAAGGTGTTTTCTATTATCGTGATGTGCTACATCTATTGTCCTTGCCGCTCATTAAGACGCTTTTTACAAGCGATAATGTTGATGGTGCCCAACAAGTTCGAGATAGCATCCAGCGGAACAACTTCATCTCTATAGATGCTGCAAAGCTCATGAGCTTCTTTCCAGCTTCTGTCTTGCCCATCGCATCTTTGCTTTTCGACATTGAGAATTATATAGTGCCCTCCTTGCTCGGCAATGTGCTCAAGATGATCATGGCTGCCAAAGAAAAGATCATGCCTGAATCAGAGGGTCATCACTTAACGCTCGAATATCTTTTTCGTTTCCACCAATTATTCAATCAAATGATAACCCTAAATGGGAAATATGGCCAGATAAAGGACGTGAAGACTCTTATTTCGGTATTTAGGGAATTGCTCGCCATAGAGAAGTTAGATTTTGTTGGAGAGCCCTTAGAGGGCTTACAACTTATGGGAATGCTAGAGACGCGTTTGCTAGATTTCGAAAACGTCATCATCACATCTGTCAACGAAGGGATTCTTCCCTCAGGAAAGAAAAACAGCTCTTTCATCCCTTTTGACGTGAAGAAACAGTTTGGGCTGCCCACTTATAAAGAAAAAGATGCCGTCTATGCATATCATTTCTATCGTTTACTTCAACGGGCGCAGCATATTTTCTTATTGCACAACACTGCTTCAGATGCCCTCAACACCGCTGAAAAAAGTCGATTCTTAATGCAGATAGAGGTAGATGCCCTACCCCATCATTCCATTCGCTCATATACGGTAGGGCTTCCTGCTTCAAATAACAAAGAGGCCTTAAAGACCGTTGCTAAGGCGCCCGATGCCATCATGCGTTTGAGAGCACTGGCAGAAAAGGGATTCTCTCCTTCAGCATTTACCGCTTACATCAGAAATCCGTTGGATTTCTATTTTGAAAAGGTCTTGGGCATTCGTGAAGCGGAACTGGTAGAGGAAACGGTCGCAGCCAATACTTTTGGGTCCATCATACACGAAAGCCTAGAGTTGCTTTACAAACCCTATGTTGGCGATGTATTAACTAAAGACGAATTGGCCAAAAGCATCCTCCAGGTAGAAGAAGTCGTATCTGCACAGTTTAAGAAGCATTATCGCAGCGGAAACTTTGCTAAAGGAAAAAACCTGATCTCTTTTGAAGTAGCCAAAGATTATGTAACTCGCTTTATCCAACAAGAGATCGATCTATTGGGCCAAGGAAATAAGATCCACCTTTTGAGCCTAGAGGAATCGCTAGAGGGCTCTTTTAACTTCCCTGGCCTAGATTTTCCTGTTAAGGTGAAAGGTGTTGCAGATAGGATAGATCGCTTCAATGGCAACCTTAGGATCATCGACTATAAAACAGGTAAGGTCTCACAACGAGAACTTAATTTGACACGATGGGCAGACCTCACCAGTGATCATAAGTTCAGCAAAGCCTTCCAAGTGCTCACATATGCGTGTTTGTACAAAGGTCAAATGCCTCATGATGAACCGTTGCAGGCAGGTATCTTTTCGCTGAAGAACATGGTCGAAGGTTTCTTGCCCTTTCAAATGAAAGAAGGTAGAAAAGCAGATGCTTCGATCTCTCCTGAAACACTAGAAGCGTACGTCCGGGAGCTTGAGCTGTTACTGCTAGAGCTTTTCAATCCTAACATTCCATTCACTGAGAAAGAAGTATGATACACATTGAAAAAAATATCACTTATGCAGGTTCAAATAACAGAACATCTGTTCTGGATATCTTCTTCAACCAAACACAACGACCGAGGCCTGTAGTTATCTTTTGTCATGGCTATAAGGGATTTAAAGATTGGGGTGCCTGGGACCTCGTAGCTGAGCGTTTCGCCAAAGCGGGATTTTTCTTTTTGAAATTCAATTTCTCTCATAACGGTGGAACGGTCGAGCAACCCATAGACTTTCCGGACCTTAATGCTTTTGGAGAGAACAACTACACGCGTGAGCTCGAAGACCTAAATAGTGTGCTAGACTGGGTCACCTCGTCCGATAATTCTTTTGAAGAACACATAGATCCTGATAACATAACCGTAATCGGCCACTCGAGAGGTGGTGGCATTGCGGTACTGAAAGCAGCCTATGACCTTCGAATAAAAAATGTGATAGGCTGGGCCAGTGTGAGCGATTATAGGGTCCGTTTCCCGAAGAACGAAGCCTTTGCGCAATGGAAAGAGGAAGGCGTCTTCTACACGTTGAATGGAAGAACCAAGCAGAAGATGCCGCATTACTTCCAGTTCTACGAAGATTTTGTGGCCAACGAATCGAAGTTGACCATCTCCAAAGCCGCCCGAGAATTGAAAATTCCATATTTGATACTTCATGGCACAAAGGACGAGGCAGTGCCATTACACGAGGCTCAGAGCTTGCATCAATGGGCTTCAAATAGCAAGCTGGTGTGGGTAGACGATGCTAACCATACCTTTGGTGCCAAGCATCCGTGGGAAGAACGTGAAATGCCTGATCAATTATCAGTTATCGTTTCCCGATCCATCACTTTTCTCAATACAGGCCAAAGCCAGTGATATAGGCTTCCGAGATATGTCGCTTGTCGCTAACGCTCTCGTCGTCGTCAGTCTTGGGAGTGATCACGTCATTTTGCTTTAGATGAAGGGTAAGGCTCAGCGCGCCTGTACCTCGTTTTCCGGTGCCTTGGCCACTCCACGCAAAGCCCACAAATTCGTTGTTCTTACATAGGTGCACATACACGTCGTCCTCAGTTCCATCGTGGTAATAGGCATCTTTAACGAACGAAATTGAAAAGAAATACACGCCATCTCGGGGAGCAGTAAAGCGTGTTCCATCCCAAAAATCACTTTCTAACAAGGTTCTATCATAGGTTATCAAAGCATTGGATGCATTAGACACATGCTCTGTACATCTTGCACTAAAGGCTATCGGGATCATCGTTGTGTTCTTTGGAGGCAAGTTGGGAAAAATACAGGTTGGGATAAAGGGTGTTTTCCTTGGATTTCGATAAAGAAAAAAGCTCCGAGAGCTTCTCGAAGCTTTCTTGTGGAGAAGATGGGACTCGAACCCACGACCTCTTGACTGCCAGTCACTCAAAATAGTGTCTCATATTTTGGCAGATAGTTTCAAATACTCTATAACTACCAGGTTTATAGAATTTGTATTTTTCTTATGCTTTCAGATAGTACCATATTTTATACTCAAATGTTTGACCTGAAAATTATAGTTATTGCGCACTAGCTCTACCCAGATTTAATACATTAATACCTAATGCAACTCCAATAAAGGGTTTTCCTTCAAAATCCCAAAGCCTTCCTGTATCCTGACCTAAACCAAAATCATGTCCATAAAATAATCCTACACTAAAAGAATTATAACTAAAAGAAGTTCCTAAACCAAAAGAAAACAACCCTTGATTAAGCTGTTCTCCTACAGGAATTTGGTCTTCCCCCGCACTTGTTGTATTTCTACTATTTAGTGTAAGGGTAGAAGCTCCTACGAACCCACCTAATGTCCAACTTAAATCTCTTATACTATTATCTAAATTTTTTAGATATGTAAACTTACTTCTTCCTAAAAGAGTATAGGAAATCATTGCGTTAAGGTTAATTGATGCGGAAAAATCATCACTAATCTCTTGACCACGCCTCTCAGTAGAAAATCTATACTTTAATGGTATGGTGAGTCCTGAAATAACCCACCCATTATGCTTTAACTTTATAGTCTGCCTATTCTTTAATTTGAAGAAATAACTTTCATTTCTGTCTATTAATTTAGTACTGCTACTATCAGTAATGCTTATCTGTTGTTGTTTATCTCCATCTAAAAGATAATTTATGTATAATTTATCTCCTGTTAGTTTAACAGAAGCTTTACGGGTTTTATCAGGACACTCTGTACAGTCAACTGTATCTTTTTTTGTTCGCTTTATATCTTTTTCAAGTTTAACTTTATAATCAGTTGTGACTCTTGTTTTAATCCCATTTACAACAACTTCTTTTTCTATAGCAACAGAATCACCTTTTTTATGTAAAACTTCAGTTGAAGAAGTAATCTTTTGAATATGTAAGGTATAATCGCTTTTTTTAGTAAAGTCCAATGTATCTAATACTATAGTTCTAGGAATTTTCTTGTACTTGGTTCTAATACTAAGTCTTTCTTGACTTAATCCTGATGCATAAACAAATAATAAAACAAGCGAAAGTAGTATATGTCTCATAATTAGAAGTTTATTTCAAATATAAAAATGAAAAAGCTAAATTAAATACCCAATAATGGGTATTCATTGAGTCATTTGTAAAAACTCCAATAATTTAATAAACCATAAAGATAAAATGTTTGACCTATGTTTGACCCAAAAGAAAAAGCATCTACAGAAACCCTGTAAATGCTTATAAATACTAGTGGAGAAGATGGGACTCGAACCCACGACCTCTTGACTGCCAGTCAAGCGCTCTAGCCAGCTGAGCTACATCCCCATCGTCCCGATAACTATCGGGACACAAATATATGACTTTCTGTTATTTCCCTTTTAACACCAACAAAGGAATCGTCATGTAGAAATCTTTTTTCTGTATCGTATTGCGCTCCCATAGCTTCTCAAAGAAACCACGCTTTCTTCTAAAAACACAAAGCATGTCTGGCTGTGCCGATCGAAAGTGCTCCAAGACACCTTGATATGTAGTTGCGTTCTCTGTGATCGTCATATGAGAGCTAAGGTCTACTAATTTTGGCGAGACCTCAAGGTCGCTATTGCTGTAGGTTGGTGTTTTTACCAATAATAGCTTCATGTCCGTGCCAAACTCCTTTTCAATAGTACTTAGCATTTCAATATTTGCATCGTTCTGAATGCTTCCGTACTTAAAAGCAAGCAACATGTTCTTTGGTTGTGTAAATGATTTTCCTTCAGGAACCACAAGTACCGGAGACCTGGTCTGTTTTACAATGCTACCCGATGTGCTTCCTAAATAGACCTGATCACTTACATCCGTACTGCGCGGCCGAACAATGATCAAATCGATGTCATATGCTCTCTCAAAGCCTCTGATTCCGTCTAACACATCTCCTTTATAGGTCACTACCTTTACCGGAACTTCTTTTTTATCTACTTGATTCACTAAGCTCTCTAATGATTCGCGGCTTGTACGTTGCATTACATCATCTACATTCGATAGTGCCCCTGCTCTTGACAAAAGTGTATACGCACGCATCACGTATACCTTGCCTCCGCAGGCATGGGCAAAATCTGTAGCATATTGTAACGTGCTCACCGCTTTTTCTGTGTTTCCTACAGGAACTAGAATGTTCTTCATGTGCTTCTTTTTAAAGGACTAACTTTGCAGCTTTGAAATACATATACAAGCTGTATCATAGATGATTCGTACCGCAAAATTACAAGATATTCCCCACATTTTAACAATTACTCGAGCTTGTGCTGTACATATGGCTAAAAAAGGCATCTTTCAGTGGAATGAGCATTACCCCAACGCAGAGGCTTTTGGAAAGGATGTGGCACGAGGAGAGTTGTTTGTGCTAGAAGATGACAAGGTCATTGGTTGTATTACCATTTCTACGCTGATGGACAAAGAATACGATATTGTAGAATGGCTTACCGCAAACGGCAACAATCTATATGTGCACCGTTTGGCCGTTCATCCAAGCTCTCAGGGGAAAGGCCATGCCCAACAACTGATGGGCTTTGCTGAGGCATACGCCCTAGAAAATAATTTCACGTCGATCCGCCTGGATACCTTCAGCCAAAATCAAAGAAATCAACATTTCTATGAGCAACGGGGATATCAACGCTTGGGAAGCATCTACTTCCCAATGCAAAGTGAGCATCCGTTCTATTGTTATGAAAAAGTGTTGCCATGAAGGAAAAGGTGGCCTTCAAAGAAATCAATCGACTGGCCATTCCAGCCATCATTGCTGGTGTTGCCGAGCCCTTGATCTCGTTGACCGACATTGGAGTTATCGGCAACGTTGATGAAAATTCGGTGGAAGCCTTGGCGGCGGCGGGCATTGTGGGCTCATTCATCTCTGCCATTGTATGGACCCTGGCACAGACCAAGACCTCTATTTCGGCTTTGGTATCACAGCACTTGGGAGCAGGCAAGCTTCATGAGGTGAAAACACTGGTTCCTCAAGCTGTAGCCATCAATCTCTTGTTGGGCATTGTATTGTATCTGTTCACCTTTTTCTTTGCTGAAGGGATTTTTAAACTCTACAATGCCGAAGACCTCATTCTAGCATATAGTGTTTCATATTACAAGATCAGAGCTATTGGCTTTCCAATCACCTTGGTAACTTTTGCCATCTTTGGTGTATTCCGTGGTATTCAAAACACCCTTTGGGCCATGAAGGCCAGCCTTACCGGGATGATCGTCAACATCCTATTCGATTATCTTTTGGTCTATGGTGTAGAAGGTCTCATTCCTGCGATGCATCTGCAAGGTGCTGCCTATGCCAGCATCATCGCGCAACTCGTCATGCTATGCATGGCCTTATACTTTCTGTTCAAAAAGACCGATTTCAACCTAAGACTATCTAACGCCATCAACAACAAGCTCAGCGAACATCTGTCATTGAGTGTGAATCTCTTTTTACGTACCATAGCCTTGAATGTGGCCATCTATCTGGCCAATGCTTATGCTACTGATCATGGGAAGAACTACATCGCTGCACAAAGCGTTTTGATGAATATTTGGCTCTTCTTCTCCTTTTTTGTCGATGGGTATTCCAATGCCGGGAATGCCCTTGCTGGAAAACTGTTAGGCGCCAAAGATTACCGTCGTATGTGGTTCTTGAGCATTGACCTTTGCAAGTTTGCCGTGACCATCGCTCTCGTGTTGATGGTGCTGTGCGCTTTCTTCTATGATCAGATCGGACCTGTATTCAGCAAAGATGAGGCTGTGTTGTTGCTCTTTGCGCAAACCTTCTGGGTGGTGTTGGCCATGCAGCCCATCAATGCCATCACCTTTGTCTTTGATGGTATCTTCAAAGGGATGGGTGAAGCCAAATATTTGCGCAATGTGGTCGCTGTTGCCACATTCGTGGGCTTTTGGCCTGTACTGTTACTAACAGACCTCCTAGGATGGAAACTATTTGCGATCTGGACCGCCTTTGTGGTCTGGATGCTGATCCGCGGTGGTGCATTGATCTATAAATTTCGAGCGAAGTATGTGAAAACCTAACATGTCATTCCGCACTTGTTGCGGAATCTCATTATTTTAGTAGGAGATTCTCAACTTATGACAACCACTCGACCCAACGGAAGTCTCTATACTTCCATCCAAAATAACATCGCCACCTTAAAGTTTGGGCATCCGGCCAGCAATTCCTTTCCTACCGAACTACTTGATCGCCTCACCAAAGAGCTAGACCAACTTTCTGTGAACAAAGACGTAAAGGTCATCGTGCTGAAAAGCGAAGGAGAACGTGCTTTCTGTGCTGGCGCTTCTTTTGATGAATTGGTTGCGATATCAAATCTAGCTGAAGGAAAAGCATTTTTCAGTGGATTTGCCAATGTGATCAATGCCATGCGACGTTGCAGCAAACTCATCATCGGTCGGGTGCAAGGGAAGGCTGTTGGTGGCGGCGTCGGATTGATCGCTGCTTGCGACTATGCCATGGCTACTGTCGATGCGGCAGTGAAACTCTCTGAATTGACCATAGGCATCGGTCCTTTCGTCATTGCGCCAGCAGTAGAGCGCAAGATCGGTGTCGCGGGATTGGCAGAACTTACTTTGGCAGGCCACGAGTGGCGCAATGCGTACTGGGCGAAAGACAAAGGTTTGTATGCAAAAGTATTCGATACCACCGCAGCGTTAGATACCGAAGTTGATCTCTTAGCAGAAAAATTGGCTTCGTACAATGTTGAAGCGCTGACTGAAATGAAAGAAGTGCTGTGGAAAGATACCGCCCATTGGGATGATCTGCTCATACACCGTGCTGAGGTCTCCGGTCGCCTGGTGCTTTCGGAAGCCACAAAGAAAGCATTGGCTAAGTTCAAAGATAGAAAATGAAACGTGTACTCCCATCCAGTATATCTCTATTGTCTATGAACATGCTTTCCCAAAAAAAACCTTTGAACGTTGGCATTGCTGATCTAACGCACACTCATGTACACCAGAACGCTAAAATAACGAGCTATGACCGTATCGAAACTTATCGCCAGACAACTTAGAGAAGTCTATTTTGGTAAGAACTGGACCTGGTCCTACTTACAACAACATCTAGAAGATGTGACCTGGAAAGAGGCTACCCGTAAACTTGATGCTTTCAACACCATTGCCGTACTCACGTATCACATCGCTTACTATGTGAAAACAGCCTCGGCTTTTCTAGATAGTGGCGTCGTAGAAGGCAGCGACAAACTCAGCTTTAAGGTCCCTCCAATTGAATCTGAAGAAGACTGGCAACAGCTATTGCGCGCCACCTACACAGATGTCGAAACTTTTGCCCAAAAGATAGCGCAATTACCGGACGAGCGCCTGTTCGAAGTATTTGGTGAAGAAAAATATGGCAATTACTATCGTAATCTAGCCGGTATCGTAGAGCATGCGCATTACCATCTGGGACAGATCGTCATCTTGAAGAAGTTGGTCCGAAAGTGATCTTTCTTGAAATTGATATGTCAAAAAAATACTAACATACCTAAACCATGAAAAACAATATCGTTACCACTATAGCACTAGGAATCTTTTTCTTCATGTTTCTGGACTCCTGCAAACAACAAGAAAACCAAGAGACGTTATACAGATCTAATGCGTTTGCCCTCTACAAGGATAAGGTTGTGCAAGGTGAGAATATTGCTGAAGTTGTCTCTCCCACACATTTGACCTCCAACTACAAGAGCCCGGCCAGCGCCACCTTTTCTAGGTTGATCAAGTTCAAATTCTCCATCAACGAGAAAGATAACGAACTACCGCCAGGTGCCGACCATTGGGTGATCATCAATGATGAGGAAACTTCTCCGCTCATCACCTTCGGAGAACAACCCAAACCTTTCCCAGAGCAACCCAGCACCTTCTTACCTACCAATTATGAATACACTTTCAAGGTCGACGTTTCCCCAGTACTGAAGCAGTTTGAAACACAAGGCTATTACGAAGCCTTCGATGGCACAAAAGTGGCGAAGGACGATTTCAAAGGATTCTACATCGCAGGTGGGTCCGAACCCTTGACATGGGATTTTGTAAACCTGGACCAAAAAGGGTTAATGTTGAAACCAACTGACGACCCAAACATCTACAGCATCACTGTAACCCTCAACCCCTACAATGAAGCTGATCACCAAGACAAGCAATGGCAACCTTCAGAAGACCTTTCTGGACGCCCGAAATATACTTCAGACCAACCTATCGTCGACGCACTTTTCAATTTATCCTTAGAAGAGGCTATCAAGAACATCGAGCCCGATAGCACGCTGAGAACCGGTGCCAAATGGGGAGGTGTCTGGACCAGGGATGTGAGCTATTCAACCGTGTTGGCCTTCGCGTACCATGAGCCCGAAGTGGCAAAGATCAGCCTCCGTCGAAAAGTAAAGCGCAATAGGATCGTGCAAGACACAGGTTCTGGAGGAGCTTGGCCCGTATCTTCTGACAGGACAACTTGGTGTTTGGCCGCCTGGGAAATCTACAAGGTTACGGGCGACGAGTCCTGGTTGGATGAGATCTACCCTATCATCAAGAACACCTTAGAAGATGATTATAAAACTATCTATGATCACCATTTGGGGCTTTTCTCTGGTGAATCCTCTTTTCTAGACTGGCGAGAGCAAACCTATCCGAAGTGGATGGACAATCGCGACATCTACGTTTCACAGAATCTCGGCACCAACATCGTTCATTTTCAGGCACATCATATCTTGGCAGAGATCGCCAAGATCAAGGGAGCGCCTGATCAGATGTATGAACAAAGGGCGCAACAGATCAAACAAGGGATCAACGACCATCTTTGGCTGGAAGATAAAGGTTACTACGCGCAATTTCTATACGGTCGTGATGCCATGATCGCCTCTCCTCGCTTTGAAGCCCTTGGGGAAGCCTTGGCCATCCTATTTGATGTGGCAGACAAGGAGCAAGCAGCATCCATCATTTCGAGAGCTCCATTGACAGACTATGGAGTGACCTGTATTTATCCTCAGATCCCTGGGATTCCTCCATACCATAACAATGGCATCTGGCCCTTTGTACAATCGTATTGGAATTGGGCCGCAGCCAAAACAGGAAATGAAGAAGTGTTGAATCACGGCTTAGCCAGTGTATACCGCGCGGCAGGCCTATTTCTGACCAATTACGAAAATATGGTGGCCGATACGGGCGATTTTTTAGGTACCGAGATCAATTCACACCGAATGTTGTGGAGCATGGCCGGGAATCTAGCCATGGTGCACCGCGTGTTCATGGGCATGGAGTTTCAGGTCGACGGGCTACACCTCAATCCTGTAGTGCCGGAAGTATATGGCGGTGAAAAAACACTTTCTAACTTCAAGTATCGTAACGCGTTGCTGAACATCACCGTAAAAGGCTATGGCAATGAGATAAAGACGGTGACCCTTAACGGAGTAGCTTCAAACAATGCATTCATCCCCAAGGATGCCAAAGGGAATCAGGAGATCGTGATCGAATTGGCCAACAACTCTTTTCCGCATTCGGAGATGAATCTGGTGCAGAATCACTTCACACCACCAACTGTCTTGGCTGAAAAGCAGGACGGTATGCTAACATGGAAGGCCGTCGAGGATGCCTCAACCTATAACATCTATAAGAACGGGAAGCTTGAAGAAACGACTACGGCTACTGAGTATGCTATAGATGACAATACTTTTGCTTCCTTCATGGTGAGCGCAGTCGATCAGAAAGGCTATGAAGGGTTTGCCAGTGAACCTGTAGTATTTGCTGAAAATGAACAACGCATCGAGGCAGAGGCCTTTGCCGAGACCTCACCCTTACCATACACTAATTTTTCAGGAACAGGCTTTGTAGCGTTGACACTCGACAAAAACAAAGAAGTCGTCTTTTCTGTGACTGTTGAAAAGGCTGGCGATCATTTTCTGGATTTTAAATATGCCAATGGCAGCGGCCGCTGGAATACTGATAACAAATGTGCTATCCGAAGCCTGACAGTCAATGACAACTATGAAGGTGTGATGGTATTTCCGCAACGTGGGCAAGACGAGTGGTCGGACTGGGGCTTCTCTAATATTGTTAAAGTGCCGTTGAATGCAGGTAAGAATACAGTAAAGCTGCATTTTGAGGATTGGAACAACAACATGAATGTGGATGTCAACACTGCGATGTTGGACTATCTCAGAGTAGTCCCCTACGAATAGATTCTTCACCAACTATGATAAATCCGCTATCTTTGACCCCATGCGATTGCCCGAAGGAAAAAAGGTCTACTTTGCCAGCGACAACCACTTAGGCGCTCCCGATCGCCAAAAGAGCCTCCCGCGCGAACAGAAGTTCGTGCAATGGCTAGACACCGTGAAAGAGGACGCAGCTGTCATCTTTTTGTTGGGTGACCTTTTCGACTTTTGGTTCGAATACAAAACAGTGGTGCCCAAAGGCTTCACACGTACACTTGGCAAACTGGCTCAGATCACGGATAGCGGTATCCCCATCTATTATTTTGTAGGCAATCACGACCTTTGGATGAACGGTTATTTCGAAGAAGAACTGAACATCGCCGTCTATCACAAACCCAAAGAATTCACCTTTAACGACAAAAAGTTCTTCATAGGCCATGGTGATGGGCTAGGACCTGGCGACAAAGGATACAAGCGCATGAAAAAGGTATTTACCAATCCCGTGGCCAAATGGTTCTATAGATGGTTGCATCCAGACCTAGGTGTGAAATTGGCGCAATACCTTTCGGTGAAGAACAAACTGATCTCTGGTGACGAGGATATCAAATTTCTAGGCGAAGACCAAGAGTGGCTGGTTCAGTATTCGAAGAAAAAATTAGCAGAAGAGCACCGTGATTACTTTGTGTTCGGACACCGCCATTTACCTTTGGAAATCGGCTTGAATGATGACTCACGCTATGTGAACTTAGGCGACTGGATCCATTATTTCACTTATGGTGAGTTTGATGGCCAGACACTTCAGTTGAAAAAGTTCGAATGATCAGTTGTTACAGAGCTGCTTTAAGTAGTTATTCAAATTCAGTTGAAAAAGTGTGCCTTCCAGCAAATCCTTGACATCAAAAAGCTCATTACGGCTTATGGCCATATCGACCTGTTCGGCAGGTGTTCGAAGCAAAAACGAACGGCATTCACCACCGCACTCGCACTCTTGGCAACGAGCCTGCCCTAATGCCTTATCTGCCTTTTTTACAAAGTCTTTTAATTGCGCTCTGGAAAGACAAAACCCTGTATCCCTAAAGATAACCTGCACCTTTTCGGAATTGCTTTTTTGTCCCTTCTTCCAAAAGAAGGAAATCCCAAAGGTGTTCCTGTAGATCTCTTCGATTTCTTGCATGGTGATGATTTGTGAGGCCAAAGATAGTCATTTATTTAGAATAATTCTAAATAAATTATTGGATGTCCTTCAACTTCAACTGGAGGCTTACGCTACCGTTCCACTCGTTCTCATCGATGGAATAGACAAGGTCAAAAGGTTTTCGATAATCGACGAGATGCTTCTTTCCTCCCAATCCAAAGCCGATGCCGTTAATGGGCTCCGAACCATTTTGAGTGATGGTCAGCCGCAAATGTCTATCCTCTTCACCCACACACTTCCCATAGCCTGTATCTTTTACTTGCGTACTGAGAAATATAGGCTTCATGTTGCCCGGGCCAAAAGGGGCAAACTGTTTTAGGATGCGCCACAGCTTCGCGTCGATCTCGTTCAGTTGAATCTCCATAGCTGCTGAAATTTCGGGGGTAAGCAACTTTTTGTCTATGTTGGCTGCCACCACTTCTTCGAATTGCTTTTTGAAATCATGGTACTGCTCAGGCTGAAGTGTCAATCCTGCTGCATATCTATGGCCGCCAAACTGCTCTACATAGTGTGAGCAGGCCTCAATTGCCTGATACACATCGAAACCCTTCACGGAGCGGGCCGAGGCAGCGAGCTTTTCACCACTTTGCGTGAAGACAACAGTAGGCCGGTAGTAGGTTTCCATAAGGCGAGAGGCCACGATGCCGATCACTCCCTTGTGCCAATGTTTCTCATAGACTACTGTGGCAAAACGCTCTGTCTCATCATTGTGCTCTATCTGAAGGAGTGCTTCCTGCGTGATCTGTTGGTCTAGGTTTCTACGGTCCTGATTGAACGTCTCGATGTCTTCTGCAAAAGTAGTTGCTGTAGTAAGGTCATTCTCCAACAACAAATTCACAGCATGTTGACCATGTTTCATTCGTCCGGCCGCATTGATACGAGGTGCAATGATGAAAACTACATCTGTAATGGTAAGCTCACGTTTCTTTACCTGCTGTATCAACGCTTTGATGCCAGGTCTTGGTTGACCGTTAATAACCTTTAGGCCATGATAGGCCAATATGCGATTCTCGCCGGTTATGGGAACAATATCGGCCCCAATGGCGGTCGCTACCAAATCCAAGTAAGGCACTAATCCTTCTGTTTCTTCGCCTCTGCCCATAGCGATGGCCTGTATCAGCTTAAAACCTACCCCACAACCGCATAACTCCTTGTAGGGATACATACAGTCTTTACGCTTAGGGTCTAGGACCGCCACTGCATCAGGCAACTCTTTCCCGGGTGTGTGGTGGTCGCAAATGATGAAATCAATGCCTTTTTCTTTAGCATAGCTGACCTTATCTAAAGCCTTGATCCCACAATCTAGGGCAATGATCAAGGTGAAGTCATTGTCATGAGCAAAGTCGATTCCCAGAAAGGAAACCCCATAACCTTCAGCATAGCGATCAGGGATATAGGTGGCCACTTGTGGATGCAACCTCTGTAAATAGGAAGATAGCATGGCTACTGAAGTCGTGCCGTCTACATCATAATCACCATAGACAAGTATATTTTCATTGTTCTCAATGGCTTTTTCTATTCTGGCAACCGCCTTATCCATGTCCTGAATGAGAAATGGATCGTGCAGATCTTCTAGAGAAGGACGAAAGAATCGCTTGGCATCCCCATAGGTTTCCACACCACGCTGGGCCAAAAGTGTAGCTACGATATGATTCACCCCCAAAACCTTCTTCAGGTGATGTATCTTGTGCAGCTCAGGCTTTGGCTTTAAGGTCCACCGCATACGATTCTTTTATTCCAAGCGAAAACAAAGGTAGGAATTATCTTTCAATTGGGTTCTAGGGTTTGAATGTACGAATTTGTACCTTTCGGAACATCTTTTCAACTATAAAAATCAACAACATGCCACTGGTCACACCCCTTTCTGCCGAACACGATGAAACGACAAAGGAATTAGCGGAGTTCTTTAACGAGACACTTGGTTTTTGTCCAAATTCTGTATTGACCATGCAACGCAGGCCAGAAATCTCTAGGGCGTTCATCAACCTCAACAAAGCGGTCATGGCCAATCGTGGGCGTGTCACTTCGGCCTTGAAGCGCATGATCGCATGGGTGAGTAGCAATGCTACAGGTTGTCGCTATTGCCAGGCACATGCCATCAGAGCAGCAGAGCGTTACGGTGCCGAACAAGAGCAACTAGACAATATCTGGGAATACCGAACTCATCCTTCTTTTAGTGAAGCAGAACGTGCTGCGTTAGACTTTTCATTAGCTGCCAGTCAAGTGCCGAATGCTGTAGATGGCCAGGTCAAGAAGCGTTTGTATGAGCACTGGGATGAAGGCGAGATCGTAGAAATGCTAGGCGTTATCTCCTTGTTTGGCTATTTGAACCGTTGGAACGACAGCATGGGCACCACCCTAGAAGGGGATGCCATCGATAGCGGCATGCAATACCTAGGGAAGCATGGTTTTGAAGTGGGGAAGCATGTTTAAGTGTTAGACCGATCCGCTGTGAGATATTAGATCATAGAAGTGGGCGTCTAACAAGAGACCTCATACATTTTCTAAACGCATTCCAACACTTTCGCTTGAAGTCTTGGTACGACCTCTACTTCAAACCACGGATTCTTACTTAACCAAAATCGGTTGCGCGGAGAGGGATGCGGCAAGGGGAAATAGTTTGGCAAATACTCTTGGTAGGTCTTTACGGTATCGGTCAAGTTCTTCTTTCGTTGTTTGCCCAAATAATGCGCTTGGGCATATTGCCCAATCAAAATGAACAGTTCCAGCTCGGGCATCTGTTGCAATAGAAGATCGTGCCATTGCGGAGCACATTCGGGTCTAGGTGGCAGGTCTCCCGACTTCCCTTTTCCTGGATAGCAAAACCCCATCGGCATGATGGCGATCTTGCTTTCATCATAGAAAACCTCATCGGAGACGTTCATCCACTTGCGCAATTGCTTGCCGCTGGCATCATCCCACGGAATACCAGACCGGTGCACTTTGGTGCCGGGTGCTTGGCCAATGATCACGATCTTGGCCGTCAGGCTTCCAGAGACTACCGGATTAGGGCCCAATGGTAAATGCGCCTTACAAATGCTACATCCTGAAATTTCTTGTAACAGTGCTTTCATAATTCAGAATCCATTACAATATACAAAGGAACACACCGCCCAGAAAAACAGTGTGTCCCAGACAAATCAAAAAATCACACATCTATCTAGTTATTAGTTTTTGATAATTATGCCTTTGTTACTGGTTTGTGTAAGCTAACAACAGTGATCACGGCTGCGCCATTGATCCAATAATAGTACGCGTCAATTCCTTCGAATGAAAAGACAAAGGGTGCTACTAAGAATAGAATAGCGACCGTAAAGTCGACGATCAGATGCCATTTGTAGGATATTACACGGAATACCCCTAAATGATGGTCTGTGAGCAGCGTCAAGATCAATGCTGCCACACCAGTGGCCACGGATAATGCTAGAGCCATTGGGTGTGACGCTCCCAATCCTAAAAGAAAAGGAAGAGCCATCAATGTGAGTGCTACTGGATAGTCTAAAAAAGCGTGAATTCTTTTGGTTACGAATCTCATGACCTTCGAGTTTTGTGGTTTTACTATGCTGCGTTGAAGTATTCTTCCTGGATTACTTGTCCTTGGTCATTCCAGATTCTACGAATGATCTCGTGCCAGTAGATGTCGCTGCCGTCCTTCATCAAAAAATCAAAAGTGAATTCTGAAGCTGAGACATTCCCGTCTACCAAAGTTCTGTGTAGCGTGATTCCGTTTACCTTGGCGATTGATTGGGCAAAGCCTGTCATTTTTTGTGTCATTTCGCTCTTATTTGCCGTGGCCGATCCATTATAATCTGATGTGGTTGCCTCTGGCGCGAAAAATTTCTCTACGGCATCAACGATGGCTCCTTGAGCTACGATGCCGTCCATTTCTGTGGCTAATGTTCTAATATTCATTTGCTTTTCATTTAAATTGAACAAAGGGTCTTTGTTTTTAATTACTCTGCAAATTTCAGCTAGAACATTCGTGAGGATGCTACAAAAAAGGAGCTGCTACTGGTACATTTTTCCTTGATAATGGCTCGGATTCAATCCCGTGTAGTGTTTGAAGAACCTTGAGAAGTGGTTGGGCTCTTCGAAATGCAAGGCCTCAGAAACTTCTTTGATCGTTGGCCCTTGGTCAAGAAGTTGCTTAGCCGTTTTAATCAATTGGATACGTAATAGTTGGCTGAACGAAATGTCCATTTTGTCCCGTGTTTTTTTAGAGAGTGTCTTGGCCGCCATATTCATCTTGTCTGCATAAAACGTCAGCGTACGTTCTTGTGTGTGGTGGTTTTGAATCAACTCCATGATGTTTTTGGTAAAGGAGTCTTGGTTTTCAAAATCAAACTCCTTTCTAAATGCCCCTGGGTTCATGCCTGTCTTCAACCTAAATACTCTTGAAAAATAAGACGGGTCCTTATAACCGAGGTCATAGGAAATCTCTTTAAACCCTTTGTCGGTGAAGACCACTTTGCGTTTCCCTTCTAGAAGTTTTCTCTGTTGAAGTAATCCTATAGCACTCAATCCTACCTTCTCTTTCAACAATAAGGCAACTTCTTCCCGCTGTATAGATGACTCAAGGTCCTTCTTTGTGAAGGATTTAAAAAATGACCTGTCGATGATTTCCTTCATGTCAAAAATGGTACGGTATTCTTCGATTGACGCTTGGAAGGGGTCTTGATGAAACCATCGGCTGGCAGAAGCATCAAGGATTTCATACTTTCCTGTAGTATCATGAAACCGCAATGGTCTTTGCTCTTTTGAAGTTGTATTCACCTCAATATGCCCCAAAGAGACCAAATGCTTGAATAGTACACGATAGTCTTGGTTGTTTCCTAAGTCCTGCTCATCAAAAGACATCTTTTTGACCTCAAAATCATCGGACAAGAATTTTACATACTGCCCTTGCTCTAAGTAGATGATCTTGTTTTCGTAGTTGAAATAGGTTTTGAAGTCTACCTCAATCCCGCCACTTCCGCTGATGATGTAAAAAAGACTGTAAGAGTCGATCAAATATACTTTGCCAAATACAGGCTGGAAGGATTGAATCATTGGTCATGTTTGACCTAAACAGTCGAAAAAATCGTGTAAAACTAACCGCCGCAGGGCTTTATGGTGTGGGCGCTACTTGCCCTGTACGATCAAAACGAGTTCGCCTTTGGGTGCTTTTGTCTCAAAATGCTGTAACACTTCGCCAGCAGTCCCCCGAATGGTCTCTTCATGTAATTTGGTGAGCTCTCTAGAGACCGATACTTTTCGTTCTTCGCCAAAATACTCACAGAAATTTTGGAGGGTCTTCAGCAATTTATGGGGCGATTCGTAAAAGATCATTGTGCGTGATTCTTCTGCAAGGAGTTGCAGTCTGGTCTGCCTTCCTTTCTTTACTGGCAAAAAGCCTTCAAAGACAAACTTATCGTTGGGCAATCCGCTGTTTACGAGTGCCGGCACAAAAGCTGTAGCACCAGGCAAACATTCTACTTCGATCGCCTCTGAAATACATTCCCGAACCAACAAGAAGCCTGGGTCGGAAATGGCTGGCGTGCCTGCATCGCTGATCAAAGCCATCGTTTCGCTCGCTTTGATCCGCTGTGCCAAACCTTGCACCATTCTATGCTCGTTGTGCATATGATGGCTGAGCATTGGTGTTTCTATGTGATAATGCTTTAGCAGTTTTCCGCTGGTACGGGTATCTTCGGCCAAGATCAGATCGACTTCTTTCAGCACTTCGATGGCACGAAAGGTCATGTCTTTGAGATTGCCTATTGGAGTGGGAACGATGTAGAGTTTTGACATGTGTGCTAGGCTATGGCTTATAAACTAGAAAGCTTTCGCTCTTGGGTCTCGATGTTGTAATAAGCGATGACCTCTTGGATCGACCCATCCTTGATGTGATGCCATTCCGTGACTTCTAGCCTAAGATCTTTTTGGACGGCCGTATAGCGAGTGCACGACTTATCTTCTTCATACAACGTATCATGGATCTCGAAACGATGTCCTAGAAACTTGTCCTCATTGGCCATCACAAGGCCTATGTAGGCCTTTTTTCCGTCAATAGTTCCGTAAGGGCTCGTGTGCTTGAAATCTTCAGAAAGTGGTAGCAACAAAAAATCTCCCAATTCCCATAGATGAAACCATCTCTCGGTTAGTTCTTTCGCATTCATCGTTGATCGTTCTATGGTCGAACTCTTTTCCCCAGAAAGTATGTCACCAACAATAATATCATGGCGATCACAGTGCCCATGTGTTGGCCATCATTGATCTGCTGGTGTGCAAAGAATGCCAGCACTACATTATAGAAGAACCCTGCGTACGCCCATTCTTTGAGCGTCTTTACATTTGTCCATAGAGCAGCCAGTCCTAGCAACTTGGCCACCGCCAATGGGTAGATCAAATAGGTAGGATACCCGAAATTGGTGAAGAACTGACGGATCATTTCATTCTTAAAGAAGTAATTGGACACTGAGAAAAGCATCAATGCCGTAAAAAGTGATAGAAAAACCCAATACAAGATCTTTTGAACTTTCATAATGCTGGTTTTGTGTTGGTCGATCGTTACGAGCTACTAGGCAAACCGCTTTTCGACAATCGCGAAAAAGCGTTCTTCGTATTCCTCTTTGTTGTCCCAATTGTTATAATCGGGCTTTACCATGACTTCAACAAAGCCCTTCGCCTCAGCAAAGCTAGGCAATGTGTTGATCTGCGAAACCACTCTGTTATAGTCCTCTTGATTGCCGTTGAAAAGATGTTTCACAAAAGCCAAGCGGTCGTTGAGCCCGATCTGAAGACCATTGCTGATGCTGTCATTAAGTGTCTTGGTCTCTAGCTCGACTCTTAGATCTTGCTGTCGTGGTGTGACGTCATCTGCATCTTTCTTTACAAAGGTGGGTTCGGGCAACACCTCGCCAAGGATGTCTTCAAGTGTCTGTTCTTTTGGCATTTCAGCCACAATGTCCTTGATGGTATCCATCACTGGTGTGATGATCTCCTCACGAGGCTCGTCACGTTCGTTATATTCTTTAAGATTGTGCTTGATGACCTCATCTTGGTTCTTGTTTTCAAACACATCGTCCATCGTCTCGTAAATGGCTTTCTCGCCAAGTGATGGTCGGCTTTCGCCCAAGTGCTCTTCCACAAACTTAAGCACCGTTAGCTGTTGGTAGAGTTTCTCAACTTCGGCATGAAGTTGTTGCACGTCGCCTTTTCCTTTCATTCGAAGCACTCGGTGGGCGATGCTGATCAGTTCTGCTTCCAGTTTCTTTTTCATGTGTGTTTTATGATTGAGTTGATGATCTTGTTGCAATCTTTCGCCTATGCGCTTGCAATTAAATTGCGTAAGTTTGCTTTGCTTATATTGAAAACGAACAACTTACCTGTTTTCGTTTAGAAAAGTACAAAATGTTTCTCGAAAATACCGTCAATCCTAAAGAGCAATTTGGCTGGATCGAAGTGATCTGCGGATCCATGTTCTCTGGAAAGACCGAAGAACTGATCCGAAGGCTAAAGCGCGCGCAGTTTGCCAAACAACGCGTAGAGATCTTCAAACCCGCCATTGATACGCGCTATGATGATGAGAAAGTGGTCTCTCATGACGAAAACGAGATACGTTCCACACCTGTTCCTGCCGCAGCCAATATTCGCATCCTAGCTGATGGATGTGACGTTATTGGCATTGATGAAGCACAGTTTTTTGATGATGAAATTGTTTCGGTATGCAACGACCTGGCCAATCAAGGCATTCGGGTAATTGTAGCTGGATTGGACATGGACTTTAAGGGCAATCCCTTTGGCCCCATGCCGGCATTGATGGCCACTGCCGAATATGTAACTAAAGTACATGCGGTATGCACACGTACCGGAAACTTAGCCAATTATAGCTTCCGAAAAGCAAAAGGCAACGACATCGTGCTTTTAGGCGAGATCGATGAGTACGAGCCGCTAAGCCGTGCCGCCTACTACAAGGCCATGCTTAGCGAAAAGGTCAAGGATATGAACGTAGACGCCGAACAGGTATCTAACAAAAAGCAGGCGAACTCCTAATGGCCAAAGTTCAAGAAACAGTGTTGGAGATCGACCTTCAAGCACTTTCACAGAATTATACCTTCTTACGAAGCAAGATCTCTCAAAACACGCAGTTTATGGCCGTGGTCAAGGCCTTTGGCTACGGTAGTGGTGCTATTGAAGTAGCAAAGCACCTTGAGAGCCTAGACGTAGATTATTTTGCGGTTGCATACTCCTCTGAAGGTGTCGCGCTCCGTGATGCGGGGATAAAGACCCCCATCATGGTGTTGCATCCGCTACCTATACATTTTGAAGAGATCATCGAACGATGTTTAGAGCCCAGTCTGTACAATGTCAAGACCTTGAAAGCTTTTATTGACGCTTCAGAAAAAAAAGGGCAAAAGGAGTATCCTATTCACTTGAAGTTCAACACTGGGTTGAATCGTCTCGGCTTTTGGGAAAATGATGCGAATCTCATTGCCGAAAAGCTCGAAGAGACCTCGGCTGTCAAAGTAGTCTCTTTACTCTCCCACCTAGCTGCTTCGGAAGACCCTAAGGAAATGGACTTCTCGTCACGCCAGATCACCACCTTTAAAAAAGTCACTGAGGAGTTCCATCAAAAAATGGGATACCGGCCTATGCTCCATATGTGCAACACCTCAGGCATCTTGAACTACCCTGAAGCACATTTCGATATGGTGCGAAGCGGTATCGGCCTCTATGGTTTCGGCAATGATGTAAAGTTCCAGAACAAATTGAAACCCGTCGCCTCGCTGAAGACCATCATCTCTCAACTTCATAAGATCGAACCGGGCGAGAGCGTTGGCTATAACCGGGCTTATACCGCCATAGGCCATGAGACCGTTGCTACCTTGCCGATCGGACACGCTGATGGCATTTCTAGAATCTACGGTAACGGCAATGGTGCTGTGTTCGTACATGGGAAAAAAGCTCCTATCGTCGGGAATGTCTGCATGGACATGGTCATGGTCAATGTTTCTGATATCGACTGCAAAGAGGGTGATGAGGTGGTCATATTCGACAGCAAGCATACTGCTGAAGCCTTAGCCGAAAATGCCGGAACGATCTCGTACGAGCTCATCACCAGCATTTCACAACGTATTAAACGCGTGTTTCTGCCATGATTTTCCCTCGTTTTTCTTTAGGATTTTTTTAACATCTTCTTTTTTTGCCTACTTTTAGCTACTGTATTAATTAATTAACTAACTAATTTACTACCATGTTAAAAGAATTCAAGGAATTTGCCATGAAAGGCAACTTGGTTGACATCGCAGTCGGTTTTGTAATGGGTGCAGCGTTCAACAAAGTAGTTGCATCATTTACAGGCGGTGTCGTTTCGCCACTGATCGGTCTGCTGTTTGACTCAGACTTCAGAGATCTGAAATATATCATAAAAGAAGGAACTATGAACGATGCAGGAGAGAAAGCTGGAGAAGTGGCTGTATTGTATGGCGACTTCTTGACCAACGTAATCGATTTTATCATTGTTGCTTTTGTGATGTTCATAGTTGTGAAAGGCGTGAACAAGATGAAGAAAAAAGAGGAACCTGCTCCAGAACCACCAGCAGGGCCTTCGCAAGAAGATCTTCTTGCCGAGATACGAGACTTGTTGAAAAAATAGTAGTATTATCCTGAATAGATCTCAGGACAAGCCGCTACACCACATATTCGAAGTTTGATCAAACCGCTCTTATCGAGCGGTTTTTCTTTTAAGTTGTTTTATTTATAACCTTTTGTGAAATAATTGGGTTTTTCGTGCAACACTCTTGTCTGTTATTGCTTTATAGTTACTTTTGTCTTTCAAATCACAAAAACTATGAGAGTTGCTGTTGTAGGCGCTACCGGCATGGTAGGTCAAGTTATGCTGAAAGTATTGGAAGAGCGAAATTTTCCTATTGATGAACTGATTCCTGTTGCTTCAGAACGTTCGATAGGTAAAAAGATACAATATAAAGATGCCCTTTATGAGGTTGTTGGCCTACAAGATGCGGTCTCTGCTAGACCTGATATTGCCCTTTTCTCTGCTGGCGGAAGCACTTCATTAGAGTGGGCCCCTAAGTTTGCAGAGGTAGGCACTACAGTCATCGATAATTCTTCTGCCTGGCGAATGGACCCAACTAAAAAACTGGTCGTTCCCGAAATTAATGCTTCTACATTGACAGAGGACGACAAGGTCATCGCCAATCCCAATTGTTCAACCATTCAAATGGTAATGGCACTGGCACCACTTCATAAGCAATACAAGATCAAAAGAGCGGTAGTCTCTACCTACCAATCTATAACAGGTACAGGAGTTAAAGCGGTGCGGCAGCTAGAAAATGAATACAGTGGCCAGGCGGGCGAGATGGCATATCCATACCCTATCCACAGAAATGCCTTGCCTCATTGCGACGTTTTTGAAGAAAACGGCTATACCAAAGAAGAACTGAAATTGGTTCGAGAAACGCAGAAGATCCTCGACGACCGAACTATCGCCGTAACAGCCACAGCCATTCGCATACCCGTTGTTGGCGGACATAGCGAATCCGTGAACATCGAATTTGAAAGAGACTTTGACCTTGCCGACGTGCGAAAGATCTTGCACGAAACCGATGGCGTCACTGTACAAGACAACCCGGACACCAACACCTATCCCATGCCCATCTATGCAGAAGGAAAGGACGATGTCTTTGTCGGTCGCATCCGCCGTGATGGCTCACAAGCCAATTCTCTTAACCTTTGGATCGTCTCGGACAACCTTCGTAAAGGTGCGGCCACTAACGCCGTTCAAATAGCAGAATATCTACTACAACATAACTTGGTCTCCGCGCAGTTGGCTTAGGCGTATGGGCGAATGTGATAGGTTTTATCATTTTTCTCGTCAAAACCACCATACTAACCCAAAACAGTAGTCAACATGAGTTCAAAAATAGTTTTAGTGGCTAGGATCCTTCTCGGAATTATCCTGGTCGTTTTCGGAGCTAATAAGTTTGTAGAATTTCTTCCGCCCTTGGCCTTAGACCCCAATGGGGGTGCTGCAGCGTTCTTTGGAGCATTGGCCAAGACAGGCTACATGATCCCATTGGTAGGGCTTGTAGAGATCGTAGCTGGGTTGCTGCTGGTGGCCAAAAAATTCGTGCCTTTTGCCCTAGTGCTTTTAGCCCCAATCTCAGTAAACATCGTTGCATTTCATGCAGCACTCGACCCTGCCAATATCGCTCCAGCCTTAGCGGTCGCCATTCTAAACGCATTCCTTATCTACAAACATTGGGATTCTTATCGCCCTTTGTTTGCGTAAGGCTTTGAAAAAGGAAATGTTAAAACCTCCTAAATAGTTCATTTGGGAGGTTTTTTTTATGGTACTTTTAACGCTCTTACCAAACATTTCAAAAATGAAGCATCCTGTTTTTCCCCTATTGATCATGACACTATTTGCTGCTTGTAAACCCGAAAAGAAGGCCGAACCCATCGTGTATCCAGAGACCAAGAGAGGCGAAGTGGCTGACACGTACTTCGACACCGAAGTCAAAGACCCCTACCGTTGGCTTGAAGATGACATGAGCGAAGAGACCGCCGAGTGGGTAAAGACACAAAACGAGGTAACCTTTGGCTATCTGGAAAAGATCCCTTTTCGAGAAGAATTGAAAGACCGATTGGAAGAGGTTTGGAACTACGAAAAGGTGTCACGCCCTTTCAAAGAAGGATACTATACCTATTTCTACAAGAATGACGGACTGCAAAACCAATATGTGGTCTACCGCCGAAAGGGAGACGAGGAAGCAGAGCTCTTCTTAGACCCAAACACCTTCTCTGAAGACGGCACCACATCGTTGGCCGGCCTTAACTTCTCAAAAGATGGCAGCCTAGCTGCTTATTCCATCTCGGAAGGCGGTAGTGATTGGCGTAAGATCATTGTGATCAATGCCCAAACCAAAGAGATCATCGAAGACACCTTGGTCGACATCAAATTCTCTGGCATCAACTGGAAGAGCAACGACGGCATTTACTATTCTAGCTACGACAAGCCTGAAGGCAGTGAGCTTTCCGCTAAGACGGATCAACACAAGTTGTATTATCATAAGCTAGGGACTTCGCAAGAAGACGATAGGCTTGTATTTGGTGGTACTGCCGCACAAAAGCATCGCTATGTCAGTGGATATACCACCGAGGACGAACGCTTCTTGGTCATCACCGCATCTGTTTCTACAGACGGGAACAAGCTGTTCATCAAAGACCTTTCAAAACCCAATGCGCCTTTGGTAACCCTGTTGGATAATGTAGAGAGCAATACCTATGTGATCCACAATGAAGGTGAAAAGCTCTTCCTGGTCACAGACAAGGACGCCCCCAACAAGAAGATCGTGACGGTAGACGCGTCCAACCCAACGCCCGACCATTGGGAGGATTTCATTCCAGAGACCGAAAATGTGCTAAGCCCGTCTACGGGTGGTGGTTATTTCTTTGCCGAATATATGGTCGATGCCATCTCTAAAGTGCTTCAGTATGACCTCGAAGGCAATCTGGTTCGTGAAGTAAGATTACCAGGTGCTGGTAGTGCTGGTGGTTTTAGTGGAAAGATGGAAGACAAAGAGATGTATTTCACTTTTACCAATTACCATACGCCTGGGTCGCTCTATAAGTTCGATGCAAACTCGGGAGCTTATGAAGTGTATTGGCAACCCAAGATCGACTTCGACCCCGAAAACTACGAATCTAAACAAGTGTTCTACACCTCAAAGGACGGCACTAAAGTGCCCATGATCATCACCCATAAAAAAGGGGTGGAGCTCAATGGCAAAAACCCGACCATCTTGTATGGTTACGGCGGTTTCAATATCAGCTTAACACCTTCCTTCAGCATTACCAATTCGGTGTGGATGGAGCAAGGTGGCGTATATGCAGTCCCTAACCTTCGAGGCGGTGGTGAGTATGGCAAAAAGTGGCACATTGCCGGGACACAGATGCAAAAGCAGAATGTATTTGACGATTTTATCGCTGCCGCTGAATACCTTATCGCGGAGGGCTATACCTCGCCCGACTACTTGGCTATCCGCGGAGGTTCTAATGGAGGGTTGTTGGTAGGTGCCACCATGACGCAACGCCCTGATCTGATGAAGGTGGCCTTGCCCGCTGTTGGTGTGTTAGACATGTTGCGTTATCACACCTTCACTGCAGGTGCAGGTTGGGCTTATGACTACGGAACCTCAGAACAGAGCAAAGAGATGTTCGAATACCTCAAAGGGTATTCACCTGTTCACAATGTAAAAGAGGGCACGATGTATCCGGCCACCCTGGTAACTACTGGAGACCATGATGACCGTGTGGTCCCTGCACACAGCTTCAAGTTTGCTGCAGAACTGCAATCCAAACAAGCTGGTAATAACCCTGCCTTGATACGCATCGAGACCAATGCAGGGCATGGTGCCGGAACCCCTGTGAGCAAGACCATCGAGCAATATGCTGACATCTTTGGTTTTACGCTTTACAACATGGGGTTTGAGGTATTGCCTAGCAAGGCCAATGAGACACCCAAAGGATAATTCCCTTAAATTCTAACGAAGTCCCTCGCATCTAAGCGGGGGCTTTGTATTTTTATACCCATGCTTCATGTAAAGGACATTTCTGTAGTTTACGATGCACACGTAGTGCTCCATAACATCTCACTTTCAGCAGCCCGCGGTCAACATGTTTCTATCATGGGAGAAAGCGGAAGTGGGAAATCCACATTGCTCAAAGCCATCTACGGGTTGTTGCGCCTTCAAAGCGGAGCATTGTTCTGGAACGATCAACTCTTGCTGGGGCCAGACCACAACTTGGTGCCCGGTGAAGACTTCATGAAGTATGTGGCCCAAGATCTTGACCTCATGCCCTTCATTTCTGTTGAAGAGAACATTGCAAAGTTCTTGTCGCGTTCTCACCCTGAAGAAAGTAAGGCACGAGCCCAAGAACTCATCGAGTTAATGGGATTGCAAGAAGTAGCACAGCAGAAAGCCCAATTTCTAAGCGGTGGTCAAAAACAACGCGTCGCCTTGGCGAGAGCGCTGGCCAAAGAGCCCAGTATCTTGTTGCTTGATGAGCCCTTCGGACAAATCGATAATTCCAAACGAAACCTTTTGCGACGAAAACTGTTCAACTATCTCAAAAAAAGGGAAATCACCTGCCTGGTAGCCACGCATGAAGCCGCAGATGCACTTTCGTATGCTGATCAGGTGGTTATTCTCAGAAGTGGAAAGCTAGTCGCTAAGGCGAATCCAAATCTACTCTATCAAAACCCCAACGACCATTATGTCGCTTCTCTTTTTAGCGATGTAAACGTACTGCCGCGAAAGTGGTTTGATGCAAATGCCCCTTCTGAAAAGGAGATACTGCTCTATCCGCATGAGATACAGGTCGTAGATGCTGGCGCCATCACTGCTGAAGTGACACAGTCGTACTATTTGGGGACACATTATTTGATAGCGTCTGTGACAGAAGGATCCACATTGCTCTTTAACCACAAGAACGCTTTGTTCAAAGGGACAGAGGTAGCACTATCCATTAGCGAAAAGCTATTGAAGCATCGTTAGCGATAAAGCTGGTCTAAAAGCGCCATCACTTCTGCCTTCTTTCTCACTGAAACCGGCACGTTCTGCCCATTCTTCAACATCAGATATCCACCATCTGTCTTGATATATTCAGTGATGTAGTCGAAATTTACCAGATGGCTTTGGTGTACACGCACAAACTGGTACTGGGTCAACAGATCAGCAAAGTATTTTAAGGTCTTGGTCACAAACACTTTCTTGCCATTGTTCAAAAAGAAGATGGTGTTGTTACTATCCGACTCACAACGTACAATGTCATCCAGATCAACCACAATGATCTTTTCGAGGGTATGCAAAGAAATGCGCTTGGGCTTTGTGTCAGGCAGCGTAATTGCTTCTTTTAAGATAGAAAGTCGTTCACTATCGGGTTGTAGTTGTGCTTTGGCCTTCGCTATGGATCCATTGAGCTCTTCTGAAGAATAGGGTTTTAGCACATAGTCGATAGCTGCAAACTTGAAGGCACGAAGTGCAAACTCATCGCTGGCCGTTACGAAGATGATCTTTGACCTCAACTCAGGAACGATCTCCAAGATGTCAAAGCTGGTCCCGTCGCCCAACATGATGTCCAAAAAGACAATATCGGGTTGGCGTTGGCGTAATTTCTTGGCTGCCTCTACAACGCTTTGCGCAGTATCGATAACCTGAATATCTGGATGATGCGCTGTTAGTTCCTTCTGGAGGAGTTTGAGTGCATCGGGCATATCTTCTACGATGATGGCAGTGTGCATGTTTTATACTCTTTTTTATAGTTTCCTCTCCTCCTGGGAGATCATCAAGGTGAAGGCTTCACTTCCCCTTATCCCCACCTTCTCCCCAGGGAGAAAGAACTTTCTTTAAAAATCTGTTTCTATCGGCAATCTAAATGAAATCTTCGTGCCAAAAATGGTCTCGCCTTCTTTTAGTTCTTCTAGCATTAGCGCATTTGCTCCTGAAAGTGAGAAGATCCGTTCTTTGGTGACCTGCAACGCCATGCTTTGATGGTTGGAAGCTTTCTTATCCTTCTGTGTTTGAAAGATGCCTTTGCCGTTGTCTTGAACGCTGCAATACAGCCATTCTCCTTTTTCCTCAAAAGAAATGTTCAACGACCCTTCCTCATCTAAATTGTTCAACCCATGCCGAATGGCATTTTCTACAAAGGGTTGCACCAACATGGGAGGAATCAAAATTTCTTCGGTATCGATCGTGGTGTTGATGATCATTTCGTGCCGGAAAGGTGTTTGCGCCATTAGCTGTTCCATGGCGATGTAATGTGCTAGCGTTTTGATCTCTTGGGCCAACGATATCTTTTCTTTCCGAGAGTTATATAGGGTCTCACGAAGTAAGGTTGCAAAAGTGTTTATCGTAGTATTGCGCTTATTTGACTCGCTGTCATCAATTGCCTTGATGCCATTCAAGACATTAAAGACAAAGTGCGGATTCATCTGCAAACGAAGCGCTTTCTGTTCTAACGACAATAAATGATTTTGAAGTGCCAAGCGTTCTTGTTCTTGTTCGTTTTTTCTTTTGATACGCCGAATGATCGCCCACGCGATCAATCCGATAAGCGTAATGCCCAAAAGGGTCATCAAAGCTTGGAACCATCCTTTTTGAAGCAATGGCGGCTCGATATGAAATTGAAATCGAACTGGCATGCTTTCTTGCCTACGGATGTTCCGCGATTGTACACTGAATGTGTATGCTCCGTAACCAAGCCCCACTAGATTTTGCGAAGTAGCCGATGACCAAGGGCTCCATTCCTGATCATTCAATTGGAAGCGATATTGTAGCGCATTGGGATGTTTCAAATCCACACTTTTGTAGCGGAAACTCAACTGGTCTTGCTTCGAGTCAAGCTGCAACACCCTGTCTTTGTTGATGTAAGCATTCAGGTCGAGTGAATCGAGGGGTTGATAGTTCGCCGTTATGCCTTCTAATGTGATGGTTGGGGGTACACTCCGCTGTTTCTCTTGTGTTGGACTGTATTTGGTCAGCCCGCCAATGGTGCCGAACCAAAGATTGCCTTCTGTATCTTTTGCAGCAGCTTGCGGCCAACAATCAACCCCTAAAAAACCATCGTTAGCATCGTAATGCAGTACTTCTACAGCGTTAAGGGTTTCGTCGACCACTATCTTGTCCAATCCTCGTGGGGTGCCGACCCACAAGTTGCCAGCGTCGTCGATAAGCAACTGACGAATGTCTTTACCGAGTTGCTCTTCGTGGATCAGTACAGGTTCAAACTTTAGGTCATCTTGTTTTGCTTTCCAGATCCCTTCTGTCGAAGTCCCAACAACGATATGCTCCTCATGAAATAGAAACGTATTCACATTGCTTTCAAAAGGTTTCATCTCAACGATTCTTTCACCTTCAACCTTTCCTAAAAAACCACCTTTGGTACTGTACCATATGTTTCCTCTTGGTCCTTTTTTAAGGTCTAGTAACAATAGTTTCTCTTGGTCTTCAAATTCATTTTTAAGGTGCTTTTCTAAGGTGAGTTGCAGCGCCTCTTTATCATATGTGAACTGAACGATCTCTCTTTCAGCAGTCGCTGCCCAAATATTTTCACCATCGACAAGTATCTTTTCGATGTTGTTGGACGGGAGACCTTCTTCCTCGGTAATCAATACCGTTTTAAGCGGTTGAATCTCTCTATGGGTGACTGGGCGAAGCGGTTGCGAATCGCGATACACCCAAATACCTCTTCCATTGGTGGCTGTCCAAATGTCGCCATCGACATCATGAGTAATATCGACAATGGCAAAATCTTGCAACCGAGTGTCGCTTGAAATGTGTTGAATGCCACGACTGTCTATCTTGGAAAGACCTTCCGTGGCGCTAGAGACCCAAACGGCTTTGTCGGTAGCATGTATGGCATGGGTCAGGTCTGCCTTAAGGCCTGTGTGCCTATCGAAATGCTGAAAAGCTACTTTCTCAAAACGATACAAACCACCTGCTGTCGCCAGCCAAGTCGTGCCTTGCCGGTCGGTAAAGCTATGGTGCACATTGTTGGAGGCCAGTCCGTTGTAGGTATTGATTCGTTTTAGCACTGAAAAGGTATTTGCGTCTAAAATCACTACGCCTTCACTTGTGGTGCAGAACCAGAGTTGGTTGTCTTTTTGAAGTTGTAGGCTGTTGATCTTCAATGGCTCTCTGACCAACAACGGCTGTGGTTTCCCCGTTGCGTACACATAGGTGCCATCATTTTGTGTGGCGCCAAACACCTTGTCTTGAAAACCAACGAGCGACACCACATTGTTGGCATCCAGTTTTTCAGGAGACGTTTTGTTGGAGAATCTACCTCTTTTGCACCAAAGGCCTGTTGATGTCGCTATCCATATGTCTTCTTTCGTAAACAATAGGTCATTTACGATACCATGGTCGATTTCTGAATGAAGTGCGACATGTTTTGGCCTTCCTTCAGAAAAAACAAAGAGTCCTCGCTGTGTGAGCAGATATGCCTGTCCTTCATGTGAAATAATTTTGTTGACTGCTGGTACTTTCCAGCTTTGAAAAGCATTTCCATGCTTTATGGACAACCCCTTTTGCGAGCCCAAAAAAATCGAGTCGTTCTCTACGTGCAGCGCAGTAATGTCTCTATTGCTGTCAACTGTTAAAAATTCCTCCCCATCAAAACGCACCAACCCACCACCTTGGGTTGCCAACCACAAGTATCCCAATGAGTCTTGTACTACCTCCTGAATGCTCGATACAGGCAGGCCGTCTTTGGTTGTGTAACCTTTGAGCTGTGTCTGAGGAAAGACACTTAAAAAGCTACACAGGAAAAGAGTTGAAAGAACATATGTTTTCTTGAGTGGCAAACGAAGGTTTTCTTTTATGTCTATCAACAAATATACCCAAAACTATAGCCGTTGATACAAGGCTTTGTTTTCTATCCTAGGAAAGGCAAGTGCCCACGGTCCGTCTCTATGCATCATCGGTACCAAGATACATAATGCCGTGGTCTTGCCTTCGATGGTGAGCGTGTTCCCTTTTTGTTTGACGCGCCAACGAAAATCTTCCAGCGGAATACCCAACTCGAACAAGGCGGTGGTTGCGGCTTCATCTTCCAACACAAGGTCGACGATGTGGTCTGTAGTTTCCAAGGTAGGCATATCGCTTTCTTCTTCAAACTGAAACGTCCACGACACAGGGATGTTGAACTTATAACTGTACGGCTCGCCTAGCTTTCCTTCTTCTCGTCTTTTTATAGTAGCAAGCCAATCGATGTCAACCTCAGGGTATTTCACATCAAACTGCGCTGCCATGTGCAAAGGCCCTTGGGATTGTGCCGTGGGGTAAAAGGCATAATAGGTTTCTGCCAAATAATGACTGGCATACTTGCCACCAAAGACATTGAAGTACGCTGACGAATAGATCGTGGGTGCCTCTGTGCTGGTGAATGCCTGCTTTAACTGCTTCATCAGTGCTACATTGCTCCCTAAGCCACATGAGTGGAAAACAATTTTGGTCTGTGTATCGATGCCCTGTTCGACCTTTGGGAGCTTGGTTTCTTTTAAGCTGCTCGCCGTGACGCGGTCACCCTCTTTCTTCACTCGCAAAGACATGCCCCGCCAAGGGTTTCCATGGCTTACGATATGCACTTCATCATACGGTTTGTAATTGTGGTTAGCATTAAGCCAATGGATAACGCCTTCCAAAGTAGACACTTTTGCTACCAAGCGCATTCCTTGCTGCTGAAAATGCTTTCGAGCATTGGTGTAGTAACGGTTTTCTCCTTCGTCATGACCCGTAATGAACACTACACTTTGTTTGCTCACATCTGTTGTTTCTGGAATAGCAGAAACCTGCTGACGTGTCGTCGTCTGACAACTGACCAGCAGGAATCCAACAAACCAACTTAAACCTCGCATTTTAGAGCCTGTTCAAATTTTTATCTATTGTTTTTCTATGTGTTCAAGTGTGGTTGCCTCGGCTTCTGAAATAGCTTCTTGTGCCTCTTTCTTGATGTTGAATGCAATTGATCGTTCCGTCTTTTGGTTTCTCCAGTCCGTCAATACCACTTTTACATGAATTTTACTAACTGTGGTCTCGGGCAATGCGCTATCGCTTAGAAATTGTTTCCACACTTTCTCCGTGTACGGATACGGCAAGAACCTCTCGTTTCGCTTCTCAACCGGCAGCTTCATCCAACCACCGTATGCTTCTTCTACATCGGCAATGCCATCATCGAAGTTCTCGGCCAAACCTCCTTCATTTTCCAAGCGCTGATACAGCGCTACTTTTTTGTACATGCCTTGCTTCACCAGAATCGGCTTGTCACTATAGCTGGCGTCCAAATCTAAGTCTAGTGATGCGGTTTCCCGTTGGGTCTCAAACTGAACTTCAGGGTCTTCGATCTTCAAGCCGTCAAAAATTAAGGATACGTCAACAAACTTCACTTTTACAGGATGTGGTTTGGTAATGTCTTCCAAGAAGCCACTGAATACAAAGCCAAGGTTCTCTTCGATGCGCTCGTGCGTCTTTACCAGAACCCACTCCCCAGAAAGTTTCTTGCCGTCGCTCCATACATCAAATCGGTCTCCAGTACGCATCACGATCTCTACCGCGGTTCCTAAGGGGAGCTTTCCGATGCGTCTGGCGCCGGCGTTGGGTTCTTCTCTAACGTTAAGGCCGCTATCGGCAGTAACGTAATAGATCGGTTCTTCTTGGGCGAAGCTAGCGCTTGCTGTGAGTGCAAAAAGGACTGTGAAAATGATCTTTATTGTTTTCATGATGAATGTATTTATTAGGGGTTAAACATGATTTATTCAAAAGTTGCGGTGATGCCTTCAGAAGGTGTGGTGTCGTCTAGAAAGCTAAAGCTTTGTCGGACTGCAATCGTTTCTACCTTGTAGTTCTTGTCTAGCTTGAATTCGGCTTTCACGATCTGTCCCGGTCTTCCAAATTCTTGTGTTGGGAAGACATAGTCATTGAACTCGACAGGACCATCATAGTAGTAATTATCTACCGTAGGCAACGCTGTCCAGAAACCATTGTCCCTTACCAGGAAGTAGTGTTTTTCCACATAAAATCCACAGCCTCCATATTCTAGTTCTACTTTGATCACCTCGTTGATTCCCTGAAGGCCTGTATTTTCCATGACCAATACTGTGGCCTGCGCAAGTTCTTCTGGGTATACTGTAAAAGGAACCAGCTTCTGTGAAGGGTCGTCGTAGTCGGTCAAGTACATCGTTGATCCATATTCGACTTCTTTGTCTTGTTGAATGTCGATGACCAATCGATAGTCTTTCGTGTCGCTGAACTGTTGTGCGAATGCGTTTCCGCTAAAACTTAAGGTCAACAGGGCTAAAAGAGCTTTCAAGGTATTCATAATGTCAAGGTTTAAAAGGTGAATCGTTTTATTCTCGTTACTCGAAACTACTATTGTTTTCAAGGATTTATAGCGTGATTCTAGTATTCGTGGCAACCGGTCTAGTATCCGTTGTTCTGATGTAAATTGAGCGCTGTCATTCTGAATTCATTTCAGAATCTCATAACAAAAAATGAGCGCCTGAGACAAGCCTGCCTCGCCATGAAACAGGTTCAAGTATACTTGAAATAACACCTCACCCCAACCCTCTCCTTGAGGAGAGGGAGCCAACAATAAAACCTGCTTCATCGAAGTGTGAATCCGCAGGTTTTCGCCCCCAAGAAAAGCCTTGTGCTTACGGTGTGATGATCAGTGTTGCCGGCTCTTGCAACGGATAGTGTGTCGTGGTCTCTTTAGCACTATCATTTAGCATTTCAGCGATGACAGTCCATTGGCCATTGAGCAAACCTTCGGCCTTGATGATCGTTCCCGTTTCATCTAGTTGAACACGTAGCTTGTCGTACGAATTCAGTTTTTTCTTTAGCTGTTTTGAATAGATCGTTGTAAACCACATTTTGAGTCTCCTTTCTTTCTTTTTATTGATTTGTTTTAATTGAACTGTTAAGGTGAATCCCTTCTTGAACATGCTCTTTCCTGCCACTTCTGCCTCGGCACCTACGGCTAGGTTGGATACATTTTGCGGAAGTGGAAGCGGTTGCTCTATAGTCTTCATTTTGCCTGCTTTGTTGACCACGGTCTCATCAACCGCCACAAAAGAGGTGTGTTGAGTTGCGAGGTTGTACTGTAGCCCCAACTTCGATACTTCTTCTTTTACATTCTCGTAGAAGTTGTGATGGTAGTCGTCTAGCTGTGCGATCTTCTTTCGTGCCCATAAGTGACGGAGTGCCTTGTTCTGCTTGCTTAGTGTACCTTCGGTCACATCGATGGTCTTTCGGAATCGCTTGTGCCCTTGCTTGCCTGTGATGGTCAGTCTTCCCTTTGCTTCCCCTTTGTATTTACCATAGACCATGATCGGGCGCGCTGCAAACACATCTGGGACGCTGGCAGGCTCCACATCGTAGATGTCAAAACCTTGGGCTTTCACCTGAATCTGTGTTAGTAATGGCGTGTGAATGTATGTTTTGAGATCTTTCGCGACCAAAGCAGCCTCTTCCATGGAAGTAGCAATAAAGGCTTCAGAATGTGATGCTTTGGCCATCCCCTCGATCAAGTAGCGATTTACACTAGAACCTACTCCGAAGGAAAACACATTGGCCTTGTCTAAATTTTTATTGATGAGTTGAAAGGCTTCCTTTTCTACCGAGATGTATCCGTCAGTAATGACCACCATAGAACGCGCACTATCTTCATCGGTTCTGGGCATGCTGTAGGCATGCTTCAAGGCATTCAGCAAATGTGTTCCGCCACCACTTTGGTTGTGGTCTAAAAATTGAATGGCTGCTTCAATGTTGTCGTGATTAGCTTCTACCGGATTCGAGCGAAAGGTTGCCGAACTCGAGGCAAATAATAGCACATTGAACGTATCGGTCAGCTTCAGGTCACAAAGCAAGTTGCGCATCAAGGTCTTGGAAACCTCCAGCGGATACCCATGCATAGAGCCCGAGACATCGACCACAAACATGTATTCTCTAGGTGGAATTGTTTCTTGCTTTACTTCCTTGGCGGGTTGCATCATCAAGGTGAAGAAGTGCTCATCTTCATGTTCGTAGAGCAATAGTCCTGATCTAATTTCTTTGCCGCGCAAATTGTAGTCTAGGATGAAGTCACGATTGGCAGGATGCTCATTGCTTTTCGAGAGAAAGACCTCTGCAGTACTGGCTTGGGGATAATTCACATTGATAATATGGGTATTGCTCGACACGTTCTGGATGATCATCCCAGCATTCAACGTCAGCTGAATGTCATAATCAAAGGCATCGTTGGTTCCTTGGGGTGTGTAAGGCGTATGGAACACTTCTTCTGCTCGGCTGCTTTCGCCTGTAAATCTTGGGCCGGCCACGCCTGGTGCCACAAACTGATATTCGCCATTCACGGGAACCAACATCTCTGTGTAATAGATGTTGATCTTTACCACATCGTCGGGCATGATGTTGCCCACATTCATCTGAAATACGTTAGGGCGCTCTTGGTCTAATTTGGCTGCACGCTTGCCTTCACCCACCGCTTTGTCATATATTTTTCGGGCTTGTTGTTTTTCAAAGATCTTGGCCTTGATAATGCGATTCCCAACTTCCATCTCCATCTTGTGCACAGCGGCCTCAACAGACATCGGAAACACATACTTGGCCTCTATGGGACCACTACCTTGGTTGTGATAGGTCTGTGTAAGTTTTACGTGAGCAATGGTGCCCGCAATATGCACATTGGTCTTTGAAGATTTCAGTGGAATGATGGCCTTTTCGGTGTTGACCTGTAGATACGGGCTGTCGGATTGTTGTGCCGCTAGCGTAATTCCGAAGAAAAGACAACACAGGGCGATGAGTTCTTGCATGACGATACTTTTTTATGATTCTTTGATTTTGAACCAAAAGTATCGTCGTAACAAAGTGTTTCGGGTGTCGTTTTAGTATTCGCTGGCGGTGAGATAGAATTCGTTAACGATATGTTTCCCCTTCCTCAGCCACATTCAAAAAGTCTTCTCGCTCCAGCTCATAACGTGCAATGTCGCCGAGCAGTTGACGAATTCTTTCCACTTGCTCTTGAAGATCTTCTTTGATCTGACATTCCCAAATGACCGCTACTTTCCAATTGTGTTTGGTCAGTGCCGCTTGTTTGTCTTGATCTCGTGCTACATTGCGTTTGAATTTTTCCTCCCAAAAAGTTGTGTTGGTCTTGGGCAAGGAAAGCTGGCAGTGTGGGCAACGATGCCAGAAACATCCATTCACGAAGATGGCAACACGTTTTGTGGTAAATGCAATATCAGGTCTGCCGGGTAAGTGTCTTTGATGCAAGCGATAACCCCGCAATCCATGCTTCCATAGGGCTTTGCGAAGCAGCATTTCGGGCTTGGTGTTCTTGCTCTTGTTAGCCCTCATGACGCGCGAAACCGCTTCGTTCTTGGATTTGGGAGAGCGCTTGTCGCGTATGTATGGTCTCTTCTTTGTCATTTATACGCCCCTCTGTGTCTCCCCTTGAGGGGAGAGGTTACTAACTCCGCCAATTCTTTACCAACCCAAACGCCAATGGCCACGCCCATGCCGCCCAGCCGGACCCCACAGCACACGTGGTCGGATAATTGCTCGATGATCGGTCTCTTTTGATGGCCCACGCCCATGATACCACTCCAACGCCAGTCGATCTCAAAAGGTGTTCTGGGTAAGATGATATCGCGTAATAAGGTTTCCAGTTGCTCTTGGATCAATGGGGTCTGTCCCATTTCGGTGGTTTCTTCACCTTTAAAGTCAAGGTTGCGACCTCCGCCCAACAAGATCCTGTTGTCGATGTTCCGAAAATAATAATAGCCCTTGTCTAGGTGAAATGTTCCCTTGACATCAAGGTTGTCTATAGGTTTTGTGATCAGTACCTGCGCACGCGCAGGTTTTACCATGGTAATGCCTAGTTGAGCAGCAAAGCCATTGGTGGCGATCATTAGCTTTTTGGTGTTCATCTCAAAATGATTGGTCTTGATAGTAACTTCGCCCTTTCCTTCAACATATTCTTCTACAATGACTCGGTTCAATATCTTAATCCCCAAAACCTGTGCCTTTTGAAGCAGCCTGATCATCATCATCCCTGTATCTAGTTGGCCTTCTAGTGCATTCCAGATCAATTTAGGCTGAACTTTTTCAAAACCAAATCTGTTTTCCTTTACTGAAAACACTTCTTGCTGAAATAGTGGAAATAACAACTCGTTGATCTTTGGAAGCTTTTCGAGACATTCTTCGTATAGCTCTTCGTTTTTCTGGCAGAAAAGTTCATAACCGCCATTCTGCTGAAATTCTATTGCTTTATCGCTTAACAACTTTCGTAATTCTTGGAGTCCTTTCCAACGTTTTTCTATCAACTGCAGTACTTCGGGTCCTGTATGAGTGTTTAGGTCATCCAATATCTCCGAAAGGCTGCCAAAGCAGGCAAAGCCTGCGTTTTTGGTGCTGGCTCCTTGTGGCAACATCCCACGTTCTAACACCAGCACATTGGCATTTGGTGAGCGCTCCTTTACTGCTATGGCCGCAGTTAGCCCAACAATGCCGCTGCCCACAATAGTGAAATCGACTTGAGCTAGCCACGATCGTATTTCCCAATAGGAAAGGTTCATGCATACGAAGGTATCGATTTTGCACTAGGGATGGAAGCGACATCCTTCATGATACATCATGAAGATATAGCGAACAGCCCGACCCTTTGAAGCAATAGCAAAAAGGGGAGTGCCCAAAAAACAAAAAACTCCCGATCGGGAGCTTTATGATGAGATGCCGAAGCAAGTTCAGCATGGCCAACGTCATTCTTCATCCTCGGGTTCGTCACCCATCTCGAAGTCTTCCATGAACTTGGTGGTGTAATTACCCGCTACGTAGTCGGGGTGGTCCATCAATTTTCTATGGAATGGAATGGTCGTCTTGATGCCTTCGATCACAAACTCGTCTAGTGCGCGTTTCATTTTATTGATCGCCTCTTCGCGCGTTTGTGCGGTAGTGATCAGTTTGGCGATCATCGAGTCATAATTCGGTGGGATCATATATCCGCTATAGACATGTGTGTCTAGGCGAATCCCATGTCCTCCGGGCGTGTGCAGGTTGGTGATTCTTCCTGGTGAAGGCCTGAAGTCGTTATAGGGGTCTTCGGCATTGATACGGCACTCAATGGAATGTAACTTTGGCTCGTAGTTCTTGCCTAAGATAGGTACCCCTGCCGCTACCAGAATCTGCTCACGGATCAGGTCGAAATCTATCACTTGTTCTGTGATCGGATGTTCTACTTGAATACGCGTGTTCATCTCCATAAAGTAGAAGTTGCGATGCTTGTCTACTAAGAATTCGACGGTGCCTGCACCTTCGTATTTGATGTATTCTGCTGCTTTTACAGCTGCTTCGCCCATTTCCTTGCGCAACTTTTTGGTCATGAATGGCGAAGGTGTTTCTTCCGTCAATTTTTGGTGGCGTCGCTGTACCGAGCAATCTCGTTCTGAAAGATGGCAGGCTTTGCCAAATTGGTCTCCGACCACTTGTATCTCTATATGTCGAGGTTCTTCAATGAGCTTCTCCATGTACATGCCGTCGTTGCCAAAGGCTGCTCCTGCCTCTTGGCGTGCACTTTCCCATGATTTTTGAAGGTCGTCTTCTTTCCAAACAGCACGCATTCCTTTTCCACCACCACCCGCTGTTGCCTTAAGCATAACGGGATAGCCCATATCCTTGGCGATCTTTGCCGCTTCTTCATAAGATTCTAAAATCCCTTCCGAGCCTGGAATCGTTGGCACACCTGCAGCTTTCATCGTGGCTTTTGCTGTAGCCTTGTCGCCCATTTTCTCGATCATCTCTGCGGAAGCACCAATAAACTTAATGTCGTGTTCTTCACAGATCTTGGAGAATTTTGCGTTTTCAGAAAGGAATCCATAACCTGGGTGAATGGCATCTGCATTTGTGATCTCGGCCGCAGCGATGATATTGGCCATCTTCAAATAGGATTGCGGGCTTGGTGGTGGGCCGATGCATACGGCTTCGTCTGCAAAACGTACGTGCAGGCTGTCTTCGTCTGCTGTCGAATACACCGCTACGGTCTTGATGCCCATCTCTTTGCAGGTTCGAATCACTCGAAGTGCAATCTCACCTCTATTGGCAATCAATATCTTATTAAACATGATCGTTCTATTAAGTGTTTGAAATTCAATAAAAAGAAAAATCAGCAATCGTGCTGATCTGTCTTTATGATGGGTCTACTAAAAATAGGGGTTGGTCAAATTCTACCGGTGAAGAATCGTCCACTAGGATCTTAACGATAGTACCTGACACTTCAGATTCGATCTCGTTGAAGAGTTTCATGGCTTCTATGATACAAAGCACATCACCTTCGGCGATCTTTTTCCCAACTTCAGCAAAGGATGGTTTGTCTGGAGAGGGTTTTCTGTAAAAGGTTCCGATAATAGGCGACTTGATCGTAATGTACTTAGAATCATCTGCGGCTGGAGTAGCTTCCGGAGCTGCCGCCTCTGTGGCAGCAACTGGCAGTGGAGCAGGAGCGGCAGGTACTGGAGCGGTAGGAATTGCAGCTGGTTGTTGTACAATGACTGTTTCTTGCTTGGTGTCCTCCGAGCCTGTTCTAATGGTGATCTTAACATCATCAGTCTCAAGCTTTACTTCGCTTGCTCCTGACTTTGCCACGAATTTGATCAGATTCTGAATGTCTTTTAAATCCATAATCGAGAGGTGATTTAGTTGAATTAGCCTTATTTGGTTGAGTTAGTTAGCATCATATGCCCATTTCAGGTACATGGCACCCCATGTAAAGCCTCCGCCGAATGCGGCGAAGACCAGATTGTCTCCTTTTTTGAGTCGTCTCTCATAGTCATAAAGCAGCAACGGAAGGGTTGCTGATGTTGTGTTCCCATACCGCTCAATATTCATCATGACCTTTTCGTGGTCTAATCCCATTCTATTTGCGGTAGCGTCGATAATGCGCTTATTTGCTTGATGGGGCACAAGCCAATGTACGTCTTTATCGGTCAAGTTGTTGCGTTCCATGATCTTTGCACTGACATCGGCCATGTTAGAGACCGCAAACTTGAAGACCGTTTTTCCATCTTGGAAAACGAAGTGTTGCTTGTTGCCCACAGTCTCTTCGGTAGGCGGGAGCAATGACCCTCCTGCTTCGATCTTCAGGAACTCCCTTCCTTGTCCGTCACTTCGCAGGTATTCATCTTGAAAGCCAAGTCCTTCTTCGTTTGGCTCAAAAAGAACAGCACCTGCGCCATCGCCAAAGATGATGCAGGTGGTTCTGTCTGTGTAATCGATGATCGAGGACATCTTATCTGCCCCGATGACCAGTACTTTTTTATACCTGCCAGATTCAATATAGGATGCCGCTGTAGACATCCCATATAAAAAGCTAGAACATGCTGCCTGCAGGTCGTATGCGAATGCATTCGCTGCTCCGATACGGGACGCAACAAAAACAGCTGTAGCTGCCACTGGCATATCGGGTGTGGCAGTGGCCAACAACACCATGTCTATCTCTATTGGGTCGATCCCACGCTTCTTGATAAGGTCTTCTGCAGCCTTAATGGCAAGATAGGAAGTGCCTTGACCTTCTTCTTCTTTAAGGATTCTTCGCTCTTTGATCCCTGTTCGTGTAGTGATCCATTCGTCACTAGTGTCAACCATGGTTTCGAGCACCTGATTGGTTAGCTTGTATTTGGGCAAGTATGCCCCAACAGCAGTGATAGCAGCCGTTATTTTGGTCATATTGACAGCTTTGATTTTTGTCCGTTTTTCGATGAAATCGGATAAAAAGTGGTTAAAAATACTGAAAATCTCGTCAAAATGAACAAAATGGCTGCTCAATTTAATAGTGCCCGAGATTTGTCTGCATAAAAAAACTCTCACAATGTGAGAGTCCATTTTATTTAAATGCTGTTTACAATTAGGCTTCTGCTTCTACACTGTTATCTATCAACACCTTACCCTTATAGTATAGTTTTCCTTCGTGCCAGTGTGCTCTATGGAAGAGGTGTGCTTCTCCTGTTGTTGGGTCTTTGGCCAATGTAGGGGCTGTTGCTTTATAATGTGTTCTTCTTTTATCTCTTCTCGTCTTAGACGTTTTTCTTTTAGGATGTGCCATAGCTCCGTATTATTTGTCTGTTATTAACTTTTTTAATGCATCCCAACGGGGATCTGTCTCGTTTGTTTCTTCAACTTCCTTGGGTTGAAGCTCCTCTAGCTTCTTTAACATAGCTGAGCCTATCGTACCATCTGCCACTTTAGGGTGAACCCTCTTGGCTGGCATGGCAAGCACGACCATTTCATAAATGTATTGTGCCAAATTTACTTGATGCTCCCCATGTGGGATGATCAGAATGTCTTCATTTTCATCATTGTACTCATCCCCAAACTTCACGATAAGGTGAAGCTTGTCTGTAACGGGCATATCGAAGGGCTCGTTGGTGAGGTCACAGTTGATGTTGACCGTGCCATTGGCAACCAGGTCGAACTCAAGCATGGTGCTTTGTCTCAAGAGCGATATTGCCACCCGCAATGCAACCTCATTGAACTCAGTATATTCAAAAGCCTCAAAGAACTTCTCGTCAATTTCAAATTCAAACTGATGCTTTCCCTGCTTCAGACCCACAAAGGGAATGTTGTAATCTCTCATTTCCTTCATCATAATTTCAGCTTGAAGGCCCTATTCTCTTAAAAATAAGGCGGGTGCAAAGATAGAAAAAATTCTGGATGGCCTAGCTCCTACTTTTATTTTTTTGCATCCGTTCTCTCGAGAGGTCTTTTAGCGGGTTCTCGGTTATCTCCTGAAACTCCTTCCGCTTCTTGACTATACTCATGGCCATGAAAACGGCTTCTTTAAAAGAGCCTTCGTCTGCTTTTCTCTTTCCTGCTATCTCATAGGCGACCCCGTGGTCTGGCGAAGTGCGCACCTTGCTCAGGCCTGCAGTATAATTCACCCCACCACCAAAGGACAGTGTCTTGAACGGTGTCAGGCCCTGGTCATGGTACGATGCTAGGATGGCATCAAACCTAGTATGGTTCCCCGACCCGAAAAACCCATCGGCTGGGTATGGGCCAAAGACTAATTTGCCGCCATCATAGATCTTTTTGATGGTCGGAGTCAATACTTCTTGGTCCTCTTTACCGATAAGACCGTTGTCTCCGACATGAGGATTGATCCCCAATACCGCAATCTTAGGTCTGCTTATTCGGAAGTCTTTTATAAGTGTCTGATGAAGGATGTCTACTTTATCTTCTATCAATTCTGGAACGATCGCGCTTGCCACCTCGCTTATGGGCAAATGGTTTGTAAGCAGCCCGACCCTCAGGGTTCCCGACACCATTAGCATAAGGCTCTTTCCATTTAATTGGCTCTCCAAATATTCTGTATGGCCATGAGCGTTGAAATCGTCTGATTGTATGTTGTTCTTATTGATCGGTGCTGTTACCAGTGCGTCGATGTACCCGTTGCGCAATGCCTCTACGGCCTTTTGGAGCGATATGAAAGAACGATTGCCGGCTATCTCGGTTGATTTTCCGAACTCGATTTCGGTGGGTTGGCCCCAAAGGTTGATGACATTGAGCTTGCCGTGTTGTATTTTATCTAACGAATCTATCCCGTATGTGGTTACATTCAGGTCCAAGGATTTCTTTTGAAATGAAATGTCCTTCTGTGATGCAAAGACCACTGGCGTGCAGAAGTCCATCATTCTACTATCTTGAAAGGTTTTCAAGATGATCTCACATCCGATTCCGTTCAGGTCTCCTACCGAAATTCCTACGATGGTGCGGGCTTCCTTCTTCATGCAGTTCTTAGTGCGGGTTTATTGTTATTTTTGCTACACAAAAGTAGCCATAATAATGTTCACAGGAATTATCGAAGAAGTAGGTGTGGTGACACATCTAGAGAAGGAGCTTGGAAACCTTCACATGACCCTTGAAAGTGCTTTGTCAAAAGAATTGAAAATTGATCAGAGTGTATCACACAATGGCGTTTGTCTAACGGTTGTTGACAAGGATGATGCTTCTTACGTAGTGACTGCCATCCAAGAAACGCTGTTAAAGACCAATATCGGCAATCTTGCTGTGGGCGACATGATAAACTTAGAGCGCGCCATGAAAATGGGCGCTCGTTTAGACGGGCATATTGTTCAAGGTCATGTAGACACTACCGCCTCCTGTACTTCTATAGTAGAGCAACAGGGTAGCTGGCTGTTCTCTTTTGAATATGATGCCAATCCCGAGCACATTACTATTGAAAAGGGTTCGATAACCGTGAATGGTGTGAGCTTAACGGTCGTCAACTCCAAAGAGCATTCTTTCAGTGTTGCGATCATTCCATATACATACGAGCACACGCAATTTAAAACACTTCAAGAAGGAGATAAAGTAAACTTGGAGTTTGATGTAATTGGGAAGTATGTGGCCAGATTATATGGCAAAAGCCACCATAAGGGAAAATAAGTTATTTTCCTTCCTTTCGAATCTTTTTAATACCATAGTAAACGCCTCCTGCCAAAAGAATTAGGATTCCGTCGGTGATGGGAACACCAACCGGAAGAGGCCCTCTATTTGGAGGTGGTGGTGGGTCTTTAGCTAATGCTACAGTGCTCACCATGAACAGGCTAAAAGCCAGCAATAGCTGTTTTAATTTAATTGCCATAACATCGTAAAAGTATAAAAAACAGTAAGTCAGTCAAATAATTTGCGTTCAGGGCTCGATAATATTCTATCAATGGACAAAATATTCGTCAAACTTACCTCTTCAACAGTTACAATACAGTGTAAAAGTTACTGTTGTGGACCCAGAAGGGCTCGAACCTTCGACCCCCTGATTATGAGTCAGGTGCTCTAACCAGCTGAGCTATGAGTCCTTAACGAGACCGCAATATTAGTACTTTTTTGCTATACTGCAAACTAATTTTTTTCGTCTTTTCTCTCTTCGCACAATTCAACAAGTATGCCGTTCGTGCTCTTTGGGTGTAAAAACACCACTTTTTTGTTGTCTGCCCCTTGTTTCGGGACATCATTTATAACGTTAAATCCTTCTACCTTCAATCTATCCACTTCATCTTTAATGTCATCGACATCATATGCAATATGATGGATACCTTCACCTCTTTTCTCAATAAACTTTGCTATGGGGCTGTCTTCTCTGGTGGCCTCCAATAATTCGATCTTTACGTCGCCAATCTTAAAGAACGAGGTGCTCACCCCTTCACTTTCAACCTTTTCGATCTTATAGCTCGGCGTTCCTAGTAACTTGGCAAACAGCTTGTTGGACTCTTGCAAATCTCTGACCGCAATGCCAATGTGCTCTATTTTATTCATTATAAACGGGTTAAATATCTTCTGGAAGTTACTAATAACAAAACAAATGATGTGAATTGTACTATTTTTGTTGTATGGAAAGCAATAGACAGAAAAAAATAGCGGCACTCTTGCAAAAAGACCTTGTGGGTGTGCTTCAAGGAGCTGCCCGAGAGGGTGGTCTGCACGGTGTGCTGATATCAGTGACCAAAGTCTCGGTAACGGTAGACCTTTCTATCGCAAGGGTATTTCTTAGTATTTTTCCTTCGGAAAAGGCACAGGAGCTTATCGAAGGCATCTCTTCTAACGCGCCATTGATAAAGCACGACCTGGCCCTGAAGGTGAAAGACCAATTAAGAAAGATGCCAAGTCTTGAATTCCAATTAGATGATTCGCTAGACTACATTGAAAAGATAGACAATTCATTAAATGGTGATGAAAACCCCATTACCAATCCGGGGTTGCTACAAAAGCGAAAAAAAATATAGCTGTTGCGTTTCCCTGTGTTCATAGCAAGACGTTACCTTTTTTCCAAAAGCAGTCAAAATGCCATCAACATCATCAACATGGTGGCATTGATCGTGGTGGTGGTGGCCACTGCTGCACTATTTGTCGTGCTCGCCGGGTTTTCAGGACTAAAGACCTTTGGCCTTTCTTTTTCGAATGCCTTTAATCCCGATCTAAAGGTCGAGCCTGTATCAGGGAAGTATTTTCAAGTATCCGAAGACCAGTTGACCATCCTGTCTGAGACCAAAGAAATAGCCTCTTTCTCAAAGGTCGTTCAGGAGCGTGTGCTGCTCAATTACAAGAAGAAGGTCGATATCGTATATCTGAAAGGTGTCGATAGTTCTTATGTGCGTGTTGTGCCTATTGAGGACGCCATTCCTTATGGGGCTTGGCTAGATCGGGGAAAAAACCAAGTGATCACAGGTTATGGTATTGCCAACAGGCTGAGTCTCGGCATCTTGGAATATGGTGACCTGTTAGAGATCATAGTGCCCAAGCCGGGGAAAGGCTCTATCACCAATTCTCAAAAACCATTTAAAAATGCGCTTGTCGCTACTTCTGGCGTGTATGCGATCAGTGAAGAGATCGACAACAACTTCGTGCTATCAGACATTTCGCTTGCGCAAAGGTTGTTAAATGTAGCCTCGGACGAAGTCTCGCACTTAGAAATAAAAGTGGCTCCAAATACAGATATTGAAGCGCTGTCTGCTTCTTTAGAGTCCCTTTTTGAAGGGAACGTGCTTGTCAAAGACCGACAGCAACAAAACGAAGCCATTTACAAGATGTTGAACACCGAAAACATTGCTATCTATTTGATATTCACTTTAGTGCTTATCATTGCTTTGTTCAATGTGGTGGGTTCTATCATCATGATGATCCTAGATAAGAAGAAAAATGTGAGAACGTTGCATAGCTTGGGTGCTAGCATCGGTGACATTCGCAAGATATTCTTCAATCTAGGGCTCTTGCTTACCGCTATTGGCGGAGGAATTGGTGTTTTCATCGGATTGTTGGTCGTTGGTGCACAAAAAATGTTCAACCTGGCCATGATCACACCCTCATTGCCTTATCCCGTTGAAATTACACTGCCCAATGTTCTTGTCGTCTTGCTGACTATTTTGATTCTTGGTACGATCGCTTCAAAAATCGCCTCGAGTAGAATTACAAAGCAATTGGTTGCCTAAGCAAACTGAAAGTCGCCGAATTTTTCCAACACCTCGTCAAAAGTTGCGAAGACATCCTCTGAGTTATCGCTGGTGACCATTTTAGTACGGTATTCTTTGAAATGTGGAATTCCTTTGAAATAATTGGTATAGTGACGTCGCGTTTCAAAGACACCCAATCGCTCTCCTTTCCATTCAATAGCCATCGCAAGATGGCGTCTGGCAGCAGCAACACGTTCTTCCATGGTGGGTGGGGCCAGTTTTTCACCAGTCTCAAAGTAGTGTTTCACCTCTTTAAAGAACCAAGGATATCCTATCGAAGCTCTTCCGATCATCGCTCCGTCCAAACCGTACACATCTCGCATCTCGGCTGCTTTCTCCGAAGAGTCTACATCGCCGTTGCCAAAAACAGGGATGTGCATTCTTGGGTTGTTCTTTACCTCGGCTATGGGCTTCCAGTCGGCATTCCCTTTATACATCTGTACGCGTGTGCGGCCATGTATGGCTATTGACTTGATGCCCACATCCTGTAGCTTTTCGGCCACCTCAACGATCTTGATCGACCGGCTGTCCCAGCCTAGGCGTGTCTTTACCGTTACGGGCAGGTGTGTTCGCCTTACCATTTCGGCAGTGAGTTTTACCATCAAAGGAATGTCTCGGAGAATCCCCGCACCAGCATTCTTGCAAACTACTTTTTTTACTGGGCACCCGAAGTTGATGTCGATAATGTCTGGGTTCGTTTTCTCTACGATATCAATGGCTCGAAGCATGGAGCCTAGTTCAGCACCAAAGATCTGGATGCCCACGGGGCGCTCATACCCATAGATATCCAATTTCTGAACGCTCTTGGCAGCATCACGAATGAGCCCTTCGGAAGAAATGAACTCCGTGTACACCACATCGGCACCTTGCTCTTTGCACAACGCACGGAACGGTGGGTCGCTAACGTCCTCCATAGGTGCCAACAACAACGGAAAATCTGGGAGTTCTATGTTTCCGACCTTTACCATGGGGTAAAGATAGGATAAATTAGAAACGTGTTATGAAGTGCTAGTTTTGCAATCTTTCCTTTTCTTCAGACTCCTTGACCTCATTGTTCTGTGAAAGCTTGATGTTCCCAAAATTATAGCGAAGACTAAAGCGAACTCGTTGAATTTCATAAATCGTCTGCAGGCGCGAACGTTGGTCTAGATACGCAACGGTCTGCTCAGGGTTACTGGTGTTCAAGATGTCTTCAACCCTTAACTGAAACGTCCATCGTCTGTTATTGGTCGTCTTCGTGATGCCTGCGTTTAGGTTTGCCCATCCTTGGTCTCGTTTGGTCCCTCGGCTTACCGAACTCACATATAGCAGCCCTAGGTCTGCTGACCAATTATGCTCAGAGGAAAGTGTGAGCTCGTTCATGGCCTGTACATATGCTGCCCACAGACCATTATCTACTAACGAGTTGTCACTCTCAATGGCCCTGAAACGGTCTTCACTGAAGAAGACCGAAGCTGCAGCACTGAGCGACCAAAAATCTGTAATGTTCTTATAGGTAAAAAAGTCCAGCCCATAAGCCACTTCACGCTCGATGTTCGTGAATACTTCTCGTACCGTTCGTGAGTTGTTGTCTTGAAAGATCGGGCTGCGCAAAGCATTGTCCACACTATAGTAATAAAGCTCAAAAGTATAGGCTTGGTCAAATGTATAACCAAAGGCAACATTGTCTGTCAAGTCAGGCAACAACGTCGGGTCGCCTTCAATAGTAGCATTGAAGCTTTGAAACCTCCTGAAAGGGTTTATCCCAGCATAATCCGGGCGGTCGATGCTTCGACGATAACGTAGGCTATAGCTGTGTTTCTCACTGGGCGCATACTCTATATAAGCTGTTGGGAAAACTTCAAAGTAATCAAGGTCTGTCGTTTGTCCCAAGGCTTCTGAGATTCCATCGACGACCGAATATTCTCCTCGTAGGCCCGCCTTAAAGTTCCACTTGCCCAGACTGTTCTCATAGCTGACATAGGCAGCGTAATTCTCTTCATTATATGTGAAGGTATCATCAATAAGCTCGCTGGCTCGGTTTTGATCCACATCGTTGTCCGATCCAATGGCCGCAAACTTCAAACCGGTTTCAAGGCGTGCTGTCTCTGATGGTGAAGCCGAAAGGTCTACCTGAGCCGAAAAGATATTTACCTCTTGGTCTGAAAGCGAAGTGAAGTTTTCCGAAAAAGAAGGCTCGTTGTTCGCGCTGAAGAAGTTGGTGAGGATTCGTTGGTCTTCATTCAAGCCTGAATATGCATATTGAAGGTCGCTGCTCAAGGTGGTATTATCTGAAACGCTGGAAACATATCCCAAATTGGCCGAAAATGCTCCCGTCTCTAGTTCTTCATCATTGTTGTTTACAAACGTAGAATCAATTGTGCCCGAGCTGCCTAGGATCATGGTTTCGCCCAAGGTCGTTCCTTCATGATCAGGGCGAAGTGTGCCATTCAAAGAAATTGAAAATGTGCTTTTCTCATTCGGGGAGTAGTCAAAATTCAGCAAGGCGGCATGCTGCGTGTAATCGAAGATCCTGTTTCTTTCGGCATTCCATGTAGAATTCACCCTGCTGTCATTATCAAAGAAGGTGGCGTCTTGCTCTACATCTTCATTGAGCTTGCGATCACGTAGCATATAGTTGAAATACAGCTTGGTCTTCTCTGACTTAAAAAAATGGCTGGTGCCATACTCATATTTAGGGAAAACTGCTTGCTCTATTGCTGTTGAGAGGCCTCCTCTGTAGCCCGGCAACAAGGCTTTGTCCATTACGATGTTCACGATGGCGCCACCTTGCGCATCATAGCGAGCAGGCGGATTGGTGATCACCTCGATAGATGCTACATTGCTGGCAGGGGTACTTTGCAAAAATGCCATCAGATCGTCTTGAGGCAATGAAACCCTTCGGTCATTGATGTACACTTGGAATTCATCGCCCTTCACGGTAACTTTATCATTCAGCACCAAGATCCCAGGCGTTTTGCGAAGTACGTCCCCGATCAATTGCTCACTCAGGGATGAGTCTTCTATATTGAATATCAAACGGTCTACCTTTCGCTCTAACGTGGGCTTCTTTGCCAACACTACAACTTCCGAGAGTTCTGTGGTCTCTTCCGATAGCGTAATCGTTAACCGGAGGGCTTCAGAAAGTGTGAACGATCGTATGTTCTCTTTGAGCCCAACAAAGGTCGTCTTCAAGAAATAATCATCTTCGGGCAATGCTTCAAGCTCGAAGAAACCTTCATCATCTGTCACCAAACCTGCTATCTGAGTAGAATCTTGTGCCTTATGAACAATGATATTGGCAAACGAAACAGCTTTCCCCTTCGAGTCAACAACAGTACCGCTAACAATGTGCTGGGCTGTTGATGGGGTACAAAAAACAGAGCACACCACTACTAATAGGGCAGTTAGTTTAGGGATAGCATGCATCGATGCAGAAAAATTTCAATAAAGATAACGTTTTTATCAAACGGTCCTTGAGCCTTATATCTCGTTGAAGTCTTGATCGTAATTTTCATTGACTAAATATCCTATCTTTGCGGCTCTAAGAAGCAGGCTTTTTGTAGCATGAAGAACATTCGTAACTTTTGTATCATCGCCCACATCGACCATGGTAAAAGTACCTTGGCCGACCGATTGTTGGATTTCACAGGAACGGTCACCGAGCGCGAAAAACAGGACCAGCTGTTAGACAATATGGACCTGGAGCGCGAGCGTGGTATCACCATCAAGTCGCATGCCATCCAAATGGAGTACGACCATGATGGCGAACAGTACATCCTGAATCTGATCGACACTCCTGGTCATGTTGACTTCTCGTATGAAGTATCGCGGTCTATTGCTGCCTGCGAAGGTGCTTTGCTTATCGTCGATGCGGCACAAAGCATTCAGGCTCAAACCATTTCTAACCTATACTTGGCACTAGAGCACGATCTGGAGATCATCCCAGTACTTAACAAAATAGACTTGCCAGCCGCCAATCCTGAAGCGGTGACCGATGATATTGTAGACCTGTTGGGCTGTGATCCTTCAGAGGTAATTCCTGCTAGTGCTAAGACAGGCGTAGGTATTCAGGAGGTCCTCGATGCTATTATTGAAAAGGTGCCTGCACCCAAAGGAGAGCCAAAAGCGCCGCTCCAAGCATTGATCTTCGACTCTGTATATAATCCTTTCCGTGGTGTGGAGACTTATTTTAGGGTGAAGAACGGCGAGATCAAAAAAGGAGACAAGATCAAGTTCTTGGCTACGGGCAAAGATTATTTTGCTGATGAGATCGGCACATTGAAGCTAAAACAAGAGCCCAAAAAGGTCATCGGCACAGGCGATGTCGGTTACCTCATCACGGGTATCAAAGATGCGCGCGAGGTAAAAGTTGGCGACACGGTAACGCTAACCGAAAACCCAACCCAAGAAGCTATCGAAGGCTTTGAAGATGTAAAGCCTATGGTCTTTGCGGGAATCTATCCTGTGGATACCGAAGACTACGAAGAGCTTCGCGCTTCTATGGAAAAACTGCAGCTGAATGATGCCTCACTCGTGTTCTCTCCCGAAAGCTCTGCCGCCCTCGGCTTTGGTTTCCGTTGTGGTTTCTTGGGAATGCTTCATTTAGAGATCATCCAAGAACGCTTGGAGCGTGAGTTCGACATGACCGTGATCACTACGGTGCCGAACGTGTCCTATCATGCATACAACAAGAAGAATCCCGATGAGGTCATCCTGGTCAACAATCCCTCTGACCTTCCCGACCCTTCTACTTTAGACCGTGTGGAAGAGCCATACATCAAAGCAGCCATCATCACCAAGGCAGATTACGTAGGGTCTGTGATGAGTCTTTGTATCGAAAAACGTGGACAGATCACCAACCAGACCTATCTGACCCAAGACCGCGTCGAATTGAGTTTCGACATGCCCTTGGCAGAGATCGTCTTTGATTTTTATGACCGGTTGAAGACCGTCTCCCGTGGATATGCTTCCTTTGATTATGCCCCGATCGGCATGCGTGCCTCTAAGTTGGTAAAGGTAGATGTGTTGATCAACGGAAACTCGGTCGATGCGCTTTCTGCCCTAATTCATGCCGACAATGCATACACTATTGGCAAAAAGATGTGCGAAAAGCTACGGACACTGATTCCGAGACAGCAATTCGACATCCCGATACAAGCGGCTATCGGCGCCAAGATCATCTCTAGAGAAACCATCAAAGCATTGCGTAAAGATGTAACAGCCAAGTGCTATGGCGGTGATATCTCTCGTAAGCGTAAGCTGCTAGAGAAGCAGAAGAAAGGAAAGAAGCGTATGCGCCAGATCGGAAATGTTGAGATTCCGCAGCAGGCGTTTATGGCGGTGTTGAAGTTGAATGACTAGTTTGGTGGGTTCAGCAAAAATTGCATTGTAGAAGTGACAAGACATATTTGATGTTACCTAGGACAATGCTTGTCGCGAAGCCATCATTGAGCTAAGCTTCCAGCCACTTCCTAAATTCTGATGTCGTGGCCGAGCTGGTCATCGCTTTTTCCTTGCATCCGGTCAATGTGATCATCAATCGGTTCTTGAAGTGGTTCTCTATGTTCTCGATATGGTCGATGTTGACCAGCTGACTTCGGTTGATACGGAAGAACTTTTTAGGGGAGACCTGTGTGGCAATGCTTCCGATGTTTTGAGAGATCGGGTGTCTTTTCCCTGAAGCATCTGTTGCCATGCAAAAATCGCCTGAAGCTTCTACAAGGCTGATCTCGGCAACGTTCAGTAGTTGAATGCCTTTATTCCGTTTTACCACAAAACGTTTTTTATACGATGCTTGCTCCTCGTGCAGTGCATGCTGTAATTCCTTCAAGGTCGAATCGTTCAGCCTTTGATAGTTGCCTTGCTTGAAAAGGGATTGGTACTTTTCTATTGCTTTCTTAAAATCATTTTTGGAGTAGGGCTTCAAAACATAGGCGATGCCGTTGGTGTTGAAGGCCTCGAAAAGATATTCGTCGTGCGCAGAGCAAAAGATGATCGGACTCTCTACCGCGACGGACTCGAAAAGCTCAAACGAGGTGCCGTCTAACAATTGAATGTCTGAAAGGATCAGCTCGTACTGGCCTTCTTCTAAAAAAACTTTTCCTGCCTCGACAGATCGCGACCAATCATGTGTGACTTCTTCAGCAAAAAAATCTGACAGAAGCCCTTTTAACTTCTGATAGGCTGGTATTTCGTCTTCTAGAATCAAGATCTTCATGTTGTCTAACTTTCTGTGCTTAGTTGTATGATCGGGATGGATACTTTGAATTCCTCCTGTATGCTAATAATTATTGGTGCTCGATCCGACAAGAGCCCATACCTGGCTTTCAGGTTTTCAAGGCCGGTGCCCAACGATTCTTGGCGGGGCGCATTGTTGGTCTTGCTATTCGTTACCGAAATCCAATCATCATGGATATCGATTCGTGCCTTTACGGCTTTGTTACTAAGTGGTTTGTTATGTTTTACCACATTTTCTAACAAGGTTTGCAAGGCGCCTGTAGGTATGAACTTTTCCGAAATGCTTGCCTTCTGGTCAATGGTGAAGTCATAGTCGTCACCAAATCGTGTGTTGATCAGAAATAGGTAATTTTCTGCAAACGCCAACTCCTCGGAAAGTTCCATTACCTCAACATCCTTGGTCTTGATCAAATAGCGGTAGATCAATGACAGTCGGTTGATGTATTCTTTGGCCTTGTCCGAATCACTATCGATCAAGGCATCGAGGGTGTTCAGGTTGTTGAACAGAAAATGTGGGTCTATTTGTGATCGCAATAGCTTCAGTTCGTTTTCCTTTTGTTTTTTCTCAATGTCAACGATCTTGGTTTGACTTTCGTAGAATTTCTTTGCCAAGAGAATCCCAAAGGCAATTCCAACATTGTCCGACCCTCTGAAAATGCCTTCAATGAAAAGCCTGGGAGGCTTCAGATACTTGCCCCAATCCTCACTAGCAGACCAAAAGCCTACCGTGTACTCTACAATTCCTGCCAATGAAAGTGAGAGCAGGCCTAGAAGCGCAAAAAGAACATACCTTTTTCGCTTGATCAGAAATCCTGGGATCAGCCAGTACATGAACACCAAAATACAGGCAAAAGAGGTGAGGACGACTGCCGAAAAATCTGCAACATATTCTATCGGTTTATTGCCTGTCTTATAATAATCATAGCTGTTCAGCAATATCGTAGCCAAATAGATCATTGCCAATATGATATAGTCCGATCTGTTTAACCTAGTGTCCATCGTTTCTCTTTCTTTTGATATACCTAACCATTTTCCTGATCAAAAACCATAAGATGGTCATTAGTGCAATTGTTATGATCGCTACCGCAAGATACGGTTTCCACTTGTCGGGCCCTGTTATGGCATAGAAGAAGAGTTCCTGCCCCAGCTGCTCTCCATACTCTGAGTTGGTAAACAGTACAAACCCCCAATCTTTTTGGGTGTCCAGAACGAACCACGAAGTAAAGCCTTCGTTATTCCCACTGTGAAGATAAAAATTGGTGAGTGGGATATGTGGTTTGAAAAAGCCTAGCGTGTAAGATGCCTTGACGACATCGTTTGGAACTTCAGATTGTGGGCTCAACAGCTCGTCATAGCTCTCTTCGGATAATAGCGCTCCATTCATTATTGCAATCATCCACTTAGAGAAGTCTATGGGTTCTGAATGAATGGAGGATGGCGCATAAAACCTTCCATCTTCTTTCTGAAACCAGTAATCGGCATGCCAGTCGATCCAATCACCATTCTCATCATACGGTTCTGCCTTGTGTTTTCTTGTGTATGCATTCTGAATAAAAACGGTATTCGTTAGTCCTAAGGGGGCTGCTACTCGTTTTTGAAATTCTTGCTCAAGCCCTGCGTCTTTTGTGTTCAGCAAATGCATCAATACTTTTGCCAAATATTGATACCCCTCTCCCGAATAACCATATTGAGAGCCTGGTTCGAACTTTATCTTTAGTTTTTTGTCGGGCTCATCTTCACGCCAGTTGGGAAATCCTGACCGATGGCTCAATACCATCCTAGCTGTTATTTGCTTATAGCTCTCATCGTGAGCAATGTCTGGATACTCCATGTACTGATAAAGCGGTTTGTCTAGGTCGAGCATCCCTTCCTCTACAAAGGTCATTATAAAAAACCCGAAGACGGATTTTGAAATTGATGCGCCCTCAAAGATCGTCTTCTCGTTTACAGGCAGCTGTGCTTCTGCATTTGCTAGTCCTTTCACGGTGTGGTATACTACTTCGCCATCGTTGATCACCGCTGCCGATAATCCGTTGATGCGGTATTCGCGCATGCTTGCCTCAAGATAAGCATCCAATGTTCCTTTAGGCATGTCAAATCCGAGATAACTGTCTATGGTGTCATTGCTACTAGAGCAGCCCATAAGGCAGAGCGTTGCCAGATAAAAGAATCCTTGTTTCTTTCTCATCTTAATTGTTGTCATTGATCCTGTCTTGTATTTCTTTCGAAGCATTTCCTCTTCTCTTCTGCTTGCCAAACTTGGACCCAAAGCTATAACTTAATTGCAAGAACACGTTCTGTCGCGCCCAATCGCTCTCAACTGTAGCATTCACATTATTGTAATTGATGCTTCCTTGAAAGGTCTTGTTCAATATTTCTTCAAACTCCACGGCTACTTTTAGACGGTCATTCAAGAGCTTCTTGCTCACTGCAATGTCCATTCCTGCCAACCAATCGTAGTCTATCTGCCCTTCTAGCCCTCCTGTAGAATACCATCCCGAAAGCTCGGCGTTGACCTCCCAGGGCAAGGTATACTCTGCGCTGGTAAACCAGGTCAATGCCCATTTGTCGAGGTTTAATTCTGGTGAGAGGTTCTCAGATCGGTACTCGTTGTAATTGACGATCACGCCTGTGTAGCCCTCCAGCCCATCAATGAAGTTTAATGGTCCGAAAAAGCTAAAGCTAAGGTTGTTGTAATTGGCCAGGTTGATCACCGAGCGTGATGTCTCGGCCGAAGCATCATTCTGGGTGACGACCTGGAATAGCGCATCGGACACTTCGCGATAGCTGACACTGAAGAAAGGCTGTTCTTCATAGGTAAGGCTGAATTGATAGCTGTTGGTAAACGCAGGCTTCAGGTTTGGGTTTCCTTCCTCAAACGTAAAAGGGTCGTAGAAATACACAAACGAGTTCAGCGAGCCATAATCTGGACGTTGAATGCGGTAGCTATACGAAAGGTCGGCGCCTAGGGCGTTGGTGATCTTTCTGCTCAAGCTTGCGCTCGGGAAGAACTTCGAGATGTTTCGGGCGCGTGTTTCGCTTTGGGTCACCGATGTACCAATGGTCTTGCTTTCCTCCCAGCGCAAACCGCCAGAGAACGACCAGTTGTCTCCAAGTTCAGCATTGACCTTTCCATAGAAAGCGAGAATCTCCTCGTCAATCACAAAACGGTTGGTCTGATCCATATTATTCACAAATGCTCCTTGGCCGTTCTGAGTCAACGATTGCAAGTCGCTATCTGAAGTCACGTCGGTAAAGCGTGAGCCGAAGCTTACGCTGAAATCATCGTTGATCGTTCGTTTGTAGTCACCGCTGTAGGTCAGGACCTCATAGGTTGCATCTTGAAAGTAACGCTGATTGTCATAGTCGATGGTGCTCTCGCCTATTTGAAAGAGGTTGTTCACATTGCCGTAGGTGTAGTCCACATAGTTGAAATCTAATGTGAGTTTGTTCTTTTCATCATCAAACTCATAATACGGGTTTAAGATCAATGTGGTTCGATCTCTATCGAAGCTATTATCTGTGAAAAGTGTTTCGGTAGAGGTCGCATCGCTAATGGTGGTGGAGTTCTTGGTCACTCGGTCCGACATCGATTGGATTCGATTCACGCCAGTCCCGATCGTATGCTTGCCATCGATGTAATAGTCTATTCGGGCATTGGCACGCAACGACTCGGGGTCGAAAGGTGAAATGGACGCCTGATCGTAGGTTTCGTCCAATACTTTTCTGGAGAGGAAAAGGTCGTCTCTCCAAGACCAACGGGAATAGCCAGCACCCAATTGCCAATTCAGCTGGTTCTTATAGCTGGCCAATGAAACGCTGGTTCCATACAACACGTCTTCTACATAGCCCAGAGTGCTTCGAATACTTCCATAGGTTCCTAGCTTTACATTCTTCTTCAAGATGATGTTGATCAATGGTCCCGAGCCTTCTGCATCGTATTCAGCTCCTGGCTGCTGTACCAGCTCTACCTTGGCGATATTCTCGGCTGGCAACTCGCGCAGCAAGGTGTTCACGTCCATAAAATCAGTGGTCTTGCCATTGATCAGTATTCTCAGGTTGCTTTGCCCGGCATAGCTAAGGCTGCCGTTGCGCACCAAAACACCGGGCACTTTTTTCATCACGTCCTCTAGATTCGTGTTCACCAGCTCAGAAGTTTCAAGGTCTACGATCAACTTTTCTGCGGTTTGGCGAATTACTGGGCGTTTTTGTGTGACGACCACCTCATCGAGTGTTTCGAGCTCTAGACTGAAATTTAGGGTCTGTGACCTGTTTCCTTCTGAAACAACAATTTCTTCAGACTTTTTCACTTTAAACCCAAGCATAGAGACCTCCACTTGATATGCGCCATCGGTTAGGTCTATGAATGAGAAAATCCCGTCTTCGCTACTGGCCATGCCTGTGATCGATCCGTGAGCTCCATAGAGCACTACATTGGCAAAAGCCAATGGTTCGCCGGCATTGTCCTTGACCGTGCCAGAGATGCTGTTTTGCGCATTGGAGAAGAAAAGCATGAAAAGCATGAGTGCCGTAAAGGTCGTTTTGGAAATCATGACTGTTCGTTTTTTGATATTCCAAAGGTTCCCTTTAGTGCAGGTTTATGGAAGCCTGTTTTGCCTAATTGGGTGAAAAAAAGGTTGAATTGGACATTGTGGTCCTTGAAATGAAGCTATCGCATAAAAAAAGAGCCTCCGTGGGGGATGCTCTTTAGGTAGTACTTTCTTTAATTCTTTTGATTTGGGGCAAAAGTGCTTATACGCACACTAGCATTGTAAGTAATATGATCGCCGCAGCGATGAGTAGTTTTTTCATGGTAGGGTTTAAAGCAATCATGATGCTAATGTATCGTGTGATTTTGTTCTTTCAAATAAAACTTTGTGAAACAGGCTTTTGATGTTGTGAAATGGCCAAATGCTGTGTTGTACCTGGAAGGGCTATTGCTCGATGGCCTTCCCTAGATACACGAGTTCGCTACCGCCTTTGATGTTCTTCATGTCTTCAAGAGTAGAAATGATGTGAAGCTCTCCGTCACCATTCTTCAAGAAAAGGGGAATGCTCTCTTTTGAAGCCCTTATCTCTTCAAGCGTTTGTGTGAGGTGTTCTGAAGAGGCGACTTCCAACTCATGGATCTCAGGAAAATCCCGTGCCACCTCACTTAAATTTATAAAGTCGTCGGTAGAGGAGAACAGCACTTCAGCATCTATCTCTTCAGGGTCATGGATCTCTTCATGTGTGATCAGTCGAAAAGCACCGTTCTCACCTAAGTTTTTACCAAAACGTCTGATCGCATAGCTGTTCACCTCTTTACTGGCCGTGAGTGCCAACAAATACCCTATATCGCTAAACTCGATGTTGGTCGTTAGGTCTTCAGAAAAGATGTTGGCCTCAACCGCTTGCAATCCCATTTCTTGAGCTTCGCCTATATTGGCCCTGTTCGTGTCTACCAACACTACATGGCGGTCATTGTCTGAAAGATATTCTGCGATCAACCGCGAAAAATTATTGGCGCCTACCATCAATATTCCTTTGGAGGCCTTCAAATACACGCCTATCGCTTTTGCGAAAGGCCGTGCTGTAGTAGCATTGAGAAGCACCGTTCCTAGAACGATCAAAAAGACCAACGGAGTGATGTATTCTGCTCCTGGTTCACCATTCTGGGCCAATTTGGTGCCAAACAGCGACGCGATACCCGCTGCCACGATACCTCTTGGGCCCACCCAGCTGATGAACACCTTCTCGTTTAGTTTCAAGTTCGAGCCTATTGTGCTTAAGAACACGCCTAGTGGGCGAATCAAGAACACGATAAAAGCGAACAGCATGGCACTGTTCCAGTTGTAAACAAGCAATAGGTCTTTTATATCGATGTTGGCAGCCAGCAAGATGAACAAGATCGATATCAGCAACACGCTCAACGATTCTTTGAAGTACAAAAGTTCTTTGATGTTGGGCAAGTTTGCATTCCCCATAACCAGTCCCATCACTACTACTGCTAGAAGTCCCGATTCATGCGCAAAGATGTCTGACTCGACAAAGACTAGCAACACCACTGAAAGCGACACTACGTTCAGTAGATAATGCGGGATCCAGTTCTTCTTGATCATATAGATCAGCGCATGGGCAAAGGTGAAGCCAAAGGTCGTGCCAAAAAGCACGATCTTCCCAAACTCGATCAAGGCCGTTTTTGTGTAGGCATTGCCTTCGCCAACTGTGATGAACTCAAAAACAAGTACGGCAAACAATGCACCGATGGGGTCTATCAAGATGCCTTCCCACTTTAACACTGCAGACACGTCCTTCTTCAGTGGAATATTTCTCAGTATTGGCGATATCACTGTAGGGCCTGTGACAATCACCAATGCGCCAAATAAGAAGCTTATCTTCCAGCTAAGGTCAAATATGAAATGTGCCAGCGCTCCCGCGCCAAAAAAGGTGATGAGCGTGCCAACTGTTATTAGCTTCGTAATTACTGGCCCGACATTCTTGATCTCATTCTTTCGGAGTGTCAGCCCTCCTTCAAAAAGGATGATGCTGATCGCCAGAGACACGAAGTAAAACAGGTTCTCGCCGGCAAAGAATCCCTTGTGCCCATTCCAGACGGGCTCTATCCATTTCTCGCCATCAGAGGAGATCAAGGTAGAGAGCGGCCCAACCAACAACCCAATGAGTATCAACGGTAGAATTGCTGGAATCTTGAATTTCCAGGCGACCCATTGTGCCAAAATGCCTAATATGATGATACTGGCCAGTTCTAACATTCGCGTGATTTTTCGTGAATTTACTACTTTTTACTAAAGCACTGTTAAAAACTCTCTTCACCACCATTCAAAAAAAGATTCTTCCCTTCATTTTTAGTATTTTGCAGTTCTTTCTTCAAGATTACATGAAACTTTACCCGATCGAGACAGGAAATTTCAAGCTAGATGGCGGCGCCATGTTCGGCGTGGTGCCCAAGTCCCTATGGCAACGAACGAATCCGGCCGATGCTAACAACATGATCGAGATGGCAGCTCGATCTTTATTGGTTGAAGATGGGGATCGACTCATTCTTATAGACACAGGGATGGGCAGCAAACAATCGGAAAAATTCTTTGGTTACTATTATCTATGGGGAAATCATTCGTTAGATGCCTCGCTAGCTCGCTACGGTTTCCATCGAGATGATATCACTGATGTGTTCATGACACATTTGCATTTTGACCATTGTGGGGGAAGCATCCGCTGGAACAAAGACAGAACAGGCTATGAGCCTGCATTCAAAAATGCCACGTTTTGGAGCAATGCCAACCACTGGGAATGGGCGACAGATCCCAATCCTCGCGAAAAGGCCTCCTTCTTGAAGGAAAACATCCTGCCTATTGAAGAAAGTGGTCAGCTCAACTTTGTAGAAGAGGCATCAAGACAATTAGGGTTCGATGTGCTGTTCGTAGATGGTCATACTGAAAAACAGATGATTCCGCACATCAACTATAATGGAAAGGTCATCGTGTTCATGGCAGACCTGTTGCCAACGGTTGGCCATATCCCGCTTCCGTATGTGATGGGCTACGATACGCGACCCCTAGTAACATTAGAAGAAAAAGCTTCCTTTTTAGATAAGGCGGCCAATGATAATTATTACCTATTTTTGGAACATGACCCTCACCACGAGATCATTACGCTAGGCCATACCGAAAAAGGGGTGCGCCTAAAAGAGGTTTTCAGTTGTGAGGATATTTTTTAAAATCAATTTAGACCGTATGAGATTTAAGTATGTATTGTTGCCAGCTTTTGCAGCTGCGATCTTATCAGGTTGTGGTAGTACCGCGCCTGTGATCTTGTCTACGCCTGTAGAGAACATTGATAGCATCTCGTTGAAATACGACGAGCTTACCGAGGAAGAGAAAAAAACTTGGGGCCATAAAGACCTTGTCACCGACACTATTCCCGGCATGAGTGTTGAAAAGGCCTATGCCGACTTTGTGAAGAGCCAACGCCCCAACAAAGTAACCGTAGCCGTAATTGATTCTGGTATCGACATAGAGCACGAAGACCTGCGGAGTATCATCTGGAGAAACCGAGACGAGATTCCTAACAATGGCAAGGATGATGATAAGAACGGTTATGTGGATGATGTTAACGGTTGGAATTTCTTAGGAGACGCAAACGATGAGCAGCTTGAAATGGCGCGCATCGTTGCCGCAGGAACAAGGCATCCGCAATATGCAGCCGCGAAAGCTGCTTTGGATGAAAAACTTGCCAACATACAGCAAAGCAAACAACAGGTAGATGTGCTAACAAATGTTGACAAGACACTTTCCGAGCATTTCAAAAAAGACACCTACACAAAAGCAGAGGTGGAGGCCATCAATACACAAGACGAATCATTGGCACAAGCCAAAGGTATCATGCTTCAAGTATTAAACGGCCAGCAGTGGACCGTTGAAGAGTACAGAAAAGAGATCAAAGAGTTCTCTGATTATGTATACGATCAGCTCAACTACAATCTTAGCGCCACTTTTGATGGTAGAAAAATTGTGGGTGACGACCCTGATGATCTCAACGATAGAAATTATGGCAATGCTAACGTCATTGGTCCTGATAAAGAACATGCCAAACACGGAACGCATGTTGCCGGAATCATCGCCGCAAAGCGAAACAACGGAAAAGGCATGAATGGCGTTGCCAACAATGTAGAGATCATGCCCGTAAGAGCCGTGCCCAACGGCGACGAATATGATAAGGATATTGCCTTGGCGATTCGATATGCGGTAGACAATGGCGCCAAGGTCATCAACTGTAGCTTCGGGAAGTCCTTTTCCACCCATCCAGAATGGGTCTGGGATGCCATCAAATACGCCGCAAAGAAAGATGTGCTGATCGTCAATGCCGCTGGTAACGACTCTGAAGATATCGACTATAACGTTAGCTATCCTACAGATTTTACAGGCGGAAAAGAGATCGCAGACAACTTCATCACTGTAGGAGCCTTAGCAAAATCATACGGTTCGCAAGTGGTGGCCAACTTCTCTAATTATGGTATCAAGAATGTAGACGTTTTTGCGCCTGGTGCTCAGATCTGGTCAACCGTGCCCAACAATCAGTACGAATTTCTGGGAGGCACATCGATGGCCGCTCCTGCTGTAGCTGGTTTGGCTGCGATGATCCGTGGTTTTTATCCAAAGCTTTCTGCTTCGCAGGTAAAGCAGATCATCATGGCTGCTGGTTTCCCCTTGAAAACCCAAGTAGTCGTTGGTGGCGACAAGACCAAAGAGTTCAAGACGATCTCAAAGTCCGGTAACATTGCCAATGCGTACAATGCCTTGGTAATGGCTCAGCAAGTTTCGAAATGATCCATCCATTTATATGTGCTAAACAATCGTCATTCCGACAGAGCGACGCGACGAGAATTCTCTTAGTTTGTCTTACACTATCAGATTTCGCTTTGCGCTCGAAATGACATTACGACCACTTCTTTAGATTTCCTTTTTTATTCTTTTCACTATGAAAAAAGTCTTTCTGTTCTCCTTGTTTGTTTGTTTTGAATTTTCTTCCTGTTCTTCGCAGCAAGCAACTCTTGCTGCCCTCAAAACCAAACCCGAGACCTCCACAAATGGCTACTGGCAACAACATGTTGCCTACTACATGGACATCGACTTCCATGTGGAGAATTATCGGTATTCAGGTATTCAAAAACTTGTCTATACCAATAACTCGCCCGATGTACTAGACAAGGTCTTCTACCATTTGTACTTCAATGCATTTCGGCCAGGAAGCGAAATGGACGTTCGTTCGCGCACCATTTCAGATACAGACCCTAGGGTGGCTGATCGAATAGCAAAGCTAGATCAACACGAGATCGGTTACATCAAAGTGAAGAGCCTGAGACAAAATGGAGAGCCTTTGACCTATGTCGTTGCTGGCACTGTGCTAGAGGTAGATTTGGCCAGGCCCATTCAACCTGGCGAAAAGGTCACCTTTGATATGGCGTTTGATGGTCAAGTGCCTGTACAGATCCGCCGTTCGGGCAGAAACAACAAAGAGGGCGTTGCGCTGTCAATGACGCAATGGTATCCAAAAATAGCAGAATACGATTTTGAAGGGTGGCACGCGCATCCCTACATTGGTCGTGAGTTCCATCAAGTTTGGGGAGATTTCGAGGTGAAGCTTTCCATAGACAAGAACTACACCGTTGGCGGAACAGGATATCTTCAAAACGCTTCAGAAATTGGTCATGGGTATGAAAAAGATGGGGAAGCTGTAAAGCAAAAAGTGAAGGATGGGAAGCTTACTTGGCATTTTGTAGCTCCGAACGTACTGGATTTTGCCTGGGGCGCCGACCCTGATTTTGTGCACGACACGCTTCAAATGGAACATGGCCCCATGCTTCATTTCTTCTACAAGAACAACCCCAACATCAAGGACAACTGGAAGAGCCTTCAACCCAAGACTGTAGAGACTTTTGAATTCTTCAACAAGAATATTGGCAAATACCCATACAAGCAATACTCTGTAATTCAAGGAGGTGATGGCGGTATGGAATATCCTATGTGTACGCTGATCACAGGTAAGCGAAACTTTGGCAGCCTTGTAGGTGTCACGGTACATGAGGTGGCACACTCTTGGTTTCAGCATTTGTTGGCCACCAACGAGTCGAAGCACGAATGGATGGACGAAGGCTTTACCACCTTTATCTCTTATTTATGCATGAATCAAATCATGGAGCAGGACAAAGACAACCCTTTTGAGAATGCTTACAACAGCTACTACAGGCTTGTTGCTTCTGGTAAAGAGCAAGTTCAGACCACCCATGCCGACCGCTATGAGCATAACAGCGCCTATGGAGTTTCAGCATACAGTAAAGGAGCTGTTTTTTTGGCACAACTTGGGTATGTGATCGGCCAAGACAACCTGATGGAGACACTCCGAAAGTATTACGAGGACTTCAAATTCAAGCATCCTACGCCCAACGATATGAAGCGTACCGCCGAAAAGATCTCGGGGATGCAGCTTGATTGGTATTTGACCGACTGGACACAGACCACCAATACCATTGACTATGGTGTAAAAGGTGTTTCAGATGAGGACGGAAAGACCAAAGTAACGCTTGAACGCATTGGCCTAATGCCGATGCCGCAAGATATTTTAGTGGTCTACAACGATGGCACGCGCGAAACCTTCTACGCGCCTCTGCGCATGATGCGTGGTGAAAAGGAAAATCCCTATCAGGGTATCGAAAGAACTGTTATCGAAGATTGGCCATGGGCATTCCCCACCTACGAATTCACCATTGATAAGCCTAAAAGCAGCATTCGTGCGATCGTGCTAGACCCGTCGGGGTTGATGGCCGATATCAATCAGCAAAACAACGTTCTTGAGGTCAAGTAAGTTATTGTCATTTCGAAGGAGTATCCCGATACCTATCGGAACGACTGGGAAATCCCTTTTATTAATTTAGATTGACCTTTCTCCCTCGAGGATTCGGGGTCGAAATGACCTACGGTCCTTGCCTATGATCAGTTGGCCCTTCTGAGCGCGTCTTCTAACAGAACGATCTTGCTTTCGAGCTCGTGAAGCCGATCGTACACGTCTACGGGTTCGGGCATTTGCTTGGAAGCAAACATCGTTACGTACCAGATCTCCATGATCTCTTCGATATCGATGGTGTATGTGGGGTAGTTGCCATCCTTGTTGTCTGACTTTAGGATCAGTTTGCTGCGCTCTTCAATACGGTTGATCACCCGCTTCAAGACAATGCCATCATTTCGGCTTACGATGACATATACCCTTCCGTCCTTCACATCGGAAAGGTCTTCCACATAACGCCCAAAGACCAAGTCGCCATCAAAGAACGTGCGTACCATCGAGTTTCCCTGTACCTCAAAACAGCGATAGGTGCCGTTGGTAAGCTGTGGCATGCTGAAGGAGGGAAGCGATTCGATATACTCGGCGTCTCCGTATCCAGACAAATAGCCTGCGCGTGCCTTTACCGGAACATAGACCACGTTCTCTTCTCCTTTCTGGTCAACAGCAACCACTTGTGGCACCCCGGTATACATCGGGCCATCCCCTGCTTCTTTAAGCATTCTTGGACTGCGACCAAATAAATAATCTGGGTTGATGTTGAATTCTTCTATAATGCTTTCTAGGACATCAAAGCCAGGCTTTGTTCGCTTCCTTGAACCGTCTGACTGCAGCCTTCCTGTCGTGATGCTGTCTATCGTAGTGCTCGTAACACTAATTCTCTTTGCGAACGAGTTGTTGTTCAACCCAAAATGCTCAATGATCCACCTAACTTTTTCGTTTATTGCTTCCATGATTTGCTTTTCAACATCTTACAGAATTTTTCTGCTTTTTGTTTTTATAATTCTGCAATATGTTTTATTTTTGTCTTAAATATGTTGCTAATTTACAAAAATTTGATGGGAATCAAACATTTGTGATTGGTTTTCTATCTTAAATTATCCCAAAAGGCATGAAACGAAGTAAAGAATTGTTGGAATCAAGAAAGAATTATGTGAAAAGCTATGTGAACCACAACCAACACAAGCAGATGAAAGTAATTGTTTGTGAGCTTACCGAACGGCTGTTTGTCTCTGAACGGACGATCTACAATATTTTAAAGTCGTAGCGTTCTTATCCAGGTATTGTTTGCAGGGTATAAAAAGCAAAAAGGCTCCTCGTTGAGGGAAGCCTTTTTCTTTGTATAACGTATTAGGTTTGGGGACTTAATTCGTTGTACTTATTAACCAATAACCACTGCTAATTAAGTGCGAATGATGATGCCGGGCAATTTTTTGTTGTGAAGCCTTCATCTTTTGTTGGCAAGGTCTTTAGTTCGTCTATGATCAATACCAGGTTGTGCCCTTGTATCGATCTTTTTTGGTCACATGTTCTCTGTTAAAAAGCCTCACATGCGTTTTATCTACCTGTCGCTGTCTGTACCCCAGTAGGTGGAAAAAGGGCCTTGTGAAGAAGCGTGCCAGCTTTAAGTCTATTTGCAATGCCTCTTTCCTTGGCGATGCCCAGCCAATTCCTGGGAGGCGTGAAAGGATGTTCTCCAGCCTTAGCCTTCGCAAAAGCGCTGAGAGTCTTAGAAAAATTGCCGGTACCGCTCGTATTAGGAAAAAGCCTTCTTCCCCCTGTGCTTGATACAATGGCATAAAAAGCACCGTGTTCTTAGAAGCTTCTATTGGACCCCCATTATGGTACGCTAACAACGTGCCCTTTTTTACTTGTTCAAAGCTTTTGAAACCTGGCTCCATTTTAAATTCGTCTTTCTGTTGTATTTCGTGACGATGAATGATGTCATAAAAATGCGCCTTATTCTCTGCCGCTAACGACAGTTTTTGATAAAACTCTTCATGACCGGGCACATGCTCAACGCTGAGCAGCCCAGAGAACACCAATGTAAGATACATGAAAGCTTTTGCGTGTTCCACAGCTTCGGCTGCCCCGTGTTGTCCAGATTCGAAACCCAACGAAACATATCCCAATCTATTGATGTAGCTTAATAAGGGGCCTTCCAGGTACTCTTCTATTCCTAGAATAATGGGAACAGGGAACAATCTGGAGAACTTCCTGTTGATCATCGCATCGTTTATCGTAATAAAGGGCAGTGATGGGCTGGACGTAGTGTGGAAATCTATAAAATACAATGGCCCAGTATGATACTCAACAATGCTTTTGAGTTCTTTGAAAAGTGCACGTTGCTCTTCTTCTTCCGCAATCTCAAGTGTTCGTTGGGCTACTTTTTCCAGATTGGTCTTGGTCCAGATCCGATTAAGGTCTTTATCGATAAAGCGGACACCTCGTGCAAGCGCTTTTCTATTTCCCGACAAAACGTAAAGAGATCCTTTTATATCAAGGTCATCGATCGGGCCTTCGATCTGTTCAAAGGCCTGAACTCCCGCTGGTTCATTTCCGTGTATGCCAGTAAAAAAGACCACTGCCGGGTCTTGTGGATTTCCTTGTATTTTGACCAATGTCCTTTTGATCAGGTCGTTGGCCATGATGCCATGATGCATTGTCATATAAGGTCGTTTCGGGTGATGATGCCTACCAAGGTGCCGCTACTAACCACCGGCAGGCAACCGATGAGGTTCTCATTCATTAGTTTTTCGGCCATAGAGACCGCTTCGTCTGGATTGATGACGATCAATTCTTTCTTCATAAAGTCCTTCACTGGCACTTTCCTGCTATCTTGCATGGTCTGCACGTCAGTCCATGTCACCAATCCTTTTAGCTTCCTTTTCGCATCGATTATTGGCATGTGGTGAATGTCTCGCCACTGCATCATCTTAGCAACTAGTTCTGCACTATCATGTTCATTCACCGAGACTACTTGTCTTGTCATTATTTGACTCGCCTTCTTGTCATTGCCTATCGTAATATTCGCATCTTCAGCTTTCGCTAACTCCCACACAGAGATAGGGTTCCCTATCTTTTGCTTTTCGTAGATGTTTGCGGCGAGCGCACGGCAGGCATCCTCTTTTTTATAGTGTTGCCTGAGCTTTCTGTAGTTATGCCGCATCCAAGTAGCGGCATCTTTTTCTTTTATCCGTTCTTCAATAACCGAAAGATAGTAGTTGGCGTCCTGGCGATCGATGTTCATTTTTTTAAGTCCGTTGTACGCAATCGGCAACAATTCTTCCAATATCAATCTGTCTGATGGCACCAAGCGTCCTTTCCACCACATTTGAGAAGCCATTCCGTAGCGAGCTGCGCCCAAGAAGTTATTCTTAGCATCCTTGAAATTCATCTTTTGGTCAATGTTGTCAAATGCTGGTGGCCTGCCAGACATAAGGCCTGTCCAGAACACCATGTTGGCCATTTCGTCTACGGTAGTCGGGCCAGATGGGATGTATCTACATTCTATTCTAAGGTGTGGTTTCCCGTTTGTGACACCGTAGCAGGGTCGGTTCCAGCGATAGATGGTACCGTTATGCAACCCAAGTGCCTTGAGTTTCGGGATTCTGCCAGCGGCTAGTTCTTCTAAGCTGTCTTTCTCAAAATCTGAGGTAAGTATGCTCCTGAATCGCACCACGTCGTCTTTAAAAACATCTACGGCGGTGCCCTTTGCCCAGTCTTCGCCAAACGTAACCCGCGCTTCACGTTCATTCAAATGATAGGAACTTGCCCGAGTATCTATGCTTTGAGCAAACAATGCGATCCTTGTTTCATTCCACAGTTCTTTTCCCAACAACAAGGGCGAATTGGTACAGATGCTAAGCACGGGGCCTGAAATGGCTTGTGCCCAATTGTAGCTATTCACAAAATCGTCTGGGTCTATTTGCAAATGTATCTGAAAGCTTGTGTTGCATCCTTCATACAATACCGAATCATGCAATAAATTAACTTCGTCCGCGCCTTTTATATGAAGAGAAAAATTCTGCCCTCTCAACGAGACCAGTGCCTCATTCAATGCGAAGTAGCGCTCAATAGGTGCCATGAAGTGCGCTTTTAAATGTTTCGTTTGAATAGACGGCAAGATTCCCGTCAGAAGGATTCGGCTATCTTCTCTCTTTGCTGCGGCATCTGCTTTTCGTATCATTTCCTCTAGCTGGTGATGCATTGTAGAGAAACATTTCCCGTCAAGCACTAAAGGGTCCAGGTTTGCTTCTAGGTTGTATACCGCAATCTCTGTGGTGAAGTGGTCATCCTCTATCAGATCGAGAACTTCTAAGGCTTTTGGCGAAGGCCTCCACTCCGTGTCTATCAAACACAATTCTTGTTCAGCACCTATCCGAATGGGCGACTTCTCAAAAAGATCGCTCGAGAACATTTGCTCAAGGGCAGTGATGTCGTTGATCAGGTGCCGGTTGTAGGCCACCCGCTCTGCTGCTCCAACTAGTTTTCGTACCCTGTGCTCTCCCATCGCTATGGCTGGTTTTAGTGAAATCTGTCGAAAATTAGAAGATCCCACGAGTAGGGGAAATGACAAAAATCAGTAAAGAGGATAAGACAACTTTGCGAAAAGGTAGAAAACAAAAAAGGCTCCTCGTTGGGGGAAGCCTTTTTTACATAGTAGGCAACGTTTAGATCTGGGGAACTAAATTGTTGTACTATCGTGTAACTATTAACCAATAACCAACAGCTAAATAACAGCACCTGGCCATTTGTGGCAATTTTTTGTTGTGAAGGCCGCCTTTTCTGTTGTGAAGGAAAAGCTGGTGTGCCGTTCGTCGATCTTCTGGTGTTGCTGTTGCATCGCTTTTGCCTATTTTTACTCTCTAAACCTTCTGCATGCCGCGTTTCACTTTCAAAAAAGAAGAAAAGCTGAAAAGCAAGAGACTTATTGATGCTCTTTTTTCTGAAGGAAATTCGATCACGCGGTTTCCATTGAAGTTGATATACCTTCCGGCGAAACTACCAGAGGATACTTTGATACAAGCAGGCGTGTCTGTTCCTAAACGTCGTTTTAAGCTTGCCGTGAAACGAAACCGCATCAAGCGCCTGATGCGGGAGGCCTATCGTTTGAACAAACACCTCGTTTTTAACAAGATGCAAACATCCTATGCCTTTATGTTTTTGTATCTTGCTAATGAAGAACCCGATCTTCATCAACTGAACAAGACCATGCAACAACTGTTGCATCAACTTCTAAAACGTACACATCATGAAAAGGAGAGTGGCTAAGCGCATCTGGATACCCGCACTTGCGGTTACCTTTTTGTTTGTTGGAACTAGTTTCAAGAGTGATTTTTTCGAAATAGCAAAGCAGATCGAGATCTTTACTACTTTGTTCAAAGAACTGAACATGAATTATGTAGATGACACCAACCCTGCCGAGCTTATGGATACGGCCATCAAAGAGATGCTGGGCGAGTTGGATCCGTACACCCGCTACATGAACGAACAAGATGTAGAGGCCTATAAGATCAAGAATGCAGGCGAATACTCTGGTATCGGTGCTACGGTAAGGCGAGATGAAGATAGAATGGTCATCATAGAACCTTTTAAAGACTATCCTGCGGACAACGCCGGTCTGAAAGCAGGTGACGAGATCATTAAAATTGGTGATATCGTCGTTGCTGATTTCAAAGAAGACACCGGAGAACTATTGAAAGGTGCCGTGGGCAGCGATGTAGACATCACCTACATGAGGCAAGGGAAGCAGCACACCACCACCCTTACGCGCGACGAGATAGATGTAGATGCCGTTCCTTTCTATGGAAAGATCAATGAAACAACAGGATACATCGCCTTGATAAAATTCAACAAGAAAGCGTTCATGCAGACCAAAGAGGCTTTTGAAGACTTGAAATCACAGGGTATCGAGCATTTGGTCTTAGACCTTCGCGAAAATCGTGGTGGTTTGCTTTGGGAGGCCATCAATATTGTGAACATGTTCGTGCCGAAGAACCAGGTTGTCGTTACCACCCGTTCTAAAGTGAAGAAATTCAATCGCACCTACAAGACCAAGCAAGAGCCTGTTGATACAGAAATTCCACTCGTGGTGCTTACCAATGGGTATAGCGCCTCTGCATCCGAGATCGTGGCTGGCGCATTGCAAGATTATGATCGCGCTGTAATCGTAGGCACCCGTAGTTTTGGCAAAGGGCTGGTACAACGCCCAAAGAAGCTGACCTATGGCACACAACTAAAAGTTACCATATCGCGATATTATACGCCTTCGGGACGTTGCATTCAGGCCCTAGATTATTGGAATCGCGACGAAAACGGAAAAGCAGTTCGTACCAATGTCAAAGACTACAAGGAGTTCAAGACAAAAAATGGCAGAACGGTATACGATGGCGGTGGTGTGATGCCCGATGTCGAAATCGCTTCACAAAAGCAAAACACCTTTACAAGGTCTTTAATAGAACATATGGTGGTCTTTGATCATGCCACAGACTTCTATTATGCCAATCGCTTTGACAATGTGGGTGATTTCAAATTTGAGAGCAAGGATTTTCAGAATTTCAAGAACTATGTGAAACGGTCTAATTTTGATTTTGAGACCAAGACTGAAAAAGCATTGAAGAAAGCGATGGATCAAGAGGAGGCCGAAGACTTTGGGGTGTCGGTGAAAACAGAATTCAATGAATTGTTGGCCTCGCTACAAGACGAAAAAATTGCCTCGCTAGACCGATACCAAGTAGAGTTGACAAAAAGTCTGAAGGACGAAATCCTGAAGCGTTACTTCTATCGCGACGGTCTATACGAATACAACATGCTGCACGATGAGGCGATCTTGAAGGCCAATGATGTATTGAACAATGACAATCTATATGCTGACCTTTTGAACTAGGCGCATGACAGAAGCTTCTTGGACCAAGGCCGATTTTCAGGCTTACCTGCTGTTATATGTAGCGCAATCGGACTACGCCATCAAACCAACCGAAAAGACGTTTTCCTGGCCGATGAGAACTTCTCCACAATAGAGCAAAACCTTTTTATGGGATTGAAGCGGGTTTTGAAACAATAGTTTAAAAAGCTATCTTAGTTACCATCTAATCATTGCTTTTCGAGACTAACCAACTCTAGCGCAAAAACTTATTACAATGAAAAAACTTGTTGCTGAATTCATCGGCACCCTTTGGCTGGTGCTTGGTGGTTGTGGAAGCGCTGTGCTGGCTGCCGCTTTCCCCGAATTAGGAATCGGCTTTGCTGGTGTGGCCTTGGCCTTTGGTCTAACGGTCGTGACCATGGCTTATGCCATTGGCCACATCTCAGGATGCCACTTGAATCCTGCTGTGTCTATTGGTCTTTGGATGGGCGGGCGCTTTGATGCGAAAGACCTGCTACCTTACATCATTGCCCAAGTGTTGGGCGGTCTCGCTGGCGCTGCTATCTTGTATGCTATTGCTACAGGAAAGGCTGGTTTTGAGATTGGTGGATTTGCTTCTAACGGCTTTGGTGAACACTCTCCGGGAGGGTATAGTATGACGGCCGCACTGGTCACAGAGATTGTGATGACCTTTATGTTCTTGATCATCATTTTGGGTGCCACCCACTCTAAAGCTCCCAAAGGTTTTGCTGGTTTGGCCATCGGTCTAGGCCTCACCCTGATCCACCTGATCAGTATTCCTGTGACGAATACTTCTGTGAATCCTGCTCGTAGTACCAGTCAAGCAATTTTTGCTGGCGGTTGGGCTTTGGAGCAATTGTGGTTGTTCTGGGTCGCGCCGATCGTCGGTGCTATCATCGCCGGAATCGTCTACAAGTTCATGTCCCCCGAAACACACGCATAAGTCTCTCTCAAGTTTTAGGGCTTTCTATATCATAAAGGCAGGTAGTTAATGATTACCTGCCTTTATTCTTTTATCATGGCAACATGTGGAATTCCGTCTTCTAAATATTCTTCACCTACTTCTCGAAAACCATGTTGCTTGTAGAAGTTGATGAGGTACGTCTGCGCAGATATCTTTATGGTCGCCGTACCGAAGCGTTCTGCTACAGCTTTGATGCTCTTTTGTATCAACTGATGCCCAACACCTCCTTTTCGAGCTTCTTTAGAAACTACCACGCGGCCAATGCTTGCTTCTTCGAAATAGTCTCCCCTCTTGAATAAACGCGCGTAAGCGCGAATTTTCTCGCCGGAAACACAAAAGACATGTAATGCCATCTGATCCTTACCATCGATGTCTTGATATACGCAATCTTGCTCTACCACAAATACTTCGCTACGCAGTTGGAGGATGTCATGAAGCTCTCGCTTGTTCAAAGCATCAAAAGTCTTAATATGCCATACTAGTGATGACTCCATCTATTGTCTATGTATGCTACTATCTATATACAAGGAATCTTATCTACGCGCCTCTGGTGCCGTCCTCCTTCAAACTCGGTGTCGATAAAGGTCTCCACCATGGCTACTGCTTGTGGTATTGCTGTAAAGCGCGCAGGAATACTCAAAATATTAGCATCATTGTGTTGCCTAGCCAAAGCTACCAGTTCTTTGTTCCAGCATAAAGCTGCACGAATCTGTTGGTGTTTATTGGCCGTCATGGCAGCGCCATTTCCACTACCACATATGATGATCCCAACCACTGCTTTCCCTTTTTCTACATCGGTTGCCACTGGATGTATGAAATCTGGATAGTCTACACTATCTAATGTCTCTGTACCATGATCTATTATTTGATATCCTCGTTCTTGAAGCATCCTAACGATCGCCTTCTTGTAATCTGGGCCAGCATGGTCGTTGCCAATAGAAATTGTCATGTGTCAACTCTTTTTTGAATGACATAAAGGTACGAAATGGACATAAAACTTTTTTGAACATACCTTTTATCTAGGATGGCCAAACGTTTCCAATGGTCATAAATTTTTAAATGGGTCTATTAGTGGTTAATTTCAGAATGGTGAGACTTTGGATCGTTGAAGACTTGTTGGAAAGGATCGTTAATAGTTCTTGATAACGTATGAAAAAAAGAATTGGAACTTTGTGATAATTTTTGAATCTGCTCGATCATTCGACATTTCAAAATTCTGAAGCACTTTTTTCCTGAGAAGTTTTCAATAAAGAAAACACATTTTTCAACACCGTTCTTCAAAAAAAATTTCAAGGATCCTGTGTTGATACTCTATTTGAATACTCTTGATCCTTTTCTAAATTATCTTCAAAATCAACTACTTATAATGCAAATCTATTGTTAATTAGTTGTAAATAGAATGTTTGCTGACGCACTTCAAAATAAAATGGCATAAAGTTTTCCTAACGATCAACACCCCACCATCATCATCATTTTTAATTTTTTAAAAAAGAAAAAGAAAGATGATTATAGATACAATTGTGAATAACTGAATTAATAGAAGACGTAACTGGAAGAACTTTTCCCGCAAGACCTTTTCTTTCCTTTTTTCGTGTAACAGAAATCCTCGGTCAAAGCACCGTCTGGCGTTAAGTGGTACGATCTTGTTAGGTTTCCTTCGCTATCGTAGAACTTGCAGTACCCATTGATGCCGTTGTTCTCATATTCTTTTGAAGAGATAAGTGAACCATCTACATCGTACTCGTACTGTTCACCTTGTAGAATCCCGTTCTCGTAATAGCTTTTAAAGTGAACCCGACCATTTACATAATAGGTCTTTGCAACTCCATGAAGCCTGTCGTCTTGATAAGTCGCCTCGATAAAAAGCACATCGTTATTCAAATATTTTTTCCAGACGCCTTGCTTTAGACCGTCGTGCAGTGCCCCTTGATGGTAGGTACCATCATCTTCTGTGATGAGGGTCATCTCTTGTGCCTGTGCGTGGATGGCCAGCAAGAAGACTGCTAACGAGAAAAGTATGTTATTTTTCATGCCTATGACTTTTATACCACACGAAGTGGTGATTCGTCTTTGTCTAATTGGTCCATCAAAGCCCGTGCTGAAGCCACATCGTTTCGGTGGACCTTGAGCCTGATGCCCCCAACTGCATACGAGTAGAAGGGGGAAACATGTACCATGGTTTCGTTCTCAAAGACATACCTGATGCCATCTTGTTCTAACAGCATCTTTAGCACCGCATATTCATGGGGATAGGTAAACGTGGCAACGACAACAAAGTTATCCATTGATAATCAATTAAATACTTACTATAAAAATACAGAATTTAACGAAAGGAATAAAAAACAGCACCCGTGGTTTCGGTGTGCTGCTCGATTGCATCGACAGACTTCACTTCACTGCTTTCGTAGGCGTTGTTGATGTAAACCACAGAAGAAAGGATTCCGACCAGGAAGATCAGAAGGAAGAAGGCAATGATCTTGTATGCTTTTCTCATTTCTTTATTAGTAGTTCAGTTACTATATAGACGAGGTAAAAACAAGATTGTTACATTTTTTTTAATAAAATTTTAACTTTTTAATCGAAAAGTGCCAACCTCTTTATTATTTGTACCTTTTCACCGAAATTGATTTTTGATGAGCAAGAAGAAAAAGATAAGTAAGAAACATAAGAGCCAAGGCATTACCAAAGGAATATTCTCTGTGCTAGAGAAAGCGCCTAAAGAAGCATTCAACTACAAACAAATAGCGTCTAAACTAGGAATCACTGACACGAGTAGAAGAAACCTACTGATAAAACGCCTAGGGGAATTAGCTGCAAAAGACAAGATCGAAGAGGTTGCTAGGGGAAAATACCAGATCATCCCATCGCAACACTACTTTTTTGGTGTAGTAGATATGACCACTCGCGGCAATGCATACGTGTCTGTCGAAGAGCTTGAAGACGACATCTTTGTACCTCATAACAAATTGAATAAAGCCTTGCACGGCGATGAGGTAGAGGTATACCTGTACCCAAGAAGGAAGAAGAAGAAGCCGGAAGGTGAGATTACCAAAATATTCAATCGGAAGAAGACCACCTTTGTTGGTGTGTTGCAGCTACAGAAGAACTTTGGGTTTGTAGTGGCATCAGACCCAAAGATGTATGCAGATATCTTTGTGCCAAAGGCCAAGATCAATGATGCGGCAGATGGTGACAAGGTGTTGGTAGCGATAAAGGATTGGCCTGAGAAGGCAGACTCGCCCTACGGAAAGATACTAGAAAGCTTTGGTAGACCTGGAGAACATGATACGGAGATCCACGCCATTCTTGCCGAATACGGGTTACCTTATCGTTTCCCGGAAGATGTAGAGCATGAGGCCAACCAATTGGATACAAGCATCAAACCCGAAGAGATCGCAAAACGTCGTGACATGCGGGATGTGCTCACTTTTACCATCGACCCAAAGGATGCCAAGGACTTTGACGATGCGCTTTCTTTTCAAGTATTGGAAAACGGTCTGTACCAAGTAGGTATTCATATTGCAGACGTATCGCATTATGTACAGCCAGGTACGTTGCTAGAAGAAGAAGCGTTCAATCGGGCCACATCGGTGTATCTGGTAGACCGTGTAGTGCCCATGCTTCCGGAGATATTGTCTAACAATGCTTGTTCCCTACGCCCACATGAAGAAAAATATACCTTTTCGGCGGTTTTTCAACTAGACGATAATGCCAAGATCCACAACCAATGGTTTGGAAGAACGGTCATCTATTCCGACCAACGGTTTGCCTACGAAGAGGCACAGCATATCATCGAGACCGAGGGAGATATCATTCCTGAAGACATTTCTCTTTCAGGGAAGGAATACAAAGTAGATGCTGCTATTGTCGAAGCTACACTAAAGCTAGATCAATTAGCAAAGACCATGCGAAAAGCACGTATGCAAAATGGTGCTATCTCATTTGATAAGGTAGAAGTGAAGTTCGATCTGGATGAAGAGAATGTTCCTACTGGTGTATACTTCAAGACCTCTAAAGATGCCAATAAGCTGATCGAAGAGTTTATGCTCTTGGCCAATAAGAAAGTGGCTGAATTCATAGGAAAACAAACACCTACCAAGACTTTCGTATATCGTGTTCACGACGAACCAGACCTAGACAAACTGTTCGCCCTACAAGGGATCATTGGTCGTTTTGGACATAAGTTAGATTTGAGAGATAAGAGTAGCATTACAAGCTCGCTCAACAAACTTCTAAAAGATGTACAAGGGGAAAAAGAGCAGAACCTTGTAGATACGCTCGCAATACGAAGCATGAGCAAGGCCAAGTACACTACAGAAAATATCGGCCACTATGGTCTAGCATTCGATCATTACTCACACTTTACCTCACCGATCAGACGATATCCGGATGTCATGGCGCATCGGTTGTTGCAACAGTATTTAGATGGAGGAAGATCTCCCAACATGATGGAGTACGAAGAAAAGTGTAGGCACTCTTCAGAAATGGAAAACCTAGCTGCCAATGCAGAGCGCGATTCCATCAAGTACATGCAGATCAAGTTTATGGAAGACCATAAAGACCAAGAGTTTGCTGGCGTCATCTCTGGGGTTACCGAATGGGGCATCTATGTAGAGATCATTGCCAATAAGTGCGAGGGCATGGTGCGGATCAGAGAGATAAAAGACGACTATTATGTCTTTGATGAAAAGCAATATGCCTTGGTGGGCGAAGTCACCAAGAACATCTACCAGCTAGGTGATGAGGTCATCGTGAAGGTGAAAGATACAGACCTGATCAAACGTCATCTAGACTTTGATCTGCTGGGGAAACGATCCGAATTGACGCCAATTACGTAGGGGGGATCCCACTTGAAATCATTTTCACCATTTTCTCTCAAACAAAGAACCAATACCCATGAAAAAGGTATTAGCACCCTTTTTTCTATTGACCATTGCTCTTGCAAATGCACAAATTACTGAAATGTTGGACGAGTTCAGAGAAGTCAAGGTATTCGATGATATCTCAATGAACATGATCAGGTCTGATGACAATAAGGTGATCGTTACTGGAGAAGATGTGAAGGACGTGGCGATCGTGAACCGCAATGACCGTTTGAAGATTCAAAAGTATCAGACACCAAGAGATTGTTTGACGGCAAGATCCTTCGAATGGATTGATGCAACTTTCATAGTAAACTACTTCGGTGCAAGTATGCGAGGCACTAGAACAAGATGGCCTAAAATCTCGATTATCGAGTAAAAACAGCGCATTGTTGATTACCTTTGAAAAAACCATTCACAAATGCTCGAAAATTTACAGGTAGCCATTCCACTTGGCATCTTTCTTGCCTTTACGATCGGCCCTGTTTTTTTTGTACTTCTTGAAACGAGTGCTACCAAAGGCTTTAGAGCAGGCCTGATGTTCGACCTTGGTGTGATCATTGCAGATATCCTTTTCATTGCCATCGCGTTCTTCAGTACTACGCGGATTGTAGAAAAGGTGAAAAACGATCCCAACCTGTTGATATTTGGTGGTGTGGTGCTCATGATGTACGGAGCCATATCATATGTGAAGATCATGCGTTCGTTCAGAAAGATCGTTCGCGAGCATTATTCTGTCACGGTAAAGAAGCAGTACGGGCAACTTTTTGTAAAAGGGTTTTTGCTGAACTTCATCAACATTGGTGTATTGGTGGGATGGATCGGTATCATCTTTATAGCGACCACGGTCTCAGAAAATGATATTCAAGTTGTTTGGTTTTTGGCTGCGGTCTTGGCATCATACCTTATCGTAGACCTTGTAAAGATCTACGCAGCCAAACATTTGCGTAGTAGATTAACACCACGCGTTACGATTCGCATCAAGCGGATCATAAGTATCATTATCTTCATTTTTGGAGCGTTCTTATTGGTCGAAGGCCTGTTTCCCGAAGTCAAGGAAAAGACCCAAGAGCGCATCGAGAAGATCAGTCCCATAAAAAAAAGCAACCCGCATTAGGTTGCTTTGCTGTTGAGGCGCCAAGCGGATTCGAACCGCTGTAAAAGGTTTTGCAGACCTCTGCCTAGCCGCTCGGCCATGGCGCCATCAGAGGGCAAAAATACTAAAAAAGCTGAAGCCCGATCATTACTTGTCAGAAAATTTGTAGCCGACAAGAATCAAACCCCTCTCTATCGGAACCCTAGTTTTTTAAAAGCCTCCTTGAATGTAAAAAAGTGGCCCCGCTAGGAATCGAACCTAGATCTAAAGTTTAGGAAACTTCTATTCTATCCATTGAACTACGGGGCCAGATCAACGCTTTTGGCTCATCTGTATAGTCACCTGCTCTACATTGCCACCAATGGGCGGATTGATCTTCGACACTTCGACAGTCGCCTCATCAGTAATCGCGATCTCATTGAAGATACGGTTCAAGATGCGCTTGGCCACATGTTCCAATAGCTTCGAACGGACGGCCATCTCTTCCTTCACAATACGATTCAGATGCACATAATCGACAGTTTCCTTCAAGTTGTCACTTGCCGCTGAGGGCTGTAGGTCTGCCTTTACAGAGAGGTCGACACGATAGTCACTACCGATCTTTCCCTCTTCTACTAAACAGCCATGGTAGGCATATACCTGAATGTTTGTAAGCTGGATGATTCCCACTCAAAAAACGTTTGCTTGCAAAGATAGTTTATTCCACAAATACTAGGCTATTTGTTACCTTTGTGGCTTCAGACTCAAAGAAAGTTTTCTGTGAGAAAACATTTTTGAGACCATCATTCCCGCGAAGGCGGGAATCTTTTATATAAAGAAACAACAAGACACCATGTCAGAAGAACGTTCGCTAAATTTCATCGAACAGATCATCGAAGAAGACCTAGCAAAGAATGGCTACAAGAAAGAAGACCTGCGCTTTCGATTCCCACCAGAACCTAATGGGTATCTTCATGTAGGACATGCCAGTGCCATTTGCTTGAACTTTGGTCTGGGCGAAAAGTATGACGCGCCCGTAAACCTTCGGTTTGACGACACCAACCCGGCAAAAGAGGAACAAGAATATGTAGATGCCATCAAGCGTGATGTAGAGTGGTTGGGATTTCACTGGGATCAAGAATGCTATGCTTCTGACTATTTTCAAGAGCTGTACGATTGGGCCGTTCAGATGATCAAGGAAGGAAAGGCCTATGTAGATGGCCAAACGTCTGAAGAGATGGCACAACAGAAGGGGACCCCTACCGAACCTGGAGTGGCTAGCCCCTACCGAGATCGCACAGTCGAGGAAAACCTTGACCTTTTTGAACGGATGAGGAAGGGGGAATTCTCTGAGGGCGAACATGTGCTTCGAGCCAAGATCGACATGGCCTCACCCAACATGTTGCTTCGAGACCCCATCATGTATCGCGTGCTACACAAACACCACCATCGCACCGGAAACGATTGGTGTATTTACCCAATGTACGATTGGACACATGGAGAAAGCGATTATATCGAACAGGTGTCACACTCACTGTGTACATTAGAGTTTAGGCCCCATAGAGATTTGTATAATTGGTTTTTGGACCACGTGGAAGACTATTCTCCCAAAGATATCCGAAGCAAACAACGCGAGTTTGCCAGACGAAACATTAGCCACACGGTGGTAAGCAAGCGAAAGCTATTGCGCTTGGTCGAAGATGGCGTCGTATCAGGCTGGGATGATCCACGTATGCCCACGATCTCCGGAATGCGTAGAAGAGGCTATCCACCACAAGCTATCCGAAATTTTGCTGATACTGTCGGTGTTGCAAAACGAGAGAACTTGGTAGACGTATCCCTGTTGGAATTCCATGTCCGTGATGAGCTGAACAAGATGGCACCACGTGTCATGACCGTATTAGACCCATTGAAGGTGGTGATCACTAACCATCCGGAAGGCAAAGTAGAATGGTTAGAGACCGAGAACAACCCAGAGGACGAAAGTGCCGGCACAAGAGAAATTCCATTTTCACGAGAGATCTACATAGAAAAGGCAGACTTCAGAGAACAAGCCAATCGCAAATTCTTCAGGTTGAAACTGGGTAGCGAAGTGCGTTTGAAAAGTGGTTACATCATCAAAGCAGAGAGCTGCACCAAAGATGATGACGGTAACATCCTAGAAGTACAATGCACTTATGACCCAAAGAGTAAGAGTGGTAGTGGTACCGAAGAATCCATGCGAAAGGTAAAAGGAACGTTGCACTGGGTGTCTATTCCGCACACGTATGCCGTCGAGGTACGCCAGTACGATCGCTTGTTCATGCACGAAGCACCGGATTCGGACAAGGACAAGGATTTCATGGAATTCGTGAACCCGAACTCTTTGAGTGTGACGACAGCATATGCAGAACCCAGTTTGAAAGATGCTGAGATAGGTGACCGGTTTCAGTTCCAACGACTAGGATATTTCTGCGTAGACCCAGATTCTACAGCAGATAAGCTGATCTTCAATAAGACGGTGGGGCTTCGAGATACTTGGGCGAAAGTACAAGACAAGTCCTAAAGAACTCGCGTGGGCTAGGATATTCTTACGTTATCTCTTTTTCAGGAGCAAACGCCAACGAAAGCTGGCGGGACCACTTCAAAAAAAACACAGCACGAAATTGTATGTGCACCTTAGTTTTTACGTCATAACTAGAAACCAAGTTGGCTATGATGAAGTTTTACCTATGCCTGATTGTGGCTTTGTCGACTTTTTGCGGGCTGCATGCACAGGTAGTCGAAAGCATAGAAATTGAAGGGCTTAGACGAACGAAAGAGTCGTTCCTTCGCAAGCTTATAAAAGTGAAACGTGGGATGACCTACGACTCGTTGTTGGTCGATGAGGATATCGATCGATTGAACCGTCTTCCGGGCATTGCTAAAGCACGAAAGGAAGTTCAGACCTCCGAAGGTGGGGTCCGCCTCACGTATGAAGTTGAAGAAAACTTCACTATTATTCCCGGCTTGCGCATTGCTACAGCCAACAATGGAGAGTTTGCCTATCGCATTTCCCTTTTCGAGTTTAACTTTTTGGGAAATGGCCAGTCGTTAGGAGGGTTCTATGAACGGAATGTTTTCGACTCCTACGGATTCTTTTGGGAGCATCCATTCCTCTTCAGTGACAAGTTAGGTATAGGGCTCAGCTACCGAAACGAAACGACGCAAGAACCGATCTTTGTTCCAGGTCAGCGAAAGGATTACCGATTCAATGCCGAAACGGCTGAAGCTTACGCGATCTGGTCTATTGATTTTAAGAATGAGGTTGAAATTGGTGCGTCATACGTTCAAGAAGGCTATGATTTTCTGGATGGTGAACCCATAGCTGGGATTCCCTTTGCATTAGAGGCCAATAAGCTGATCTACCGAGGTCAGTATCGATATATAGACCTTGATATCGACTATCAGTATTTTGAGGGACTTACCAATGAGTTTACAGCGCAATACAATCAATTTTTGAGTGGTAATGAAGGCGGTGAGGAGTTTCTACGAGACTTTTTGGCGCTACGGAACGACCTCATCCACTATAGGAAAATAAAGGCGCGAGGCAACTGGGCGAGTCGTCTGCGCCTAGCTACCATCTTCGGAAATGAAGATTCACCATTCGCCCCGTTCACCTTAGACAACCAACTCAACATTCGCGGTGTGGGCAATACGGTAGACAGAGGCATCTCTGCCATTGTCCTGAATACAGAGTACCGACATACCCTCTACGAGAAAGGTTGGTTTGCATTACAGAGCAATGTGTTCATCGATGCGGGTACCTGGCAAAACCCAGGAGATGAGTTCTCAGCGCTCTTCGACGGGTCTAATGTCAAATTTCATCCAGGTGTAGGGGTACGATTCATACACAAGCGCATTTTCAATGCGGTGTTTCGCCTGGACTATGGCGTTGGGATTGGCGAGAATGCCACCAACGGGATCGTTTTTGGGATTGGTCAGTACTTTTAATAAAAGAAGCGGGCAAAAGGCCCGCTGTAAAAAGTCGCTATTCAGAGACTATTGGTCTCCATCCTTCTTTCGATTTTGTTTTTTCATAGCCTCTCCGATCTGGTTGCTGGCCGTGAAACTGGCCACCATATTGTTCAGCATGTCGCTGCCCGCTTGTGGCGAGTTAGGCAATAGGATAAGGTTGCTATTCGTCTCTTCACCGATAGCTTGCAGGGTGTCATAGTGCTGTGTCACCACGATCAGGGCAGAAGCCTCTTGACTATTGATGCCTACTTTGTTCAAGACTTCAACGGACTCTTCCAGCCCGCGCGCGATCTCACGGCGCTGATCAGCAATACCTTGCCCTTGTAGGCGCTTGCTCTCAGCTTCTGCTTTTGCCTTTTCAACAATGAGAATACGTGCCGCATCTCCTTCAAACTGTGCCGCGATCTTTTCACGCTCGGAAGCGTTGATGCGGTTCATAGCTGCTTTTACCTGTGCATCAGGGTCAATATCGGTAACCAGCGTCTTGATGATATCGTATCCGTACTCGGACATGTATTCTTGAAGCTCACGCTTCACAGCAATGGCAATATCATCTTTTTTCACAAAAACGTCATCCAACTTCATCTTTGGCACTTCGGCGCGCACCACATCAAAGACAAACGAAGTGATCTGATCATGAGGGTATTCCAGCTTGTAAAAAGCATCATAGACCTTTTCCTTGATGACCAGATATTGCACGGACACTTTCAATTTGACGAATACATCGTCTAGCGTCTTTGTTTCGACAATGACATCTAGCTGCTGGATCTTTAAGCTAAGCTTCCCTGAAATTCTGTCTACGATGGGAATTTTTAATTGCAAGCCCGAATGGCGAATGCTATGAAACTTGCCAAAGCGCTCGATCACTGCAGCTGTTTGTTGTTTCACGATAAAGAAAGAAGAGATCAGCAAGATGACCCCAAAAAAGATAAGAACAGGCAAAAAGATAGGAAACCCCATAGTTGTATGTTTTAAGGTTGATAATTAGTGAAAAGCAATGTATGACTTTCAAGTTATCAAAAAAAAGCTATTTTTGGCGGTAGCCAAAATCTAACCATTATGAATTTTGACCGTTTATTACTATTAGTAGCATTTGCACTATGTTTTGTTACAAGCGGCTTTGCACAACGCCCCAGCTATCAGATTCGAAGCTCCTTGGGGATCACAGGAGGTATCACCAGCTTTGATATCAACACTGGCAATTTTGAAACCACTGCCAACACGGGCATTATGGGAGGATTGATGGTGAAAGGAAACCTACCTCACAAATGGTATGACGTAAGTGGCGGCATCCAGTTTGCCCAAGGCAAGATGGGCATGGAAGGAAGAAGCGCGCAAGATGCTACAGACATTCAAGAGATAGAGTACAACCTGCTCATGGTACAATTGTACATGCTCATGCACTGGAAACTAGTGCCAAATCACCTAGAAGTAGATTTTGGCCCAATGATTCAATTCAGTGATAAGCTGAAATTTGAAGACAATGGCCAAGAGGCCTTTTATATCAACGGTTACGATAACATACAGGCAAGTGAGATCGTAGAACTTTCTCAGTTCAATGTGAACCTGGCGGTGGGGCTAACTACAGGCTTTAAGCCGTTTAGATTGCGTTTTCAGTACCAATATGGCGTTACCAACATCTTAGGAAAGCTAGACGATGCTAACCTAGACACTACAGGCGGAGACGATGATTTTAAAGGGCACCAAGGAATGATCACCGGAACAGCGATCTTCTTCTTTTAGCGATCAATGTCAAAATAAATGCTATGGAGCCTGATCCAGAACGGATTGGGCTTTTTTAATTCTGGCAATGGTCTCTTCTTTGCCTAATATCGAAACGACCTCGAACACATCTGGGCCTTGTAAGGAACCTACCAATGCCAGGCGAAGCGGCATCATCACCTTGCCAAAACCGATTTCTTTGGAAGCGACCCACCCTTTGATGGCGGTTGAAAGACGTTCTTGTGAAAGATCTTCTAAAAGGTCGATTACCTTTACAAGTTCACTCATTAAGGCTGAAGTGCCTTCCTTCCACCCTTTTTTAGCAGCTTTTTCGTCAAAGGTCATTGGCGCTTCGAAGAAGAAACCACCAAGCTTCCAGAAGTCTTCTACAAAGGTGGCACGCTCTTTTAACGAAGAAACGATGGCTGTCAGGTCGCGCGTGGTCGAGACCCCTTTGGCTGCTAAGATCTCTTCAAAAGCAACAACAAGCTCAGCATCACTTTTCTGTTGTAGATACTGCTGGTTGTACCATTGGATCTTTTCGGGATCGAAACGAGCGCCAGATCTGTTAACACGCTCTAGGCTGAAGACTTCGATCAATTCTTCCAGCGAGAAGAGTTCTTGCTCCGTACCAGGATTCCAACCCAAAAAAGCCAAGAAGTTGATGACAGCCTCTGGAAAGTAGCCATCTTCGCGATAGCCTCTAGAGACCCCTTGGGTCTTTGGGTCTTTCCATTCCAGCGGAAACACAGGGAAGCCTAGCTTTTCACCATCGCGCTTGCTCAATTTCCCTTTCCCGGTGGGCTTTAGGATCAATGGCAAATGAGCAAAGTCCGGGGTTTTCCAACCAAAGGCCTGATACAACAGCACATGCAACGCCAACGAGGGCAACCACTCTTCTCCTCTGATCACATGCGTGATCTCCATCAGGTGGTCGTCAACAATATTTGCCAGATGGTAGGTGGGCATGCCATCGCTCTTAAAGAGCACCTTGTCGTCTAGGATGTTGGTGTCGATGGTAATTTTACCGCGAACAGTATCCCTGAGAACCAACGTTTCACCTTTAGGGGATTTGAAGCGGATCACATAGTCTTCTCCAGCATCTAATTTGGCGTGTACTTCTTCTTCTGAAAGTGATAATGAGTTGGAAAGTTTCGATCGATTATGCCAATTGTAGATGAAGGTCTTCCCCTTGGCTTCATGGTCTTTTCTGTGAAAATCCAGTGTTTCGGCAGCATCAAAAGCATAATAAGCCTTTCCTTCGGCTACCAACCTATCGGCATACTGTTTGTACAAATGCTTGCGTTCGCTTTGGCGATAGGGGCCAAGACCACCATCTTTTCCTGGGCCTTCGTCAAACGGAATGCCACACCAGTTCAGTGCTTCCACGATATAATCTTCGGCACCCGCCACATAGCGATTTTGGTCAGTGTCTTCGATCCTGAGGACAAAATCACCGTCGTGCTTCTTGGCGAATAGATAATTGAACAAAGCGGTGCGAACACCACCAATATGTAGCGGCCCTGTAGGGCTTGGCGCAAAGCGGACACGAACGTTCTGTGACATAATGTCTTTATGATTTTTTTGAACTAAAGATTCCCATCTACGCAGAAATGACAACTTCTACAATAGTTTCCTGAGGAAAACGATCGTAGAGTTCTGAAGCGCAAAGATACGCGCCTTCCACCTAAAGAAAAAAGGATTAAGCAGCAGCGACCATTTCTTTTGGGATTCGCTTGTTCATTACCCAAAACCACAAGGGTGGAATCAACGAGATGACCATGGATGTAGGATAGCCGAAAGGCATTTGCGGGCTAATGTCATGGTACTCCAACACCTGATATTTCTTGTTCGACTTGTAATGGTGATCACTATGCCGTGTAAGCTCGTAGAGCACCACTCTTCCCAATACATGGTTGCTGTTCCAGGAATGTACCTCGCGAACACGCTCGTAACGCCCTGATCTGGTCTTTAGGCGCAACAACCCATAATGCTCAATGTAGTTGATGGTCTCTAACAACAAGAAGCCCATGACGCCTGCCGCAAAGGCAAGCAAAAGGCCCAAAGGCCCAAAAAAAAGGAATACGACCCCCAGGTAAGCAATTTGAAAGAGCGCATACCAAAGCATGTCATTTTTAACAGAGAAGAAGCTTCTGTGGGCCCTTTGCAAGAGGTTTCGCTGAATTTCCCATGCACTGAAATATTGTCTAAAAACGGAGGTGATATAGAACGAATACACATTTTGGTTGTAACGCGCAGTGGCCGGGTCTTCTTTGGTGGCAGCCCTTAGATGATGCCCAAAGTTGTGTTCGATATAGAAGTGCATGTAATGCGAAGGAAGCAGTAACAACTTCCCCATGAAGCGCTCGTAGGCTTTGTCGCGATGGCCCAGCTCGTGTGCCACATTGATGCCATTGGCGCCCAACAAGATTCCTAGCGAAACGATCAGACCAACAACCTCATAAGGTGCTAAACCATATGAAGCTACAGTAAAAAGGCTATAATAGAGCAGACCAAGAACAATGGGCACATTGAAGTACAGCAACCAATCGAACAGTCGTTTTTGTGATTTGGTCAACCTCTCTTCGTCTGAGAAATTGGTATCATCCTCGGGCAGGATCAACTCTAGAACAGGCAAAACCCCAAAAGCAAAAATAGGCGTGGCATACAGCCAAAAGCCTTTCAAGTAAATGCCGAAGATGGCAACTAACGGTATCGAATAGGCAGATAGGTACTTTAGATCTCTCATTGGGCAACTTTTAACAGAACCTTACCAAGGTAACTATTTTTCTAATTTTTAGAAAGTTGTAGTTTTATCTATTCCATGAGCAACTTTCAGCACATACAGACCAAGCTGAGGCAATTCACCAAGAAATATTATGCCAATCAACTGATCAAAGGCATGATTCTTTTCTTTTCGCTCGGGATGCTGTATTTTTTGTTTACGCTGTTCATTGAACACTTCCTTTGGCTAGAGCCTAGAGCACGCACCGCATTGTTCTGGTTGTTCGTTTTGGTCGAAATAGGCCTCTTTATTTGGTTGATCGCCAACCCGACCTTGCGATTATTTCAGCTTAAGAAGGGCATCAACACGTCACAGGCGGCACGAATTATCGGCAATCATTTCCCAGAAGTGAACGACAAGCTCCTGAATGTGTTGCAGTTGCAGGGGGAAAGCGAGAAAACGGACCTGTTGCTTGCCAGCATCGAACAGAAATCGGCCGCACTACGTCCCATACCGTTCCGCTCGGCCATCAACCTTGAGAAGAATGTAAAATATGCCAAATACGCCCTAATTCCTTTGGGCGTTGTTGCATTGGTCTGGCTGTCGGGCAATGTTTCCCTATTCTCAGACAGCTACAAACGCGTAGTCAATTATAACACCGCCTATGAACCTCCGGCACCATTCAGCTTTGTTGTCATGAACCCAGAACTGACATCTCTAGAGGGGGTTCCCATTACCTTGAATGTTAGGACATCGGGCAAGGTCATTCCTGAGGAGGCGCAGATACACTTTAATAACGAAAGCTATTTTCTCAAGCATGAAGGCGTAGGAGGCTTCTCTTTTGAGATGCCAACATTGAAGGAACGCACCACATTCTTCCTATCGGCAAACGGTGTAAGTTCTGGCCGATATGCCATTGAAGTGATAGCAGTCCCAAAGACGACACAATTTTATATGTCTCTAGATTATCCAGGATATGTAGGCAGGCAGGATGAAGTTGTTACAAACACAGGGAACGCCACCATTCCCGAAGGCACTGAGGTGACATGGAAGCTAAGCACCCAAAACACAGATGAGATAGTGCTGTATGCTCGAGATACCCTTCGATTTACTGAGAATGCACGACAATTCACACTAAGTAAGAGAATCTACGAAAATCTTGAGTACAAGGTTTCAGCCAGTAATGCACTACTAACCGATTACGAGCAATTGGGATATCGTCTTCAGGTCATCAAAGATCAACGACCAGAGATCAAGGTGAAGGCCAAGAGAGATTCATCGGAAATAGAAACACTGTTGTTCCAAGGACAGGTATCAGACGATTATGCAGTAAGCAAGTTGCAACTTCATTACTACCCAGTAGGGGACGAGAACAACAAGAAAACCATTAGCATCCCAACAAGGCAACAAGGCTTCGACCTGTTCTACTATGCCTTTCCAAATGGCCTAGACATTCAAGCAGGAACAGCTTATGAGATGTATTTTGCGGTGACAGACAACGATGCGCTACGCAACGGAAAGACCACCAAGAGCCAGGTGTTTCAATATCGAATGAAGACGGCAGAAGAGTTACAAGAAGATCGTTTTGAAGAACAACGGGAGTCTATAGAAGGGTTCAACAAAGCAGTAGAGAAACTAGAAGACCAGCAGGAAAGGCTAAAGGAACTGTCAAAGACTCAAAAGGAACGAGAGCAGTTCAACTTCGACGAGCAACAAAAGCTGAAGGACTTTTTTAAGCGACAGCAAGAGCAAGAACAGCTGATGCAAAAGTTTACTGAGCAACTTCAAGAGAATCTTCAAAAAACAGCAGACCCACAGGACGAAGAGTTCAAAAAACTTTTGGAAGAACGGTTAGAGCGACAGAACAAAGAGTTTGAAAAGAATGAAAAGCTGTTGGAGGCGTTAGAGAAAATGGCCGAGAAACTAGACAAAGAAGAGTTGGCCAAGAAACTCGAAGAAATGGGGAAACGTCAGGCCAACGATAAGCGCAACTTACAGCAATTGTTAGAGCTCACCAAGAAATATTATGTGGCTGAAAGGACCCAAAAGATCGCCACCCAACTAAAGGAATTGGCAAAGAGACAAACCAAAGCATCTGAAGCACCTTCAAAAGAGAATACAAGCGAACAACAAAGACAGCTCAACGAAGAATTTGAAAAGCGGCTAAAAGAACTGGAAGAACTGGCCAAGGAGAACGATCAGCTTAGAAACCCCATGAAGCTTCCAAAGGAGAAGAAGGCCAAGCAAGAGATACAGCAGCAGCAGCAGAGCGCCACAAAGCAACTTGAACAAAAAGAGCAGAGCAACGACGCCAACCAACAACAAGAATCCAACAAGGGGGCTCAAAAAAGCCAACAGCGAGCAGGAAAGATGATGCAAAAGCTTGGAGAGAGGATGGAGGAGACACTAATGATGGGCGGTGGACAATCACAGGAAATGGAAGACGCGGAAATGCTTCGTCAAATCTTAGACAACCTACTTGAGTTTAGCTTAGAGCAAGAAGCCTTGATGGAGGACTTCAACGATATTAGCGACGATAGCCCAAACTTTGCCAGAAGTCTTAAAAAACAGAACAACCTTAGACAAGTATTTGAGCATGTAGACGACAGTCTGTTTGCACTATCCTTGCGACGGCCAGAGATAGGAGCGTTCGTCAACGAAGAGATCACAGACGTGTACTTCAATATTGACAAATCATTGGAGAGGTTCAGCAACAATTTGATATATCAAGGTATTGGAAACCAACAATATGCGCTTACAGCATCGAATAATTTGGCAAGTATGTTAAGCGACGTACTAGACAGGATGCAACAAAGCATGAGCGCAAGTTCTGGTGGTGGGCAAGGCCAGCAAGGATTCCAGCTGCCAGACATTATCAAGAGCCAAGAGGAGCTTAATGGACAGATGCAACAAGGAATGCAACAAGGCGAACAAAAGGAAGGACAAGAACAGCAGGACGAAGAAGGAAGACCCAACCAACCAGGAGAAGACGGAAAAGAAAAACAATCGGGCCTGGGCAACGAACAACGATCCGAACAATTGTTCGAGATCTACAAGCAGCAGCAGCAACTTAGGCAGGCTTTAGAACGACAGCTCAAGAACATAAAGGGAGCCGGCAACAAGTCCAACACAGACCGATTGCTTCGTGATATGGAACGCGTGGAAAGAGAATTGCTCGAGAAGGGATTCAATCAACAGACGCTTAGCAAGATGCTGCAATTGAAGCACGAATTGTTAAAGCTGGACAAGGCCACTTTTCAACAAGGGAAAAAGAAAGAACGCGAAAGCACCACAAACGAGAAAGAGCATCAGAGAAACACCATAAGCCCTTCAGCGATAAAAGAATACTTCAAACAGACAGAAATATTAAACAGACAAGCCTTACCTTTGCGCCAGCAATATAAAGAACGCACACAACGATATTTCAAAGGCGAACAATGATCAATTTCTTCTATGAAACTGCGTTTATCATAAAAGAAGAAACCCGTTATGAAGCATGGGTGGAAGAGGTGGTTTCTTCTGAAGAAAAAACCTTGAAAGAGCTGAACTTCATCTTTTGCGATGATGAATACTTGTTGAAGATCAATCAAGAATATCTGGGTCATGACGCGTACACTGACATTATCACGTTCGTCAACGATGAGGGAAAAAACCTACAATCCGATATTTTCATTTCTGTTGAAAGGGTGAAAGACAACGCGGCCAAATATGAAGTCTCTTTCGAAGAAGAGTTGAAAAGAGTCATGGCTCATGGCATTTTACACTTGGTGGGATATAATGACAAGGAAGAAGAAGAAAGACGTGTGATGCGCGAAAAAGAAGAAGAGAAAATCAACATGTTCCACGTGGAACAATAAGGATATGTTTGCGCAAAAATATGATGTTATAGTAGTGGGCGCAGGTCATGCTGGGTCAGAGGCCGCTGCCGCTGCGGCCAACATGGGTTGTAGTACGTTGTTGGTGACCATGAACCTCCAGACAATTGGTCAGATGTCGTGCAATCCCGCCATGGGAGGCATCGCAAAAGGGCAGATCGTAAGAGAGATTGACGCTATGGGCGGTTATAGCGGGATCATCACAGACAAGACCGCCATTCAATTCAAAATGCTGAACAAGTCCAAAGGACCGGCAATGTGGTCGCCAAGAGCGCAAAGCGACCGTATGCGCTTTGCCGAAACATGGCGACTTATGTTAGAACAAACGCCCAACCTAGACTTCTATCAAGAGATGGTGCGTAGCTTGTTGGTAGATTCAAAAGGCAAGGTGAAAGGTGTGCGAACATCGCTTGGTATAGAAATACGATCCAAGACAGTGGTGTTGACCAACGGAACATTCCTCAACGGGCTGATACATATAGGCGAAAAGCAATTTGGAGGCGGTAGGGCAGGTGAAAAAGCGGCCACAGGTATTACAGAGCAATTGGTCGAACTTGGATTTGATTCGGGAAGGATGAAGACAGGAACGCCTCCTCGAGTAGACGGACGCTCGTTGGATCACAGCAAGATGCTAGAACAACCAGGCGACGACACACCTCAAAAGTTTTCGTATTTAGACGAAACAAGCCCCCTAGCTCATCAACGATCTTGTCATATGAGCCACACAAGTCCTTTGGTGCATGACCTTTTGCGGGAAGGGTTCGAACGGTCACCGATGTTCAATGGGTCGATAAAGAGCATCGGGCCACGATATTGCCCATCGATCGAAGACAAGATCAATCGTTTTGCCGATAAAGAGCGACATCAACTTTTTGTAGAACCAGAGGGCTGGGATACCGTTGAGGTGTATGTGAACGGGTTCTCTACATCACTACCAGAAGAGGTGCAATTCAAAGCACTCCGTTCGGTGGTTGGTTTTGAGAATGTGAAATTCTTTCGCCCCGGCTACGCAATAGAGTATGATTACTTCCCTCCTACTCAGTTGAAGCATACACTCGAGACAAAGCTGGTGAACGGTCTGTATTTCGCCGGACAGATAAACGGCACCACAGGTTATGAAGAAGCAGCTTCACAGGGGCTCATGGCAGGAATCAATGCTGCATTGAAGGTGAAAGAAAAGGAAGCGTTCACCTTAAAACGAAATGAGGCATATATTGGCGTCTTGATAGACGATCTGATCACGAAAGGAACTGAAGAGCCCTACAGGATGTTCACATCTCGCGCAGAGTACAGGACCCTTTTGCGCCAAGACAATGCAGATTTCAGGCTAACGCCTAGGTCACATGCATTAGGGCTGGCCTCTGATGCGCGCATGCGAAAGATGGAACAAAAACGAGCCAACGCCAACGCATTCATCAACTTTTTTAAGGAAACAAGCGTCAAGCCCAAAGAGGCGAATCCCATATTGGAGAAACGAGGATCCGCTGCAATGAAACAATCAGATAAGATGTTCAAAATATTCTCCAGACCAAAGGTTCGTATGGAAGACATGATGCAGATAGGGGGTGTCAAGGAGTTTGTAAAAGAACATCAGCTAGATGACGAGGCGATGCAGCAGGCAGAGATCCAAGTGAAGTATGCGGGGTATATCGAAAAGGAAAAAGCAAACGCAGACAAGCTAAGTCGCCTTGAAGACATCAAGATCCCAGATAGCTTCGATTATGGCAAGCTGAAATCGCTAAGTTATGAGGCAAAGGAAAAATTAGAGAACATTCGGCCAACAACCCTATCTCAGGCATCACGTATCAGCGGAGTGTCACCAAGTGATATTAGTGTCATGCTTGTCTATATGGGCAGGTAACAAACAAAGGTTCCACGTGGAACATTCACCCAAAACACATAAAGTTCACCTAAGCTGTAAGGACCATTCGGTTACTGGAGAATCGTTTCAATTGCTGTATGATGATGCCTACGACATGCTTGTGACCTTTCCGAAGCCGAGCGAAGAAGACCTAGGCAGCTATTACGAGACAGAAGATTATATCTCTCATACAGACGGAAAGAGGAACCTGCTAGAGAAGACATACCAATGGGTGAAACGGATTTCCTTAAAGCAAAAACGAAAGACGATGAACAGCTATTTTCCAAATAAAGGAAAGGTGCTAGACATTGGTGCTGGCACAGGCGATTTTTTAGCCTTCATGAAACGTGGAGGATGGAGCGTTTTCGGAGCGGAACCAAATTCTAGGGCTGCTACCCTGGCAAAAGCAAAGGGAATTGACTTAGACGAGGACACTTCAGAATTTGAGGATAACACTTTTGACGTGATAACGATGTGGCATGTCTTAGAACATGTCTATGACCCCAAGCACCAGATCGAAGAACTTAGAAGGCTAGTGGCAGAAGGCGGCAAGATCTTGGTAGGAGTCCCTAATTACAGGTCACATGATGCTGAGATCTACAAGGAGTTTTGGGCTGCGTATGATGTGCCGAGACACTTGTACCATTTTTCTAAAAGAAGCTTGATCCTTCTTTTCGGTGAAGCCGGGTTCCAACTTGATGAAATACTGCCCATGAAGTTTGATGCTTTTTATGTGAGCCTCTTGTCTGAGAAATATAGGTCCGGAAACATTGATCATGTTGCCGCATTTTTGAATGGGCTCAAATCCAATTTGAAAGCCCGCGCTACAGGCGAATATTCTTCCTTGACCTACGTGTTTTCGCCTCAGAGGCCAAATAAGGCGGTTTAAGCGCCTTTTTCACATGAAGCCGAGACAGGCGTGCCGAAAAGATGAATCGGGCCTAGCGCTTAGCAAAACGCACAGAACACCAAAGGATTTCTTTATCGATGAAGATGAAAACGATAAGAAAAACTTATGGTTAATTTTTACGAGCCCGATGCATTCAAAGCGATAGGATGTTACCTTTGCGCAATTCAAAATTTTTAGAAAATGAGAAAAGGAATTATCGCAGTGATGGCATTGATCGGATTGGTTGGTTGCCAACAGCAGAAAATAGGTTTTGTAGACAATTCTGAATTGATCAACGAATACCAGGAGAAAAAAGATATCGAGGCAAAGTACAAGACACAGATCGAAGCTTTTCAAAAAAAGACAGACAGTTTGTCCAAAGCATTTCAGCTCGAGTATCAAAAGGCAAGCATTGATGCACAACGCATGTCAAAGTCCAAGGCAGAAAAATTGGCATTAGAGCTTCAAGCAAAGGGCCAACAACTACAGCAACAACTTCAAGCAGAAGAACAAGCCATAGCAAAGAGCAGCCAAACGGAGATAGACTCTTTGATCGGCAAGGTGAAAGACTTCGTGAAAGACTACGGAAAGAACAACGGATATACCTACATATTGGGCAGCAACGAAGGGGGAAGCGTACTGTACGGAGCAGAGGCCAATGATCTAACACAAGCGTTGTTAGGGGCATTGAATGCTGACTATAAAAAAGCTGAATAGCAATAAGGTCACAAACGAATTAAAAAGCACCCTGAGTGGTGCTTTTTTTATTGAACCATGGTTTACCGCTTTTTCGATCGCTGAAGCTTTAGCACGAGTACAAGAGAGCAGTTGATCTGTCTGAAGTTCTCCCTTGAGGAAGAAGAGGGCGTTCATTGAAAACTCTTTTAGAGTTTGATCAAAACCACCACTAAGAGTGGTGAGCAGAAAGCAGAAATACCGCAGAGACCGCAGCAATAAAGTAAACAGCAATGGTCTTGGCTCCTTCATAATCTTTGGCCATACGCTGGCCAAATAGCAACATCAACAAGGCCACACTAGACAAGATGGCACCCCAAAGGCCCCAGATCGTGTTGCCAGTTACCAAAAGCTGAAAGATCCCGACAACAGAAAGAAACCCAGCAACCAACTCTATGATGGTAATGACCCCAAGCAATAACGGCACCAGGTTTTTTAACGGGGATTTCGAAAAATGTTCTTTTAGCCAGCCAAGGTTTCCCTTCCAGTCGAAAACCTTGTCGATCCCTGACTGTAAAAAAGTAATTGCCAGAAAGGCCAACAAGAGCATTGCAGGGGCATTGTCAATAAATGTTTTCATGTTATACAGCGGTTTTTCGGTGAAGAAGACGCGTCAGTTTAATAGAAAGGTCTGTCAGAACGATCTTTGCGTTTGCATTTCGCTCTATGTGATACATGGCGTCTTGCAACTCCTTCGTGATGTCCATAATGTTGTTGTCGTGCACAAAAGGCGCAAATTTTTCAAGTTCAAAGCCTGTAACCGAAGGCTCAAAATAGACCAAATCCTCTGCCTTGTAGTTGAGAAGCAGCGCCTGTCGAAACGTATTGATGCAGAAGGACAAAAACTTTTTTTGAGTCTCTCTCCCCGTTTTAGCAACTTCCTCTCCCCAAGAGATCAGGTCGCGAATGGCAGTCTTGTTGCCTTTGGCCTTAAAGGCACTTCGAACCCAAGAGACAAACCACTCTTCAAAGATCAAGTCTTCGCTGTCGCGATTCACAAGGTCTAAGGCCTTGTTGAAGTTTCCGTTGCTTTGGTGCGCAATACGCTGCGCCTCAGATTCATTGACCCCTTTTTCTACAAGCGCCATTTTGATAGCAGCCTCGCTTAGCGGGGGAAAGTGTACGATCTGGCAACGTGATCGTATCGTATTGATGATCTGATCCTCTTGTTCTGCAATTAGCACGAACAGGGTTTTCTGCTCAGGCTCTTCAATGAGCTTCAACAGTTTGTTGGCCGCTGCAGTGTTAAGCTTTTCAGCCATCCAGAAGATCATCACCTTGTAGCCACCTTCATACGATTTTAAGGAGAGCGATCTTACAATTTCAGCGGCCTCGTCTACTCCTATTTGTCCTTGTTTGTTGTCTATTCCAAGCAAACGGTACCAGTCAAAAAGATTCCCGTAAGGTTGCTCGACGATAAATTGGCGCCACTCCTCTAAGAAAAGCTTAGACACGGGGTGTTTCTTTACTTTGTCATTCGTAGCAACAGGATACACGAAATGGAGGTCTGGGTGAGCCCCGTGCTCAAACTTCAGATTGCACGCCTGGTTTCCCCCTTCGTTTTCTCCCCCAACGTTTTTGCAAAGCACATATTGGGCATACGCCAGGGCCATGGGCAAAGTGCCACAACCTTCTGGACCAATAAAGAGCTGTGCATGTGGTATTCTACCATTATCGGCACTTTGCGATAAATGCTTTTTGATATGTTCTAATCCCAAGATGTTTTTGAACAGCATATCACAAAGGAACGTAATTTTTATGGGGTTTCCTATTATGCATTTCGCATAACAGGCGGGGCTTTTCGCTACGATCTTTTTCTGTGAAAAAGGATTTCCACGGCAATCCCTAACCCAAAACTTTTTAACGATAACGTTTTCAAAACAAAAGATACTTCGTCGCATCTGGAGAAAACCCTATTTTTGCCTTCATTCGACATACGACGCCTTATGATAACGATAGACAACTTCAACTTCGAAAATAAAAAAGCCTTGATTCGCGTAGACTTTAACGTGCCACTCAATGATGACTTCGAGGTCACGGATGCAACAAGGATACATGCTGCAAGACCGACCATCATCAAAGTATTGGAAGACGGAGGAAGCTGTGTGCTAATGAGCCACATGGGGCGACCAAAAGGCGAAGTGAGACCAGGACTCTCATTGAAACATATCGAAAAGGCTGTTGATGATATCCTGGGGGTAGATGTAAGGTTCATCGACGCTACTGTTGGGCCTAAAGCCGAAGAGGCCGCTGCCAGCTTAAAACCAGGCGAAGTGCTAATGTTAGAGAACCTTCGCTTTCACGCTGAAGAAACCAAAGGAGATGAGCACTTTGCCAAACAGCTTTCAAAGCTGGGCGATATCTATGTAAATGATGCTTTCGGAACAGCACATAGAGCACATGCTTCTACTACGATTGCCGCTAAGTTCTTCCTAGAGAACAAATGCTTTGGGTACCTTCTTGCAAAAGAGATAGAGAGTATCAAAAAAGTGATGGAGTCTGGAGAAAAACCAGTACTTGCCGTACTTGGTGGTGCCAAGGTGTCATCCAAGATCACCATTATCGAAAACATCTTGGACAAAGTAGACCATATGATCATCGGCGGCGGAATGACCTATACCTTTGTAAAGGCGCAAGGAGGACAGATAGGCGACTCTATTTGCGAGGACGACAAGCAAGAGCTGGCCTTAGAGATCCTTCAAAAGGCAAAAGAAAAGAATGTACAGATTCACTTGCCAGTAGATGTAAAGGCTGCGGATGACTTTAGCAATGGTGCCAACACACAAATTGTTGCAGTAGACCAGATCCCTGAGGGATGGCAAGGCTTGGATGCGGGACCACGGTCATTCGAGAACTTCAAGCAGGTAGTTTTAGAAAGCAAGACCATTCTTTGGAACGGGCCCATGGGTGTTTTTGAGTTTGAAAATTTTGCCGATGGCACCATTGCACTAGGCAATTTTATCGCCGAAGCCACAGAAAAAGGAGCCTTCTCTCTTGTTGGCGGTGGCGACTCTGTGGCTGCTGTGAAGCAGTTTGGCTTTCAAGATAAGGTTAGCTATGTATCTACAGGCGGTGGCGCCATGTTAGAGAGTCTGGAAGGAAAGACCCTGCCAGGAATTGCGGCGATATTGGGCTAAACCCTTTTTAAAAGCTTTAACAGGCTCACATTGTGGGATTCAACAAAAAACACGATTTTAGCGCTCTTAGCTGAAGTTGAAATCGTCATGGTGTTCCCAAAACCCCTATTTTTAAGTGTATTCTTTTTGACGTTTGCGGCACTTGCACAAGATTCGTTGACAGTGCAGCAGCGCGATACCATTGTCGCGACACCTGTAGTTTCAACAGGTGATGCACAACTTCAAGCAGAGATCGTACAACCTGACACAGCACTGTTCAGAGACGAAGACCGCATGGCTGAGATAGATAGTCTTTGGCTTCAAGAACTGTACAGTTCTTCACTATTCGATTCCATTTACAGGTCCGTCACGGACATTCAATACGAAACGATCGACTATCCAGAACTTTCCACAGAAACGTTGAAACAACGTCTAAAGACATTGGACGCGAAAACACCTTTCAATGTAGAATACAACCCATCGTTAGAAAGTGTCATCAAACGGTTCTTGAAGAGCCGCCAAAAGTCGCTGACGCGCTTGATGGAAGTGAGTCAATTCTACTTCCCCATGTTTGAGGAAAAGCTAGACAAGTATGACATTCCGTTGGAAATGAAATATTTGGCCATCGTAGAATCGGCGTTGAACCCACGTGCTAGGTCACGTGTGGGTGCCACCGGTCTTTGGCAGTTCATGTTCGCCACTGGCAAACAGTTTGGGCTAGAGGTGAATAGTTATGTAGATGAGCGCAGTGACCCCGAGCGGGCCACAGAAGCGGCATGCCAATATCTGTCCAGCCTCTACAGAACTTTTGGCGATTGGGACCTGGCGTTGGCGGCATACAATTCAGGCCCAGGCAATGTTTCTAAGGCCATGCGCAGGTCAGGCGGCCATAAGAACTACTGGAACATTCGCCAGCATCTTCCACGAGAAACAGCAGGCTATGTGCCGATATTTTTGGCAACCATGTATGTGTTTGAATTTGCTGAAGAACATGGCTACAAGCCAAGGCATTTCGACAAACCTTATTTCGTTTCGGACACTGTAAGGGTGAAGGAACTCATCACTTTTGACCAGGTGGCCGAAAAACTAGAGATGAAGCTCGAAGCGTTGGAGTTCTACAATCCACAATACAAGCTGAACATTGTCCCAAAGATCGAGGGCAAGAACTATGGACTTCGTCTCCCAAAAGATAAATTGGGGATTTTCGTGAATAATGAGGATCAAATATACGCATTGGCGAAAGCCGAGAACGAAAGTCGAGAGAAGCCACTTCCCCGGCTATTTGCTATCGATTCTAAGGTGCGTTATCGCGTGAAGAGTGGTGACTATCTGGGCAAGATCGCCCAGAAATACGGAGTTACGGTCAGTCAATTAAAACGATGGAACGGCCTGCGAAGCAACAACCTTCGCATTGGGCAACGCCTTACGGTGTTTCCACGCAAATTACCTAAGAATGCGGTGAGCGCGACGACAACGCAAATTCCGCCAAACGCAAAGACGTATACGGTACGATCGGGTGATTCGCTGTGGAGCATTGCCCAAAAATTCCCGGGGGTAACGGTATCGAACCTAAGGTCATGGAATAACATGAACGGTGATCGGCTAAAGCCTGGTATGAAACTTGTGGTTGGTAAATAGATCACTATGGGCTTTACATCCATAGCTTTCATACAAGAATGAAGCTCTTGTTCGAGTACAATGTCATTCCGACAGAGCGGAGCGACGAGGAATCTTATAGCATCGAATCTGTAATGAGATTTCTCTCTTTTGATCGTCACCTAAAAACAGTCGAAGGACTCGAAATGACAAAGCACTTTTGAAATCTTATAATTAACTTATTGCCAAATAATCACTAAAACTTGAACGTGTGAAAAAAGCAACCTTCCTCTTGCTCATCTTTCTAGCAACCCTTTCTTGTAAAGATGATAAAACAACCTATGCAGAGACAGCCGTTACGGCACAAAGTAGAATGAATCATGTAGTCGTGGTGATCGAAAACGAAGACTGGACAGGAACCATCGGTGATGCGATACGCAACGCATTGGCCGACCCCTTTCTTGGTGTGATCAACGAAGAGCCGGCGTTCTCACTCAATCAAATACAGCCGAAAAACTTCAATGGATTCGCCACAAAAAGTAGAAACATCGTGATCGTTGACAAAGACAAGCCAAAGGGCCATGCACATAAGAAAAATGTATACGCCCGACCACAAAGCGTTTTTTACTTTGCAGGGACACAAGAGGATGTCATTTCTGAAATTGAAGCAAATGCTGAAAAGATAAAACAGCTGATCAGCAAGAATGAGATCACGGAAAAGGGAAGGCAGATCGCCAACAGCACGCTAAGTGAAGACAAAAGCCTAGAAGAGAACCTAGGCATCAAGATGAACTTGCCGGCCATCTATAAAACAGCCAGGGAGGAAGATAATTTCCTTTGGATAGAACGCCCGACACCCAACGGTACGATGAACATATTGGCATATGCTGTTCCGGCAGGCACCATCACGAACGACTCCACACAAGTACAAAGCATTATTGACACTCGCGATAAGATTGGCAGAAAATACGTTCATGGACGCTTGGAAGGCAGTTATATGGTCACTGAAAATGTCTTTGCGCCGTATGTCAAAGAGGAGATTATTGATAACAAACCCGCTTTAGAAGCGCGCGGCAGATGGGATCTAAAGAATGGCTTTATGGCAGGCCCGTTTGTGAACTACATCATAGAAGATGAGGTAAACGAACGGCAAGTGGTGGTTGAAGGTTTTGTGTTTGCCCCGCAAAAGAACAAGCGAGACCTGCTCTTTGAGCTGGAGGCCATATTGCGCTCGACAAAGATCTTGTAGAAAAGAAGCCGGGAACTCATCTGCCCGGCTTCCTGCACTCAACTAAAATTCAAATAAAGAACTATGTTACCTTACAAAAGCGGTGATGATCTTCTTGATGTCTTTCTTTTTCGCGGCATTAGCATCTAATGCAAAAAGATGCTCATAAAGACGCTTGTCATCTACTTTGCCATTCAAAGAAAGGTCTTTTGACCTTGAGAAGACCTTTTCCCATTGCTTGCGCACCGTTCCCCACATTTTGCGGTTTGTTGCCCACCAATCTTGTGCAGCTTTGCAACGTGCAGCGTCCACCTTGTTGTAATAATTGATTCCTTTTTCTTCTGCTAAGACGACATCTTGCTGTCCTGCTTTTCGAATAACCTTTTTGTTGTCTTGGTCATGCACCCAGCCCTCTTCAGTGATCTCATGACGGTTTCCTCTTACAGTCACATTATAGTCGTTTCGTTTTGTGTACTCCCTTCGAGGAAGCGGTGCGTCAGTCGTGTTTTCCCAGAAACTTCTACCATCTGCATGAACCCAGGAGGCAGAACCTTCATAGCGGGGACTATCATCCACCTGATAGACCTTTTGTGTCCACTGGCCTTGTACTGATTCCACTGGCATAGAAGCATATTTCCAGTTATTGTCCCCATTGAACATGTAAAAGTCCGTGTTCTCAAATATCCAATCCTGACGCCAATGCTTTACGATGTGTGGCGCATCCGGATTTCCAACGATCAATAGGTGCTGCATTACGACCTTGTTATCTTCATCTTCCACCAGCTGAACCCACTCTAGTCCTTCATCATGCTTTTCTTTGGAAGGAACATAGTTTTCATCTTCTGAATATGAGAAGGTTTCCGCAAAGTTGAAGCTGACCTCATAGCAGCCACACATGTCTTTGATGGCTTTTTGGTCTTTCTCTTTTTTGGTCTGCGAGAAAGACATGATTCCTAATAAGCTTAAAATCAATGTATTGAACAATGTTCTTTTCATGGTCTTATAGTTTGTAATTCATATTCGAAACAAAAATATTATTTTTATTTAGAATAATTAAAAATAGTAGAATATATTTGTGCTGATTATTTTGAATAATTCTAAATAATGAGACCACCCCTTTTTATCTTCTTTTCGCTCTTGTGGTTCGTTTGTCATTCGCAAATCGTAGAGGCGCAAAAAGACAGTGCCAAGGTTGAGGACCTAGATGAAGTGATCGTCACCGCCACCAGAACTGAGCGCCAACTCTCCTCGTTGCCACTGCCCGTTACCTTGGTAGGAAAAGAGCAACTGCAACAAACGGGTGTCATTCGTTTAAATGAGATTCTTAGCGAGCAAACAGGGATTATTATGGTGCCTGACTTTACGGTAGGTGGGCAGGAAGGTGTACAGATACAGGGCATCTCATCTGACTATGTGCTGGTATTGATAGATGGCGTTCCTGTTGTGGGCAGGAGTTCAGGGAATCTAGATTTGAGTCGCCTAGCGGTTGGTAATATCAAACAAATCGAAGTAGTTAAGGGGCCATCTTCAAGCCTATTTGGTTCTGAAGCCTTGGGCGGAGTCATCAACATCATTACCGAAAAACCTTCTTCTGATAGTATCTCGGGAAATGCTTCGCATCGCGCAGAATCGTTCAACGGGCAAAATACAACGGTGAGTTTGGGCCAACAGCTCAACAGGGTGGGCTACTCCTTTTTTGCAGACCGCCTGAGTACGGATGGCTTTGATCTGTCCCCTGTTTTGGAAGGACAGACCAATGCACCATTTTCAAGCTATACGCTTCACGGACGGGTGTTCTTCGATGCTTCAGAGAAACTGTCATTCTTTGGGTCAGCCCGCTATTTCCAAAGAGACTTTGATGTAGACCCGAACACGAGTGCCGAGGAGGAGGGGAACCTTCATATTAGAGCAGACCATGACCCGTCGGACAAGGTAACATTTCAATACGAGCTCTATTACACCAATTACGTGACCGACGAACTCTCGGTAGACCCGATCGACGATACGGTACTTTTTCAAAATGACTTTGACCAACGACTGCTCAGGCCAGAAGTGCGCTTTAGCTATCAGTTGAGCCGCAAGGGGACCTTAACTTCGGGAGTTGGAGTGAATTTTGAAAAACTATCTCGTACGTTGTTTGCCGATGATGTTTCATTCGATTCGCAATATGCGTTCACACAGTACGATTATCAACCGACAAAGAAGTTGAATGTCATAGTCGGCGCACGCTTTGACAACCACAGCGAATATAATTCACAGTTTAGCCCCAAGTTATCGGTGCGCTATCAGGTCACCGATGAACTGGCCTTAAAAGGGTCGGTGGGCTCTGGCTTCAAGGCTCCAGACTTTAGACAACTGTACTTAGATTTCACCAATGCTTTGGGCGGAGGGTATTCCGTATTTGGAAAGGAAGTAGAAGTTGTGGGGATTCAACGTTTGGCAGATGCAGGAAACATCCTTACCGACAGCAATGGCGATCTTGCGCTCCAAGTACCACCGGAAGACCTTGGAGAACCCTTGAGCGCAGAGAGTTCAGTGGGTTACAACCTAGGACTTTCTTGTACCGCCGGAGGCTTTAAAGGAAGTGTCAATGCTTTTAGAAATGACTTCAAAGACCTGATCGACACGCAGGTCATTGCCACCAAAAGCAATGGTGCCAATGTCTTTGGGTACATCAACAGGGCACGCGTTTATTTTCAGGGAGTGGAGCTGGATATGAGTTATCGACTGCTCGAAAATCTACGTGTCTCGGCAGGCTACCAGCTGCTTTATGCCTACGACAAGGATATAGAAGACCAAGTAGAAGCAGGGGCATTTGCCAGAGACCCTGTCACCAACGAATCGATCAGGATCTCTTCTTCGGAATACTTTGGTCTAGAGAATCGCTCAAGGCACACAATTAACGGGAAGCTCTTTTTGGAGGCTCCCAAATGGCAAGCTAACGCCAACTTAAGAGTGATCTATCGAAGCAAGTATGGCCTTACAGATACGAATGGAAATGGCTTTTTGGACGATTACGACACTTCCTTTGCAGATGGTTTTGCCATTGCCAACTTTTCCGCAGCAAAGACACTGTTTAAGAACTATCAATTACAAATAGGCGCTAATAACCTTTTCAACTTTAAAGGCACTAACCCTATCTCGAGCACTTTGAATGATGGCACATTCAACAGGACCCTACTCGATCCTGGAAGACGATTATTTACCCGATTAACCATTCAATTCTAACTAAATACAAACATGATGAAAACAATCAAGTTACTCGCACTTTTTGGCTTTGCGCTTTTTTTGGCTAGCTGTAATAACGACGATGATGGTTTGGCAGAGTTCACCATAACGAGCATCAACCCAACCTCGGGCACAGTTGGCACAGAGGTGATCATCACAGGAGCAGACTTTCCTATGGATGCTTCTGCCATTGACATTAGCTTTGGCGGAGTTTCAGCCACGATCACTTCGACATCGGCTACGCAGATTGTCACAAGTGTACCATCAGGGGCAACTTCTGGAGAGGTGGAAATCGTTGCCAACGGATTTACGAGGTCTGCAACGAATGACTTTACCGTATTGTCTGAGCGAGTCTCTGCAACGGTTTCAAATTTACATGCGCCCGCAACGGGAGGTTTTGGTGCTGACACGACCGGACCCTTCACGAAGTTTGACTTTGAGACCGGCATGAAGACCGATAGCGACACGGAATGGGACATTGCCTTTAGAACTACACAGATCATCGTTAATGGAGGCACTTCTTTGGGCACCGATAGTGAGCCGGAGCGCAATGGAAATGCCGCAGCGGTGATCATCGATGGTTTATTTGACGAGGTCGCCGTTGCGCCTGCAGTATCCGAGTTTGCGCAAGATAGTGCTGAAGGATGGGCGATCACGGCATCAAGCGACCAAGGTTGGTACAATTACAATTTCATGACGAACGTCGTATCACCGCTTCCGGGTAAAGTCTTGGTTTTCAGAACTAGAGATGGCAAATATGCCAAAGTAGAGATTCTTAGCTACTATAAAGATGCTCCAGTCCAGCCAGATGGTTTTGTAGATGAGGCAAGGTATTACACGTTCAAATATGTGTACAACCCAAATGATGGAGAAACAAGCTTGCAATAGATGAACAAGGCGGTATCAATTCTGTTTATCATTCTTCGCCTGTTTCTTGGTGGAATGATGGTCTATGGAGGGGTTGAAAAGTTTCAGAGACCTATCCCAAAACCTACGGAGGTTGTAGAAAAGGCCCAAAAATTCCGGGAACCCGAAAAAGAAAATACGCTCCAGAAAATATTGTATATCAGTGGAGCAAAGCAAACAGGGTACTTTTGGCAAGTACTAGGGGTTTGCGAACTGTTGTTCGGGTTGCTGGTGATCTTTCAAGGCACAGGATTTATTGGCGCGTTGCTCTTGCTGCCAGTTACATTGCATATCTTTTTGTTCCATGTCTTCTTAGAAGCAGACGAAGCTGGGGAGTTGCTGCTTGCCGCAGCGTTACTGGCCATCAATATCTTGTTGGTGCTAAAAGAGTACCCGAGATGGAGACACCTGCTTTGGATTCGGCCTCTTTGAATTAGTTTGTTGTATAGTAGAAAAGGCGGGGAAACACCTCGCCTTTTCAATTCATATGTAACTTAAAAAAAGAACTATTCGTTCTTGTCTTCAACTTGCTTTGGCTCATCATCGTCCTTCGTGGCATTCTTGAATTCTTTGATCCCACTTCCTAGGCCACGCATCAATTCAGGAATCTTTCTTCCTCCAAACAACAACAGCACGACCACAACAATAAGGATAATCTGTGGTGCTCCGATGGCCAAAAACATACTTGCTAAAATCATTACGTTCAAACTTTATGTTGCAAAGGTAACAAGAAAACGCATAATGCATCGTTAAACAGTTAAAAATACCAAAAGCCCTCAATAGGCCTCAAACCTATTTAGCTATATTTGTGATGATGGCAAAACGAACAAACAAACGAAAACAGATCAAAAAGAAGCTACTGCACCAGTATCGCCTAGTAGTGCTGAACGAAGAGACTTTTGAAGAGCGCTTTTCATTTAAGCTATCAAGGCTCAATGTCTTCGTGGTGGGCTCTTTGTTTGCCATTTTTTTGATAGTTAGCACCATTTTGCTGATTGCCTTTACGCCCTTGCGCGAATACATCCCGGGCTACTCTTCCACCTCTTTGCGCTTGAAAGCGATGGCTTTGAACGAAAAAACAGACTCGTTGGCAAATCAACTGGCCTACAACGAGCAACTATACGGTAGCATCAAAAAGGCATTGTTGGGAGATATCGAAGACCTTCCGGCCAACAACGACTCTATCATGAATGCCATTCGCCTGGAACAGCTAGAGCTAAACATGGCCCCAAGCAGGCAAGATTCGCTGCTAAGGGCAGAAGTAGCTCAAGAAGACAAGTACAACCTGCTGGAATCTGCTACCAGAGGCACCAACTTTGTGTTGTTCCCGCCTGTCTCTGGGAAACTCTCGGACGGGTATGACCCTGAGGAAAAACATTATGCCGTAGACGTAGCGGTAGACGAAAATACACCAGTAAAGGCAGTTGCCGATGGCACAGTGATCTTTTCTGAATGGACGGCCGAAACAGGCAACGTCATCATTTTAGAACACAATTTCGGGTTGATCTCTATATACAAGCACAACGCATCCTTGACCAAACAGCAAGGGGATCTGGTAAAGGCCGGAGAAGTGATCGCCATTGCAGGAAGCACAGGCAAATACAGCACAGGGCATCATCTTCATTTTGAGTTGTGGAGCGATGGCTACCCGGTAAACCCAACGAACTTCATAGACTTTGAATAGCCGATGTCATTAAAGTCCTTTGCCGCAAAGATCTTTGCCAAGCGCATCAAGAAGAAGATAGACAAATGGGCCAATGACCCCATTGCCACACAAGAAAAGGTCTTTCAGCACTTGATCTCGGAAGCAACGAGCACTTCCTTCGGAAAGGACCACGACTTCATAAGCATCAACGACCACGATGGTTTTAAAAGACGGGTGCCAATACGCGATTACGAAGGCCTTAGACCTTATGTAGAAAGAGTTGTGGCAGGTGAAGAAAATGTGCTTTGGAAAGGAAGACCACTATATTTTGCCAAAACCTCAGGAACCACTTCTGGCGCCAAGTATATCCCGATCACTCGAGAGTCGATGCCTGCCCATGTCGATGCTGCCAGGAACGCTATTCTCTGCTACATACACGAAACGGGGAAAACTCGCTTTGTTGATGGAAAAATGATTTTCCTTCAAGGAAGCCCTATGCTCGACGAGAAGAACGGCGTAAAGCTTGGCAGGCTTTCAGGAATCGTGGCACACTATGTCCCAAAATACCTTCAAAAGAACCGGATGCCTAGTTGGGAGACCAATTGCATCGAAGATTGGGAAGCCAAGGTAGACGCCATTGTTGGAGAGACCGTGAACGAGAATATGGCCGTGATCAGCGGTATCCCCTCTTGGGTACAGATGTATTTCGAGAGACTTCAACAAAGGACAGGAAAGAAAATAGGCGAGATCTTCCCAAACTTCGACCTATTCATCTTTGGTGGTGTGAATTACGAACCCTATCGCGCCAAATTCGAAAACCTGATCGGAAGAAAGGTAGATGGCATAGAGCTGTATCCTGCTTCCGAAGGGTTCTTCGCCTTTCAGGACACCCAAAAGGAAAAAGGGATGTTGCTACAATTAGACTCGGGGATCTTCTATGAATTTGTGAGAGCTGACGACTTTTTCAACGAAGATCCAGAGCGGATGACCCTAGAAGAAGTTGAGGTCGGAGTAAATTACGTAATGATCATCAGCACTACAGCAGGCCTTTGGGCCTACAATTTGGGAGATACGGTACAGTTCACAGCTACGAAACCCTACAGAGTGGTCGTGTCAGGACGCATCAAGCATTTCATTTCGGCTTTCGGAGAGCATGTCATTAGCAAGGAAGTTGAACAAGCCATGAAAGAAGCCATCGATGAGACAGGAGCAAGCATCAATGAATTTACGGTAGCACCACAGATCACGCCCAGCGAAGGACTTCCTTATCACGAATGGTTGATAGAGTTTGAAGTGGCCCCAATCGATGAAAGACAATTCATAGCTGCCTTAGAGGCTTCGCTTAGAAGTCAGAACTCATATTATGATGACTTAATTACAGGAAAGGTGCTTCAGGAGCTCAAGATCACAAAGCTTCGACAGAACGCTTTCAATTCGTACATGAGGTCCATCGGAAAGTTGGGCGGCCAAAACAAGGTGCCCAGACTCTGTAACGATCGTACCATTGCTAATGGTCTGAAGCCTTATTCGTGACATCAGGTTAACAAAATCCTTGTATCTTTGCCAGCTAAACAAATTGATGATAAACACAAGGACACACGTACGGACAAGAGCTCAAGAATCTTCGGCGGCCATAGAGCGCATGTACATCACCATGCGCCACCTTTTCAATCGCGGCTTTTACAAGCCGATGGGTGTTTCAGGGGAAACGCTCAAAAATGCGCTTTTGGTGCTACGCCCAGAGATCTATGGGACAGTTGCCGAAGAGAAGACCGAGCTTAGCGGGCTGGTGTACGTGCTAGACAGGCTTCCAGAAGGAATAGAAGAGTGCCGGTTCATCAATCTAACTTCTGACGAGGGCTACAAAGACTCTCACTTTGAGCCGATCATACCTCCAAAGAGAAGAAGAAACTGCTACCGCATCGACGATGAGCAGATGAATATCGAGATCACTCGAGGTCGCTCGGACATCTATGACGTGTTGACGCACCTAACCTTCTTGTTCATCGAATCACATAAGATCTGCGAGAAAGTGCTGGTCGATGAAGATGGCGAGACTACGCGCGATTGGGACAAGTTGTCCCAAGCGGTCAACAAGACGAAGAAGCTGGCCATAGAAGAACGGGAAGTGGCCATTTCGCATGCGGCACATATACTGGGAAGAACCTTTGATGAGGTCAGGGACATTCATCAGAGCTTTTCTACCAAGACAAATCCAGAACGTTTTCTGAAGATCATCTATTGGTTAGGGAAACTGGCCATAGAAGAGCGAGTTAACGACAACAAGAGGAGTATTACATTCAGTCCTTTGCTAAGGGAGCGCATCGGACATCACATCTATGGTGAGATATGGGCCAATAACATCAAAGCATTCTTGAAGAAAGAAAAGCTAATGGAAAGGCCGCTGCACATCATAAGCGCCAACATGCACAGCGTGATGAACGCGTTGTTCGCAGGAGAAGCCCTTAAAAACGAATTGAAGGGATTAGGCCCTATGAAGGTGTATGAGCGATTGAGCACCGATCAGAGCAACACGCTGCGCAACAAGGTCGAAAAACTTGCCATTAGCCAAGGGATGACCCATATCAAAGATACATCCGGGACCAACATTGATGTTCAGATCTTCGATACGGCTAAGATGACAAAAGGAGCTTTCAAAGATACAATTCATGACGAGAAGAACGCTCCTGTACTGTTCGTGATGGACTATGCGTTTGGCGAACAGGCATATGAGACCATTGACGAACTTTTGAAGCCGTACAGAGAAAATAACAGCGATCCCTTATATTTGAATGTAGAATCTGTATCTGTGATGGGCAAAGCTGGCATATTGGAAGGAGGCAAGGGAGATATCATGATACCTTCGGCACATATCTTTGAAGGAACGGCAGACAACTACCCCTTTGAGAACGAACTCTGCAAGGAAGACTTTAATGGCTATGGGCCAAAAGTGTACGAAGGAACAATGGTAACCGTCTTGGGCACATCACTTCAGAATAAGGACATTTTGAAATTCTTTCACGACTCTACATGGAATGTCATAGGGCTAGAGATGGAAGGAGCACACTACCAGAAAGCTATCCAATCTTCATCAAGGATACGCGGAAGCATTTCAAAGGATGTAAAAGTAAGATATGCGTACTACGCCTCTGACAATCCCTTAGAAACCGGAAGCACATTGGCATCGGGAGGATTAGGGACCACAGGGGTGGTGCCTACGTATTTGATCACAGAAAAAATATTGAAGCAAATATTCAACAAGTAGCAAACCATGAGTGAGCAACCACAACAACCGCAACAGTCAGAAGAAATAGATTTGGGCCAATTGTTCAAGATGATTGGAGACATGTTCAATCGCTTCTTTGCTTTTCTAGGCAAGGTAGCTACAATCATATTTAACTTTTTATTGTTGGTGTTGGTGTTCTTGAGAAGACATGTCATCAAGATAGCCATTACAGCAATTATTGGTCTAGTCATTGGCTTTTTCTATGAAATCACCAGTCCTCCAATTTATGGAGCTCAATTGATGGTAGAGACCAAATTTGACAGCGCGTACCAATTATATAACAACATAAGATATTACGACGCGCTGGCTAAAGACAGAGACAGTATTCGCCTGGCACAACTCTTTAATATCACGCAGAGAGAGGCAGCACAATTAGAGGGCTTCTACATAGAAGCTGATGACAACAAGAACAAAAGGTTGTTGGAATATGCAGGGATCATGGAAACGCTCGATACCGCATCGCAAAAACAGTTCAAGTTCATCGACTTTGATAACAATTTAGAACCGACAGATTATAAATTTCATAAAATAAGCGTAGGCTCGTACAACAAATATATTTTCCCAAAAATTCAGAACACGATCATCAATTCAATAGAAAATAATGAATATTTTAAGTCGCAACAAGAAGTTAGCTTAATGAATTTGAAAAGAAGTGATTCTCTATACAAGATTGCGATAGTTCAAGCTGATGAGATGAGAGATAATTACATGGAGATCAGAACTATTGAAGCGAACAGGGACGAACAGGAAATAGGAACCTCTATCTATATGAGACCTCAAGCTGAAGAAAACCCTGAGGTAGCACTATTGCAAAGAAAATTGGAACTTAACGATTCTATTACCGATATAGCAAAGGCGAGGGTAGACAACCATAAGATCCTTAAAGTGATCTCAGCTTTTCCTGAAGAAGGGTTTATCTCTAGAAGCCTTACAGAAAGCCATATATTCAGGATCCCCATATATCTGGTCTGCCTTTTGGTCCTAATATTGCTTTTAAGGCACTTTAATACGTTTTTGAAGAGCAAAGAAGCATCATTAAAAGAATATTGGAACCTTAACTAAACCCCTCATTTGCAGCTTGAAGAAAAAATAGCAGTCATTGGCCTGGGATACGTTGGCCTTCCCTTGGCGGTTGAGTTTTCTCGGCAAGGGTTTCAGGTTGTGGGGTTTGATATAGACCTAGAGCGAATACGCGATTTAGAGAACAATAACGACAGAACTGGAGAAGTCACTTCTGAGTCGCTAGAACAAGCCAATTCGATCACATTCACCACCGACCCAGGATTATTAGATGTCGCAGCGATATTTATAGTTACCGTCCCTACACCTATTGATAGGGCCAAAAAACCCGATCTAGGGCCCTTAAAAAGCGCTTGCACAACAGTTGGCAAGGCGCTATCGAAAGGCAACATAGTGATTTTCGAGTCTACCGTTTACCCAGGCTGCACGGAGGAGATCTGTGTTCCCATACTTGAAGCAGAAAGTAGCTTGGCATTTAACAAAGGCTTCTTTTGTGGATATTCGCCAGAAAGGATCAATCCGGGAGATAAGAATAGGACCATTTCAGACATTGTGAAGGTCACTTCTGGAAGCACCCCAGCAATAGCAAATAAAATAGATGCGCTGTATGGGTCCATCATCAAAGCGGGCACACACAAGGCGTCTTCTATAAAAGTCGCCGAGGCAGCAAAAGTCATTGAGAATGCACAACGGGATATAAACATCGCTTTTGTGAACGAACTTTCCTTGATCTTCGAAAGATTAGATATAGACACCAAAGAAGTTCTGGATGCCGCAGGCACAAAGTGGAACTTCTTGCCGTTCACACCGGGACTTGTAGGAGGCCACTGCATTGGGGTAGACCCATATTATCTTACGCACAAGGCACAAAGTGAAGGCTATCATCCTGAGGTGATTCTTGCGGGCAGGCGCATTAACGACAATATGAGCACTCATGTTGCACAGCGTGTAGTAAAGGCAATGGTGAAGCACGATAGGCCTATAAAGCAAAGCGTCGTTACGATCTTAGGAATCACCTTTAAAGAAAATTGCCCAGATATACGCAACTCCAAGGTCATAGATGTCATCAAAGAACTAGAAAGCTATGGCGTTGATATAGAGGTCATAGACCCTCTTGCAAACCCACAAGAGGTAAAAGAAGTGTATGGAATCGAATTGTCTCAAAAGATATCTGAAAATAGCCAAGCATTAGTGCTTGCAGTACCACACAAGCTTTTTGAAGGTGTTGACTGGAAATCATTCCATGACAAAGGCACGGTGATCTTCGACGTAAAGAATTTCATAGACGGCAAGTATGTTTCAGACAGGCTTTGAGAAATGAATAGAAGACAGATTTCACATGCCAAAGTTTTGGTCACAGGAGGTGCAGGATTCATTGGGTCAAACCTAATTGAGAGATTGCTTCAACAAGGAAATAGTGTTGCTTGCCTAGACAATTTCTCTACCGGCAAGAAACAAAACATCCAACACTTTCTAAACGACGAGAATTTCAAGCTAATAGAAGGCGACATCGCTGAATATGACACTTGCGAAGAAGCTGTCGATGGCATTGATTATGTGTTGCATCAGGCGGCCCTTGGGTCGGTACCACGGTCCATCAACGACCCGATCACCAGCAACAGGGCAAACGTCACAGGCTTTTTGAATATGCTACAAGCCTCGACACAAGCCAAGGTTAAACGTTTTGTATACGCAGCAAGCTCTTCTACTTACGGAGACCACCAAGCATTGCCAAAGGTAGAAGATAAGATAGGAAGCCCCTTGTCGCCATATGCGGTCACCAAGTATGTCAATGAACTGTATGCAAACGTTTTTTCACGAACGTACGGCATAGAGACCATTGGGCTTCGGTATTTCAATGTGTTTGGAAAACGTCAAGACCCTGATGGCGCGTATGCGGCTGTCATACCAAAATTTATAGGCCAACTCATGAATCTAGAGCCACCAACAATAAATGGCGATGGGACAAACTCTAGAGACTTCACACACATAGAGAACGTGATCCAGGTGAATCAATTAGCAGCGCTCACCGAAAACCCAGCAGCATTGAATACGGTCTACAATGTGGCTTGTGGAGAAAACACCAGCTTGAATGAGCTCTCACAAGAGATAAAAAACAAGTTAGGCGATCTGGTGCCCAAGATAAGCGACATAGAGTTTAAGTATGGCCCCGAACGTAAAGGAGATGTGAGACACTCGCTGGCAGAGATCAGCAAGGCCAGGAAATTGTTGGGATACGCTCCAGAAGTGTATTTTAAAGAAGGGCTTAGAAAAACGGTTGAATGGTTTTATGACCAAAGACAGAAGGAATATGAATCATAAAAACATTTTAGTGACAGGGGGAGCAGGATTCATAGGATCTAACTTCATCATTCACCTTTTACAGCAAAACAAAGACGCAAAGATCTTCAACCTAGACAGGCTAACCTATGCTGCCGATCTGGACAATCTCTTGGAAGCAAAGCAAAGTCCGGATCACAAATTGATAGTGGGTGATATTTGTGATAAAAAACTAGTTGCCGAACTTTTTGACAAGCACAAATTTGATGCAGTGTACCATTTTGCAGCAGAATCCCATGTGGACAACTCGATCCTTGGGCCAGAAGCATTCATTAACACAAACATTGTAGGCACGTTTAATTTATTGCATGCCGCATATACCTTATGGATGGATGGTCCCTCTCAAGTGAAGCCAGCATATCAGCACGCACGATTCTTACATGTTTCAACCGATGAAGTCTATGGTAGTTTAGGAAAAACAGGGCTGTTCACAGAAAAGACCGCATACGCACCCAACAGCCCGTATAGTGCTTCTAAAGCATCTTCAGACCTGTTAGTGAGAAGCTACCACCACACATATGGAATGAATGTAGTGACGACCAACTGTAGCAACAATTATGGCCCAAGACAACATCAAGAAAAACTGATACCCACGATCATTCGCAACGCGGTCGACCATGATCCGGTCCCTATTTATGGTGACGGCAGCAACATAAGAGATTGGCTCTATGTAGAGGATCATTGCAGAGGTATTGAGATAGCATTTGCCGATGGACAATCGGGAGAGACCTACAACATTGGTGGTGGCAACGAGAAGACAAACCTTGAGATAGCAAGAACAATATGTGGTATTCTAGATAGATTGAAACCGTCGGAACAGGTTAAAAGCTACCACGAGCTCATCACATTTGTAAAAGACCGCCCAGGGCATGATTTCAGATATGCCATAGATGCCACCAAGATCCGGTCTGAATTAGCTTGGGAAGCTCAAGAGACCTTTGAAACTGCGATTGAAAAAACCGTATCTTGGTATCTTAACAAACACACTTCATAGCATATGAAAGGAATTGTCCTTGCCGGAGGTTCTGGGACAAGGCTTCACCCCTTGACACTAGCTGTTAGCAAGCAGTTGATGCCCATTTATGACAAACCGATGATCTATTACCCGCTGTCAACACTTATGATGGCCGGGATACGAGAGGTCTTGATCATCACCACCCCGCAAGACCAGCCGATCTTTAAAAAGCTATTGGGCGATGGGAGTAAGATAGGGTGCGATTTTCAATATGAAATACAAGAACACCCGAACGGTCTTGCCGAAGCGTTCATTATCGGCGAAAAGTTTATCGGCATAGACAAAGTGGCCCTGATCCTAGGAGATAATATTTTCTATGGTTCTGGCTTGGGAGAGTTGCTGAAGAGCAATAACGACCCCGACGGAGGAACCATATTTGCTTACCATGTTCAAGACCCCGAAAGATACGGGGTTGTTGAGTTTGGCGATGACGGCAAGGTGATCTCTATAGAGGAAAAGCCTAGCAACCCCAAGTCTAACTATGCGGTGCCAGGAATATATTTTTACGACAATGACGTGATAGACATTGCTAAGAATATAAGACCTAGCGACAGAGGCGAATTGGAGATAACTGACGTGAACAAGGCCTATTTAGAGTGCGGAAGCCTCGGCGTGGGCATATTGGACAAGGGGACCGCCTGGCTAGACACAGGCACGTTCAATTCACTAATGCAAGCATCACAATTCGTGCAAGTGATCGAAGAGCGCCAAGGTTTGAAAATAGGAGCGATCGAAGAGACGGCATATAAAATGGGGTACATCAATAGCGAGCAGCTGGCAAAGATCGCAACCCCATTGATCAAAAGCGGTTATGGAAAATACTTAATGCAATTGATCTAACAATGGAATTGCTTCAGGTCGAAAGAACCGCCCTTTACGGATGCTTGGTCATAACGGCCAAGGTCTTTGAAGACGATAGAGGGTACTTTTATGAAACCTTCAACAGAAAGTCTTTTGAAGATCAACTGAACTTGAATGTGGAGTTTGTCCAAGACAACGAATCTCTTTCAACAAAAGGCGTATTGCGGGGGCTTCACTTTCAGAAAGGAGAACATGCCCAGGCAAAGCTTGTTAGGGTCGTTCATGGAAGTATCGTGGATGCGGTGGTCGATTGCCGAACAGGCTCCCCAACTTTTGGGCAGCACCTTACCGTAGAACTTTCTTCTGAAAACAAGAAACAACTCTTCATCCCAAAAGGGTTCGCACATGGCTTTTATACATTGTCCGAGTCGGCTATTGTGAACTACAAGTGTGATACGTATTACAATGAGCACGCTGAAGGAGGCATTCGTTACGACGACCCTTTTCTAGGAATCGATTGGCAGCTTCAAGGCAAGCCTATCATTTCTGAGAAAGATGCGGAGCTGCCAAACTTCAAAAAGGTCTTCCCATGAAGAAAGTCTTGGTAACAGGAGCAAACGGACAGTTAGGACAAACGATCAAGAAGCTAGCGCGCGCGTTTACTGATGCCGAGCTCATTTGCCTGAGTTCAGAAGAACTGGACATTACCAGCCAAGACGAGGTCGACCGATACTTTTCCAACCATGAATTGACACATTGCATAAACTGTGCTGCCTATACCAATGTAGATAAGGCAGAAGAACACTCTTCAGAAGCCATGAATGTCAACGCCAATGGAGTATCGAATTTGGCAACTGCATGTAAAGATAACGCCGTTGTACTGATTCACATCTCCACAGATTATGTGTTTGACGGCAAGAAGCGCGCACCCTATACCGAAGAAGACACCCCCAACCCCCTTAATCTTTATGGCAGATCGAAGCTGGCAGGCGAAGAAACTGTGAGAACGACACTGAAAGAGCACTTCATCATTAGAACTTCCTGGCTTTACAGCCAATATGGCAAGAACTTCCTGAAGACCATGTTGCGACTTTCCGAAGAAAAAGAATCGATACAGGTTGTAAACGACCAAGTTGGCTCACCAACAAGTGCGGCCGATCTTGTAACAGCCCTTTCGATACTTCTGAATGCAGACTCGAAAGACTTTGGCACGTACCATATTTCAAGCAGCGGAGACACTTCATGGCATGAGTTTGCACAGGAAATTCTCAAGCTGAAGGACAGGCACATGACTGTTATAGGGGTATCTTCGGAGCAATATGCATCGATTGCAGAGCGGTCCAAATACGCTGTTTTGGATTGTTCAAAGTTTGAAAAAAAATTTAAACACATACTTCCATTTTGGAAAGATGGCCTCAAACGCATCATGACCAATCTATAATCTCTGCTACAAAAAGCATTTATTGCCTGTAAACACATACTTTTGTGGCCTGGGACATGTAATTTTTTATTGAATCGTTGACTGCTTCCAATTACTATGAAAAACAATCTAACAATCGCCGTAGAAGCTGCCATAAGTGCAGGCAAAGCGATTCTAAAAGTGTATGAAGGCGACTTTTCGATAGAGGAAAAGGAGGACAAAAGTCCATTGACAGATGCCGACAAGGCTTCCAATGAGGTGATCATGCGCTTCTTGTCGGACACAAAAACCCCGGTGATAAGCGAGGAAAACAAGCAGATCGACTATCAAGACCGCAAGAATTGGCAAGAATGCTGGATCGTAGACCCACTTGACGGCACCAAGGAGTTCATCAAGAGAAATGGTGAATTCACAGTGAATATTGCCCTGGCGCAAAACAATCAACCCCGACTGGGCGTGATCTATGTGCCAGTAACCAGGGAGCTATACTATGGCGATGTTCTCCACAAGGCAGCTTACAAAGCTTTGGTAGCTGCTAGCGACTCGGCCGAGGAGGTTTTTGAGAAGGCAGAAAAGATAGCTCCCAACAAAACAAGGCACGACACGGTGAAAGTTGTCGGCAGTCGTTCGCATATGAATCCCGAAACAAAAGCCTTTGTAGAAAACTTGAAGCACGAAGGAAAACTAGTAGAACTGGTTTCGGTAGGAAGCTCCTTGAAGTTCTGTTGGGTCGCCGAAGGCAAGGCCGACATGTACCCAAGATATGCCCCAACGATGGAATGGGACACTGCTGCGGGTCAGGCGATTTGCGAAGCAGTTGGGCTTGCCGTGACCTCTAAAGAGACCGACCGACCACTTCTTTACAACAAGAAAGACCTAAGAAATCCAATGTTTCTCTGTAAGTAATATATACGATGGATATTTCAAAAAAAAGACACATAGCAAAAACGATAACCTGGAGAGTTATAGCATCATTGACAACATTTCTCTTAGCCCTGATCTTCTTTCGGGAAGACCCTGAAGCAGCACAAAAAGCAACTTGGGTAGCTATTACAGAAAGTGGCCTGAAAATGATCTTTTATTACCTACACGAGCGCGCGTGGTATAAATCTAACTTTGGGCTAACATCAAGAAAATCAAAAGAAATAAAGTGAGTAATGTCTCCTACCAAAATTTTAAGATAAAACGACCAGACCGCAACCAAAGGAACAAGCACAACTCTTTTGTGATCTGGTTTACCGGGCTGTCCGGGTCGGGCAAGTCTACACTTGCCAATGCAGTAGAGCGCGCACTTTTTGATAAAGGGGTCTCGACCTACACTTTAGACGGAGACAATATTAGACTGGGCCTGAACAAAGACCTGGGGTTTTCTGCAGAAGACCGCTCAGAGAACATCAGGCGCATTGCCGAGGCAGCCAACCTTCTGATAGATGCGGGACTCGTTGTGTGTGCGTCTTTCATATCACCCTACAAAAAAGATAGACTTTATGTAGAAAAGACGGTCAAATCTGATAAATTTGTCGAAGTTTATGTAAAAGCGAGTGTAGAGGCGTGTGAAGAGCGTGACGTGAAAGGACTATACAAACGCGCAAGAGAGGGAGAGATCAAAGACTTCACAGGCATTTCTGCACCTTATGAGATTCCTGAGAACCCTTCGATCGTTGTAGACACAGAAAAACTCTCGATCAAAGAAGCCACTGCGCTCGTAATTGATAATGTAGAAAAGATGTTGTGATGAGAAAATACTATTTGAATTACATCGATGAGCTAGAGTCCGAGGCGATATATGTACTTCGCGAAGTATATGCACAATTTCAGAACCCAGTGATCCTATTTTCTGGCGGAAAGGATTCCATCGTGCTTACCCACCTTGCTAAAAAAGCATTCTATCCTTGCAAGGTCCCCTTTGCATTGATGCATGTAGACACCGGGCATAATTTCCCCGAGACCATTCAATTTAGAGACGATTTGATACAAAGCCTTGGGGCTCGCTTAATTGTCGGGTCTGTTCAAGAATCGATAGACCAAGGGCGCGTCGCTGAAGAGCGAGGTAAGAACGCAACAAGGAACGCCCTGCAGATCACCACACTTCTAGATGCGATAGAAGAACACAATGTAGATTGTGCGATCGGTGGAGGAAGAAGAGATGAAGAAAAAGCGAGGGCCAAGGAACGCTTCTTCTCCCATCGCGATGATTTTGGGCAATGGGACCCTAAGAATCAGCGTCCAGAGCTATGGAACCTTTTCAACGGAAAACATTTCGAAGGGGAGCATTTTAGGGTTTTCCCGATCAGCAACTGGACAGAAATGGATGTTTGGAATTACATAAAGCGGGAGAACATCCAAATACCATCATTGTACTTTGCCCACTCAAGAAAAGTGATCTGGAGGAATAATTCCTGGATCCCGTATTCAGAGCACCTCAAGCTAGACGAAAGAGACGAGATCGTGAGCAAGAAAGTTCGCTTTCGCACACTTGGGGACATTACCATCACTGGGGGCATAGAGTCTGATGCAGACACCTTAGAGAAGATCGTTCAGGAAGTAGCGGCAATGAGGCAGACCGAAAGAGGCAACAGAGCAGATGACAAGCGCTCAGAAACGGCGATGGAAGATAGAAAGAGACAAGGATATTTTTAAAGTATGTAAAGCAGATTGATCGTAAAGCTGTAAAGTCGATGACAGGTTACGAGTTCTATTTTGAAAAGCTAGACGTTTGGAAGAATACTAGGCAACTAATAATAATTGTCTAAAGAATTTCGAAAAACTTTCCTAATGAAGAAAAATATGGGATCACCTCTCAGATAAGAAGAGCTGTGGTTAGCATTCATATAGCTCTACATGGGAGGCTATGAGTCTTTTGATTTTGGCATTAGACCTAGGCTATGTCCAAGAAGAGGAATATTCAAGAGCAAGAAGGCAAATAGGGTTGATTACCAACCAGTTGAATGCATTTCACAAAAAGCTGATCTAAATCAACTTTACAACTCATCAACTTAACAAAACAAAAAGATGTCATTAGATAATAGTCAATTATTAAGGTTCACAACGGCAGGAAGCGTTGATGACGGCAAAAGCACATTGATAGGAAGATTGCTATACGATTCAAAGTCAATTTTTGAAGATCAGTTAGATGCGGTCGAAGCGACCAGCAAACGCAAAGGACACGATGGGGTAGACATGGCGCTGTTTACCGATGGCCTTCGTGACGAGCGTGAACAAGGCATTACTATAGATGTGGCCTATCGATACTTCACAACGCCCAAGCGAAAGTTCATCATAGCAGACACCCCAGGGCACATCCAGTATACCCGGAACATGGTAACAGGAGCGTCAACTGCCAACGCTGCATTGATATTAGTCGATGCACGGCACGGGGTTATCGAGCAGACCAAACGACATTCATTTATCGCATCGCTGCTTCAGATACCACATGTTATTGTCTGTGTGAACAAAATGGACTTGGTCGACTTTTCAGAAGAAGCGTTCAACAAGATCGTATACCAGTTCGAGGAGTTCTCCTCAAAGCTATTGGTGAAAGACATTCGGTTCATACCGATAAGCGCATTGTTGGGCGACAATGTCGTAAATCGCTCAGAGAACATGGGTTGGTATCAAGGTGCACCGCTGTTGCACACCTTGGAAACCCTTCATATCAGCAGCGACATCAACAAGATCGATGCTCGTTTTCCTGTGCAAACGGTGTTGAGGCCTCAGACCGAAGCCTACCATGACTATAGAGCATACGCAGGCAGAATGGCAAGCGGGGTGCTAAGGCAGGGAGATGACATCACCGTTCTCCCATCTGGCTTCACCTCTAAGATAAAAGAGATACACGCTTCTGAGACCCGACTTGATGAGGCATATGCGCCCATGTCTATCTCGATCACCCTAGAAGATGACATCGATGTGAGCCGAGGCGACATGATCGTTAGGTCCAATAACAAGCCCGAAGCAACGCAAGACATCGATGTGATGTTATGCTGGTTGCATGACCAAACCGCTCAACCAAGAGCAAAGTACATCATTCGCCACACTTCTAATGATCAAAGGGCGATGATCAAAGAGATCGTCTACAAGATCAACATCAACAACCTTGAGCGAGATTCAGAAGATAAGCACATAAACATGAATGATATTTGTCGAGTGAAGATCAGGACCACAAAACCATTGCTGTTAGATGCTTATCGAGAGAACAGGACCACGGGAAGCATCATTCTGATCAACGAGGCAACCAACGAGACAGTAGCGGCCGGGATGGTGGTTTAGGGGCTTTGTATACAGTAAACACACATACTCAATAATTGTATGTGAAGTTTAACAAGTGTCACGTAAAAACATATCTTTACGTCTGCATTGTAAATATGTCGAAAAGCATGCGTGACATCAAGCAATTCATGAAGAGCAACCTTCATAAGGCCTATTTCGTATTACTCGGGATGGTTGCATTTTTCCCAATCTTTGACAGTGATGGGATTTCTAAATTAGTTGGTGTTTTTCTCGGCGCCTCATTCTTGTTATGGATGCTTTTTTCGAGGAAATTAAATAAGAACTTTGGCCACATTTGGTTGATAAATGTGGCATTTTATTTACTACTACTACTCTCTGTTCTGTATTCTTCCAATTTCAGTAAAGGTATAGACAACGCAGTCAAAGCAATAGGAATCCTTCTGTTTCCTTTAGTGATGTGGGGCTTGATGCCGCAGTTAGATACTAAGAAAAAAGATCGGATCTTACTACTATTCTCCTATTTGAACTTTGTTTTAATACTTTATTTCTGCTGGGTTTTTTATGATTACTTTGAATTGAGTAGCATGCGAAACATCCGAAGGGCTTTTAAAAATCTAGACTTTCGATTTGCGATCAAGTACGGGCTTAATGACTATTTTCACACTACTTACCTCTCAGCATCTATACTACTAAGCCTATGTATTCTTCTGAGACATTGGTTCCAAATGAGCAAGAGAGGACTAAGAAAGACAATCTTTATTGTCATTATGATGGTAAGTTTTGCTGCCTTCATTTTGTTACTGCGAGTTCGCATAGTGTTTTTGGCGTTTTTCTTTATTGTTCCGTTGCAGCTAATATTCTCGATCAGACACCAGAAATATCGCAAGATGGTAGGTTTCGGGGTTCTTTCCATATTCATGCTTTTGTTTGTGGGAAGCTTTGCAAATGAGAGAATTAGAAACTATATCTTAACTCCATTAATTCAAATGATCAAACCAGAACCCGCCACAAACGGAAAAGCACTACACAAAGAATTCCGAATAGAGATAAATGTGTGCAATTTTGAGGTGATTAAAGCTAACTGGCTGATAGGAGCTGGTTGGGGAGATGCCAATGAAGCGCTGATCGAATGTTTTAAGGAAAAGGAACTTTTCAAACTTTCAAGAGGCAGGTACAACTCACATAATCAATATGCATATCTTTGGATGTCTTCTGGGGTATTTTGCCTTTTGTTTTTTATAATCATGATGGGCTACAATGCTTGGAGAGCGATACAGTCTGGAAACATCTTGTACTTAGCCTTTATGCTACTGGTACTCTCGTTGATGCTTACAGAAAATATTTTATATAGGATCTATGGAGTTACTTTTTATGCGTTTTTCAATGCACTATTGCATTCCTTCACAATTCAAACACTAAATAGAAAAGGTGAGAAATAATTTTTACAATCTTTTTGGAGGGGCTGGAAGAATGGCAGTGTCGTTGGCAACTATACCACTCTTGGTGGGGCTTATGGGCCCAGAAAAATATGGTATATGGATGCTTATTGTTTCTGCAGGAAATACTGCCATGCTATTAGATGTCGGCATGTCCGGAACTACGATGCACTTTGTCTCTAGAGCGTTAGCACTACGCAGCAAGGATCATAAAAACTCTGAACTTGAGCAGACGATGCTGCTGCTGCTGCTGCTTACAGGCATCATCGCATTATCAATAGTATGTCTTTTTGTGGCAATGACAAGTGCTTTAGCTAGCTTTTTCTTTGATAAAGAGCATATGGGGCTGGATATTTTCATTGCCTTAAAATGGATAGGAGCCTATGTCGCCCTGCTTTTCTCGCACAATTTTTTTGTTGGCGTGATTCAAGGATATGATGATTTCAAAACGGTGAACATCATAAAGTTCTTCTTTATGCTATTTTCAAATTTGGGCCTCTTGTCTTTAGCGAGTAAGAATGCGCCATTAAGCCAAATGGCTATTTGGATTTCAATTGTGGCAGGTCTTACCTTGCTTTCATACATCATCAAAACATTTTATGTTCTAAAACCAGAAAACCTGATCAAACCTTCTTTCAACAAGAGTATTGTTAGAGAAGTGCTGACTTATTGCGGGAATACCTGGCTGGGGTTTTCAGGAAACATTTTGTTCGGGCAAATGGACAAAATTGTGCTCGGCTGGGTTTGCGACCCGAAGATAGTAGGAATTTATGCTGCAATTGTCGGCATCTCTACCTATATCAACTCCATAGCAACTGTTGGGCTACAACCTCTGATCACCAAGATGTCAGAGTTGTCGGCCAAGATGATTGAAAACATGCAAAGCATTCAAAAAAAGTTTGAAGAATCGTTGATGTTCAATGCACTGCTTATTTTCTTTCTTGGCTTAGCCAGCTTTCCAATTTTAGCGCTGTTGCTAGAAGGGGTTATGAAAATCGATATAGACGACCCGACAAAGCCTCTACTTGCATTTAAACTTGCAATTGTGATTTATTGTGTGAACTCATTGTATGTGCCAGGATTTTACACCTTAATGGCTTTCAAGGAAACAAAACATTTAGGGATAATACAGTTGCTGGCTGCACTGACAAGTCTAGGGCTAATATACTTATTGTCGGCACAATATGGACTGTTGGGGGGCATAATAGCTAATATTGGCTTTATAATTAGTTGGAGTTTGAATTCCTTGGCGTCTCATAGAATTTATAACAACCCTTTTTGGTGGGTCAAGAAGATAATCCCATTTCTAAGTGTTTTCTTGGTGTTCTCGGTAGTGCAAATGGCTGCAGATCTGTCATTCTTCTATCACATTCTTCTATCATTTTTTGGGATTTTGGGAACCTTTCTACTTCTAGCGAAAACCTACCCGACCATAGTACAACAGGCAAAAAACCGATTCAGGCCATGATGTTGAATTGGATATTTAAAACTGGGAAATCACACGCATTTATCTGGATCTTTCTGACAACGTTCATTCTTTATGGCTTGTCTTCAAGATTTCCGGCGGTTGTCTATCTCATCCCGACTGTGATTCTCTTGCTTTTTATCATATTACATACGAAAACACTCCAAGTCGGATTTGACACCTTAACATCCATGCTTCTTATCATGTTACTGGTCTATGTCTTTTTCCTCTTGATTGGAGGCGTCGCTTTTTTTCAATATGAGCATAAGGTCAAACTTGCGCTTTACTACTTGCTTGATATTATTCCCTTGGCTATTTTATTGCGCCTCATTTACCTCAGATATGGCGAATACTCATTCATCAATGGACTTTACTTATCCTTTGTGCTCGTTGGCCTGTTGCTCTTTGTCTTACTTTATGTGGGATATTTTCCAAGTAATCGGTATCAGCATGTAGGCAATATACTTGGGGCAACAGCAATACTTTCGTTTTCTCTAAGCATCTCTAAGCAGAAACAATCCATTCTTTTTATTATTTTTCTATTCCTTTTGCTCACAACAGGCTCTAGACAAGCATTGGCAGGGATTCTTTTTGCCGGGTTGGTTTATCTTATCTTGAATGGTTGGAGGTGGTTTTTACTGCTCTTGGCACTATCCATATTGATACTGATCTTCAAGGATCAGTTGCTCGAATGGCTGATTGATCTATCAGATAAATATGACCTCAGGACACTTCACCGAACTTTTCATGCCTTCACCGCAAAGGGCGGAGGTTCGAGTGTTAGTACACGAATGGAAATATATACCAATTTGTTCAACTCGTTGCACTTTTTCCCAGACCCCTCGTTTATAGCAGACATCAAGGCTAGATTCCCTCACAACTACTTTCTAGAGTATGCGCTTACCGCTGGAGCAATACTGGGAGTATTTTTTATCATTTTCATCGGATACATTCTGCTTAAGGTGTGTTCAACACTGCGAAGACAACCAATCCTATATTTCGTCCTCATGTATTTTGTTCCCTTCAACATTAGCTCGGGAATTGCAGCAGCCAAATACTTTTTGATCTTTCTTTTTGTGTTAATTGCATTCATGGAATTCAGAAGAGTTCCGGCAAAAAGAATTAAAGCTTTGGAATGATGAGGCCGAAAACCTTGGGACCAAATATCTCAAACTTGCTTTTGTCCTGGGGGCTTGTCTTGTTCTTTTCGTATGACTTTATGGCGAAAATCATGTCACTTCATGAAATTTCCCATGTCCCTTATCAATGGGCCACAGGAGTGAAATACTGTTGGTTGGCATTGATGCTCTCTTTTCGGAAAAACAGGTCGATTGAGAATAAAATCATTTGGATTCCCATAGCCATTGGCCTCTGTGTGACAATTGGTATGTGGAGCTTACACAAGATACTTACACCTGATGATTTCCTTTTCAATGGCTATTACTACCTGGCCCATTCGTTCCCAATGTTACTATTGGCATTTTTCGCATATTTTGAAAATGATCAAGTCATAAACAGGTTCATTAAAGTTTTCAAAATATTCCTGGCCCTGAACTCAGTGCTCATCCTGCTAAACCTGATGACAGATTTTGCCTGGGCACTCACGTATTTTAAAGGGTCAAGATTTGGGCACCAAGGGGTTCTGTTGTACCATGCAGAGTCGGCATATATTTATTTTCTTGGAGTTGCCCTATTCCTTTTCGAATTTCGGAGAAACCAGAGCAAGGTTAACCTCCTTTTATTGATATTGAATATAGCGGCAGCGCTTCTATTAGGAACCAAGAAGAGCTACATGCTTATTGGGCTATTAACTCTTTATGTTTTGTACCAATACAGGAGAAGTGTTACCATGTACATTATCTCAGCGGTAACTGCAGTTATGGTTTTTGTATCTAGAGAGGTTATTGATCGATTATTGTCTGAACAGTTTAAAGTGTTATACAGAGTCTATGAAAACGACGGTCTTCTTTCAATGCTGTTATCCTATCGCAATGAACTTTTCTTAAACAACACATTACCATTTATTAGATCTGAATGGAAAATTCTCAATGTTCTATTTGGGGGTCCCAAACTTCACGAATACAGAAGCGAGATGGAATTGGTAGACCTATTCCTCTTTGTTGGTATTGCAGGAATTCTACTTTACGCAATCTGGTTTTATTGGCTAAATAAACTGCTTGTTAAAACAGTGTACGGCAAGTATTTATTGCTTTGCCTTATAGCAACGGCATTATTATCTGGAAACCTCTTGGCAAGCATAAATACCAGCATCATTTTTTTCTTCGTTCAGAAACGGCTAAATAAAGAGGCTCTTTAAAATAGACTAGAAATCCGCGAGCTCCTGAACCTCGTCACTAGTTAAAGCAAAGCGGAATAATTGCAAGTTTGCATATGTGCCGGGAGCAGACCAATCATATTTATAATGTTTTGCAATAAACACAGGTTGGTCAGAAGAAGAGATCACACCCTCAATAGCCTTACGAGCTTGTAAATTGCCATTGACATAAAGGGAAGCCTGCTGGCCATCATAAGAAGCAGTTACATTATACCATCTACCAGGGGTCCATGACATTAAACTACCTAAGGTAACCAGTTTGTTGTTAATACTCAACCAAAAGATAAAAGTGTTAGGATTTACGCTGTAATCCTTACCTCTAACCCCCAATAGAAATTGGTAATAGGGAGAATTTAGCGACCCATCAACAGACCTATTTACAATAGGATAGAACTTGTCTCCAGAGACATCATCAGGGCTGAACCAAACCGATACCGTAAAGGCATCTTTAACGTTAAAGCTAGAGGCCTCGAGAACGGCATGCGAAACACCACTATCAAACTGTAGTGCAGTATTAGGTCGATCGCTTGGGTCTGAAGCCAAAACCCCCCCTGTGTTGGTCAGTGATTTTGGAGCGTCTTTCCCAAAAGAGACAAAAGTTTCATCAACATTCTTTGACTCTGAAACAGGCTTTAAGATCGTAACGCCATTATTCTTATTTGCATCCTTAACTTTGTCTTCACCACATGAGGCAATCGTTAACAAAACAACGGAGAGAATTGATAATTTTTTCAAACTAATCTTATTTAGTGTACAAAATTAATAAAATTAGAGCATCAGAAAGGTATAACATTAACCACATACATGCTAAGTATGCATTTTATTTATTTATTATCTAGCACCCTACTTTTTATGTTGGGAAAAACCAGTCAGGGAATTGTTATTCGCTCGGTTGAAAATACGAACACCAGGCATGCAATAGCGGTCAGTGAAAACCAAGACAAAATATTTTGGAACAAAACAGCATCAGACACCCTGAAGCTAAACATAGATCCCATCTCGTACAAAGACCTTATTAATTATAGCCAAGACACATTCGAATTTTTTATAAGCAGTGAAAAACAAGCGGCAGGCACTATAGAGATCGTATTTGTAGATCAGGATGGGCATAGTGTATTGTCGAGCAATATTTCGACCAATTATGTGGGCTTAAGGAGATTTACCATTAGTTGCCGATATGACATGCAACGTTATGATAGCACGGGAGATGTAAAAGGCATTTATTTTGTAGCAAAAGGGCAAGATTCCAAGCTCACCCTCCATCTTCCGTTGAACCATGCGGCTCGACGCAACAAACGGATCAAGAATATATATTTAAAAGAAGTGAAGGGTTTTTTCAGTGATACCACATATAATCATTTCTATGGCATACCCCCCCCAAGCGCATATGATACCTTGAATGCAAAGACAGTATCAAGACTGAAGCTTGCTAAAGAGTCGTATCAAGATTTCCTATTAAAATATAAGGCTGGCCAAAATTGCCAAGGAGAATATTTGTACGAAAAAGAAATGAAAGAATTAGACAGCAATAAAGTTCGCCTTAAGCGGCAGTTGCGGTCACAACGGTTGATAAATATTACACCGGAGAGTGCAGGAGTCGCACTCCTATCAGTGGTCAAGCATTTGGTGCAAAACAATACCTCGAAAGATATAAAACTAGTCAATGAAGTAGTTGGACAAGTGTATCAAAAGGGGTTTGCTGAAAACTCTGAAATTACGTACAACCAATACTTCCTTAGAGAATATTTTCAAGCGCTGTTGCTATCATATCCATATCTATCAGAGGAAAACAAATTAAGGGTCGACAATACACTTGTCTGGTATTTGAAGGTGAATAAGATTTTTGACCCAACGTACAAACCCGAACCCTACTTTTCTGACTTAGTGCGTAACCAGTACATTTTTATAATGGGATGGATATTTAACTTGGCACCACAAAAGAGAGCCCAATACTTGGAGGCTTTAAGGAGACACCTAGACAGGGTTTTTGCTAACTCGAGCATAAAATCGGGATGGATAAAGCCCGACGGCACTTCTTTTCATCACAATAGTCAATATATCGCGTATATGTACTCTTTCAATGAAATGATAGACCTCATAGGCTTTCTTGAAGAAAGTGGCTTTCCGCTGGAAGATAAAAGCGCAGAAACCTTTAGAGATGCAGTATCAGCTATTTTAATTGTTTCAAATAAGGGCAGGTATACAAACAATTTAGGAGGCAGACATCCTTTCAGAACAGAAAACCCGATTTGTCAAAAAGGCTTGGTAAAATTATCAAAAATATTAGCGAAGCGACAGTTAAAATCCAATCTAGATGTTGAAGACTTATTTTACAACAGATATTCTAGCATCCAAGGATTTTGGCAATTTAATTATGGAAATATGGGAGTATACCGAACCGATGGATACGTAATGGTAGCAAAGGGGTTCTCTAAGAATTTTTGGGGTTCTGAGATCTATGCTCGAGAGAATAGATTTGGCAAGTATCAAGGATATGGGACTCTCGAGATCATTGATTCGACAGGGTTTCATGCCAGTGGATTTGAAGAGCATGGATGGAATTGGAATCGTCCCCCGGGGAGCACAACCATTAACCTCCCAGATAACAAGCTTAATCCACCAAAAGCTCGGGTAGATGAATACACTAACACAAATTTTTCAGGATCACTTAGCATAGGTCGAATTGAAGATGGCACTCAGTTAAATAGAGGAAGAGGGGGTGTTTTTGCGATGAACTTCATTGAGCAAAAGAACTCTCCAAATCACGACGAGTCATTTGGTTTTCGTAAAAGCTACCATTTCTACAAAGGCAAAGCGCTTTGCTTGGGTTCTGGCATCAGCAAAGAAAGGTCACCATATGAAGTCACCACCAATATTGTTCAAGTAAAAAGCAACAAAGAAGAAAGCACTAGCCTCGAGGGTAATAATTTTAGGTTTGTAATAAACGAGAAAGAAATACTTAAAGAAGACTTACCTTTTGTTTTTGCCAGAGGGGCACTGTACTATTGTGTATATGATGCTACGAACGTTCAAGTAAATCGAAAAGTTCAAAGGAATCGTAATAGCACTGACACCAGAGAGTATTCGGGTCGTTTTACGAATGTTTTTATTAATCACGGCACTGCGCCTGAGAACGAAACTTATGAGTATTTGATTTCAACGAAACAATGTGATATAAATCAAAAGCCATATGTTGTAAAGCAACAGGATGACCTCGCTCATGTTGTTATGTTTGAGGACGGTCGCGAGGATTATGTGATTTATAAGCCAAAAAGATCTGCTGGCGAAATGACCCTTTTAGAATCAACGATAGGCATCTTGTCGCTGAAAGAAACGAATGATACGCTAACCATTAACTTTACGAACCCAGGCTTAGAGTTTGATGATAAGGGAGTGGCCATAGGACAATCACATGAAGTCAAAATTAAAGGGGCTTATCAATTGATAAGAGCCACACAGCCAGTAGTCATAGAGCCTGACTCCATGTCAACCAAAATTCTGTTTGAAGCTGGTCACGGAAAAATGTTGGAAATACAGTTGAGAAGGCATAAAAAATAGCAAAGCTGCGGGGGTTTCTATGAATCAAGATCCTATATTTGCACTGAATCTTAAGAAATGCACATACTTTATATCCATCAGTACTTCAAAAAGCCAATCGAAGCTGGCGGCACTCGCTCGCACTGGATCGCGCAACAGTTCCTAAAGGAGGGCCATAAAGTTACCATGCTGACATCAAAGAATAATATGCAGCAATCCATGGCGAAGGAAAATTTTGAAGGAGTCGACCTGATATATTTGAATACACCATACGATAACAAGATGAGTATCCTAAAAAGGGCAAAGGCTTTTTTTAGCTTCATGATCAGAGCGACAAGCAGAAGTTTCAAGATCAAGGATGTTGACTTGGTCTATGCCACATCTACCCCGCTAACTATTGGAATCCCTGCGCTATTCTTAAAAAGATTTAAAAAGACGCCTTTCATTTTTGAAGTTCGTGATCTGTGGCCTGAAGTTCCAATTCAGATGGGAGGATTAAAAAACCCAATACTCAAGAAGGTAGCAATCCTTCTAGAGAAAAGGATCTACAAGAAGGCAATTCATATCATAGCATTGTCGCCAGGTATGGAGGCAGGAGTGAAACGCTTTCAATTCGCTGAACCTAAAGTGAGCATGGTTCCTAACATGGCCAAGATCGATAAGTTTTACAAGCGCACACCCTCGCAAGAAGATATTTCGTTTGCAAAATCTGTAGGGCTTCAGACAGATAAATTCAATATTGTTCATTTCGGTGCCATGGGCCTAGCCAATGGTCTTGAGTATGTGATTGAAGCTGCCAAGGTCGCCCAAGACCGAAAACTCGATGATTTTCATTTTGTGTTTTTGGGAGAAGGGAGTACCATGCCTGCACTTAAGGAAATGGTTGAAAAGCATACATTAAAGAATGTGTCCTTCCTTGGGAAATTTTCTATGAGAGAGACCTCATTGCTGGTGAATCTTTGTGCAGTTTCTGTAGTGTCTTTCAAAAACCTACCCATTTTAAGGACCAATTCCCCCAACAAGTTGTTCGACTCCCTGGCTGCGGGGATACCAATCATAGTAAACTCAAGTGGATGGACAAAAGACCTTGTCGAGCAGTACGAATGTGGCCTTTATGCCAGCCCGGAACAGCCAAAGGAACTAGTCGACCAATTGAAGAGACTCTATCAAGACCCCTCTCTTAGAGAAAAGTATAGCATTAATGGACGCAAACTGGCAGAAACGGTTTATGACAAATCTATACTAACACCGAAGATTGCTAATATTGTGGCGTCAATAGAAAAATAGCCATGTCATACAGAAACTTCAAACGTATTGCAGATTTTGGATTTTCGTTACTCGCATTGATCTTATTATCTCCTATTATTTTGTTGGTGATATTGTGTCTTTCTATAGTAAATCAAGGAACGCCATTTTTTTTACAAGATAGGCCAGGTAAAGACGAAAAGATCTTCAAGGTGATAAAATTCAAGACAATGAATGACAAGAAAGACCCTGAAGGCAACCTTCTTTCTGACGAACAAAGAATGACGCGAGTTGGTAAAACCATAAGAAAGACATCAGTTGATGAGATCCCACAGCTTATTAACGTTGTCTTAGGTCAAATGAGTTTTGTGGGGCCAAGACCTTTGCTTCCAGAATACCTAGACCTTTACAGCGACGAACAGAAACTACGCCACCAAGTGAGACCCGGAATAACGGGTTGGGCGCAGGTAAACGGCCGCAATGCTATTAGCTGGACCAAGAAACTTGAATTGGATGTTTGGTATGTAAAAAATAAAAGTTTTGGTCTAGACCTAAGAATTCTATTCAAAACAGTCATCAAGATCATTCAAGCTTCAGACATAAATACAGAAGGCATGGCAACCACTGAACGATTCACAGGATTTAATTGAGCTTTACGAGAGAAGATGGATACTAAAGAAATCTATTTATATGGGGCAAGTGGCCATGCCAAGGTAGTCATAGATATTTTGGAATCTATGGGCAGACATGCCATTAAAGGCATATACGATGATTACAGTAATAAGGAAAAACTGTTGGGAGTTCCCGTTCTAAGAGACAAGTCGAGTATCAAAGCAAAAGACACCTTGGTCATAAGTATTGGCAATAATCTCCATAGAAAGGATGTGGTTGATATGCTTTCTTGCCAATACGATACTTTAGTGCATAAAGAGGCATACGTGTCTAACCTGGTCTTCAGCATCGATGAAGGCACAGTTGTCATGGCTAAGGGCATTGTGAATCCAAATGTAAAAATCGGGAAACATTGTATAATAAACACCGGGAGCATCGTAGAGCATGATTGCGTACTAGAAAATTTTGTGCACATAAGCCCCAATGCCACGATACTAGGGGGGGCATTCATTGGTAGTGGAACTCAAATAGGAGCAGGAGCTACCGTATTGCCCAATGTAAAAATAGGAAAATGGGCTACCATTGGGGCAGGCAGTGTGATCCATCGTGATGTTCCAGATTACGCTGTTGTGGTCGGAGTTCCAGGTAAAATAATAAAAACTAATCATGAGCGAAAAGTCTAAGATCTGGCTCTCTTCCCCTCATATGGGAGGAGAAGAGATGTTTTTTGTAGAAGAAGCATTTAGAACCAATTGGATCGCTCCTTTAGGTCCAAATGTTGAAGGATTTGAGGAAGATTTGAAGTCTTTTTTGAAACAAGATATTCAAATTGCGGCGTTAAGTTCTGGCACTGCCGCACTGCATCTTGCATTAGTGCTTTTAGGAGTAGGAAGAGGAGACGAGGTAATCTGTCAAAGTATGACTTTTTCAGCCTCAGCCAATCCTATTGTATACCAAGGGGCTACCCCAGTATTCGTTGATAGCGAACCCGAAACGTGGAATATTTGCCCTGATAGCCTAGAGAATGCGATAAAAGATCGATTGAGCAAGGGCAAACGCATCAAAGCAATAATCGCTGTCAATCTGTATGGGATGCCATATAAGGCCGATGCTATTAGACAAATTGCCGATCAGTATGAAATACCAATTGTTGAAGATGCCGCAGAATCACTTGGGAGCAAATACAAAGGACAAAGAGCCGGCACTTTTGGAGATCTAGGGATATTGTCATTCAATGGTAATAAGATCATTACCACATCGGGTGGAGGAGCATTGATTTGCCCTTCTAAAGCCAAAAAGAAGAAAGCGATTTTTCTAGCCACTCAAGCTCGTGATGATGCCCCTCATTACCAACATAGCCATATAGGATATAACTACCGGATGAGTAACGTCACGGCAGGTATTGGACGAGGTCAGATGAAGGTGTTGGAGGGACATATTGACAAGCGTCGCAAAATGAATCAATTCTACAGAAACCAGTTCAGTACTATTGATGGGGTGTCTGTTTTTGAGGAACCCACCCAGGATTATTTTTCTAATCACTGGCTTTCTTGCATACAGCTAGAGCAGACCGCTCTTCCGATGGGTCGAGAAGAAGTGAGACAAATTTTTCTACGAGAAAATATTGAGACCAGACCTCTTTGGAAGCCAATGCATCTTCAGCCCATCTTCAAGGATTGCCCATTCTTTGGTGATAACAACATCAGCGAACGCCTTTTCGCAAATGGTTTATGCCTGCCTTCGGGGTCCAATCTAAGTGATACAGATAGGGAGCGCATATCTCTAGTGATTTCCCAAAACCTAAGGTAATCTCACAGCACATCTTAAAAACCTGGGGCTTTTATCAGAAAACGTAACAGTTAACATAATTTTAGTATTTTTATACACAAGGTTTTTAGGCTCATTTGAAGATGACAAAAAACAGTTCTAATCAGCAAGATAATAGCTTTAAAAAACGACTAGGCAGTTCTTTCGGAGATGTGATGGATAATACAACGAAAGGGTTTGATTTTAGCAAACTAGGTTACCTGCCCCGATGGTTGGTCTTACTGTTCGATCTATGTGTCTGTTTGGTGTCTCTTTTCTTGACGTATTTCATAGTTCACAACCTATCATTTGATTTCAACACTACCGCAAATAATTTCAGTAAACTAACCATTGTACTTTTCATAAACCTTGTTTTCTTTTTTGTCTTCAGGACTTATTCAGGGTTGATTAGGCACTCTTCCTTCATTGATGCGATCAAAATATTTATTTCATCTTTTGCTACTTTTGGCACACTTGCGATGTTGAATTACGGACTTTTTCTTTTCTCTGGGAAGAAATTGTTTTTACTACCGGAGCTCATCATTTATTTTTTAATATCGTTCTCTTCACTATTCCTTTACAGGGTAGTAGTGAAACAAGTCTTCGAAGCTTATTTGCTTGAAGGTAAGAAGGAAAATGTCCCTAGAGTTTTGATGTACGGCTTCACGCCCAATGCCATTTCGGCAGTAGCAGCGTTAAAGTCACAGAAGCCCAAACAGTTCGAGGTAGTAGGTTTTGTAGACAAAGACCCAAAGAACTCTAGGAAGAAAATCTTTGACCTGCCCATATATTATTTGAAGAAGAATGTGTCGGTGCTCTTGAGGAAATACAATGCAGAAGCCCTCATCTTAGTAGATAACGAACTCTCAAAGACAGAGCGCATTCAATTAGTGGACAACTGTATTGAGAATGGTTATCGAGTTTTTAAGGCGCCAATAATATCAGAACTACAGAACAACCAAACAGAGATTTCTGTCAAGAATATTCAAATAGAAGACTTGCTTGCCAGAGCTCCGATTGTACTAGACAATATTTCTATCGTCAAACAGCTTAGGCAAAAGTGCATTTTGGTTACTGGAGGCGCAGGCTCAATAGGTAGTGAGATTGTCAGGCAGATAGCCAGCTACGCCCCCCGCAAACTAATTGTACTGGATCAAGCCGAGACACCTCTTCATCAGATATATCTTGAACTAAAAGATAAATTTCCTGAGCTAGATTATGAGGTTGTAGTGGCCGATGTACGAAACTTTAATCGTGTAGAGCAGATATTTAAAACGTATGATCCAGAGGTGGTGTATCATGCCGCCGCATACAAACATGTGCCGTTGATGGAGAACAACCCATGTGAGGCTATTTCCACAAACATATTGGGCACCTCTTTATTGGCTGACCTTTCGGTCAAATATAAGGTCAAAACATTTGTCATGGTCTCTACTGATAAAGCAGTGAACCCTAGTAATGTTATGGGGGCCACAAAGCGAGTGGCCGAAATGTATGTCCAATCACTTCACTATTCAGCGAATGATAAGAACAGTAAGGCAACTAACTTCATCACCACTAGATTTGGCAATGTGCTGGGTTCTAATGGTTCAGTGGTTCCGCTGTTCAAAAAACAAATTGAATCTGGTGGTCCAGTCACGATCACGCACCCAGACATTATAAGATATTTTATGACGATTCCCGAGGCATGTAGTCTTGTACTAGAAGCTGGCGCAATGGGTGAAGGGGGAGAGATCTTCATCTTTGATATGGGAGCTCCCGTTAAGATAATAGACCTGGCAACTAAAATGATAAAGTTAGCAGGGTTTATACCAAATGAGGATATTGACATTGAAATCACTGGTTTGCGTCCAGGAGAAAAGTTATATGAAGAGCTATTAAGTGATAAGGCAACTACCATGCCCACATACAATAAAAAGATCATGATCGCCAAAGAGCTAACCAAAGATTATGACCTTGTTAGCAATGCGGTCAATGAAATTATTATGTTGTCTGAAGAGGGCAATAATGAGAAAATGATTAAAAAAGTTAAAAACTTGATACCCGAATTCAAGAGCATGAATTCCACATATGTTTCTTTAGACCAATAAATCAAAGAGCTTTAGGTTTCTAAATAATAAGCTTTTTACGGCCGCCTTAAATATTTTTAAGCATAGCCTAAAGAATTTAGTCAACTCCCCCCAGAACATATGCTAAACAAATAGAGTCTTTCTTGGGTTTTTTTGCCTGACGAAATCCTTGTGATTATTGTGAATAACAAAAATGAAAACTTAAAGGCAGCTAGCTTTAAGACAAACGTTTGGAAGTATAAGCTACGCGAACACAAAACAAAGAGGCTTAATAATGGTTATAGCCCCCTAAATATAGTATATGTTGATTGAGATAATTACTTTTGTAAAAGCCACTTTAATATAAAATCAATACAATTTCATGAAGATAACAATTATAGGCACTGGGTATGTCGGCCTAGTCACAGGAACATGCCTGGCAGAAACAGGTAATGATGTTGTATGTGTAGACATAAATGAAGAAAAAGTGAATAAAATGAAGCAAGGAGTTGTTCCAATTTATGAACCACAACTTGACGTACTATTTCACAAGAACATTAAAAGTCAGAGGCTTAATTTTACAACATCACTTGAAGAAGGCTTAGACCATGGAACAATCGTTTTTCTAGCGCTCCCCACTCCTGAAGGACAAGATGGTTCCGCAGACCTGTCTTATGTGCTGGATGTTGCAGAAAAGGTAGGGAGCCATATTAAAGAATATAAAGTCATCGTTGGGAAAAGCACAGTTCCCGTTGGAACAGCTGAGAGAGTTAGACAGACAATATCTGCAAAGACATCAACAGAGTTCGATGTAGTGTCTAATCCAGAGTTCCTTAGAGAAGGTTTTGCAGTCGCCGACTTTCTTAAGCCTGAGAGAATAATAATTGGGACCAAATCTCAACGAGCGGTAGAGCTTCTTCGGAAGATATACAAGCCCTATACTAAAATGGGAAGCAAACTGATCATCATGGACGAGAAATCGGCAGAGCTTACCAAATATGCGTCCAATTCATTTTTGGCCACCAAGATCACTTTTATGAATGAGGTGGCTAATTTCTGTGAGAAAGTAGGGGCCGATATAGATATGGTCAGGGTCGGAATGGGAGCAGACTCGAGAATTGGCAACAGATTTTTGTTTCCTGGGATTGGCTACGGTGGGTCATGCTTTCCCAAAGACGTGAAAGCACTTCATAAATCTGGCCAACAAGAAGGATATGATTTTCAAGTATTAGATGCTGTGATGGAAGTGAATAAAAACCAAAAAACAGCATTATTGCCCAAAATAGAAAAATATTTCAACACCTTACATGGAGTTAGGGTCGCACTTTGGGGATTGGCATTCAAGCCTGAAACCGATGACATAAGAGAAGCCTCTTCTTTGAACATGATTGATGCGTTGCTTGAAAAAGGCGCAGAAATAGTGGCCTATGACCCAGAAGCTATGGAGAACATCCACAAGAAGTTAGGAGATAAGATTCATTATTCTAACACCATGTATGAAGCTTTGGAAAAAGCCGACGCACTTGTCATTGTTACTGAATGGAGCATATTCAAACTTCCAGACTTCAATAAGATAAAAGAATTGCTCAAACAACCTGTAATATTTGATGGAAGAAACATCTATGATTTAGAAGAAATGAAAAACGAAGGGTTTTACTACAGTTCTATCGGGCGTCCATTGGTAAACGGTTTATAGTAGCTACATGCAGCGAAGAGGAAGATATTCCTGGTTGATAAGGCCGATAATGGTATTCTTAGACCTTCTGGCCGTCAACATCCTGGCTCTCCATTTTGTCCACCTACATGAGAACTACCCTATCGGGCACCTTTATTTATCTGTATCATGGATGATCACAGCACTTTTTATCAAGTTCTATGAAGTCTACAGGTTTACAAAGGCCACAAAGATATTGTCGCTATGGTTGAGCCAGATCTTTTTCTTCATGGTTGCCTTTTACGCTTTCCAAGGCTTTTTCAAAGTAGAGTTCCCTTCTTATGGCCAAGTAAAATACCTGTTCTTGCTCGCGTTCTCCACATTGCTTTTCAAGTTGGCCAGCTTCTACTTGCTAAGGCAGTTTAGAGCGTTCCTGGGAGGCAACAAAAGAGAGGTGATCATTATCGGAAACACAAAGTCTTCCAACCAATTAGCTCAATTCTTTAACAATAAGGACGAGCTGGGATATCGCCTCAAAGGGATCTTTAGCAATAAGAAGAGTGATGGAATAAGTGGTTCTATAGAAGACAGCTTTGCATTCTTGAATAAGAGCCATGTAGACGAGATCTACTGTGCTATCGACGAGCTAACGGACAAGGAGATCAATCAATATGTGAGGTTGGCCGACCAAAAGTTCTATACATTAAAGTTCATTCCGAAGCAGACGACACTGATCTCACAGCAACTCGCCACACAATATTATGGCTATTTGCCGGTGCTCTCAATAAGACAAGGAGCATTAGGTCAAGACCATAACAAGTGGGTCAAGAGAATTTTTGACATTATGTTCTCATCGCTAGTGGCAATTTTCATACTATCATGGCTAATCCCTATACTGTTCATCATTATCAAGATAGATTCTCGAGGCCCACTTTTTCACAGACATATACGCTATGGGATCAACTATCAAAAGTTCACGTGCTATAAGTTTCGTTCCATGACCCATAAGAAGCATGATGACTCCGTCCAGGTAAAACGAAACGATACGCGCGTCACAAGGGTGGGTAGATTTTTGCGAAGAACCAGCATCGACGAGCTTCCACAGTTCATCAATGTATTGCTAGGACAAATGTCAGTAGTAGGACCAAGGCCGCATATGGTGTCTTTCACGGAGGAATATGCAAAGCTTACAGACAAGTATAACTTCTTGCTGCGCCATACTGTTAAACCCGGGATCACAGGTTTGGCACAGATAAAGGGCTATCGAGGCGAAGTCTCTTCTAAAGAAGATATAGTCAACAGGGTGAAGTATGATAATTTCTACATTGAGAACTGGTCCATCTTCTTAGACATAAGAATTATAGCTCAGACAACGATAAAGATCCTGATCGGGCAAGAAAAAGCATATTAGCATGTCTGCACTGGTCTCCATCATAATGCCGACATACAATTCAGCAAGCTTCATTGGCGAGACCATACGGTCAGTGCTACATCAGACGTATTCCCATTGGGAATTGCTGGTCGTAGACGATGCCTCATCAGACGATACGATCCAAGTGATCAACTCCTATTCAGATGAAAGGATCAAGGTCTTCTCATTGAGAGAGAATGGAGGTGCTGCCATAGCCAGAAATAAAGGCATCACAGAGGCAGCAGGAGACTATATAGCTTTTCTGGATGCCGATGACCTTTGGGAACCACACAAACTAACCACGCAGTTAGCAGTTATGAAGGCAAAGAATGCCTTAGTATGCTTTAGCAGCTACGAGTTAATGGACGAGAATAGCCAGCCGTTGGGCAAAGTGGTAAAAGCACTGGCAGTGCTTACCTATGCCAAGCTGCTGCGTAGCAATTATGTAGGCAACCTAACGGGAATGTATGACACAAGGTCATTAGGCAAAGTCTATGCTCCCTTACTGAGAAAGCGGCAAGACTGGGGGCTTTGGCTGCAATGTGTTAAAAAAGCAGGTGTGGCCTATGGAATTGAAGAACCTTTGGCAAAATATCGTGTAAGAGCAGGGTCCATCTCTTCAAATAAGATAGAAATGCTGAAATACAATTATGCAGTCTACAGGAAGGCACTTAACTTTGGCTTTTTGAAATCTCAAGCAATGCTTTTGCGATTTCTCTGGGAACAATTCTTTGTAAAATCCAAGCAGATCATTTCAACAAAAGACCAATGAACATACTCATCCTAGGCTCTGGCGGAAGAGAGCACACCATTACATGGAAACTGGCACAAAGTGCTAAAACAACAAAGCTCTATGTCGCGCCCGGCAATGCAGGCACAGAGGAAATTGCCGAGAACATCGCTATCAAAGCCACAGACTTCAATGCGATAAAGCAACTGGTGACCCAGAAAGCGATAGACATGGTAGTGGTGGGTCCCGAAGACCCTTTAGTGCTGGGCATCCATGATTTTTTCCTTCAGGACGAATCGTTGAAGCACATAACAGTGATTGGCCCATCGAAGGCAGGTGCACAGTTGGAGGGAAGCAAAGAATTCGCAAAACAATTCATGGCAAGGCATGGCATTCCTACGGCCGCATACCATAGCTTCACAAGAGAAACCGTTTCTGAGGGAAAACGGTTTCTTGAGACCATGAACCCACCCTATGTGCTAAAAGCAGACGGTCTGGCAGCAGGGAAAGGCGTTCTGATCCTTGATGAAATAGAAAAGGCCAAAGATGAATTAGAGAACATGTTGGTCGATGCCAAGTTTGGTGATGCCAGCAGTAAAGTGGTCATCGAAGAATTCTTGGACGGTATCGAGCTAAGCGTCTTCGTGCTGACAGATGGCAAGCATTACAAGATATTGCCCACTGCAAAGGATTACAAGCGTATTGGAGAAGGCGATGTAGGGCTCAATACAGGAGGCATGGGTGCCATCTCGCCAGTGCCATTTGCTGATGAAAGCTTCATGCAGAAGGTCGAGGATAGGATTGTAAAACCAACGGTCCAAGGACTTCAACAGGACAACATACCCTATAAGGGCTTCATCTTCATTGGGCTTATCAAAGTAGGTGAAGAGCCGTACGTGATAGAATACAATGTTCGCATGGGCGACCCCGAGACCGAAGTGGTGATCCCACGCACTCAAAATGATCTAGCGGAAGTATTCGAAGCTGTTGGCGACCAAACCTTGAATACCATTCAACTTGAGATAGATGGGCGGGCGGCAACGACCGTAATGGTCGTGTCTGGCGGTTATCCTGAAGCATATGAAAAAGGAATGAGCATCTCAGGCATCGAAGAGGTCGAAGATTCTTTGGTATTCCATGCAGGGACCAAACTTGACAAGGACGGAAAGATAGTTACCGATGGAGGAAGGGTCATTGCCGTCACATCCTATGATGAGGACTTCCGGATGGCCATAAAAAAATCTTACCAAAGTATTGCCAAGCTACACTTCGATAAGATGTACTATCGCACAGATATCGGTTTCGACCTATAGAAAAGAGTGACCGGTGACGTCTTTACGCTCTTCGTTGCTCTTATTGAACTTATTCAGCTGACCCAACCAGTATGCCATGGCCACAATGCCGATGATCATCAGCAACCAGTTCACGGTATTGGCCCCAAACCAGCTTTCGTACTGAAGGTCTCTCAACCAATCGTAGGGCTTGAATAAAAAATCGACAAACAGGGATTCGATGGCTCTAAAAAATGCTGTCATCTTTCTAGCTATATTTATACCACAAATATAGCGCATAAATCGCTCTAACAACAAACAATGCTGTACGCATTCTTTTCAAGATCCAAACCCATCAATTTTGTGTCGTTGCTTTTGCTTCTAGCAGTGGTGTATGTACTTGCCATCTTTTTGGCCGATTCGCGAGACTTGATGATATGGAAGGCGGTACTCAACCTGATGGTTGTATTGTTCGGGCTTCTTTTGGTAGACTTCATCTGTAAGAAGAACGGGCTTACCAAGAATAATACCTTGGCGCCTTTTCTGTTTGTCTTGCTAATGGCAGCATTTTATCCGTTGTTGTTGGATTTTGACATCGTACTCTCAGGCATACTTTTTTTAATAGCGATGCGCAGAACCATTAGCCTTAGAACCCAGAACAACGTAACACAGAAGGTATTCGACAGCTCGTTCTGGCTATTAACGGCTAGCTTCTTCAACGAGTGGTGCCTTCTATTCTTATTGGCAGTTTACGGAGCCTTGGTGCTGTTCAAAATAACCGGGTTTAGAGTCTTCCTGGTACCTTGGGTAGCGGTCTTCATTGTGGGGATGCTAGCCTTTACGGTCGCCTATGTTTTCGATAAGCTTCCATTCTTGATCGAGCGATTCAAATTTTCTGTAGATACAGACATTGCTACATGGAAGTCATTTCCATGGAATGTAACGATATCCTGGGCAACCCTACTTACCATCGTCTCGTTGATGAATTACTTTTTGAGGATCAGAAAACAGAAAGGCCTTAAGCGAGAGACATTCTTGTTGATCGTTGTGATCTTCGCCATCGCTGCCACAGTAGCTTTCCTGGGAGAGAAACATCATTTTGGTGGCATGATGTATGTACTGTTCCCAACAAGTGTGCTCTTTGCAAATCTCCTACAGGGCTTGCCCAGACCGTGGATGCAAGAAGTGCTATTGGGATTGTGCGCCTTGTTGTTTTTAGGGAATCTACTGCTGTAGCTTAGTGCCAAATGAAAGGTCGCCAGCATCGCCCAAACCAGGAACGATGTATCCGTGGTCATTTAGGCAAGGATCGATGGCAGCGACCCACAGATGTGAGGTTGAAGGGAAATGTTTTTGAACATGCACAATACCGGCCTCGGCACCGATCACCGAGACTAAATGAACCTCCTTAGGTGTTCCCATAGCCCTCAAGGCCTCAAAGACGTTCACCATCGACTTTCCTGAAGCTAACATGGGATCAGCTAGGATCAAGGCTTTTCCTTCTAAGGATGGAGAAGCCAAATATTCTATCACAATTTCAAACTTCTTCGGATCTTCCGGGCGGTGCTTTCTGTATGCGGAAACAAAGGTGTTCTCAGCATCGTCAAACACCTCTAGCAATCCTTGGTGTAGCGGCAGTCCAGCACGCAACACAGAACAGATGACCACATCTTTAACGGGGACACTAGAAGTTGAAGTGCCTAAAGGAGTCGTAACTGTAAGTGTCTCGCTTTCTAGCGACTTGCTCAATTCGTATCCCAAAATGCTTCCGATGCGTACGACATTCTTTCGAAATCGCAGACGGTCTTGCTGAATTTCAGTGTCGCGCAGTTCGGCGATAAATCGACTTAGAACAGATGAAGATCCAGAAAGATCGTGAATATGCATAGGTTGGATGATTTCACTCCAAAAATAAACTAAACTTTAAGAAGTATATTTGCATCACAATAGTTTCCGCATGAAGTTCACCGAATTAGCCAATAAAGTTTTTCAAGAGAGTATAGAGCAGTATCACATACGCGATGATGTGTATCAGTCCTTCCACAATCCTTATCCCAAGGATGCCATTGAACACCTTTTGTATCGAAAGAATTGGATAGATACCGTACAATGGCATTACGAGGACATCATTCGTGACCCACAGATCGACCCCGCGGCTGCACTAGACCTGAAACGCAAGATCGATGCCTCTAACCAGGATCGCACCGATACGGTAGAATACATAGACAGTTATTTTTTGCACAAATACAAGGAGGTAGCTGTCAGAAAAGGAGCTACCATCAATTCGGAAAGCCCAGCATGGGCCATTGACCGCCTCTCGATCCTGGCATTAAAGATCTATCATATGCAAGAGGAAGTGGGTCGTCTTGATGCTACCGAAGCTCATAAAGCCGCTTGCCAGGAGAAACTGGACGTGTTGTTAGAGCAACGTGTAGACCTATCAACAGCCATTGACCAATTGCTTGAAGACATTGAAACAGGAGACAAGTACATGAAGGTCTACAAACAGATGAAGATGTACAATGACGATGAGCTAAACCCTGTTCTGCGTGAGCGCAAGTGATCATTCTCGCACTCCTTTGGGCAGGGGCTCAGCGGGAGGGGCTCATCTGCTAGTCATTCGTTTTTCGGCCTTGGGGGATGTGGCGATGACAGTGCCTGTACTAAGAGCGGTTGTTCAGCAAAATCCCGAAGTGAAGATCACAGTGGTCTCTAGAGGTTTTTTCAAACCGATCTTCAATGGCATTCCCCATGTGAATTTTTACGAAGCAGACCTTAAAGGAAAACACAAAGGCGTTATGGGGCTATATCGCCTTTCCAAAGAATTAAAGGCACTAGGCATAGATGGTGTCGCAGACCTACACAATGTGCTGAGAAGCAAAGCTTTAAAAATCTTTTTTAGGTTGAAAGGACTTCGAGTCGTACAGCAAGACAAAGGAAGGGCAGAGAAGAAAGCTTTGACATCAGGCAAGCAGTTCAAACAGCTGAAGGCCACGCATGAGCGTTATGCCGACGTTTTTCGGGCTTTTGGTTTTACTGTAGACCTTTCTGCGGTCAAGCTTCCAAGTCCGATCCTTTCAAACAAAGCAATGAAATTCCTTGACAAAGAGAAGAAAACAATAGGTGTCGCACCCTTCGCAGCGTTTCAGGGGAAGATGTATCCGTTGCCTAAAATGGAAGAAGTTATTGCCGAGCTGAACGACAAGGACCATCAAGTGTTGCTTTTTGGTGGCCCCTCTGAAAAGGAGAAACTAACTGCTATTGCCTCAAAATACGAACAGGTGAGCAATATAGCAGGCAAACTCTCTTTCGAAGAAGAACTCGCACTGATCGCCAACCTCGGCCTGATGATCGCTATGGATAGCGGCAATGCACATTTGGCCGCCATGTTCGGTGTGCCAACGACAACACTTTGGGGTGTTACGCATCCGTATGCAGGCTTTTACCCTTTTGGCCAACCCATAGAAAATGCGCTTTTAGCTAACCGAGAACAGTTTCCCGAAATTCCCACTTCCGTGTATGGCAACAAGATGCCTGATGGTTATGAGAAAGCTATCGAGACCATTTTGCCACAGCAGGTCGTCGAAAAAGCCTATCAGATTTTATCTACATGATTTGGGGTGAAACCACGGTTTCTTTTTTTTCGCCTTCAACTTATATTGGTTCAAACTTCTAACTACTATGGGATGCAATAGCTCACACGCCATATCAGGGTCAGGACAACGTACCGCAGCCTATTATAAAACAAGCGCTACTGCTTTGACGCACGCCAGAAAGCTGGCAAGGCCTTATGCCAAAACTTTGGCAGGACTAGAACGCAACGGCTTTGAGTGCCCAAATCGACTGTGCCAACGAAAGCGGATGACCTTAGATTCGGTGACGATCACCTCGCTCACCAGCTCATTGGGAATCTTGGCGTCAATATTTTGGTTGGGAAAGCGTTACGAAGCCACGGTGAAGTTCGATTGGAAAGCTACCATTCACTGTTCGGGGCCTTTTGCAGATGAAGTAGGCGACTTCATGGACGATTTCACAGATGCTGTGAAAGCAAGGGCCAAGGAAGTATGGACAATAGCAGATGGCGATCTGGGAAACTTTGGCACGACACTCACTGGCGGTTTGCTGGGAGATGGTTGTGTAGCTTGGGCATTGTGGGTACATCAATGGCTGATCGATTCAGAAGAATGGTTCTCTAAGCTTAAGATCAAACAGATGCATATTGGTCGTTGGCCATTCTACCATCAAGTGATCCTGGTCTGTTTTGAAGATGGAACCGAAATTGTGCTGGATCCTTGGCGTGATAAGGACGACCCGTTTTGGGACAAGAAGGTCTACGAGAAAAAGTACGGAAAACTCAAAGAAGGGTTCTCACAATAAAAACTATACATCATCATAGTCTACATGAATGGTCGGTGTCGTAGGATGGGCCTGGCAAGTGAGCACAAAACCTTGTTCGAGCTCACCGTCGGTCAAGATCTGGTTCTTCTCCATAACTGCTGCGCCTTCAGTAATTCTGGCAATACAGCTGCTACACACACCACCTTGGCATGAGTAAGGCGCATCGATGCCTTCCGCCAAAGCAACATCAAGGACCTTGCTTTCTTGGGGCATCACAAAGGAGAATTCCTCATCGTCAACGGTAACCGTGACGTGGGTCATCCCTTCTAGATCAGCATTAAGGGGTTGTTCGGCTTCAGCTTCGGTAAAAAGCTCGAACCATATGTTTTCTTCAGCAATGCCTTGTTCTTGCAGTGCTTCAGAAATCAGGTCGATCATGGGTTTGGGGCCACATAAGTAAAAAGCATCAAAGTTCAGGTCCTTGTGCTTGTTCTTCATGATGTAATTCACTGTAGAGCGCTCGATGCGCCCACTTAGGGCTTCGGCTTCTGATGCTCTCGAGAATGTAAAATACAGGTGAAAGCGTTCAGGATATCGCGCGCGCATCTGTAAGAGCTCTTCATAGAAGATCGTTTGCGCTACAGATCGATTGCCATACATCAAGGTGAAGGTATTTTCGGGCTGTGCCAAAACGGTCTTTGCAATACTCATAATGGGTGTAATGCCACTACCGGCTGCAAAGGCAGCGATGTGGTTGGCTTTGGCAGAGGGTTCAAAAATGAATCGCCCATCAGGGGGCATTACGGCCAGCACATCACCTTCAGCAAGTTCTTGATTTGCATGCTTGGAAAAAGTGCCGCCCTGAACTTCTTTTACGGCAACTTTAAGGATGCCGCTTTCTGGGGCTTCGCAGATAGAGTAAGCGCGACGCACCTCTTGGCCATCAACCTCTTTTTTGATGGTGACGTATTGACCCGCTTTGAAAGCAAAGGTGTCTTTCAGTGTTTCAGGAATTTCGAAAGTGACGGAGACTGCTTTAGGCGTCTCACGTTTAAGCGCAATAACTTTTAAGGGATAGAAGTCACTCATGTAGCCGACAATTTTTCAACGAAAATAAGAAACTTGAAGCACGCCGTGTAACATTTTAAGAAAGACTTATACTAACTTGGCAACAACAACTAAAACTGACATGCTATCGTATTTTATTCCGCTGGAGTGGAAGGCCTTTCTCCGTTCGGCCAGCTTCGGAAAGAATTTGGTCATCAGACTATTGATGGGCTTCTTTGTCATCTACATGTTGGCGTCACTATTGATGCTTGGGGTTGGGATGTACTTCATCATTCAAAAGGCATTTCCGGGTGTTGAGCCCTTACAATTCTTAAACGGTTACCTGGTGTATTGGGTGCTTTTCGAATTGCTGATGCGCTACTTCATGCAGAAGCTCCCTGTGATGAACATAAAACCGTTCTTGACACTTCCCGTCTCCAAGAACAAGATGGCGCACTACGTATTGGCAAAGTCTAGTTTCTCTTACTTCAACTTTATAGGCCTTTTTGCCTTTTTGCCTTTTGCAGTGGTGCTCTTGGCAAAAGGATATAGCGCCTTGAATGTATTGGCATGGTTGTCTGCCTTGGTTGGCGTGACCCTTCTGATAAACTATCTGAATTTCATTGTAAATAAGAGCGATAGGGCATTTATCATCATTGCCATGTCAATTGCCTCGATTGCTGGGCTGGACCATTTTGGCATACTGCCCATTGCCGAGTGTTCTAGAGCGATCTTCCACAGCTTGTACACCAAACCTTGGTTGGCCATCGTGCCTTGGTTGTTAGCCGCAGGCACCTATTGCTTGAACTTCAATTTTTTACGCGGAAATATCTTCCTGGATGCTGGACTAAAGAAGAAGACAAAGTCTGCAGAGACATCCGAGCTGGGCTGGACGAGAAGATTTGGCGACATGGCGCCGTTCTTGCAAATGGACCTCCGCCTTATCTGGCGAAACAAGCGTACCAAGACCCAGGTCTTTGTTTCGCTGGCCATGGTGTTGTACGGATTGATCTTCTACACCAGCGCTGTTTATGAGGAAATGTTTGCCATGAAAGTCTTTGTGGGCATCTTCATCACGGGGATCTTCTTGGCCAACTTCGGGCAGTTTATCCCCGCATGGGATAGTGAATATTACAGCATGCTCATGGCACAGAACATTCCGTTGCGGCAGTATCTAGAATCTAAATACTTGCTGATAGCCATAAGCATCGCGTTTATGTTCGTTATCTCCATACCCTATGTGTATTTTGGATGGCATGCGCTATGGATAAATCTTTCAACGGCTGTCTATAATTTAGGCGTGAACATTCCCTTGATCTTGTTTTTTGGCGGGTTCAATAAAAAGCGGATAGACCTCACCAAGAGCCCATTGGGCAACATGCAAGGCACCAGTGCCGTTCAGTTCCTGGTGATCATACCTTTGTTGGGCGCACCAATGATCATTTTCTCGCTGGTAAATTTTTTGGTGTCTTTTAACGCAGCCGCGATCGTGCTTTCGACCATAGGAATACTAGCACTGTTTTTCAGAAACTTTTTTATGGAAAAGATCACACAGCTTTATCGAAGTAAAAAATATGGCATGATCGCCGGGTTTAAACAGGCAAACAACTAAACAACTATGATACAGATAAAAAACCTTTCTAAGGTCTACGCAAAGCAAAAGGTACTTGATGTAGCGCACCTTGAGATCCCAAGCGGGCAGAGCTTTGGTCTTGTGGGCAACAATGGTGCTGGCAAGACAACGCTGTTTAGCTTGTTGCTAGACTTGATCCGACCCACCACGGGAAGCATTTCCAATAACGATGAGGTAGTCAACAAAAGCGAAGCTTGGAAATCCTTTACATCCTCGTTCATCGATGAAAGCTTCTTGATCGGGTATCTGACACCCGAGGAGTATTTCTACTTCATTGGCGAATTGCGAGGCGAGAACAAAGCAGATGTAGATGCTTTGTTAGCGCAGTACGAGGATTTCTTTCATGGTGAGATTCTTGGGCAGAAAAAGTACCTGAGAGACCTTTCCAAGGGAAATCAGAAAAAAGCAGGGATCGTAGCATCCTTTATTGGGAAACCCAAGGTAGTGATACTGGATGAGCCTTTTGCCAACTTAGACCCAACCACACAGATTCGCCTGAAACAGATCATCAAAAAACTAGCCGAAGACCATGAGACCACCGTATTGGTGTCTAGTCACGACCTCATGCATGTAACAGATGTCTGCGAGCGCATTGTGGTACTGAACAAGGGAGAAGTGGTGAGAGACATTCAGACAACTCCCGAAACACTTAGAGAGCTAGAAAGCTTCTTTTCTAGAGGTGAATTTGTATTAGAGAAGCTGCAATGAAAAGAGAGTTTGTCGTCTTCTGTGGAACAACAGGAATACTCCTTTTTATATTTGCGGTGGTATTTGGCAGCTTTCAAATAGAAGGCTATGACCATAGCTCCCAATACATAAGTGAGAGCTATGCCAAGGGCGTTCCCAAAAACTGGATCCCTCGCTTTGTGGGATATGTGCCAGCGGGCATCTTGATGGCGCTTTTTTGCATTGGGACACTCAAATTCCTTCCAAGGTCTAAGCATATTTCCATAGGCCTTATCGGGCTAGGGATATTCTATGGCATAGGGACTGTGCTAACAGCTTCATTTCCTTGCGACCCAGGATGTCCCATGAGTTCCGGCAATGCAAGCACATCACAAGCCATCCACAACTTTGCTGGGGGCATCATGTACGCTGTGGCTCCCTTTTGCCTATTGCTCGTCGGACAGGGCCTACAAAAGGCCCAACACACCTTTGGAAAGACCACCTTGATCTTAGGATTGATAGCGCTGGTGCTCAGCTTTCGAACACTTTTGGACCCTGAAGCAGGGAATGTTGGTATGATACAGCGTTTTGCCGAGTTGTCTTTTCTTGTATGGTTTGCACTATGCATACTAAATATTCGCAAAGCCTAGACTTTTCTCACTTATATTTTAACCATCTAAAAAAGAACACTATTTTTACGGCTTCACACACTAAAGACGCTGATTTTTAGTTAAGGATACACACATTTTTCACGTGAAGCATTCAATAAAAAAACGCTTTGTAGGTCTTATCATTTTAGTGATGGCCGGCTGTTCCACTAAAAAAGACCGCTTTATCAACCGTCATTGGCATGCGGCCGCCACAAAGTGGAATGTGATGCACAATGGCAAAGAAGCACTCGAAGAAGGCAAGCGACAATTAAATGCTTCGTATGTAGACAACTATTGGGAGGTATTACCAGTAGAGCGAATGGAGGTGAAAGAGGTGATAGTACTTCCTGGGAAAGCTCAGAACCCCAGCTTTCAACGCGCTGAAGAGAAGGCTACCAAAGCCATCCAGAAACACTCCATGAACATCAGAAGCCGCCAGCGCAATTACAAGATAGATGAAGCCTATCTGTTGCTAGGGCAGGCACGTTATTATGACCAACGCTTCATTCCGGCCATCGAAGCCTTCAACTATACCATAAAGAATTATCCCGAAAGTGATGATTTTGCCGTGGCAAGTGTATGGCGCGAAAAGACCAACCTACGACTAGAGAACGAAGAGCTGGCCATCGAAAACCTGCAGAAGCTACTAAAAAGCGATGCAGACCTTGACGACCAAACCTATGCCGACGCGCGTGCCACACTGGCACAAGCATATATCAATCAAAAAGTAATAGACACTGCCATCCTTCACCTTAAGGTAGCTTCCGCACTCACAAAGGATGTCGAAGAGCGCGGCAGGTATTACTACATCATAGGTCAGCTATATAACAAGTTAGATATCAGAGACACCGCTAACATTGCCTTCGATAAGGTGATCGAGCTTAATAGAAGGATACCACGCGAGTATCTTGTCAATGCGCAATTGGGCCGAATGAGCAACTACGAGTATGCCAACCTCCCTGATCTCGAGATACTAGAGGCATTGACAGATATGTCAGAAAATCGTGAGAACCGCCCCTTTCTAGATAAGATATATCGCCAGCTGGGGGATTATTTCTACAACAGGGATTCCGTTGATCGTGCTGTAGATTATTATAACAAGTCACTGCGAACACGCTCTAGGGATCGTTTTTTAAATGCCTTGAACTATGAGGACCTGGCTCAGGTGAATTTTGATGCTTCCCAATACAATTTAGCAGGCTCATATATAGACAGCACCTTGAATAACCTTGAGAAGAACACACTTAAATTTCGAAGGCTGAAAAAGCGAAGAGACAATCTCGAAGATGTGATCAAGTACGAAGGTGTGGCAAAGCGCGATGATAGCATCATTCACATTGTTCGCTTGCCAAAAGAAGAACGGGAAGCGCTGTTCACCCAGTTGATAGATAGTCTGAAGGCCAAGGCAGAAGCCGAAAGGTTGGCACTTGAAGAAGCCGAAAAAGCTCGAGAGCGAGCACTGCGCAACAACAATAGCATTACCAATGCTACCCAAAATATCGGCGGCCCCAATGCAGGGGATCAATTCTATTTCTACAACAACATAACAGCCTCTTACGGGAAGAATGAATTTAGACGTGTTTGGGGCGACCGTCAACTAGAAGACAATTGGCGACTGCTCAATAAAGCAATTGTTTCGGGAGAGGTAGGTACAACTACCTCAGACGGTGGTGAGCATAGCGAAGAGGGGGTCGAAAAGCGTTTCACCTTAGAATATTATACCGACCAGGTGCCTACTGACGAGGCCGTGATCGATAGCATTGTCAAAGAGCGCGACTTTGCCTACTATCAATTGGGGTTGATCTACAAGGAAAAGTTCCGTGATTATGAATTGGCCGCATCAAGGCTTCAACAATTACTGAAGAACGAACCTGAGGAAAAGCTGGTACTGCCCGCAAAATACAACCTGTACAAGATCTATGACACCACGGGAAGCAATGCAGCCGAAGCGGCCAAGCAAGATATCTTGGCCAACTATCCAGATTCGCGATACGCGCAGATCCTCCTAAACCCTTCTGAGGCGATAGTAGGCACAGGGGATAGCCCTGAGGAAAAGTACGCCGAAGTATATAAATTGTTCAAAGAACAGGAATTCGAGAAGGCCATCGATAAGGCAGACGAACAGATCACCCACTTTACTGGCGAAGACATTGTACCGAAACTAGAAATGTTAAAGGCTTCAGCCATTGGCCGAATAGAGGGCTTTCAGGCGTATCAAGACGCGTTGAATTATGTGGCACTGACCTATCCTAACAGCCCTGAAGGCAAGGAAGCGCAAAGACGTGTTGACGTAGAGTTGAAAAAAATTGCAGGTAAGACACTCGACAAGGACCCCAACAAAAGGAGCAAGTTGATCTTTCCTTTTAAGGAGAGTGAAAAAGAACAGGCTATAGCCTTGACAAGAGCGCTTGAAAGAGCACTTGTAGACCTTGATTATCGCTACCATTCTGCATCATTGGATGTCTATGATCGCAACCAGTTGCTGGTGGTCGTTCATGGGTTCACTTCGCTCGATAGGGCTGAAGGCTTCGCAGAATTATTGAAAGTGAATAAAGATTACCATATTGATAGTCAGAATTTTGTAATTTCGAACACCAATTACAAAACAGTTCAGATACATAAGAACCTGAACGAATATTTAGACGAATCCCAAACACAGTAACCCATGTTTTCAGAATCGAGAAAGGGAAAGTCTGCCATAGATGCAGCAGGACAACCCAACAGGATAAGCAAGAATACAAAGATCAAGGGAGACATCTCTTCGGAAGCTGATTTTCGCATCGACGGTCAATTAGAAGGAAGCGTAACCACCTCTGGTAAGGTTGTGATCGGCAAAAGCGGTTGGATACATGGCAAGGTAGCATGTGCCAATGCTGACATAGAGGGCAAGTTCTCGGGAGAATTGCAAGTGGCCAACACGCTAACATTGAAGTCCACGGCCGTTATCGAAGGTGACGCTATAGTCGGCAAATTGGCTGTTGAACCTGGCGCCACGTTCAATGCATCTTGTAGCATGAAAGGAGCCGGAAACCTCAAGCCTGTAAAAAGCGCAGATGCCAAAACAACAAAAACGACAGCCTGACCCATGGCCTGGCCTGGCAGGCGCTGGCATTCAAATGGGAGCCACTATCTTTTTAGGCAATTGGCTTGGAGAGTGGCTTGACCAGAAATTCCAGAAAGACTTCATAGAAACAACAGGTACACTATTTGCCATTGTGGCAGCTATCTATCTATTGATAAAACAGGTAAATCGCATCAACAGGTAGCCGTGCCAAAGACAGCTACATATTTCTTAATGGGTTTCTTGGCCTTGCTTTTTGGGGGTTACTACATTCACGCCTACATACTTCAAGAAAAAGGGACAGCACTTTCCTTCTCACTTTGGGAAGTGTATCTTTTTCATGGCATCTTTTCCACAGGGATCTGTTTGCTGCTAAGCCTGCTAGCAAGTAACGAAAAGCTTCAGCCACAGCTAGGATTCTTATACCTGGGCACAGTCTTTTTGAAGTTAGTGGCCTTTTCGACACTATTTTCAGAACAAGTGCTGGGCAAAACATCACTTCCACCCCAGCAAGCGACCCATCTGCTTGCCCCACTGTTTCTATTTCTCTTTTTAGAGGTGCTTTACCTGCCAAAACTACTGAACAGGTTGCCTAGCAAAAAAAAGCTGGATTAAGGGCTTGAAAAATGATTAATTAGTTACCTTTGCGCCAAATTTTGCGTAGGCTAATTTTTATTGAAACGAAACATGAGGATAGTTTGCAGACCTATCACCTTTATTACCCTGTTTTTCACACTGATGTTCAGCGTTGTAGCGAATGCCAAATCGGACAATCCGCAGCACAGTGATGAAGGTGCCGTAGATACTCAAGAAGAAGTTACCGAGTACATTCTTCACCACATTAAAGATTCCCACGATTTCCATTTGTTTTCGTACACCAATTCCGAAGGAGCGCGCAAGCATGTGGGCTTCCCGTTGCCTGTTATCGTATGGTCTAGCAAAGGCCCTGTGGCATTCATGTCTTCGGCATTTCACCATGATGATAGTGGCAAGGTGATCGTTGAAAAGGGAGGTACGCGCTTTGTGAAGGTCCATAGCAAGATCTACGAGCTAGGCTCAGGCGCTGCGGGGGTAAGTTTTGACGAAGCTCATCACCCTACCAACGCACACAGCGTTTTAGACTTGTCCATCACCAAAAGTGTATTTGGAATATTATTAGTCGGGTTATTCATGCTTTGGGCGTTTTCTTCGCTGGCAAGGCAATACAAGGACAAGCAAATACCCACTGGCTTTGGTCGCGTGCTAGAGCCTTTGGTGTTGTATGTTAGAGATGAGATAGCAAGACCAAACATTGGTGACAAGCACTACCGTAAGTTCACGGGTTATTTGCTAACGGTGTTCTTCTTCATTTGGGTGATGAACCTGCTGGGCCTTACCCCGCTTGGTTTCAACGTAACAGGACAGTTGGCGGTTACTGCTGCTCTGGCCATTTTCACCTTGATCATTTACACAGTAAGCGGTAACAAAGAGTACTGGGGACACACGTTGTGGATGCCAGGTGTACCTGTACTGATTCGCCCCGTGCTGGCGATCATCGAGGTAGCAGGTCATTTCTTGATAAAACCATTTTCGCTGTTGGTACGTTTGTTCGCGAACATCTCGGCGGGGCACATCGTAGTAATGAGCCTCATCGCGATCATGGTTACCATGAAAGCATCGATGGGAGCATTCGGAGCCACAACACTTTCGTTTGTACTATCGTTTTTCATCACATTGATAGAAGTATTGGTCGCGTTTCTCCAGGCCTACATCTTTACAATGCTTTCGGCATTGTTCATAGGGATGGCCGTGGCAGAGCACGAGCATCATTAATTAGAATCTTTGTTTAATTATATATATATAGATTATTATGACAGTTCCAAATTTAGTAGGTGCAGGTTTGATCGTGATCGGTGCAGGCATCGGTCTTGGTAAAATTGGTGGAAGCGCGATGGAAGGTATCGCTCGTCAGCCAGAAGCTACTGGTAAGATCCAAACTGCGATGATCATCATTGCCGCACTTTTAGAAGGTTTGGCGTTTGGTGCACTTTTCCTAGGAAAATGATCCAGACCACAAGAAAGACACTCACCCCTGCAACGGTTGGTTGCAGGGAAGTGTTTCAAAAGAACAAAGAAAAAAATGAACACCCATGGAACAATTGCTTAACGATTTTTCGCCAGGTCTATTCATCATGCAGACCATCCTTTTTCTAGGATTGATATTCTTAATGGTAAGGTTTGCTTGGAAACCCATCATCAAGTCATTAGACGAGCGAGAAGAAGGGATCCAAAGCGCATTAGATGCTGCCGAAAACGCAAAGAAAGAGATGCAGAACATCACTGCAGATAACGAGAAACTGCTGAAGGAAGCTCGCGCCGAGCGTGAGAACATGCTAAAAGAGGCAAGAGAGCTAAAAGAGAAGATGATCGGTGATGCCAAAGAACAAGCAGAGGTAGAGGCAGGAAAGATGATCAAGCAGGCGCAAGCATCTATCGAAACAGAGAAACAAGCTGCCATCGCTGACCTCAAGAAGCAAATGGCCACACTTTCTGTAGACATTGCAGAAAAAGTAGTGCGCAAAGAACTTTCTGCCGACAGCAAACAATTGGCCTTGGTAGAAGAAATGCTAGAAGAAGTTACGCTAAACTAACACCCATGGCAGGAACCAAAGCAGCAATACGTTACGCAAAAGCCGTTTTTTCTATGGCACAAGACCAAAAGGTGGCCGAAACGGTGAATGGCGATATGGTTGTCATTCGCAAGACCATTGCTGAAAACAAAGACCTTCAGTCTGCACTACGTAGCCCCGTGATAAAGTCTCAGGCGAAGAAAGCCGCAGTTAAAGAGATATTCTCAAGCGCGAATTCGGTGACACAAGGGCTGTTAGACCTGCTGGTAGACAACAACCGAATTGACCAACTAGGGGCAGTAGCAGAAAAATACATCATCTTATTCGAGCAAGAAAAAGGAAAGGAGACCGCTAAGGTAACTTCAGCAGTTCCGCTCTCGGCGGCGCTTGAGAAAAAGATATTGAAGAAAGTGAAAGAACTCACAGGCAAAGATGCTTCTATAGAGAATAAGATAGACGAAAGCATCATCGGAGGATTCATTCTCCGTGTGGGCGACTTACAATACGACGCTAGCATTGCCGGCAAACTGAATAATTTAAAGAGAGAACTCATAAACAACTAACGCTTAGTAACATGGCTGAAGTGAAACCCGCTGAAGTATCAGCAATATTAAAGCAACAACTAACAGGATTTAGTGCAGATGCTAGCTTGGACGAAGTAGGAACTGTTCTTGAAGTAGGTGATGGTATTGCCCGTGCCTATGGACTATCGAACGCCCAATATGGCGAGTTGGTAGCCTTTGAGAACGGGATGGAAGGTATTGTGCTGAACCTTGAAGAAGATAACGTAGGTATTGTACTCTTAGGCCCATCCAAGGAAATCAAAGAAGGAGCCACAGTAAAGCGTACACAACGTATTGCTTCTATTCGTGTAGGTGAAGAAATGGTAGGCCGTGTTGTAGACACACTAGGAAACCCGATCGACGGTAAAGGCCCTATCGGCGGCGAACTTTATGAGATGCCTCTAGAAAGAAAAGCCCCCGGGGTGATTTACCGTCAGCCAGTTAATGAGCCATTGCAAACAGGCGTAAAGGCTATTGATGCGATGATTCCGATTGGTCGTGGTCAGCGTGAACTAGTGATCGGCGACCGTCAAACAGGTAAGACGACGGTTTGTATCGATACCATCATCAATCAGAAAGAGTTTTACGATGCAGGCGAGCCCGTGTTCTGCATATACGTTGCTGTAGGACAAAAGGCATCTACAGTGGCGGCTATCGCCAAGACACTAGAGGATAAAGGCGCATTGGCCTACACCGTAATAGTTGCCGCCAATGCTTCTGACCCTGCACCGATGCAAGTATATGCACCGTTCGCAGGTGCTGCGATCGGCGAATACTTCCGCGACACGGGAAGACCAGCCTTGATCATTTATGATGACCTTTCTAAGCAAGCGGTTGCCTATCGTGAAGTTTCACTTCTTCTGAGAAGACCTCCAGGACGAGAAGCATATCCCGGTGACGTTTTCTACCTACACTCTAGATTGCTAGAACGCGCTGCTAAAGTGATCGCAGATGATGACATTGCGAAGAACATGAACGACCTCCCCGAAAGCTTGAAACCATTGGTAAAAGGTGGCGGATCATTAACAGCGCTTCCTATTATCGAGACACAGGCAGGAGACGTTTCAGCATATATCCCCACAAACGTGATCTCGATCACCGACGGACAGATCTTCTTAGAGTCTGATCTTTTCAACTCAGGGGTTCGTCCTGCGATCAACGTAGGGATCTCAGTATCACGTGTGGGTGGTTCGGCACAGATCAAGTCGATGAAGAAAGTAGCAGGGACCTTAAAATTAGACCAAGCACAGTTCCGTGAATTGGAAGCCTTTGCTAAGTTTGGCTCAGATCTGGATGCGGCTACCCTTAATGTAATTGAAAAAGGACGTCGCAACGTAGAGATCTTGAAGCAAGCGCAGAACGACCCATTTACGGTTGAAGACCAGGTAGCCATTATCTATGCAGGTTCTAAGAACTTGTTGAGAGACGTACCTGTAGATAGAGTAAAAGAATTTGAAAGGGACTATCTGGAGCTGTTGAATGCGAAGCACAGAGGGGTATTGGATACGCTAAAGACTGGGAAATTAACAGATGAGGTAACCGATACACTGGCAGCAGTGGCAAAAGACCTTTCTGCCCGCTACGCTTAGTGTATAGCGATGAGTATTGAGAGCTTAGAATTAAGTCGCCAATGCCCTTACTCGAACTAAGTAGAAAGCAAGTATTGATTCTGAAGGTACACTAACTACTAAGGTCTCAATACTCAATACTGATAAAGAATGCCAAACTTAAAGGAAATACGCAACAGGATCGCTTCGGTAAAATCAACGATGCAGATCACCAGCGCCATGAAAATGGTATCGGCTGCTAAGTTGAAGAAAGCTCAAGACGCTATTACGGCAATGCGTCCGTATGCAAACAAACTTACTGAGCTGCTGCAAGATCTAAGCGCAACCTTAGATGGTGATACAGGGAGCAAGTTTGCCCAGGAGCGTGAAGTGAACAATGTGCTGATCGTTTCCATTACCTCTAACAGGGGGCTTTGCGGTGCTTTTAACTCTAACATCATTAAAGAGTCTGATCGTCTAGCGAATGAGGATTTCAGTGGAAAGCGCGTAGACTTTTTGACACTTGGTAAGCGAGGCAACGACATCCTGTCAAAGACCCAAAATGTCATTAAGAACAACAATGGCATTTTTGACGACCTTTCTTTCGAGAATGTGGCAAGAGAAGCAGATCACTTAATGCACCTTTATGCCGAAGGCACCTACGATAGGATCGAGCTTGTTTACAATCGTTTCAAGAATGCAGCTACTCAAGTTGTGACAACAGAGCAATTCTTGCCCATAGTTTCACAAGAGAGGAACGGAAAAGCATCTTCAGACTACATCTTCGAACCAAGCAAGGCAGAGATCGTAGCGACCTTGATCCCCAAGTCGTTGAAGACACAATTGTACAAAGCAGTGCGTGATTCATTCGCATCGGAACACGGTGCGCGTATGACGGCGATGCACAAGGCGACAGACAATGCAGGTGTTCTTCGCGACGAGCTGACATTGACCTATAACAAGGCACGCCAGGCTGCCATTACCAATGAGATCTTAGAAATTGTTGGTGGCGCGGAAGCGTTGAACAATTAGACGGAGCAGCGCGAGGTCAAATACCTGCTGGGGAAGCGTTGAACAATTAGACGGAGCAGCGCGAGGTCAAATACCTGTTGCGGAAGCGTTGAACAATTAGACGGAGCAGCGCGAGGTCAAATACTTGCCGCGGAAGCGTCGAACAATTGGACGGAGCAGCGCGTAATGCGATAGAGCGCTGACACTTTATCGAAAATAAACATACGAATACTAAAAGCGGCAATATTTCTGCCGCTTTGTTTTTATATTGGCATCAAATTTGGTTTTGTATATTTATCCAATACTATTAATTATGTTGAAGCAACTAAAGAAAATCGTTTTTTTGACCTCTATACCATTAGTTATGGCAAGCTTTTCCCAGTGTGGCAGTGCCCAATACGTGCTAGAAGACCAGGTGCCTCCAGAGATCGACCTACAAGGAGCCTACTATCAAGTAACACCTCCTGGGATCAAGGAAGGAGATACACAGGTGCGTGTTCATATTCCAGTAACAAAAGACAACATCTCGCTAGATAAGCTTTATTTTAGAGGGCAGGTATCTACGCTAACGCAGGCAAAAGACGCTTATGTGGCGAATTTTGTTGAGAGAAGTAAAGAAACTCCCATTACATTGGGTGAAGAAACAAAGCAAGAAAAAAGCGCAGAATCTGAAAAACTGCCTTTTGACCTGAAGTACGGAGAATGCATCATCAGCTATACTAAAGGCGGCGGGGAGACCAAATACGTAAAGGTTGATGAGCTTACCCGCAAGCCCAACATCAATGTGCCAATGTCACCTAAAGGGGGAGGCTTGAAACAAGAGATGAAGAAGAACTAGCTTAACACCAACCTCGATCGTTTGAGCGTTTTAAAACGATTTTTGCAAGACACGGTCATTTATGGTCTGGCAACCGTACTGCCAAGATTGATGAATTTCATCTTGGTGCCGCTTCATACAGAGACCTTAGGCACCGAAAAGTATTCGGACAATACGGTATTCTACGTCTACGCGGCATTTTTTAATGTAGTGCTTACCTATGGCATGGAGACAGCATTCTTCCGATTTTTCAGCAAGCAAGAGGATAATGGCAAAGTATATGCCACTACCTTTTTGAGCCTTACGGTCACCACTCTGATCTTCTTTGCGTTGGTGTGGGCACTTAGTGAGCCTTTGGCCTCTTTTGTTGGCCTCAAGCCTCTGTATTTTAGATTGCTCATTGGGGTTGTGGCATTAGACACATTGGTCGTAGCACCCTTCGCCTATCTAAGAGCCACAAATAGGCCCACAAAGTTTGCCACCATAAAAATCCTGAATATCATCACTTATGTAGCATTGAATTTCTTTTTCTTATGGGCCATACCTGCCTTGAGTATTGACTTCCCCAGTTATGACCCATCAGATCTTGTGGTATATATCTTCATCGCAAACCTGGCAGCCAGCATCATTACATTCTTTCTGCTCTCGCCCTATTTTTTAAAATTGGAAGAAGGTTTTTCTCTAGCTATTCTCAAGCAACTGCTCAGCTATGGTTGGCCGATCATGGTGGCAGGCCTGGCCTTTGTCGTCAATGAAAATTTAGACAAGCTCTTACTCAAAGACCTGATCGATGAAGATACGATGGGGGCCTATGCAGGGTGTTACAAATTGGCGATTTTCATGACCCTATTCATACAAGCATTTCGGTTAGGCGCCGAGCCTTTCTTCTTTAACCATGCAGCTGACAATAACGCAAAGCAGACCTACGCGGCCATACTGAAGTATTTCGTGATCGTAGGCGCTTCGGGCTTGCTATTCATCGTGATATACATAGATTTCTTTAAAGAGTTGATCATAAGAGATGAGGCATATTGGAGAACGTTAGAGATTGTACCTGTTGTGTTGTTGGCAAACCTCTGCCTGGGTATTTATCATAATCTTTCAATTTGGTACAAGCTCACGGATCAGACGCATTACGGCATGTATATTTCAATATTTGGAGCAATGGTCACTATTGCATTCAACCTATGGATGATACCCATCATAGGTTTTATGGCATCTGCGTGGGCAACTTTGGCAGCTTATGGAGGCATGATGTTCGTGTCTTATTTTTTGGGAAGAAAACACTATCCGGTTCCTTACGAGACGAAGAAGATCCTTGGATACTTGTCATTAGTAGTAATTTTCAGTTTCTCGTCTTTTTATTTTCTGCGAGAACAATTCATCCCAAATACCCTGTTGCTTTTTGTATTTTTGGGAATCGCCTTTTTGATTGAAAGAAAAGAACTAAAACGAATTCTTATAAGATAGCCCAGGCTCCCTCTCCCCAGGGAGAAGGTGTCGATAGCTCCCGATAATTATCAGAACGGAAGGGCGAGAGGAATTATGAAGATCAATATCATCAATAGATCGCAACATACGTTGCCACATTATGAGACAAAGGCCTCTGCCGGAATGGACCTAAGGGCCAATATCAACAAGCCGATCACGCTTAAGCCTTTAGAGAGAGCCGTCGTGAAGACAGGTCTTTTTATCGAATTACCAGTCGGTTACGAAGCACAAGTGCGTCCAAGAAGCGGGCTTGCCGCTAAAAGAGGCATCACGGTGCTGAATGCGCCTGGGACCATTGATGCCGATTACCGAGGAGAAATAGGAGTGATCTTGGCGAATCTTTCTAATGAAGATCTTGTTGTCGAAAACGGTGAGCGAATCGCCCAATTGATCATTGCCAAACACGAAAGGGCAGAATGGGTACAGGTAGAAGAATTATCAGAGACTGACCGCGGCACGGGAGGCTTTGGAAGCACAGGAGTGAAATGATCGCAAAACGAATTCAATGTGCCAATGTACCAATAGTGGCATTGTTACATGGCCGAACAGATAAATTGATACATTGACAATGAAGATAATCGTCCCAATGGCAGGTCGTGGATCGCGTCTACGACCACATACACTGACCGTTCCCAAGCCCTTGATACCTATTGCAGGAAAACCCATCGTACATCGTTTGGTTGAAGATATTGCCAAAGTAATAGGTGCGCAGATAGACGAGATAGCTTTTGTGATCGGCCCAGACTTTGGCGAGCAGGTAGAGAAAGACCTTGAGGACATTGCCGATCAACTAGGTGCCAAAGGCACCATCTACTATCAAGGCAAACCACTGGGTACCGGTCATGCCATCATGTGTGCTAAAGAATCGTTAGAAGGCCCTGCCGTTGTTGCATACGCAGACACATTGTTTCGCGCAGACTTTACCCTAGACCCCGAAGCCGACGCAGTAATGTGGGTAAAGCAAGTAGCGGACCCAAGTGCATTTGGAGTCGTGCAATTAAATGGTCGAAACGAAATAGTGGGTCTGGTCGAAAAACCTCAAGAATTTGTGTCAGACCTCGCAGTGATAGGGATCTACTACTTTAAAGACGTGGGGATCCTCAAAGGTGAATTGCAGAAAGTGTTAGACCAAAACATCATTCACGGAGGCGAATACCAGATCAATGATGGTATTAAGGCCATGCAAGCCAACGGATATCGCTTCGTGCCTGGCAAAGTAGACGAGTGGATGGATTGTGGCAACAAGAATGTTACAGTTGAGACCAATGCCCGCATGCTCAACTTCCTTGCCCAAGATGGGGAAGCGCTCGTGGCCAATACAGTTCAACTTAAGAACTCTAGCATCGTACCGCCTTGTTACATAGGAGAGAATGTAGTGTTAAAGAATGCAACCATTGGGCCTAATGTTTCGATCGGCAATAATTGTATTGTAGAGGATTCTTCTGTTAAAAACAGTTTAATTCAGACAGATAGCGTTATAAAAAATGCTACCTTAGACAATGCCATGATTGGCAATCACGCTAAATATGATGGCAATTTTACAGCGATAAGCATAGGCGACTATTCGGTCTTGGAATAAATGCTCCCTCTCCTTGGAGAGAGGGCCATGGCGAGGGAAATATGAAAAACAGATGGTATCATATCACACTATTACAATTGTTGCTTCTAGTGGCCCTTCTCTGTTCTGCCCAAGAAGGAGAAAGTGCGGAAATTTCTCTGGAAGAATATTCGGACGAGTTTCAGGAACACTTTTTCGAAGCACTAAAGCAAGAAGGCATCGAAAATTATGAGAAGGCCATTGAAGCACTGTTCAAATGCAAAGAACTAGAACCTGACAACACTACCTTAGATTACGAGATCGCGCAAAATTACACGCGCCTCAAAAATTATGGCCAAGCAGAATTGTTCTATAAGACAGCCTTAGAGAAGGAACCTCAAGATCAATTTTATCTAGAAGGGCTATTTCAGCTATATCGTGTGATCAATGACACGGAAAGCGCTATCTCCATTGCCAATCGCATTATCAAGAAAGACGAGATGTTCAAAGAGGAGCTGGCAAGCATTTATGTAAGACGGCGTGAATTTGATAAGGCCATAATACTGTTAGACGAATTAGATGAAGCCTATGGCAATTCGCCAACTCGTGATACATTACGCGACCGTATCGGTCGAATAGGGCGGTTGCAGACCATTGTAGAGAACAAAAAGTCTGAAGCAAACGACTCGTCTTCCAACAGTGCAGGAGAATTGCAACAAATACTCCTAGACCTTCAACAGAATTATGAAGCGAAAGACTATGATGCGCTCCTTAAAAAAAGTAATGCAGGATTGTCCTTCTATCCATCACAACCAAAGCTATACCTGTATAATGGCAGGGCATTGATAGGCAAAGGGCAATATCAAAAAGCAATATTTTCGTTAGAATCAGGTTTAGACTATATCATCGAAGACAAGGGATTAGAAAGAAAGTTCTATGAACAATTAAAGCAGGTCTATGAAAACCTCTCAGACCGAAAGAAATACAATGAGTACAACAAAAAACTCAAAAGGCTGCAATAGAAGCACACCGTGCGGAAGCTTACTTTTTTTGTGCCTTGCCTTCTTTTTGGCTAGTTGCGGAAGTGCCAAGAGCACCTCTCCCAATTATGTTGATGCCCTTTCTTCTAAAAAGATCATCAAGAATCACTACGCGAACGCGTTAGACTTTAAGACCATCTATGCCAAGGTAAAAGCGCGCTACAAGGACAAGAAAAGGTCGCAAAGTGTTTCTGTGAATCTTAGGATGGAAAAGGACAAGACCATTTGGCTAAGCGCCTCGTTCATCATCCCAGTGGCAAAAGTGCTCATTACCCAAGACCGCGTGAAGTTCTATGAGAAGGTCAAAAGGACATACTTTGACGGCGACTTCTCATTTTTAAGTGAAAAGCTGGGAACCGACCTGGATTTTCAGAAGGTACAAGACCTTTTGTTGGGACAAGCCCTATTCGATCTTCGTGAAGAGAAGTATGAAGGAAATATAAAAGATAAAGACTATGTATTGATTCCAGAACGAGAGATGGAATTATTCAACAGGATCTTCAAGCTTTCTCCTGAAAACTTTAAAATGACCGAGCAACGTCTCACACAGCCCAAGGAGAATCGTTCTGTACGCGTCACCTATCCTGCATACCAAACAATACAAGGGAAAACGCTTCCTAAGGAAATCAGGATCGAATCCCTAGACGGAGAACGCTTCACCACGATCGAGATCGATTACAGAAGTGTAGATTTCGACAAAGACCTTTCCTTTCCTTTCGCGATACCCAATGGCTACGAAGCTGTGATGATCAAATGATACCATTGAAATACAGCAAGCACATACTTTCGGTGATAAGCCTTTTCTTGCTAATGGGAGCATATCAGGGGTTCTCGCAAACCGGCAAACAAAGAAAGCTGGAGCAACAGCGAAGACTTTTACAAAACGAGATCAAGCAAGTGCGCAGTCTACTTTTTAGCAATCAAGAGAAGACCAGGTCGCTGGTCTCTGAAATAGAGGCCCTCGACACGAAGATCCACATCCAAGAGCGACTGATAAGAGTCACCAACCAACAAGCGAACTTGTTGGCAAGGCAGGTAAATGCCAACCAGAAAGAAATTGGGCGATTGCGGGATGAGTTGACGCTGATGAAAGAAGACTATGCCAATATGGTGGTCAATGCATACAAGAGCAAGTCGCAGCATAACAGGATCATGTTCTTGCTATCGTCTCAAAACTTCCTACAAGCCTACAAGCGCGTGCAGTACATGAAACAGTATGCCAACTACCGGAAAAAGCAGGGCGATGCTATCAAAGAAAAGACGACGACATTACAAGAGCTGAACCAGCAACTGATAGCCCAAAAAAAAGAAAAGGATCGATTGATCGCAGAGAATCGAAAAGAGCAGAAAGAACTTTCTAGCGAGAGAAAACGGCAAGATCAGATGATCGCAGACCTGAAGAAGCAAGGAGACACCTATGCCAAAGAAATACAGAAGAAGGAGCGGGAAGAAAGACGAATCAACCGCGAGATCGATCGATCGATCAGAGAAGCGATAGCCGCTAGTAACAAAAAGTCGGGCAAGAACAATGCTTCCACGACGCGTTTTGCCTTAACACCTGAATCTAAAAAGCTAGCCGATAATTTCACAGCCAATAAAGGCAGGTTGCCTTGGCCTGTAAAAGAAGGACTAGTGGTGCTGCGTTTTGGCAAGCAACCAAGCCCGTTGAACAGAAGTAGCACCATACAAAGCAACGGGGTTCGCATTGCTACGAGTAAGGATACGAAGGCACGTGCTGTGTTTGATGGCGAAGTGTCTCGCATCGTAAGCTCAAAGAATAGTAATCCAATGGTGATGATCCGACATGGCAATTATATCACCATCTATCGCAACCTATCTAAGATCTATGTGAAAAGTGGAGATAAGGTGAGCGCCAAGCAAGACATTGGGGAAGTGTTTACGAACAGTGAAGGCAAAACCGTCTTGCAGTTCAGCATCTTTAAAAATATCACGGCGATCGATCCCAGCCAATGGATATATAGGATGTGATATTATTCAAAAATGGCCTTCAATTCAGTTGCGTCTTTAGGGGCCATCTTTCCAGCAAGCACCAAGCTCAATTGTTTGCGGCGTAATGCGCCCGCATAGCGTTCTTCCTCTAGCTCAGTTTCTGGCGACAACGCAGGTACGGCATCGGGTCTTCCCGTATCATCTACGGCTACAAAGGTATAGATAGCCTCATTGGCTTTGGTACGCATTCCTGTTTCGCGGTCTTCCATCCAAACATCCAGGTATACTTCCATCGAACTCTTAAAGGCTCTAGATACGGCCGCTTCGACTGTGACGACGCTTCCCAAAGGCACAGCTCGTGTAAAGGCTACGTGATTTACAGATGCGGTGACCACGATACGCCTTGAATGCCTTCTTGCAGCAATACTGGCGGCTCGGTCCATCCGAGCTAATAGTTCACCGCCAAAGAGGTTATTCAAAGGATTGGTCTCACTCGGAAGTACCATGTCAGTCATGATAGTCTTAGAATCGCTTGGTGTCTTTGTTTGCATGTAGAAATTTTATGCAAAGATAAGGCCTGGCTTATAAAATGCTTAAGGGAAATACAAGTTGGCCTCTTCTCCTTGAAGAAAACCCCGATAACTCCCGATAATTATCACGGGATAGGGCGAGGTGTAGGTCAGCTACTTCGTCACTAGCAACCAAGCCTCAGGATTTTCGGTACGCTTGATCTGTCGCAAGGTTTGTAACGCCTCGGCCTTATCTGCTAGGCTGGCGTAAGAGACCTGATGCAACCCATATCGGTTTTTACCGATGCGCTTAGCATTAAAGCCTTTTTCGAGAAGTTGATTCACCTTTTTTTCGGCATTGCTCTCTACACGAAAAGCACCACCTATGATGTGATACTTAGGCAGTTCAGAAACTACGTTTAATTCTAATGAAGGTAAAGAACCGATATCAAAGGTCGCAGCCTGCACTTTTCGCTCAACGATTTGTTGTGCCTTTTGTTCGTTGGCGACCTGGAGTCTTTGTTGCTGTTGCTTGTACTGGGTCATCCCAAAAAATCCTACAGCCAAGAAAAGTACAGAAGCTGCAGCCACATATTGATAGAGGGGGCGTTTCTTTTTCCTTTCAGGAGTAATGGTAATGGGGGTCTTCTCTTCTAAGGCAATGACTTCTTCCCGGTATGTTTCCCGATGTATCTTTTGCGAAACATATGAAGAAAGACCGTAAGCTTCTATTAGGTAGTTCACGGTATGCTCAGGAGAAAAAACCAACGAATCTTCTTCCGTACGCTTAAGCACTCCCAAGTCTTTCAACGAAAGAGGTGCTTCCTGTAACTTCTCCTTCCAGTGGGTCACTTGCTTCAAGACCTTTTCTGATGCCTCTTCAAAAGAAATGTCCTGCACTTCGCCGACATACTTTGTAAGGAGGCCATCATCTTCCTTTAGCTGAGCATTAAAGGAGATCTTCTTATATGGCGGATAAAAGGTATGATTAGCATCATCGATCCTTGCCGACTTCGGCTGTGCCAGAAAAGAACCAAACTCAGGGATGGTCACGCACTGGTATCGGTACAAAAGGTCGCTGATAAAAATCTCTAATCGCATAGAAACAAAAGTAGCATTTTTTCATGGGCAGCTGTGAGATCGCGGCAAAAATTATTCACAATAAGAAATTACTTATTTTTATGAGTGAAATAAACTACCAATTGAAAGAACAAGAATTGCTACATACGCTGGCATTGCAGCATGTATCGCGAGTGGGCGGTGTGCTTGCAAAACGCCTGGTGCATCATTGTGGTTCTTCTGAAGCGGTCTTTAAAACTTCAAGACGCGCATTGCTGGCGATCGATGGCGTGGGCGAATTGATTGTCAAAGAACTTATGGATCCTGATCATTTAAGAGCGGCCTCAGAAGAACTCAAATTCATTAAGGACAATGCGATCGATCATGTCTGCTATACTGACACTGATTATCCAGAGCGATTAAAGCACTGTATAGACGGGCCTATCGTGTTGTTCAAGTCTGGAAATATAAACCTTTCCAACAAGCGAGTCGTTAGTATTGTCGGCACACGAAAGATCACTTCGAGCGGAAAATACTTTTGCGAGAAGCTAATAGCAGACCTAGTGCCCCTAGATCCTGTAATTGTTTCGGGCTTTGCCTATGGGATTGATATCACAGCACAAAAGGCAGCAATGCATCTTGGACTACAGACGATCGGTTGTCTAGCACATGGATTGAACCAGATCTATCCGAAGGTTCACAAGAAATATGTGAGCGATATAGAAAAGCATGGCGGCTTCTACACAGATTTTTGGAGCAGTGATACATTCGACAGGAACAACTTCTTGAAACGAAACCGTATCATCGCAGGAATCTCTGAAGCAACGATCGTTATTGAATCTGCCGAGAAAGGTGGAAGTTTGGTCACGGCAGATATCGCCCACTCATACGATCGCGAGGTGTTTGCGGTACCTGGAAGACCAAGCGATACATACAGTGTAGGGTGTAACAACCTAATAAAACAGCAAAAGGCACATTTGCTTACTTCAGCAGCCGACCTGGTCTATATTTTAGGCTGGGAACTAGCGCAGCGGGAAAAAGTAAGTATTCAGAAAAGATTGTTTGTCGAACTGGATGATACCGAGAAGAAGGTCTACAACATACTCAAGCAAACCGATAAAGAGTTGCTCGACGTGATTGCCCTTAACTGTGATATGCCAGTACACAAGGTAACTGCAACCTTGCTGTCTATGGAATTGAAGGGTGTTGTGAGGCCTTTGCCCGGAAAGCTATTTGAATTGGTCTAGTATCCTACCTTCTTTCGCACTCTGGCCAAGACGTTGTTGGCCACTACTTTTGCCTTATCAGCGCCAATGGCAAGTGCAGTATCAATTTCATGGGGGTTTTCCATAAAATGATCGAACCTTTTTCGCGGTTCAGCGAAGCGATCGGATAACAACTCAAAAAGCGCTTGCTTGGCATGCCCGTACCCATAGCCGCCACCTTCGTAATTGCCTTTCATCGTTTCAATTTGTGCTTCATCAGCAACCAGCTGATACAAGGCGAAGACATTGCACGTTCTCCAGTCTTTAGGGGCTTCCAGCGGCGTGCTATCGGTCTCGATACTCATCACCTGTTTGCGTAATTTCTTATCTGGCAAGAACAAGGTTATCGTATTCCCTTTGCTTTTGCTCATTTTTTGCCCATCGGAGCCGGGCACATGCATGGTTTCTCTTTGCAACCTGGTCTCTGGCAACACAAAAGTCTCGCCCATCTTGGCATGAAAACGCGAGGCAACATCACGAGTAAACTCCAAATGCTGCTCTTGGTCTTTTCCCACGGGAACAATATCCGCATCATACAGCAAAATATCGGCGGCCATCAACATCGGGTAGGTGAACAGCCCTGCATTGACATCCTCCAAGTGATCCGCCTTGTCTTTAAAAGAGTGTGCCAACGTAAGTCGCTGGTACGGGAAAAAACAGTTAAGGTACCAAGCCAATTCGGTTACCTGTGGCACATCGCTCTGGCGGTAAAAGACCGTCTTGTCGATATCTAACCCGCAGGCCAGCCAAGCTGCTGCCGTAGCATAGGTATTTTGCCGAAGCAGCTCACCATCCTTTATCTGAGTGAGCGAGTGCATATCGGCGATGAACAAAAAAGATTCGTTTTGAGGGTCAAGAGACATCTCTACCGCAGGCAGGACGGCTCCCAAAAGATTGCCCAAATGAGGAACTCCTGTACTTTGTACACCAGTAAGTATTCGCGCCATGAAAGCGATTTTTCAAATTTCAGCAAAGGTAAATGTTTTAAGACATTTTCATTTCTGTATTTTTGGCCTCGTATGAAGCGTGTAAAAGGAGTCTTATACATACTTTGGCGGGTTTGGTTCTATATTCTTGTAGCGCTGCCCATCATTGTATTCTTTCCTGTATTGCTCGTCCTTTCCTCCAGAGAGCAATGGTACCCGCAATTCTTTTGGATGGCACGAAATGTATGGGCAAATACCATTTTATACGGAATGGGCTTTTTGCCTAGGATCTCTTTTGAAGAAAAGCTAGAGAAGAAAAAAAGCTACATGCTAGTGGGCAACCATACCAGCATGGCAGACATCATGATGATGCTCAAGGCTTCGAAGAATCCCTTTGTCTTTGTGGGGAAGAAAGAATTGGTGAAGATCCCGATCTTTGGGTTTTTCTACAAAAGGGTAGTGATCATGGTAGACCGTACCAACGAACGAAGTCGTGCGGGGGTCTATAAGCGTGCCAAGGCCAGGCTAGATAGCGGACTAAGCATCTGCATCTTCCCGGAAGGCGGCGTGCCTGACGAGTCATTGCTGTTAGACGCCTTCAAGGATGGGGCCTTCAAGTTGGCAGTCGAATACCAGATCCCCATTGTTCCTGTGACCTTTCTCGATAACAAAAAGCGCTTTCCATGGACCTTCTTTGCGGGAAGCATGGGAAAAATGCGCGCCAAGGTACACAAGTTCATTCCTACCAGTGGAGTAGACATTGTTTCTAAAGAAGAGATCAGAGCACTCAACCAAAAGGCCAGGACCGTTATCTACAACACGCTGAAGAACGCTGTAGAAAAGTAGAAGCCGTCCCGAGTATTCGGGACGGCTTCTTTTCATCATTGCTTTCGCAACAATGCAACCTAACCAACTAAAAAACTAAAATTTATAACTGACACCTGTGTACACTCCAAGCTGATAGGGTCTAAAATTGCCATCTTCTCTTGAGAAGGTGTTCAATTGATATTTGAATACGGGCTCTACATTGAGTTGTAGCTTGTTGTTGATGTTATAATCAATGCCAATACCTGCGTTGGCACTAAAGCTAACGTCATTGAGGTTGTTGGCTTGGCCTACTTCTGTAGAAAGCGATTCCGTTTGCATGGTGACACTGTTGTCTGTCAAGAAGAGTGTGCTGGCTCCAGCGATCACGTTGATTGCAAATGTATTGTCAACAAGTGCGTAACTCATTTCCAGAGGGACTTCCACATAATTCATCTCTTGGTTCATAGTGCCTAAAGAGCCTGTATTGCTGATGCTAGACTCCAAGGCGACTTGACCTACAGCTCCTCTGGCACTATTGCCAGACATCAAGGTAACAGACCGTGCATTTTCATTGTAGTCTATTGTAGCGAGCGCTACTGAACTTATCTCGGGAGTTATATTTACATTTTCGGTGCCATAGCCTACCGTGACCAGGTTTACTCCAGAACGCAGGTCGAGACGCTTGCCAACAGCATACGATACATGCACGCCATAACTCATGTTAATGTCGCCAGACTTGCTATTGCTGGCAAACTGCGAGTGTATCGGAGAACCGTTTTCTAGCGTATTGAAGTAAACAGGAGCGATGGTAGGCCGTACACGCCACTTGCCGTCTTCAGCTACTACGTTCTCTAGGTCGTTGCCCTCAAAGAGTGTTTCGGTCTCTTGCTGTTTCGCAACCTCTTCTAAGGATGGCTGCTCGGGTTCTTGAGTATTCCGAGCCGCGATGTCTTCAGAAGTATCGGTACGTTTCTCCAATTCAGGTGAAAGGATCCTTTCTTTAAGGATGGAAGGGGGTGCTTGTTTTGTCACGGCATCTTCTTGCACCTTATCTTTTTCTATGGAAACCAGGCTTGAAGATGTTTTCGGGAAAGAATTCTGTGCATCATCTGCAGTAGCGACAGCTTCCTTTTCAGCTTTTTGCTGAGTTGACGTGTCATCTGAGAAAGGACCATCCTTTGAAGCTACAGCTTCACGGATCGTTGCCTGTTGGTTGTTTGAAAGAACATCAGCTTTGGATCGATCGGTTTTTGTCGAATTGTTCTCACCATCAGCAGCAGTATTGTTGGTGACCAAGGCATCACGCGTATTTCTCGCATTGTCTTTGTCGTCGAGCGATGCATTTCTTGATTCGGCAGACAATTCTTCTGGAGTATCTGAAGTCTTCTCGTCAGCAATGGCACTATTGCTGTCACTGGCATCACGTAGAACATGCTCATCAGTACTATTTTCAGAGCGTGCAGCATTCTCATTAGTAGGAAGCTCATCAGCTTCGGTCTGTTCGACGATAACCTCTTGGGGAGGGTTCTCGTCCGAAAGTGAGTTATAGCCAACAGCTACAAGCAGCACGATCGTAGCGGCGATGCCACCATATCGCAACCACAAGGGAATTAGACCTCTGCGTTTCTTTCTCTTCTTGTCTAAGGATGTTTCAATTTGCTGCCAAACGTGTTCGTCGGGCATCGACTCAAAATCTTTGAACCGTTCTTGAAACAATCGGTCGATGTTCTTTTTCTCCTCCATTCAACGAATGTTTACGTTTTTTTTTTGAAGCCCTTGCAGCTTCTCAACTTTTTCTTTCAGTGCCATTCTAGCACGTGCCAGATTGGATTTTGACGTTCCCTCGGTGATGCCTAGCATATCGGCCACCTCCTTGTGCGAAAAGCCATCCAAGACGTACAGGCTAAAGACCATTCTGTAGCGATCGGGCAGTTGCTGAATACATGCCAGCAATTGGTCTATGGATGGCAAATGGTCGTCTATTGCCACGGAGACTTCACCTTCGATCTGCTCTTCACTTACAATGTTCAAAACACGCTGTGTGCGATATTGCTGCAGCACGGTGTTTATGGTGATCCTTCGCATCCAACCTTCAAAAGAACCTTTAAAATTGAACTGCCCAATTTTATCGAAGATGGTCAAGAAGGCCTCTTGTAAGTTGTCTTCAGCCTCAGTCTTGTTGCGAGAATACTTCAGGCTAATGGCAAAAAGTTTGCTGGCAAACAACCGGTAAAGCTCAGATTGGGCCTTACGGTCTTGTTCTTTACATTGTTGTATGAGCTTTTTTAAACTCAAGTTGTGATGGCTAGTTATAAGGTCCAGGTACTCTTTATTCTTCCACGGGCACTTCCACGATTAAAAAATTATCTTCCCCATTTTCATCTTGTCCTTGCCAGAATTTAAAGGTGTATGTGCCCCGATATAATGCGACAAAGTTAAAAGATACTTCTTGTGCTTGGGTGATCTCGGCACAATCCTGGTCATCAAAGACCGTGTTTACGATCGCTACCGTTCGCTCAAGGTCAGAATTCCCAGAATAAGAAAAGTCGTAGAACAGGTAACAGTCATTAGGTCGTGTGAACGACAACCGTATCTTGTGGCTTTCGTTTAGGGTAAATGATTCGGGCAGTTCAACGGCATCGATAGGGACAAACTCAAAGTGAAAATTATCGCCATCATCTGATATATCACACCCTAGCAAGGCAAATAATGTCAACAGGGCGAGCAGCTTCTTCATAGCACTTCAATATTTAGAGGAAGATGAAAAGAAGCGTGAAAGGTTGCGTTTCCGCACAAAAAATCCCCAGAGGGGATCTTTTTAACGTTCGTTCACGATTTTTATGGCTTCTTTGATCCTGCGCTCTAATTCTTCGGCCAGTTCAGGATTGTCGAGCAGCAAGGTCTTTACCGCATCCCTTCCTTGACCCAGCTTGGTATCGCCATAACTGAACCAAGAACCGCTTTTCTTCACGATCTCATAATCTACTCCAAGGTCGATGATCTCGCCCGCTTTAGAGATCCCTTCACCATACATGATATCGAATTCAGCCAATCTAAAAGGAGGTGCCACCTTGTTCTTTACTACTTTGGCGCGCGTCTTGTTCCCCATGGTCTCTCCTTGGCTGTTCTTTATCTGCGTAGAACGTCGAATATCGATACGGACCGAAGCATAGAATTTCAGTGCGTTACCACCGGTGGTCGTTTCAGGATTGCCAAACATCACCCCGATCTTCTCGCGCAACTGGTTGATGAAGACCACGGTACAGTTGGTCTTGCTGATGGTGGAAGTCAATTTTCGAAGTGCTTGCGACATCAAACGAGCATGCAACCCTACCTTGGAGTCACCCATTTCACCTTCGATCTCGCTCTTGGGCGTCAAGGCAGCCACAGAGTCGATCACCACGATGTCGATGGCACCCGAACGGATCAGGTTATCAGCGATCTCGAGTGCTTGTTCACCGTGGTCTGGCTGCGAAACGATCAGGTTATCGATATCAACGCCAAGCTTTTCAGCGTAAAAGCGGTCAAAGGCATGTTCTGCATCAATAAAGGCGGCGATGCCACCTGCCTTTTGGGCTTCGGCAATGGCATGCAAGGTCAAGGTGGTCTTTCCAGAAGATTCTGGACCGTAGATCTCCACCACCCTTCCGCGGGGATAGCCACCCACGCCGAGTGCCAGGTCTAGTCCCAGCGACCCAGAGGGAATTACTTCTACCTCCTCGATCACCGAGTCACCCAATTTCATCACGGCGCCTTTTCCATAGGTCTTGTCCAATTTATCTAGGGTAAGCTTCAGCGCTTTTAGCTTTGCATCTTTTTCAGAGCTCATAGTTCTTCAAGTTGTAGATTCAACAATAGGGCTAAAATACTACATCTAAAAAGAGTTTACAATCGGCACGCAACCTTTTTGCAGTAGTTGCATCACATAGGAAAGCAATGCGATTTTCATCGCAGAGAATACATGTTGAAAAAGGTATCATGCACGCCCGGTGGGTTGCTAACAGCAATGGGCGTGCTTTACGGTGGCTGGTGCGTTCGCTAGGAGTAGGTTGCTATGAAAAACGAAGAGTGAGCTAGTAACGAGCTGGTCAGTAAAGGAGCTTCACGGGAACGGAAGCTCTTTTATTTTTTATCTTGGAGGCGGCCGGTCTGATCCGCAACACCAAGATCGTGTACCCTCCCGGTGCTGAACTTCGCGACAGGCCGAAGACGCCGAAGTTCAACAAGGTGGCCGCCTGGCCCCTCTCTTTGACAAAGCAATTGGGTCGAAGGCCCTGCAGCATGAAGTTGCGGGGCCTTTTCTGTGCCCACTTCTCTGCAGGAAACCTCAATAACGTACAGACAGGGCGATGGCCTTTTGCTGACAAGAGCCTCCTCTTGTATGGACAACGTAGGTTGGATGGCCACATAAAAGAGAAGGTCATTCCCATGATGTCTCTCGCACGCTTGTTTCTATCGTTGCAGTAGTTCTTGGCCCTATCAAACGCCCATGCGTCAGGGAATTGACATCCTACCGTGCTTGTAGAAGAATGTCTTATGCCAGCAAGAGGGATCTAAAACCTCGATAAGAAAAGTTATCAACGATCAAATCAATTGGAAGTCAATAAGTTATAGTATTGTGCATTATATATGGGCCTTTTCCCTTACGATCAGGCAACATCGTGTAAGAAGAATGCATCATTTTTTTTGTTAGTTTTAGAGTGAAAGTCAATAGAACAAGTTCCTTCTCGCCCCTTGTACCATTAGGACTATGTCAGACTTTTGCCAAGTAACCATATTCACAAAAATGAGCAGATCGGTCATTTCAGCGATATCGATAATACCCTACATATAACATAAAATCTAACATCTTTGATAATGAGAACACTATTTTCAATACTAGCACTCACAGTATTTGCTTTCACTATTCAAGCCCAGGGCTCGGCAGCACAATTGGCAGAGCTGATCCATGGCGCTGCCATCGACCGGGCCCTGTCCCAAGCCTCCGAGATGGTGCCACAGGACCAGTTGGCGACCTTCGAGGCCAACCGGCCACAGCGCCGTAGCGAGGCCCTGCAACAGCTTGCAGGAGTCTATGCCGCCAACTTCAATGCTGGGGAACTTGCCGAACTTGCCAACTTCTACAGCTCTGCCACGGGCCAGAAGCTGGCCTCCTTGCAACGCGGCGTGGGCCAACAGGCCGCCATACGGTTCCAGGAGTGGCGACAACAGCTCGAGGACAATGTGATGCAACAATAACCATAAAGACCCTAAAATGAGATACACATTCCTTTTCGTTACAGCAATTTCTATGTCCATGCTGGCACAGGCACAGGACATCACCACGACCGCGCTGGGCAGTGACTCAGGTACCCAAGGCCTCTACAACACCTTCATCGGCAGAATGACGGGCAATGCCAACACGGCCAATGAGAATACCTTTCTCGGGGCCAATGCAGGCCAAAGCAATACCACGGGTATCTATAACACCTATGTGGGACGCTTGGCGGGCTCCAATGCCACTACGGGCAATTACAACACCTTTGTGGGGCGCACCTCTGGATATGGCAACACCAGCGGATACTATAACACCTTGATGGGATACCATGCGGGCTATGACATCGCCTCTGGTTATGCCAATGTGTTCTTGGGAAGTCTAGCAGGCTTTGAGAGTGCCTCTGGGGCAAGCCATAACATCTTCCTCGGTCACCAGGCAGGCAGACTGAACCTAGATGGCGGTTACAATGTCTACATAGGCAACAGCGCAGGTTATGATGGGCAATCTGTTGTCCAGAATGTTGCCATCGGCCATGCCGCGGGGCAGTACAACACGGCCAACAACAACACCTTTATCGGCTATCTAGCTGGGCAGTTGAATACGGTAGGCGTCAACAATACGGTCATGGGATCCCACGCAGGCAGGAACAACGACACAGGAAATTTCAACACCTTCTTGGGATATGCTGCAGGGAACAAGAACATCGATGGTATAGACAATACCTTCGTGGGAAACAATGCGGGCTTCTTCAACACAGGGAACTACAATACGTTTGTGGGCAGGCTGGCAGGCTACAATAATAGCACAGGGGAAGGCAACTCCTTCTTCGGCAGGTATGCAGGCGTTGAGAACACTACTGGCAGCAACAATACCTTTTATGGGCATGTGGCAGGCAGGTACAATCAGAGCGGCTCCTACAACACCATGCTGGGAAGGGCTGCAGGGTACTATGCAACAGGGAGCAACAATGTGTTCGTGGGTTACAACGCGGGCTACAGCGAATCGGGCGATAATCGTCTCTACATCGACAATAGTTCCACTAGCACTCCGCTCATCTACGGCAAGTTCGACACCAACCAGCTTGGGGTCAACACCAACGAGATCCCCTCGGGCTATGCCTTTGCCGTGAAGGGAAAGACGATCACCGAGGAGGTCAAAGTGAAGCTATATGCAGATTGGGCAGATTTTGTCTTTGAGGACAGCTATGACCTTCCCACGCTACAAGAAGTAGAAAGACATATACGAGAGAAAGGCCACCTGAAGGACATTCCCTCTGCCAAAGAGGTTGCCGAGAATGGCATCCTGCTCGGGCAGATGAATGCCAAGCTGCTTCAGAAGATCGAGGAGCTTACACTCTATACCATCGAGCAGGAGAAGCAGTTAAAAGAGCAAGCTAAAGAGAACAATAGGCTTGAAGCGAGGTTGGATGCGCAAGATCAACAAATAGTTCAGCTAAGAGCATTAGTGAGCAAGTTACTTCAATCTCAGCATACCAAAGACAAATAGTTAAAAACAGACATCGGATGAGATATCTTTTGGTCATTTTCTTATCACTTTTTAGTTCAACGGTTCTTTTCCCTCAAGACAATCTTCCTGTAGATATTGTAAAGGAGGGCAACTACACCATCACAGGAAGCGAGACTCTGACCGCAGCACGTAGCATTACATTGAAGCCTAACACCTTGATAAAGGCTGGTAGTGATTTTACTGCAAGCATTGTCGAGGACGCTTATTATGCCATTACGCTCAGTGAAGACCAGAATTATGTCTTCACGCGCACCTACCAACGCGGTATGACCAGCAGTAGTGGAATTAGCAAGAACAGTGATGTAATCGAAGGAGTGACCTATTATGATGGACTTGGCAGACCGATGCAACAGGTGGCAATCAAGGCTTCACCCGACCTTAACGATCTTGTTACCCATATGGGTTACGACGCTTTGGGACGCATGGACAAGGAATGGTTGCCAATGCGGCATACAGGCACAAATGGAAGCTTCCGAACTAGTGATATGCAAACAGCGACTCGAAACTACTATAAAAGTACTTATCCTGATGACTTTACAGGAGTGTCAACAAATCAGGTGAATCCCTTCTCCCAGAAACAGTTCGAGGCATCACCACTGAATCGCATACGCAAACAAGCAGCTCCAGGAAAGGCTTGGGCCTTGGGCTCGGGACATGAGATCGATTTTGATTACCAGACCAATGCCACAAACGAAGTGCACCTGTACCAAGTGTCGTTTGCAGGTGGGAATACGTCACTGCCGTCGTTATCCGAAAATGGCTACTACCAGGCCGAGCAGTTGTACAAGATGGTGACAAAAGACGAGAACCATGACGGCTCTTCCTCCAAGCTCCATACTACAGAGGAATTTACTGATAAACTAGGTCGCGTCGTACTGAAGCGCACCTACGCACTTGTAGGCAGCAATGAGACCACACACGACACCTACTATGTCTACGACGACTTTGACAATCTCACCTATGTACTTCCCCCCAAGGTGAATACTGACGATGGAATTTCGGAAGACGAGCTTGACAAACTCTGTTACCAGTATCGCTACGACCATAGAAACCGATTGATCGAAAAGAAGCTCCCTGGCAAGGGCAATGCCAGTACCTGGGAAGAAATCGTCTACAACAAATTTAACCTGCCTATCATGACGCGCGACCCCAATTTGAGGGCGCAAGGAAAATGGCTGTTCACCAAGTACGATGTCTTTGGAAGGGTGGTCTGTACAGGAATATTGAACAGTGGTAGTAACAGGGTCACGCATCAGACCAATACTGATGCTACGACAAAGCATTATGAGACACGCCAGACCAGCTCGTCCGTCGTATACGACACCAGCATAAAATATTCGAACGATGCGTACCCAAGGTCGGGCACCGGAACGTTGCATACCGTGAATTACTATGATGTGTATACAGATGCTGGCGGCCTTAGTGTGCCTGCATCCGTGTATGGCGAGGCAACCTCTGACGACCTGCAAGGGTTGCCTACCGTAGCCAAGGTTAGGACATTGGGCACGGACGATTGGACCATCACCATAACGGGCTATGACAACAAGGGACGGACCATTTATCTGAAAAGCCGTAACAACTACCTCGGAGTGACCGATGTGGTGGAAAACAAGTTGGACTTTACAGGCAAATCGCTTGAGATCAAGAACACGCATACCAAGGACGGTAATAGTGCTATCGTGATCACTGACAAGTTTGACTATGATCACATGGCAAGGCTTACCGAGCAGACGCAAAAGATCGGCACTCAGGCCACAGCGCTCATCGCCGCCAAAACCTATGATGAGTTGGGGCAGCTGGTCAGCAAGAAGGTGGGCAACACAGTGGCATCACCCTTACAGACGGTAAACTATGCCTACAACGTGCGTGGTTGGCTGAGGACCATCAACGATGTGGATGCTCTGGGCAGCGACCTCTTCGCATTCAAGCTGAACTATGACCAGCAGGAAGGCGAGATACGGTATGACAACCTATACAATGGCAACATCAGCCAGACCATTTGGCGCACGACCAGTCAAGACAGTGACAAGAGGGGATACTCCTATCAGTACGATGCCCTTGATCGCATCACCAAGGGCATCATGAGAAAGGGTGATGGCCTGAACGTGTACACCCGGCACCATCTGCGAAGTGTGGCCTATGACAAGAATGGCAACATCACGGCCTTGGTGCGAGACAACGCTGCAGCCATCATGGACGACCTGAGCTATACGTATGCGGGCAACCAGCTGACATCGGTCGTCGACGCCATAACGGCACATGCCAGCCAAGGACTCGTGGACGGGAACACCTCGGGGAGTGACTATGCCTATGACCCCAACGGCAACATGACCGCCGATGCCAACAAGGGCATCACCGCCATTGCCTACAATCATTTGAACATGCCCACCAGTGTGACCGTGGCCAGTGGCCAACACAATGGAAGCATTGCATACACCTATGACGCTGCAGGCATGAAGCTGAGGAAACTGGCAACCGACACAAATACCAGTACCACAGACTACGCTGGAAGCTTCATCTATAAGGATGGAAATCTCCAGTTCATACATACTGCCGAAGGCTATGCCGAGCCCAACAATAATGGCAGTTTCGACCATGTCTTCCAGTACAAGGACCACCTGGGTAACATACGTTTGTCTTACTCGGATACGGACGGCAATAGCACCATAACTACTGTTGAGATACGCGAGGAGAACAACTACTACCCCTTTGGCCTCAAGCACAAGGGGTACAACAATGTCGTGAATGGTAGGGAGCACAAGTACAAGTTCGGCGGGAAGGAACTCAACGACGAACTTGG
>JANQRC010000019.1 GCA_028284745.1 Flavobacteriaceae bacterium
TAGCTGTAGTTGATCTCATCGTGAACCCATCTCCCATGATAGACATCCAAGACCAATATCTGATCTGCAACAATGACGAAAATCCAAGCAGCGTCATGATCGATCCGGGCAATTATGATACCTACGAATGGGTCGACCAAAATTCTGGGGAGACTATAGGCACCAACGCTAGTTTTGAGGCCAGCCAAGGCGGAACGTTCTTGCTACGTGTTTCCAGTACAGACAATGGGGTTTCGTGTACGGCCGAAGAAACATTTACAGTGACCACTACAAACACTCCTGTCTTCGATGACCCGGCATACATCATCACTGAGCAAGGTTTCTTGGTCATTAACTTGGTATTGGGCACTTCTGACCTTTCTACACTTTCAGATTTTGAATTTGCTATTGACAGTCCAGATGGCCCATATCAACCTAGCAATATGTTCACTGATGTTTCTAGTGGGCCACATACGGTATACGTTCGAAATGTCTATGATATTTGCAGCACGGTTTCGGTAGTCATCGATTTTTTCTTTATCAGGATCCCAAAGTTTTTCACTCCCAATGGCGATACGTATCACGAACAATGGCGGGTAGAAGGACTGGAAGGTCCGGAATATGTCAACACAGGGATCTACATCTTTGACCGTTTTGGCAAACTACTTAAACAAATGGATCCACGCGGGCAAGGTTGGGACGGCACCTATAACAACCGCCCGATGCCGTCAACAGATTACTGGTATCGCATCTGGTTAGAAGATGGCCGAGAATTTAAAGGGCACTTCACCTTGAAACGCTGACAGATCTCGTATTTTTATAGCTTGAATTCGATTCATGCATGAAGTTTCAACTTGTCTCTGATTTTAAACCTACAGGCGATCAGCCTGAAGCGATCGAACAGCTTTCCGAGGGCGTCACAACGAATGAGCCTTTTCAAACACTGCTAGGTGTTACGGGTTCAGGAAAGACCTTTACCGTTGCCAATGTGGTAGCACACGTGCAACGGCCAACGCTGGTGCTAGCGCACAATAAAACCTTGGCAGCGCAGCTGTATTCAGAGTTCAAGCAATTCTTCCCGAACAATGCCATCGAATATTTTGTCTCTTACTACGACTACTACCAGCCAGAGGCCTACATTCCTGTAACGGGCACCTATATCGAAAAAGACCTCTCTATCAATGAAGACATTGAGAAGCTTCGTTTAAGTACTACTTCCTCTCTACTTTCTGGAAGACGTGATGTACTGGTGGTGGCCTCGGTATCGTGCTTGTATGGTATTGGCAACCCGATGGAGTTCAAAAAGAATGTGATCTCTATTGAAAGAGACCAAATCCTTTCGCGCACCAAGTTCTTACACCAATTGGTGCAATCGCTCTATGCGCGTACTACGGAAGATCCCAAGAATGGTAACTTTAGGGTGAAGGGAGACGTAGTCGATGTATATCCGGGCTATGCCGACATTGCCTATCGCATTCATTTCTTTGGTGATGAGGTCGAAGAGATAGAGTCCTTTGACCCTGCTACCCAAGAAGTGCTTGAGAAATATGAAAAGCTGAATATCTACCCTGCAAACATTTTCGTGACCTCACCCGATCGCCTACAAGAGGCCATCTACCATATTCAGGACGACCTGGTGAAACAGGTCGATCATTTCAAGGAAATCGGAAAGCCGTTAGAGGCCAAACGCCTAGAGGAACGTACCAATTTTGATCTAGAGATGATCCGTGAGTTAGGCTATTGCTCGGGGATCGAGAACTATTCGCGTTATTTGGACGGAAGAGCGCCCGGCACACGCCCGTTCTGTCTGCTCGACTATTTCCCGGATGATTACCTGATGGTGGTCGACGAAAGCCATGTCACCATCTCGCAAGTACATGCCATGTATGGAGGTGACCGAAGCCGAAAGGAAAATCTGGTCGACTATGGGTTTCGTTTGCCAGCCGCCATGGACAATCGCCCGTTAAGGTTTGAAGAATTTGAAGCACTTCAGAACCAAGTGATCTATGTAAGCGCCACGCCTGCTGATTATGAATTGCAAAAGTCGGACGGTGTTTATGTAGAACAGGTGATCCGCCCCACTGGACTCTTGGATCCTGAGATCGAAGTGCGCCCTAGCTTGAATCAGGTAGATGACCTGATAGAAGAGATCCAACAACGTGTAGAGAAGGACGAACGTACGCTAATCACTACATTGACAAAGCGCATGGCCGAAGAATTGACAAAGTATCTAAGCAGGATCCAGATCCGTTGTAGATACATACACAGCGATGTGGATACGTTAGAGCGAGTGGAGATCATGCAAGACCTACGCAAAGGGTTGTTTGATGTGTTGGTGGGTGTGAACTTGCTACGTGAGGGATTGGATCTGCCCGAAGTATCATTGGTCGCCATCTTGGATGCTGACAAAGAGGGTTTTTTGCGTAGCAACCGTTCGTTGACACAAACGGTAGGCCGTGCCGCTAGAAACGTGAATGGCAAGGCCATCATGTATGCTGACAAGATCACCAACAGCATGCAAAAGACCATTGACGAGACCAACTATCGTCGTGACAAACAGGCCAAGTACAATGCAGACAACAACATTGTCCCCAAGGCATTGAACAAAGCCATCGAGAATCCGTTGGCAAAAGGCCCGATCCCAGAGTTCCATTATGAGAATACCTTATCGGCTGCTGCCGAAGAAGAACTGGAATACCTGACCAAACCCCAGATAGAAAAGCGCATACGTGAGAAGCGCAAGGAAATGGAAAAGGCAGCCAAAGAGCTAGACTTTATGCAAGCCGCCAGACTTCGTGATGAGATCAAAGTACTGCAGAAGCGGTTGTGAGCTGGGGCTCTTCGCCTTTGATCTTCATTTTTTGGGCTGGTGATCTATAGATTTCAGCATCCAACGATTTATAAATCCCCACCAATACCATTTGCAAATACCTTAGGGCATTCCCTAGTTTAGCCCTGCAACTTAAAAGTTCTCATTGGTCATCGGTTTTTCTACATGGACTTTGATCTTGCATCATTGGTTAGACCGCATCAAACCCTGCTACGCAACCATGGGTTTCCGGGGAGAGTCACATGGTGGGTTTGATGCAACTAGTAACACTCTTAAAAAATACGATCATGGAAACTACCGTTAAAAAGGCAACGCTAGACACCAACATCAACGTACAAAACATCTATGACGAAACTGGAAACACCATTGGCAAGGTCGTAGAAACGGATGAAAGGCGATTCGCCAAAACATTTGATAAAGTCTTCTAAGATCAAGACACGTTCAAAAACGATTGAGAGCATCTAAGAACCGTTGTGAATTATCATCTATGACAAGAGAAAGGGGATTTTACCTTCTTGAGATAACAGATTTTTTATCGAATTTAGGTGAATGAAAACTGTTGTCGATCCTCTGCAAAAGGAAGCAAAAAACTCCTCGTATTTCTTTGGCTGTAGGAATAGTAAGCCATTCTTACGCCCTTCCACTATACAACCCAAGCTAGCCATTGGTCAGCCTAACGACAAGTACGAGCAAGAAGCTGATGCTATGGCCGATCAGGTGATGCGAATGCCAAACACTACCATTCAGCGCAAATGCACTTCTTGTGAAAAAGAGGAGACTGTACAGACCAAGTCTATAGATTCTTCCGAAAACTTGACAGCAAATGACTCTATTTCTTCAGATCTAAATAGCGCTAAAGGAAAAGGGCGTTCCCTTTCGGAAACCACCAACCAGCACATGAGTCAAGCATTTGGCACCGACTTTAGCAATGTACGCATCCATACTGGCGACAAAGCAGTACGGATGAATCAAGACCTCAATGCACGTGCTTTTACATACGGCAACGATATCTATTTCAACAGTGGCGAATATGCTCCTGAGTCTTCCAGCGGGAAAAGATTGTTAGCACACGAGTTGACACATGTAGTACAACAAAGGTCTGGAGCCCAGATGGTGAACAGGTTTGCCATGAAGACTGTAAAAGATGTGAAAAGCCTTGCCATACATGAGTTTTCGTCCAAACAAATTGCAAATAACTGGTCCTTCGCAAGGAAAAAGTTCAAAAGGCGCAACAAGATCATAAATGAGGTTGACAAGTTAGGTTGGGCAAAAAAAGGGAAAGAAAGTACTGCCATGCAAAACCTTAAGAGCAGATGGGTAACCCTCAAAAAGTTATTCAACAACAGTGCATTTGATCCTGCATCAGGAACTTTGCCCTCAGAAAAAGCCTTCGATCAGGCAATACTAAATGAAAAAAGTGATATGAAGGCGTTGTCCAGAAGCTTGTTCAAAAGCATGAATGGGGAGGTCTCTGCCTTCCTCAGTGCGTTGAAAAGCTTTCTGGCAAGTAGAAAAAAGGTAGATGAAGAGCAGACACAATTCCATCGTATGGACACTTCTTTCAGTAATGCTGCCGTGGTCAAGTTGATCAAGGCCATTCCCCATGCAAAATTCACCAGCGCAGAGATGAAAGCGCTTGTAGGGCAAGAATCAAAAGATCTTACGAACGTTACCATTGCTGGCATCGACCCCAAAAAACCTGGCCTTAGAGATAAAACGCCCAACCCAGGTAGTTTTGTTGGGATCAGCCAACAATCAACAAGTGCCAGGGATGAAGGGATCGCCTGGGCAAGATCCAAAGGCGTTACGATCAAGAAAACCCCTGATCCAAGAACCATTCCCCTAGAATCCATTAAGCTAGCGCCAGCATATATGGGAAGAGTAGTAGAACAATTGCTTCATCCTGGCTTGCCGAATCCGAAACCAAAAGGCGACGAGTTGAAAAAACTGTCGTTCGCAGCATACAATGGCGGTGCTACTAAGGTGAAAAAAGCAGCTAAAGAATGGAGTGCCATCACAGCCAACAGAGGCAAATCATACACTTGGGATAAGATAAAGAAGAACAGAAACATCACTGGACAGATGCGAAACTACGTCAAGGAAATAGTCTGGCGATTATCCTAACATAGGAAACGAACCACACTATTGGATCGCAGGGTTCGTTTTCACAACAATCTCAAACAATCAAGATCAAATCGTGGAAATGTCTGAATATTGTTTTCTGCATCTGTTATCGTCTAGCCGATCCATTTCCGTAAGATGCCGATCCCTTGATAGGGAATCGCGTAGTCTTCATTGTCACTTTTAGTTACTTGGTTACTGAAGAACACTAAATTAGAAGCAACAGATGGCATCAAATGCTAGCTGGCTATCACGTTCACAGCCAATTGGTCGATACCTTAATAGGAACTTTGAGTCTTATGGTCCTTTCAGTTCTAACTTCTCGGCCATATAATCGCAGAAGTCTTTCATAGTGGCAGTCATCTTCTCATCATTGGTGGCGCGATAAAAGGTATCTGCCATGGTTACCAATGTCTGGTGGAAGAATCGTTTCATCTCGTCTACAGGCATCTCTTTGGTCCATAGGTCTATGCGAAGTGTCTCCTGTTGGGCACTATCCCAAACCGATAAGAACATCGCTTTTGCCTCTTCCTGCTTGATGCCTCCGTCTTCAGCACTCCAAAATAGTTTTTCAGGCACTCGATTCTCGTCCATTTCCACCTTTAAATTGATCTCTGAGGTATGTACCGCCATTATCTATTAGGTTTATATTTTGATCTATTGAAAATTGATTCAGCATCCATCGTCAGGAGGGTCTGTAGTGCGACATCATTGTTGGCCATGAAAGACCTAACGATCTGCCAGCCAACCCATTGCCCAACACTTCCGGGAGTTTCTTGGTCAAATTCTAGAAAGAATTTGGAGAAAGGCGCTTCATCGATAAAGCGCCTTTGCAATTTAGGGTCTGTATCGTAGAGCAGGCTGTTCTCCACGAAATATTTCCACATATATTGTTCGTTCTCCTGCACCCAAGCGATGTCATTATCCGTATAGCCTATTTTGACCGCATCTGTTTCCCACGGAATCACAAGGTCTTTGAGGTAATGAAGTTTGCCATAGTAGACCATCTTTGCCAAAAAAGTTCTACTTGCCGGAATGACCACCTTTGACTTCATCATGGCATCTGTTGCATCTGCAATCAATCTAGCCGGATACATGTCTTCACGTTGGTATCTAGAAATACCATCATACAAGGGGTTCTCCCCTCCCAAGTAGGTATCTACAGAAACGAGCAGCAGACTATCTGCATGGATCACCTTGTTCTGATAATCGACATCAGACATCAAAGTAACCACTTTGGGTAACGAATCTTCAGGAAAATAAAATTTTATATGTTGAAAGAGTTTGTGCAAGCGGTCTTGTTGTTCAGAAAAATCGTTGAATTTTTTATGCACTTCTTCAAATAACACCAATTGCAATGAATCTTCGCGCCTGTTTGTCCATACACTGTCCGAGAACTGTTCGGGGAAAAAGTAAGGAAACTTCTCTTTCAGTTCACCCATATCATTTGCAACATTGCCATAGAATGCTTCCTCAAAACGAACGACCTCAATATCTACAGGAATCGTTGCTATTCTTTCTTCACTCGAATCTTGCCGCTGACATGCCACTGCGACCAAGAATGATGCGATAAGAAAAGTCATGTTTCTTGACATCCGGAAAAAAATAAAGCTGTTGCGCGAAACTGCTTTCATAGGTTTTTGCTATCCCTTATTTTTGTTGTCAAAGGTAAGATTTTGAACCTTCTAAAGCTAACGTCATGAAGATCGAAAAAGTTGTCGACCACATTGTAAGATGGTTAAAGGATTACGCAACAAATGCCCAGTTGAATGGTTTTGTGGTTGGGGTTTCTGGTGGAATAGACTCGGCAGTCACTTCTACTCTTTGTGCAAAAACTGGAATGCCTACCCTGTGCCTGGAAATGCCCATACACCAGGCAGCATCACAAGTTAGCAGGGCTTGGGACCACATCATCTGGCTACAAGAGCATTATAAAAATGTAGATGTCACTCAAGTAAATCTCACCCCTGTTTTTGACAGCTTGGTAGATTCATTTCCAGTTGTAGAGAACGAAGAAGAACGATTCATGTCGCTAGCCAATACCAGAGCCCGCTTGCGCATGACCAGTCTATACTATTTCGCGGCCCTAAAGGGCTATCTAGTTGCGGGCACAGGCAATAAAGTAGAGGATTTTGGCGTAGGCTTCTACACGAAGTATGGTGATGGTGGCGTAGACTTAAGCCCTATTGCCGACCTTTTGAAGACCGAGGTTTATGCGGTTGCTGAATTCCTAGGCGTTAACAAGGCCATTATCGATGCGCCACCAACAGATGGCCTTTGGGGCGATGACCGAACCGACGAAGATCAAATTGGCGCTAGCTATCCAGAATTGGAGTGGGCTATGAAAATGGCCGCTGAAGGAAAGACTTCTTTAGATCTTGAGGGAAGAGAAAAGGAAGTATTCACGATATACAAAAGGTTCAATACGGCAAATAAGCACAAAATGGTTCCTATCCCAGTTTGTGAAGTTCCTGACCTTTATCGGTAATTGGTTCGAATAAATCGTCGAAGAACATGTTTAATATGAATATTCTTTAATATAAAAATGTTTTTTTGACTACCTTTAGGCCGTCAAAAATCCCCCGCATCTTCAATGACCATATCCCCTACCAAGGGTCATTGGCATGCGATAAACTTAAACGATTCATTATGATCAATTTACTCGTAGCTGACAGTCATCCAATCGTCCAAAAAGGATTGCGGTCATTATTCAAGTCTTCTTCCGACATCAAGATCGTAGGCATGGTCGATTCTACCGAAGCGCTTTTCGATTTTGTCTCTAAGAACTCTGTGGATGTCGTACTCATGGAGATGGACATTCCTTCTGTTAATGGTGTAACCGCACTTAGACGACTAAAAAAAGAATACCCAGACGTAAAAGTCGTCATGTTCAGTGGTCAGTCTGAGGATGTGTATGCCATTAGTACCCTAAAGGCCGGGGCATCTGGTTACCTTTCGAAAGGTGTTTCCACAGACATGATCGGTGAGGCCCTGGTAAAAGTCGGAAGTGGAGGCATCTTCATCAGTAACGACCTTGCCCAACGCCTTGCTTTTGATGAAAGTACCAACAAGCCAAGAAGATTGTTCAGAAGACTTTCTACCAGAGAAGTGGAAGTACTGAAACTGCTAGCAGCAGGAAGGCGCAACAAGCACATTGCCGAAGAATTGAACCTCAACGAAAAAACTGTCAGCACTTACAAAGCACGCTTAATGCGCAAGTTGAATGTGGACAACATGGTAGACTTGCTTCAGCAAGCAAAAGCGTTAGAGCTATACTAGTTAAGCACGCGTCTGAGTTTTTTAGACAGCAACATTCTTAAACGATAGTAATCGCGGATCTCTCCGAGTATCTCGCCATTGCTGTCGTTTTTGTTCTCTGAGGTCTGAGTTTGAAGATCCAACACTTTTCGTTCGATGAGATAGCAGCGTAAGTTAAGTATCGTATCACTTACCTGCTGCGCCACTTCTATATCCTTCACCTTTGGATATATGTTCTTTCGTTCCCAGTCATGCAACTCATAACGCTCTTCATTCATCAAAATATCAGTCACTTTTGAAGCCACCGAAGGTGTCAACTCATTGATCATCGCCTTCATATCTAATGAATCATCACGATTGTAGCGCTCTACAAGTATGTTGAACAGTTCCTGAAAGTCTTGATTGGCAAAGGCGATCTCGTCTTGCTGAAGGTCCAGGTACATCTTTTGGAACACTTTCATTGAAACTTGTTCAGGCTCCAACACCATCTCGCCGTCATCATTGAGCTTCAATGCAAGGTCCTCGAAATCTTCTTGTTTGCTCCCATTCAGCAATAAGCTCTTTATAAGCGAATGCTCTAACACGCTAAGTCGATCAACTTTCTCGACTTTCTGTTGTTGTTCGGGCCTGAGGACCTCAAAGGCCTTTCGCTCCTGGCGCTCTTTTCGGCTTGCCGCCCTCAATTCCTTTCGTCCCAGTTGTGCTAGTGTATTGAATAACACTTCTTCTGAAATGTCCATGATCTTGGAGCACTCTTGCACATACACTTCTCTCTGGATATTGTTCGGGATCTTAGCAATGCTTCTCACGATGTCATTGATGACCTCTGCACGCTTTATAGGGTCGTTCTTTGCCTCTTGCATCAAAAGCGATGCTTTAAACTGTATGAAGTCCTTGGCGTTCTCTTCGAGATAAAGCACCAGATCCTCATACGCATTGTTCTTGGCAAAGCTATCAGGGTCCTCACCTTCTGGGAAGGTACAGACCTTTACATTCATGCCTTCTTCGAGGATCAGATCGATCCCTCGAAGCGAAGCACGCAAGCCTGCTGCATCACCGTCAAAAAGTACGGTGATGTTCTTAGTGAGTCTATTGATAAGTCGAATCTGTTCAGCCGTCAACGCGGTTCCGCTCGAAGAGACGACATTGTGAATGCCGCTTTGGTGAAACTGTATCACATCGGTATACCCTTCTACCAAGTAGCAATTGTCTTCTTTGGCGATAGCCTGTTTGGCCTGATAGATGCCATAGAGCACTTTGCTCTTGTGATAGATATCGCTTTCGGGCGAATTGAGGTACTTTGCCGCCTTCTTATCGTTTGTTAGAATTCTTCCACCAAAACCTAGCACACGGCCAGACATGCTATGGATGGGAAACATGACCCTTCCCTTAAAGCGATCGAACTTTCGTTCTTCCTTTACGATGGTCAGACCTGTTTTCTCTAGAAACTCTAACTGATAGCCATCATCCATGGCTGTTCTCGTGAACGCTTCCCACTGGTCTAACGAATAGCCTAGACCAAATTTTTTGATCGTATCATCATTAAAACCCCGTTCTTTGAAGTATGAAAGGCCAATGGCTTTCCCTAATTCGGTATTCCACAGGTTTTCTTCAAAATATTTCTGGGCATATTCAGAGACCAAGTACATACTCTCACGCTCACTCGCCTGTTGCTTCTGTTCATCTGTCGCTTCGGTCTCTTCAACTTCGATACCGTACTTTTTGGCCAGGTACTTGATCGCTTCGGGATAGGTGAAGTGTTCATGCTCCATGATAAAGGCCACAGCATTGCCACCTTTTCCGCTAGAAAAATCCTTCCAGATCTGCTTTACTGGCGACACCATGAACGATGGTGTCTTCTCATCCGTAAAAGGGCTTAAGCCTTTGTAGTTAGAGCCCGACTTCTTCAATTGTACAAAGTCGCCAATTACTTCCTCCACTCGAATGGCGTCAAAAACTTTGTCTATGGTGGCTTTGGAGATCATGGCGCAATAAAGGAGTCAAAGATACTAATCGAGCGTTTATTTCTTTCGATCGATCACATAATCGACCATGAGTTTTAGCGAATTCTTGTACTCAGAATCTGGATAAGCGTCTAGGATCTGCAAGGCCTCGTCTTTAAATTGATGCATCTTCTCGATGGCATACACTAGACCACCTTGCTCCTTTACAAACGCAATTACTTCTTTCACGCACCTTTTATCGCGATTATGATTCTTGATAGCGTTGATCAACCAACGTTGCTTGTCTTTTGGGGCATTGTTGAGTGCATGGATCAGCGGCAACGTCATCTTTCGTTCTTTGATGTCGATGCCTGTTGGTTTGCCTATTTTCTCCTCACCATAATCAAAAAGGTCGTCTTTTATTTGGAAAGCCATTCCAATAAGTTCGCCAAAACGATGCATCTTCTTTACTTCCTCTGGATCATTTGCTACGGAAGCTGCCCCCAATGCACAGCAGGCAGCGATAAGTGTTGCTGTTTTCTGACGAATGATCTCGTAGTAGACATCCTCGGTGATATCTAGCAATCGTGCCTTTTCGATCTGCAGCAATTCGCCCTCGCTCATCTCTCGTACAGCTACCGAAATGATCTTCAACAGGTCAAAATCATCATGGTCGATGCACAATAGCATCCCTTTAGACAATAGAAAATCTCCAACTAATACCGCAATCTTGTTCTTCCATAGCGCATTGATAGAAAAGAAGCCACGTCTGCGATTGCTATCGTCTACTACGTCGTCATGTACCAGCGAAGCTGTATGGATCAACTCGATCACCGAAGCACCACGGTATGTGCGTTCGTTGACGGTTCCTTCAGAGATCACTTTTGCCGCCAAGAACACGAACATGGGCCGCATCTGCTTGCCTTTTCGGTTTACGATATAGTGAGTGATGCGATTGAGTAGTGCTACCTTGGTAGACATCGACTCGTAGAACTTCTCTTCGAAGCTCTCCATTTCGTGAAGGATGGGTTGTTTGATCTGCTCAACAACTTTCATAGTCGTCAAAGATAGTACTTAGACCTGTTTTTTAGGGCTTCCCACATTTTTATTTGTTATCTTTAAGCAGCCAATAACCTGAGATGATGAAAGCAATTACCCTGTTTTGTGTAATTGCCCTTTGTCTTACTTCTTTTCACCTACTGTCCGCACAGTCTGCAGCAAAACCTGAAACTGCAGATCCAGATGTGCCCAATCTGAACGTGTATCCTAATCCCGCTTACGATCTTTTGAAATTACAGTCTGATAAACCGCTGGACCTGGTGACCATTGTTGACAATGATGGTGAACGGGTAAAGAGAGTACAGCGAAAACAATTGGCTTGGAAACAGATCGACATGTCTGACCTTCCTGATGGATTTTACGAAGTACGTCTTTTTTCGGGTGAAGAAAACAAGTCGTTTACCGTGATCAAGTTATGACCTGACCGTTTTCCTTATTTGCAAGTTGCCCACAAGCAGCGTCTATATCCTGACCTCGAGACCTTCGGATAGTGACTGTGATGTTGTTCTTCTGTAGAATATCCTGATATAGCTGAATAGCTTCTTCATCGGCCTGTTGAAAAGCATCATCACCAATGGCATTGTACTGGATCAGGTTCACTTTTGAAGGTGCAAACTTGCAGAATCTCACCAATGCATCTACATGTGCCTTGGTATCGTTGATGCCTTTCCAAACTACATACTCATAAGTAATGAGGCTTTTGGTCTTGGCATACCAATATTGTAAAGCCTGTCGTAGATCTTGCAACGGAAAGTTCTCGTTAAATGGCATGATGGCGGTGCGCACCTCATCGATTGCGGAATGTAGGGATACTGCCAACTTAAAGCGTACTCCGTCGTCTGCCATCTTTTTGATCATCTTGGGCACCCCAGAAGTCGATACGGTGATGCGTCTTGGCGACATGCCCAGACCTTCGGGTGAGGTGATCTTGTCGATAGCCTTGAGTACATTGTTGTAGTTCATCAAGGGTTCGCCCATACCCATGAACACAATATTAGAAAGCGGCCGGTCGTAATACAGCCTACTCTGCCTGTCTATGGCCACTACTTGGTCATAGACCTCATCTGGATTGAGGTTGCGCATACGCTTTAGCTTAGCCGTAGCACAAAATTTACAATCCAGGCTACAGCCTACTTGACTTGACACACAAGCCGTAGTGCGTGTAGGCGTAGGGATCAGTACCGATTCTACAACAAGACCATCGTGCAGGCGAACGGCATTCTTGATGGTTCCGTCATTGCTGCGCTGCATCTGATCCACTTTGATGTGATTTATGGCAAATCCCTCTTGAAGCTTCTGGCGTGTTTGCTTAGAGAGGTTGGTCATTTCCTCAAAGGTGTGCGCACCTTTGCTCCACAGCCATTCGTACACCTGATTGCCACGAAACGCTTTGTCACCATTGGAAACGAAGAATTCACGCAGCTGCTCTTTGGTCAATGCCCGTATGTCTTTTTTGGCTTGTTGCATTATGGCTGCAAAGATAGAACAAGTTTCGTGTGTTGCGTTAGGGATTGAGCTATTGTTGGAGCTCATCTTGTTGTCTCTCGACTGCGCTCGGGATGACAACAAAATAGCGACTAGCGAAAGCCCGCCCCCGAGTATTCGGGGGAACGCCCTAAAACAGAAGATCCTGCCGAAAAGCAGGATCCCTATATGACCATGAGAGGTATCTGTTATAGGATCAACATGGCGTCACCATACGAGAAGAACTTGTACTTCTCTTTCACAGCTTCTTCGTATGCCTTGAAGATAAAATCATGACCTGCAAACGCTGCGACCATCATCAATAGGGTAGATTTTGGCGTGTGAAAGTTGGTGACCATGGCGTTAGCGATGCTGAAATCGTAGGGTGGAAAGATGAACTTGTTGGTCCAACCCTCGAAGGTGTTCAGGGTGCTCTCTGAAGACACTGAGCTCTCTAAGGCGCGCATCACGGTAGTGCCCACGGCGCAGACCCTCTTCTTCTGTGCAATGGCGTTGTTCACTGTTGCCACCGCTTTATCGTCTATGATCAATTGTTCAGAGTCCATCTTATGCTTCGACAAGTCTTCGACCTCAACTGGGTTGAAAGTTCCTAGTCCAACGTGTAGGGTGACCTCGGCACTGTCCACACCTTTTATCTCTAGTCTTTTTAGCAAATGCTTAGAGAAGTGCAAACCTGCCGTTGGTGCTGCAACGGCTCCTTCGTGCTTGGCATATATGGTCTGATAGCGGTCTTCGTCTTCGGGTTCTACATCACGCTTTATGTATTTGGGAAGCGGTGTTTGTCCCAGTTCGGTCAATTTTCTTCTGAATTCTTCATACGAACCATCGTAGAGGAAGCGAAGTGTTCGCCCTCGGGAAGTAGTGTTATCGATGACTTCTGCCACGAGGCTTTCATCTTCGCCAAAGTATAGCTTGTTCCCTATTCTTATCTTACGAGCAGGATCCACAAGTACATCCCATAGGCGTTGGTCGGCACTTAGTTCTCGAAGCAAGAATACTTCGATGCGCGCGCCTGTTTTTTCTTTGTTTCCAAAAAGCCTTGCTGGGAACACCTTAGTGTTGTTAAGTGCAAGCACATCGCCTTCATCGAAATAATCGATCAAGTCCTTAAATAGCTTGTGTTCTATCTTTTGTGTATCGCGATGCAACACCATGAGGCGTGCTTCGTCACGATTCTCAGAGGGATATTCTGCCAGAAGTTCGTTGGGTAGTTCGAAGTTGAAATGAGATAGCTTCACGAAATGTTTGTTTTAAAAGAGCGGCAAATATACAATCTGTAACAGGGGGTTGTCAAGTGATATGGGAAGAATTATGAATTGCGGGTGAAGAATTGGGAATGATCGGTGTTGGGTGCTGGGTGAAAATTATGAGTCTCTGTTGATAGTTGACAGCTGATGATGGAAGGTCATGGGCTTTCTTGCAGGGTGCAGTTGAAACCTATTGTCTCTAGATCTTCCCAAAAATCAGGATAGGATTTCGATACTACTCCTGCATCGTTGATATCTACAGGCATCTTTATTGCCAATGGCGCAAACGCCATCGCCATGCGGTGATCGTCATATGTGTCGATAGCCTCCCCCAACCCTTGCGAAGGAGGGGAGTCTCTCGTCTGGCTGAAAATATCATTGGGCTTTAGATGTAGGCTTTCTTCTGTAATTGAGACCTCGACACCAAGTTTGCTTAGTTCCGTTTTTAATGCTGCCAACCTATCTGTTTCCTTAATGGGCAAAGTATGCAAGCCATACAGATCACAACCTACTCCTAAGCCAAAGCAGGTCACTGTTATCGTCTGTGCGATATCGGGAGCATTGGAAAGATCCAAAGCCTTTACCTCTATATCCCCTCTCCCAAAGTGGGATGGGACTTTGGTAAGGCGAATAGCGTTTCCTTCAAAAGATGTCGCTACTCCAAATTGCCGGTAGATGTCTGCAAGCACAGAATCTCCCTGCAAGCTGTGCTGCTTATAGCTTGAGAGTGTCACGGACGAACCTACTTCGCTTAACGCAATGATGCTATAGAAGTACGAGGCCGAACTCCAATCGGATTCTACTGTGAGCATTTGAGTTGCATGCAATTCTTCTAGAGGCCTCACTTCAATCACATTTTCGTCAAAGGAAGTATCCACACCAATTTCGTGCAGTAGTTGAAGCGTCATGTCGATATAGGGCACCGACGTGATCTTGCCTTCTAGTGTAAGTTTCAATCCGTTTTGAAGACTAGGCGCAATCAACAAGAGTGCTGAGACATATTGGCTGCTGATGTCTGCCGGAAGTGATACTTCGCTTTTTTCGAGTTTCTTTCCTGAAATTCTCAGCGGAGGATATCCTTCATTCTTTTCGTAGGAAATGTCGGCGCCAAGCTGCGCCAAGGCTTCTACCAGTACTTTTATGGGGCGTTCTTGCATGCGTCGGCTTCCGGTCAGTGTCACTTCTCTTCCGTCTTGCACAGCAAAAAAAGCAGTGAGAAATCGCATGGCCGTACCTGCATGATGAATGTCGACAAGCTTCTTTGACCGGTCTTGCAAAGCTGCTTGCATATATCGCGAATCGTCTGAATTGGAGAGGTTGTCGATCGTTAGTCCAGGGTATAATGCCTGTAACAGTAGCAAGCGATTGCTTTCGCTCTTGGAGCCTGTAATATTGATCGTGCCTTTTGTGAAGGCGGTGTTCTTTGCAATGTGTAGTTTCATCAATAAAAATTCCCGCTCAGTTTGTTTGAACGGGAACCAAAGATAGTAGGTTTCTATGGTTTATTTTAGCTTTTCGTTGTTATGGTGGCGGTCGTGATCGCGCTGGGTCTTTTTGTCCATCTTCTTATCGAATGCCTCTTGAAGGTCGGTCCCGGTTTGGTTGGCCAGGCACAACACTACAAAGACCACGTCTGCCAGCTCCTCACCCAGGTCCTTCTCTTTATCGCTCTCTTTCTCGCTCTGCTCGCCATAGCGGCGTGCAATGATACGAGCCACCTCGCCGACCTCTTCGGTGAGTTGCGCCATATTGGTCAATTCATCGAAATAGCGAACACCATGTTCTCTTATCCAGTCATCGACAATTTTTTGTGCATTTTGAATGTCCATGTCATCAAATTTTCTTCAAAACTACTTTTTCTGATTGTTTTTCAACTATTTGCCTGAAGAATTCTTTGAGTATAGAATATCGATCGGGCGACACAATAGAAGTATTGATGTCCAAAACTGAAGATAGGCTTATCATGTTGCCATTCTTCATGATATTGTACTTAAAGCTTCCTAGTTTTTCAGGCATCGAAAAGCTAACGGACTCTGGCATGGATTGCACGTCGTAGCCTTCAGGGATCTCTATATTGATGATCCGTTTGTCTGTCTGAGGATATCCAAAGTCAACCGGGTACTCCCTGTGATCTAGCTTGAAGGGGTTTTCATCATAGGCCATATGAAACATGGGAGCGATGTAAAGGCTTCCATCGATGACATCGAACTGGTCTTCGGCACTAAAACTAAAAGACTCAAGTACGGGTTTATAGATAGATCCGGCGCTCTTCAACTGAAAATCGGAGATCTCAATATCATTATCTTTTTCTATATCCTCAATGAACTCTTCTTCGGTCTTTTTCGCATACTTGTCTCTGAATACCAATGCATTATGATCCGATAGTTGTTGACGGCACTTTCCTTCAATGGAACCATCTTTGTCAATAGCGATGCTGAACATAGCAGCATCCAGTGATCTTTTCTGGGGCATCAGGTTTACTGGGGTAGAGTTGCCGTCTTTGGTGATCAGTCTGCCCATCCAATTCAATGCTCTGTTAGGCAGTACATTGGGCACGCTGTTAGGGGATGTTGCATCCAGCAAGAAGATCTGACCGCCCATTTTCACAGCAGCAATCACATAATTAAATCCTTCAATGGTGGGAAACAAAGGTATCCCGTGATCCCTAGTACTGACCAATACGGGATAGGCCTTTAGGTTGGCATGACTTAACATCGAGACCATCATTAAGTTGATGTCTCCTACATTGCCGACTCCTTCTTTATAGGCTTTTCGAACTCCCTGACGAGAAGAGTACCCGTTATTTCCGTTCCATTTTACTTTTGATTTGACAAACGAAAAGACCTTTGCCATACGTTCATCGGGTTTAGACACATTGCTTAGCAGAGCATTCAAGTCATCTTCATAATAGGCTGTCTTTTTTAGCTGTCCTCCAAAACTTTCTGAGCTGTATATCTCTTTGGCCACCTTCTCCCAATCCTTGGTATACGACTTGATGGGGCTGTTCGGGTATTTGGTATACTGAATCTCGTATTTGACGGAACTTAAATAATTCCTCATGTTGTTAACGTAGGGCTCGGGCTTTAATGCCGGAACGTCTGTCATATCATATTTTGTGACCGTTGTCTGGAACTCTACTTTTTGATTTTTAAATTTGGTCGTTCCTCCCCCAAATCCTTCTGCTCTTTGCTTATTCACCCATTCAATACTTCCTCTTCCGCTTGAGATCGATGGCCTCAATGGAAGGTATCCTTTTACGATCGGTTTGAATCCATAGTACTCTGGCACTACCATTTTTATGTGCTGCTCTTTCACTGGAATGAAAAATTGCATAGGCAATTCATCGATATATGTAGTGTAAGGTGAAGCTATTGAGTATTTGAACTCTATGATAGACCCCGCCTTGACATCGGGAAAGGTAAACTTGCGTTGACTCCAATACTTATTGATCTCTTCATCAAAGATACCATCGCTCTTCAATTTTGAATCTTCAATTTTGCCATCAACTAAATTATAAGTGTAGCCTTTTAATCCCGAAATCTTGTCTTGTCCTTTTGAGGAATTGAAGTAGACGATCTTCTGAGTGGCATGACCCAACCCGTCCTTGTCATAGATCTTTATGCGCTCATGAACTTCTTTGATCTGCCGAAAGCCTTGAATGCTACTATAATCATAATGGATCTTAATGTTGCGATACAAATAAGCCCCATGCGCCTCGGCATCCCGCGAATAAGAAGTTTCCTCAAGAGCTTCTTTTGATATTTTTCTAAATTTAACCTCCTGGGCATCTACCGCTAGAGCTAGTGTAACAGTAGTTAGGATAGAAAAGTAAATTCGTTTCATTCTTGATCGATTGCTTTAGTTAGTATTATTTTTTGGTTGTCTGCTTTGGCTACATTGCGTTTAAAGTCTCTGTAATCTGAATACTCTTCCTTTGGAAATCGCCCACTATTGACCACTAGCTTTCGATTGTAGGTCAATCTATTAGTGTCCATCAATCTCAACTCTGACCGATATTTCCCATATTTTGTGTCGATCGTTAATGGTTTGGGCAGTTTTTTAAGGCGATACCCTTCGGGAATTTTTATGGTGCTTGAAGTCGTATCTACAGTTCCTCTCTGGACCTGAAAGGGCATTTTTCGGTTACGATACCTTGCTGGCACCGAATTTGACCTGTCGAATGCATTGATAGCCAATATGAACTCATCACCTACTTTTTCAGCATAGCTTGGTGCCCTCAACTCGATCTTTTCTGTATAGCTTATTGCATTCTTATCGTTATGAGAAGCTACTTCACCCAAAACCAATCCATTTACATACCCCCAATGATCTTTGTAATGCCTGTCGTGGTCTTTTCTAGACAGTCTTTCAAGAGAAGACCTTTGGTCGTATTGAATCCCACAGGTGGTTATTTGCACCTGAGCATCAACATTCCCATGCTCGTCAATATTTATCTCGCTATGGGTTTCCTTTTGGTTGTCTTGATCTTTGTAAACAGTAGTGTGTACGATCTCACCTCCATTTGAGGTGACCAAGAGAACGTCTCTATCATCAGTGAAGTCCCCTAAAAAACCAAAGGGCATCGTCTGGCTGGTACATTCAAGCCATATGTCTTCACCCTCCTTTTGCGGTATGTTCAAGATCACATGATTGCCTTGCATGGCAGAAAAGTTTCTGGTCATATCACGCTTTTGTCTACCTGCCCAAACCACCGCATAATTTGCCTCTATGCTTTGAGACCGTAGCAATGCCATGGTATAGTTGGCAAGTCCTTTACAGTCTCCATACTTCATCTTATCAACCTCAGCGGCATCAATGGGTTGCCATCCGCCAATACCAAGTTGCACGCTTATGTATCTGGTGTTCTCTTGAACATACTCGTATATCTTCTTAGCTTTCTCTATTGGGTCATCTACTCCTTCCAATAAGCGGTCAATGGTGCGGATGGTCGATTCTGGCAACTGATCCCTACCCGCCAGGAGTTCATCATAGATCCATTGCCCAAGTTCTTTCCAGGATCCAGCCTTTCCTTCTACTCCTACAAGATTAAATTGATTGGGTTTTATCCAGAGCCTAGGGTGTATCTGGTACAAAGGTGGGCTTAAAGATTCTTTCTTGTAACTGGGAATATTAGAGAGCGAATAGGTCATAGAATCATCAAGTTTATTGATCTTCACATCAAACCCATCGAAATTCGATTCCTTCGTTGCAAGGGGTATATTCGCGATATTCTTTAGTGAAAAGATACTCTTCTCGGTACTTACCCGATAACCTTCGATCGGGCGCCAGGCAAATCCAAATGCCGTGTTATTGGTTATACGCTCATACAATAGCTCTATAGTATACGGGTACGCAGTGGGCGTATAGTCAAGGTACTTCAACCTATTGTCGTCATATAGGCTTCCGTTGGAAACAGCGCTACGGTCTTTAAATTCCTTCTCTTTTATTCTCTTGACCTGTAGTCCATTTCTATCATAGACAAGGACTTCGACATTCTTGATCTTTACTGATGGATCATAGTGCAGCACAGCACCTATCACATGATCACCTTCTTTCTTCAGTACCGTAACCACCCTATGGACCTTGTAGCGGGCTTTATCATAGGATATAAGTTCAATCTCTGTTTGGTCTAACCTTACTACCGCATTGGCACCTTTGGTTAATTCTGGAGACAACGTATGGTAACTGCGAATCGAATTTTGAGCAGAGGAAGTGGGTGAAAAGCTGAAGAAAAACACCAATAACGGCAAAAGGATACGCTTAGCCATAAAAAAATTATTACGAGAGCAAAAATATAAAATTCTTCTAACAAAGAAAGAAATTTCCTTATTATCTGTTCTTGGTATCAATGATGATGGTTACTGGGCCATCATTCGACAATGCTACTTTCATATCTGCTCCGAAGACACCAGTACCAACTTGTTTCCCTATGTCTTTCTCTAGCTGAAGCACAAATTCTTCGTACAGCGGGATAGCCACCTCTGGCTTTGCCGCTTTTATGTACGAAGGCCTGTTTCCCTTTTTGGTAGAAGCGTGCAAGGTGAATTGACTTACCACAATCACCTGACCCTCAATATCTAACAATGATCGATTCATCACACCCGTTTCGTCATTGAATATTCGAAGATTGGCTATTTTACGTGAAAGCCATGCTATATCATCTTTCGTATCGGCATCTTCAATTCCCAGCAGGATCAAGACACCCCAGCCTATCTCTGAGATCTTTTTGCCTTCTACGGTGACGCTTGCTTTTGAAACACGCTGAACGACTGCTTTCATCTACTCGATGATCGAGGTTTTAAAGTTTCTTGATATTCGGGTAATTCACTTCTCGTCATAAATATCGATGCGATAGTTTTCGTCTTCGCCCTCGATGATCTGCAAATAGCTACGGTATCGACTTAGTGCTACTTCGCCCGTTTCTAATGCTTCTTTTACGGCACAGCCAGGTTCTTCAAGGTGTAGACAATCATTGAACTTGCAATGTCCTTTCAGCCTGAAGAACTCGGGAAAGTAATCACCTACCTCGTCTTTGTCCATATCAACTACTCCAAATCCTTTGATGCCTGGTGTGTCTATGATCTGTGCTTCAAAGCTAAGGTCGAACATTTCGGCAAAGGTTGTGGTATGTTGTCCTTGCTGGTGTTGTTCTGAGATCTCGGCAGTCTTCAATGCCAATGATGGCTCAATGGCATTCACCAATGTAGACTTACCGACACCGCTATGACCTGCGAACATGCTCACTGCATCCTGCATCATCTCCTTGACCTTGTCAACGTTCTTTCCTGTGGTTGCTGAAATGCCAACACATTCGTAGCCAATGTCGCGATAGACCTTTGCCAACCATTTCACTTCTAACTGTTCGTCCTCGTTATAGGCATCGATCTTATTGAAAAGGATCACCACCCTGACTTCGTATGCTTCGGCCGTGGCCAAGAAACGATCGATAAAACTGGCAAATGTAGTTGGGTTGTTAAGGGTTACCAATAAAAATACCTGATCTAGGTTGGCCGCAATGATGTGGGTCTGCTTAGAAAGGTTCACGGATCTACGGATGATGTAGTTCTTTCGGTCATGAATGTGATGGATGACTCCCTGCTCCTCATCACCTTGTCTTTCAGCAGTGAAGTCTACGATATCACCAACCGCTATGGGGTTTGTGCTTTTGATCCCTTTGATGCGAAACTTACCCTTGATCCTGCACTCATAGAATTGGCCATCTGTTCCCTTTACGGAATACCAACTGCCGGTAGATCTGTATACGGTACCTGTCATTCGATCCGAAACGATATTCTTTGCAAATTAATCATTTTTCATCTTGAATAGGTCCAGATGGACGAAATCGCCCATCGGTCTGTTTTTTGTTGTGAACCTAAGCTATGTTGTTGTTAAGCGCCAAAAAGTGCACTTTTTGGCGTTTTATCTGAAAATTTGTGTCGTTCATCAAAAAAAATTCAAAATCAGCCTGGATGACTGTTCCTTTGTAGTGTAATTATTAACAAAAGCCCTTAACCAAATGACAACACTATTACTCATCAAAGACATTTACACTGATTTTTTCAAAGGCTACAAGAACAAGATCACTGTCGGACTATTCAAAAGCATGAGTTGGTTGTGCTTTGCGTTGATCGCGGTCATCCTCTATGCGTTCATCTACAGAATTGCTACAGGTTTCCCCATCTAAGAAAACACTCGCTCAAAAAGACCAATACCCGCTGTAACGTATACAAAAGCCCCGAGATATTTTCGGGGCTTCTTGTTTTTAGCTATTATTGATGATCTTTTCCTGATGATTGATACTCTCTTGGTGAATGGCCTTGAACATTCGCAGGATGAATTCCTCACTGAGTCCGCGCTCTTCTCCTTCCAAGATCATCTTGCCTAGAATCTCGTTCCAGCGCTTACTTTGCAACACGGCCACATTGCGTTGCTTCTTTAGTTCGCCTATCCCATCAGCCACCTTCATTCGTTTGCCCAATGTGTCTAGCAATTGATTGTCGATCACATCGATCTGCGCTCTTAGATTGTTCAACGCGTTGTTATATTCGGCCTCATCATCCTTTTCTTTTCTGATCTTCAGGTCCTTCATGATCTGAATCAATGTAGCAGGTGTTACTTGCTGAGCCGCGTCGCTCCAAGCATTGTCCGGATCCACATGCGTTTCGATCATGAGACCATCAAAATTAAGGTCTAGTGCTGTTTGCGAAACATCGAGGATCATATCGCGCTTTCCGGTAATGTGCGAAGGATCGCAGATCAGTGGAAGGTCTGGAAATCTGTTCTGTAATTCGATGGCAATTTGCCATTCTGGGATGTTGCGGTACTTGGTCTTTTCGTAAGTAGAAAATCCGCGGTGTATCACTCCCAATTTTTTAATGTCTTTGGAGTGAAGTCTCTCGATCGCCCCGAGCCATAACGGAAGATCCGGGTTTACCGGGTTCTTTACCAGAACGATCTTGTCGGTACCTTCCAAAGCATCTGCAATTTCTTGTACGATAAAAGGGCTTACCGTAGAACGTGCGCCAATCCACAGTACATCGATGTCATGTTCTAGTGCAAGGTCCACATGCGCTTTGTTGGCCACTTCGGTAGCAGTCTTCAAACCTGTCTCTTCTTTGACGCGTTGTAGCCATTTAAGACCAATGGCTCCTACCCCTTCGAAGTTACCAGGGCGTGTACGGGGTTTCCAGATCCCAGCTCTGTAATAGTTAACATCGCTATCCTTTAATCCATGAGCAATCTGCATCACTTGATCTTCGGTCTCGGCACTACAGGGTCCTGCGATCACCAGCGGATGATCCAATTGATGGTCATCTAACCATGTTCTGAGTTGTTCTGTATTTTCCATCTTTTTGTGTTTATGAGTTGACTATGATTCCTTTTAAAATTTCCTTGATATGATTGGTGTCTTCCATCTCTTGGTGGATCGCTTCGAAATCATCTTGAAGCATCAATTGCTTGAACTGCTCTAGGTTGGCAATGTATTCTTCTAGTGTTTCAACGACGTTCTCCTTATTCTGCTCGAAAATAGGAGCCCACATAGCTGGCGAACTTTTTGCCAGGCGCACCGTGCTTTCAAAACCGCTACCTGCCATGTCGAAGATGTCGCGTTCGTTCTTCTCTTTTTCGATCACGGTCTTGCCCAACATAAAAGAACTGATGTGTGACAGGTGCGATACATAGGCGATGTGCTTATCATGTGAAATGGGGTCCATGTACCGAATGCGCATCCCTAGTTCCTTAAAGATCCGTAACGCACGCTCTTGCAACTTAAAAGCGGTCTTCTCTACTTCACAAATGATATTGGTCTTCCCTTTAAAGAGATGTCGAACAGCCGCCGATGGTCCCGAAAACTCGGTACCGGCTATGGGATGTGCGGCCAAGAAGTTTCTTCGCTTGGGATGCCCTGAAACCACTTGGCAAACTTTTGCCTTGGTAGAACCAACCTCAAAGACCGCACAATCATCGTGTACAAGGTCTAAAATTTCAGGAAGCATGGCTACAATGGCATCTACAGGAATAGAAACGATCACCACGTCGGCATTTGATATTTCGTGGAGCGTGGCCTTCTGGTCTACGATCCGTAACCGATGTGCTTCCTCCAAATGGTCTTGGTCAGCATCGACTCCGAAAATCTCCACACCATCAAAAGCAGCCTTGATGTCCAAGGCCATCGAGCCTCCGATCAATCCCAAACCTATTATGTATACTTTCATGTTTTTAGTAATTAGTAGGGAGATGTTAGTAGGGAGATGTCAAAAACCTGGCTCTCAACACTAAATACTCATCACTCAAATCTATCAATTGCTTCTTTTATCTTTTCTTCATCTACACACAGTGAAAACCGAATATATCCTTCGCCATTGCTGCCGAAAATGGTTCCTGGCGTGACAAACACATTCTTCTTGTACAATACCTCGTCTACAAACTTCTCTGCGGAAATGCTTCCTTCAGGTAATCTTGCCCAAACGAACATACCTGCTGAATCTCTGTCATAGGTGCAACCTAGCTTGTCTGCCAGATGAAATAGCTGCGCTTTTCTTCTTCGGTATACCGCATTCAGTTCGTCGAACCATTCTCTGCCAAATTGCAAAGCAGTGATGGCTCCTTTTTGAATTCCGTAGAACATGCCCGAGTCCATATTGCTCTTTACCTTCAAGACATTGGTGATCTTCTCGGCAGCGCCCAGCAGCATTCCTACGCGCCAACCTGCCATGTTAAAGGTCTTGCTCAATGAATTCAGCTCTAGTGCCACTTCTTTGGCCCCTTCAACTTCCAACAAACTGTGTGGCTGTTGATTGAGCACAAAACTATATGGGTTATCATTGACCAATAGAATTTCATGCTTTTTTGCAAAGGCTACCAATGCTTCGAAAAATGACAGGGCTGCCTTTGCCCCGGTTGGCATGTGCGGATAGTTGACCCACATGATCTTTACCTTGGAAAGGTCTTGCTGAGCCAGTGCCTCAAGATCAGGCAGCCAATGATCTTCTTCTACCAGATCGTAATACCTTGGCCTAGCACCGACCAACCTGGTTACTGACGTATAGGTAGGATAGCCAGGGTCGGGAATCAACGCTTCATCACCTTCATTCAAGTAGGCCATCGAAATGTGCATGATGCCTTCTTTGCTTCCCATAAGCGGCAATACTTCTGTTAGGGGGTCCAAGACCACAGAGAGGTGTTTCAGGTAAAAACCTGCGATGGCCTGACGTAACTCAGGTAACCCCTGATAGCTTTGGTACTGGTGTGCTTTCTCATCGTTCATTGCACTGGCAATCGTCTCCAATACCTCTTTGTGAGGCGCTAAGTCTGGGCTGCCGATGCCCATGTTAATGATCGGCCTCCCTTCGGCCATTAGTTGTCTCACTTCTCGTAGTTTCTTCGAGAAGTAATATTCTTGGACAGTATGCAATCGCTTGGCAACTTGGATCATGGCTTTGCATTTTTATATTCGCCCAACACTTTGAAATCGCCTGTCATAATTTCTAAGAGGGATCTCGCCTTTGCAAAATCATCATAGCTCTTAAAGGTCACATCCGCAAAGAAAAAATACACCCAAGGTGTCTCGATCACTGGCAGGGATTGTATCTTGGTGAGGTTCAATCGGCAATCGCTCATCACATTCAGCACGGTTGCCAGGCTACCACGTTTATGGTCGGTAGTAAATCGAATCGAAGCTTTGTTCACTTCTTCTTTTGGCAACCATGCGTTCTGTGTGTGCAACACCACAAATCGTGTTGCATTGTTCTTTATGGTCTGAATACTTTCGGCCAGAATGGCCACACCGTACAAGCTGGCCGCCGTTTTGCTGGCGATCGCCCCAATACCCTTTAGCTGCCTCTCTGCAATGCGTTTGGCCACTTCAGCTGTATCGGCGTCTTCCACTAGTTTGATATGTGGCTGCTTCTTGAAGAACTCCTTACATTGCAACAAGGCCATGGGATGCGAATAGACTTCGTTGATATCAGCGATGGTCTGTCCTGGCAAGGCCATCAGATTATGATGTATGCTCAAGTAATGTTCGCCCACAATATGAAGTTGATTCTTATCGATCCTCGCATAGTTGGGTATGATCGAGCCTGCAATGGAGTTTTCGATGGCCATCACTGCGTCAGAGCTTTCCTTAGAGATAAGGCTATCTACTTGCCTATCAAAGCAAAGGCACTCTTCTACCAAAACCCCTTCACCAAAATATTCTTCGGCCACTTGATGATGGTACGATCCCCTAACTCCTTGTATGGCTATCTTTCTATCCATTCACTTTGATTCATAAAAAAAGTCCCGATCTCTAATCAGGACTTCCTATGTTTTATGTGATGCTTAACTTATCTACACAACAGTCCTGGTCCTTGCTTCAAAAAATAGAAGAAGAAATAGAAACCGTTCCAGAAATAAGTATTGTGTGTCATTGTTTGTACTTATCGTCAGTAAATGTAGCATTCCTTATGAAAACTGCAAGGGAAATACGCTACTTTTTCTGATATTTCAATGTAAAAAGGATTTTGTTTTGGGTTTCAGCATAAAAACCCCTTTTTCCTGAAAATATTTTAACCCATCGTTTTACTTATTTTTGCTTGAAATTCATTTGTATGTCCATCAAGGTAGAAAACATCACGAAGATCTATGCTTCCCAAAAAGCGCTGGATGGTGTTTCCTTTCAGGTCGAAAAGGGAGAGATCGTTGGTTTTTTGGGCCCGAACGGCGCTGGCAAGTCTACCATGATGAAGATCTTGACCACATGCATCGGAGCTTCGGACGGAAATGCCATGGTGAATGATCTTGACGTTTCTACACAGCAGAAGAACGTACAGCAAAGCGTTGGTTATTTGCCAGAGCACAATCCGTTGTATCTGGATATGTATGTTCGGGAATATTTGCACTTTAACGCCGCCGTCTATAAAACAAACAGGGCCAGCGTTGAAGAAGTCATTGAACTAACAGGCCTCGCCCCAGAATCCCATAAGAAGATCGGTCAACTTTCTAAAGGATACAGACAACGCGTGGGATTGGCAAGCGCACTGCTGCATGACCCACAGGTCTTGATCTTGGACGAGCCTACTACCGGACTAGACCCCAACCAGTTGGTCGATATTCGTAGTTTGATAAAAAATGTAGGCAAAGAGAAGACCGTATTCCTTTCTACGCACATCATGCAAGAGGTGGAGGCTATTTGCGACCGGGTGATCATCATTGACCGAGGAAAGGTCGTGGCCGACCAGAAGCTTTCAGCATTAAGAGCTGGACAAGAGCAGATCATCGAGGTAGAATTCGATTACCGCGTGGAAGATGTTTTTTTGAAGCGTTTACCCCATGTGAAGTCTGTAAGGAATATTCATGACCTTCTGTATGAAGTGACTTTTGACACTCAACAGGACATGCGTTCTGCAGTTTTTGACTTTGCTCACGATAACCAGTTGAAGATCTTGAAGCTGAATCAAAAGAACAAGAACCTAGAGAGTCTTTTTAGAGAGTTGACCTCCTAGTTGGTAAAGATCAATCTGCCCGTGTACAGTTCTTCTACGTCAACGTTGGTCGGGCGATTCACTGAGATGACATCCCCAGTGCTTACAATACTTCCGGACAGGGATGCTACTGGGTGTATGACCATGTCGTTAGACCCTCGATGAAAGATCGAAATATTTTGAGCGATGAAGTCTTCGCCTTCGAATCGAGAATCATTGGCAAAGAAATTCAACGTGAAGTTCTCTGTCCTCCCTGAAAGGAATAAGCTTGATAGGTTGTTGAATGTGACCCTCAATGACGTATTCTCTATCTGAAGGTCAAAGTTGCCCACGGCTGCGGTTTCCTCGTCGTTGAAATTCTCAGAAAGTAACACCAACTCCGGAAATCTCAGCACGCTTTCCGAACGAATGTCAAATCGTGTATTGCTTCTGATCTCAGTGATATTTGGTGCCGTCACAAAAATCTTTGTGATTCCAAACTCACGCACAAAATTGCACACATTGCCATTGGTGAGGATCAATTGCCTATCAACAACCTCGGCGCTGATATCGTTCATGAGATTTTCACCTGTTTCCACAACTACTTCATGCGTTTGTCCTTCGGCAAGGACCATTTCAATGTAGTCGTTGACTATAATTCTCTCAAAAGAAGAAACCGAAAGCTCTTGCTGGACGATCGTGCCCGCGGTTTGGAAGCAGTCGTTGGCATTTTCGCTATCGCAAGCAAAGAACAGTATCGATATTCCTATAAAAAGTATTCGTTTTATCATGATATGACTCCTGCCTATGCAGGAATGACAAATTTATAATCTAACTCCTAGTCCAAACTCTAATGCTTCGGCTTTTGCGGCATGTGATTTTAACGTCAATGCGCCAAACCATTTTTCTCCGAAATAACGCTTTAACCCTATTCGCTGGTAGGTTCGTCCTTCGAAGTCTACCGGATAATATACGTAATAGCCAAATTGTGTGACCAATGACGTTTTGTTGATGAACAGTTCGTGGCCAGCAAAAATACCGACTCTTTTGTAGTCTTCATCCCCTACTACTCCTTCTTCGGGAAATGCGATCCCTCGGAACCTTATCCACTCTTTCAAAAAATTTGAGAAGAAGGCATCGGCCCCTACTTGAAGTGCACTCACACTTCCTAACCGCTTATCAGCATAGGCTGAAAATATGTAGAATGGAAACTGACCACTATCTATGATATCACTTTCATTGACTCCACTTCTGAACACCAGGTTATATCGAACAGGCTCAGTGTAGCGCTCTTTGCGCTCAAAAGGTCTGTATGTCATTTCGGAGAGATCCTCCAGTTGATAGTTAAGCCCCACGTTGAATGTCACAGAATTCACGCTAGTATTTGGTGCCTTCACATTGGCGTTGGAATAATGCATGACCGATAATCCGGCCTGTAACCCGAAACGATCAAAGATATTCTCTCTTTTATAGTTGAGCATCGCATAGGTACTGCTCATCAAACGTGTACCAAAAGCAATGTTCCTGAAGTTATTCTCCTTGTCATAAGGCGCTGTAGTGATTGCCAGGCCCTGACCGATGCGGAACATCAAATTCCTATTGAAGAAATAGAAATTATAGTGTGCATAGGCCGAGAAGTTTTCGCCTAAGAATTCGTTCTTCAAGTTCTGGTATGCAAAAGAGAATCCGTAATCTGGATAGTTATAGCGGGCCTCCCACTCTTTGAACCCAAAGGTTTTTCTATTCCAACCTATGATGAAACCTTCTGGGTGGCCCGTGATCAAGTGTGAAATATCTGGATTGTGTTTGGCGATGTTCCCTGTGAAATAGCTAACGTCTACATACGTAGCCTTGGGGTCTTCCTCTTGGCCAAAACCAAGAAACGCGGCACACAGAATAATAAAACCTAGGGTCTGCTTCATAAACGAAAGCAAAAGTAACTTAAAAAATAGCTTCTGCAATAGCTTTAATGTTACTAGACTTGCCCATTGAATAGAAATGGAGTACTGGTACGCCAGCTTGCATCAACTCTTTGGATTGCTGAATGGCCCATTCGACACCTACTTGTCTGGCAGCCTTGCTATCCTTACACGCTTCCACAGCATCTACCAGGTCTTCAGGCAGGTCTATCTTGAAGACCTGTGGTAACAATTGCAGGTGTTTTTTAATGGCCAATGGCTTGATGCCGGGCACGATAGGGACATTGATACCGTATTGCCTAGCGAGGTCGCAGAACTCGAAATACTTGTGGTTGTCAAAAAACATTTGTGTCACCACATAATCTGCCCCAGCATCGACTTTTTCTTTAAGCCGTTTCAGGTCTGATGTTATAGAAGGTGCTTCTATGTGTTTTTCGGGATAACCGGCAACACCTATACAGAAGTCAGCGCAATTGTCGGTCTCAACGACTTCGTGGAGAAAGTTGCCACAGTTCATCTGTTGGATCTGTTCTACAAGTTCCTTGGCATATTGATGACCCCCGTTTGTGGGCTCAAAGTACTTTTGTTCTTTCATCGCATCGCCACGAAGTGCCATGACATTGTCTATCCCTAGATATTGACAATCTACAAGAAGGTATTCTGTTTCCTCTTTGGTAAAACCGCCACAGAGCACATGAGGTACGGTATCCACTTCATATTTGTGCTTGATCGAGGCACAGATGCCCAGGGTACCTGGACGCATGCGCGTCAACTTCTTGTCGAGCAACCCATCGCGATCGATATAAATATACTCTTCTCTCGAAGTAGTGACATCAATAAATGGTGGCTTGAACTCCATCAAGGGATCGATGTTGTCGTACAGTTCTTGGATACTCCTTCCTTTTTTGGGCGGAATGATCTCGAAGGAAAACAAAGTCTTTCCGTTGGCAGCTTCTATATGGTCTGTGACTTTCATCAGGTATTTGTAATGTATCTTTATTGATAATTTTAACGAGGCGCTAGATTTGGATTCAACCATTTTCTAGCCTCTTCTATTGAAAGATTTCTTCGGGCAGCATAATCGCTGAGTTGGTCTTCAGTGATCTTTCCCAGTCCAAAATATTTGGCTTCAGGATGGGCAAAATAATATCCGGAAACCGATGCAGCAGGCCACATGGCCAAACTTTCGGTAAGCTTCACACCAATTTTTTCTTCGACATTCAGTAGTTCCCAAATGGTTTGTTTTTCCATATGGTCTGGACAAGCGGGATAGCCTGGTGCAGGTCGAATACCCTTATAACTTTCTTTGATCAGCTCTTCATTGCTCAAGCTCTCTTTGGAAGCATAGCCCCAATGCTCTCTTCGCACCTGCTCATGGAGATATTCTGCAAAGGCCTCGGCCAATCGGTCGGCCAAGGCTTTGACCATAATGGAGCTGTAATCATCGTGTTGCTCCTCGAATTCTTTGGCAAGTTTGTCTGCCCCCAACCCTGCAGTGACACAGAAGCAGCCTATGTAATCTGTCTTTTGGGACGTCTTGGGTGCTATATAGTCAGCCAAGGCGATATTTGGTACCCCATCGCGCTTTTTGAGTTGTTGTCGCAGGGTCAAGAAAAGCCTCCTCTGCCCTTTGGGCATCTCCCCCATTGGAGAAGAAATTTTAACCGCTATGTCGTCGTCGTTTATAGAATTGGCCTCAAAAAGTCCGAAGATCGCTTTGGCCTCCAACAGCTTTTCCTCGAAAATCCTCTTCAACATCTCTTGGGCATCATTGAACAGGGCGCTAGCCTGTTCACCAACTATATCATCCTCTAAAATTGCCGGAAACTTTCCATGCAAGTCCCAAGAGCGGAAAAAAGGTGTCCAATCGATATAGTCTCCCAGTTTTTTCAAATCGAGATCTTCTAGAACATGAGTCCCAAGTTGATTGGGTTTGAATGGTTGATATGTTTGCCAATCCAATTGAAGCTTGTTCTTCCGTGCTTGCTTGAGTGAGGTGTATTCCTTTTGTCTTCCTCTGCTTAAAAACTGCTCACGGAATTTCTCGTATTCATCTCGAATCTGCTTCTTGTAGTCTTCTTTTTCTTCCTGCAGCAAATTGCCTACTACCGTCACTGCTCTAGAAGCATCGTTGACATGTACCACACCCTTGGCATATTCGGGAGCGATCTTTACGGCCGTATGCGCTCTAGATGTGGTGGCACCACCTATAAGCAGAGGGATGTTCAGACCATTCTTCTGCATCTCCTTGGCAAGGAACACCATTTCATCTAAAGAAGGCGTGATCAGACCACTTAGACCGATAATGTCTACTTGCTCCTGGATGGCCATTTGAATGATCTTTTCTGGGGGCACCATCACGCCAAGGTCGATGATCTCGTAATTGTTGCATCCTAGCACCACGCCCACAATATTCTTACCGATGTCATGCACATCACCTTTTACGGTGGCCAGGAGCACTTTTCCTAGCGAAGACGATCGTTCGTCCTTTTCTGCTTCGATAAATGGATTGAGGTAGGCAACTGCCCTTTTCATCACGCGAGCAGATTTCACCACCTGCGGAAGGAACATCTTCCCGCTACCAAAGAGGTCGCCCACCACATTCATACCATTCATCAGATGATTCTCTATGACTTGAATGGGTCTTTCTACCGCTTTTCTTGCCTGCTCAACGTCTTCTTCTATAAATTCGTCAATACCTTTTACGAGTGCATGCGTAATGCGTTCCTGCAACTTGTTATCCCTCCATTCTAGATTCTTACTAGCCCCTTCCTTCTTATTGCCCTTTACGGTTTCGGCAAAGGCCAGCAATCGTTCGGTAGCATCATCCCTTCGGTTTAACAATACATCTTCAACGTGCTCTAACAGGTCTTTAGGAATTTCGTCATAGACTTCAAGCATAGCCGGGTTTACAATACCCATATTCATACCATGCTGGATTGCATGGTAAAGGAAAGCAGCATGCATGGCCTCACGGACGGTATTATTTCCACGGAATGAAAACGAAACGTTGCTTACTCCGCCTGAGATGTTTGCATAGGGAAGGTTTTCTCGAATCCATTGAGTGGCCCTGAAGAAGTCTACCGCATTTTTTCGATGCTCTTCCATACCAGTTGCCACAGGAAATATGTTAGGGTCAAAGATGATATCCTCTGGTGGAAAACCTACTACTTCAGTAAGTATCTTATAAGAGCGCTCGCAAATTTCGATACGGCGTTCATAGGTATCGGCCTGACCTTCTTCGTCAAAGGCCATAACGATCACTGCGGCTCCGTAACGCTTAACGAGTTTGGCTTGACGGATGAATTCTTCTTCACCTTCCTTGAGGCTAATGGAATTGACCACACATTTGCCCTGCACTACTTTTAGGCCTGCCTCGATGATCTCCCATTTAGACGAATCGATCATGATGGGCACACGCGCAATATCGGGTTCAGAGGCAACCAGATTCAAAAAGGTTGTCATGGCCTCGACACCATCGATCATGCCTTCGTCCATGTTGACATCAATGATCTGTGCACCTCCTTCTACTTGATGGCGGGCCACTTCTAGAGCTTCATCGAACTTTTCTTCCCTGACCAGCCTCAAGAACTTGCGAGAACCTGTTACATTGGTTCGTTCCCCAACATTGATGAAGTTAGTAGTTGGAGTGACCACCAAAGGCTCCAATCCAGAAAGTGTCAGGTATTTATGGTCTTTACTCACTGGTAGTGTTCAACGGTTGGGAAGGGTTCATAAAAATGGTGCAATAATGCCTTCCATTCTTGGTATTGGTCTGATCGCCTGAATCCTATTTCATGATCCTCTAAGGTTTCCCAATTCACCAATAAGAGGTACTTGTCATTTTGTTCGATACATTTCTTTAACTCATGGGAAACATATCCTTTCATAGAAGAAATGATGGATTGCGCCTTTTGAAAGGCTTCTTCAAAGGCTGAAGAAAGACCTGGTTTTATGTTGAGTATGGCAACTTCTAGAATCATACTTCGACTTCTCTATGGACAGCCCTGGGTTTGTATTTTGATGCCGCTTCGGCAATCGATTGAATGTGATCGGGCGTGGTGCCACAACAACCACCGATGATATTGACAAGATCGTCTTCCAAATAACTTTCTATAAGCTCTTGCATCTCCTCAGGCGTTTGATCGTATTCGCCAAAGGCGTTGGGCAATCCTGCATTGGGATGGGCCGAAGTAAAGAAATCGGTCTTTTGTGATAGCCGTTGCAAATAGGGTTTTAACTGGTCGGCTCCTAGAGCACAGTTAAAGCCTACACTCAATAAAGGAATATGCGACATAGAAATCAAAAACGCTTCAACCGTTTGGCCAGAAAGTGTGCGTCCAGAAGCATCGGTGATCGTACCACTGACCATGACTGGAACATCAATTCCTTTTTCTTCTTTTACCTCTTCAATGGCAAACAGGGCGGCCTTGGCATTCAGGGTGTCGAATATGGTCTCGACAAGCAGCAAGTCGCAACCGCCATCGATCAGCGCTTCCGCCTGTTGTTTGTACGCAAGGCGTAGCTCATCGAAAGTAACGGCCCTGAATCCTGGATTGTTGACATCTGGCGACATGCTGGCCGTCTTGTTGGTCGGTCCTATAGAGCCTGCCACAAATCTTGACTTTGAAGGTTCTCTTTGGGTAAAATCATTAGCGACTTCTTTGGCCAAGCGGGCAGATTCATAATTCAGCTCGTAGACCAATTCCTCCATTTCATAGTCGGCCATGGCAATGGTAGTACCCGAAAAGGTATTGGTCTCCACGATATCTGCACCTGCCTGAAAATACTTTGCGTGCACTTCCTTAATAGCTTCTGGTTGTGTCAAGGACAAGAGGTCGTTGTTGCCTTGCAAGGGTACTGGCCAGTCTTTGAATCGAGTTCCTCTGAAATCTTCCTCAGTGAACTGATAGCACTGCAACATCGTACCCATGGCGCCATCTAGCACTAGGATCCGGTTTTGGAGTTCTTTGTAAATGTTGTTCTTCATATGTCTTTTTTCCCTTTTCTTTTTCCATTGATGAAAAAGAAACAAAAAAATCTAGGCTGACCATAAATAACCTAAATCCTCTCTTGGAAGCTAAATCTTCCGAGCTCGTCCTTCGGACTTCGAACAAGCGGAATATTTTACGCTTCCTTCAATTCGAATTCTAAATGGTCATTTCTAGTAGGTCAAAAAAAGTGAAATCAAAAAAAGTGAAGTAAGTATACTTTGCTTTAGGTTATCTGTCCCAGCATGAGGTTCTGAAACAAGTTCAGAACTGGGTAGAACGTAGCACCTTCTCTATCCCGATAGTGATCGGGAGAGGGTTGCTAAGGTTTCGGCGGGTCTAATCCCTTCACCTTTCTTGATAACGACAGTTTTTAAATGAACTGTAGCAAATATAAGCACATTTACAAACAGACCAAGCGGCAAGCCCGAATTTGTTGTAAGTGCTTTTGCAAGAGGTTTTATACTATAGCCTTGACGACCTCGCGCTTGGCCTCTTTCTTGCTTCCGTCAAAGCCATTGACACCACTAACGGTCGTGTACTTCATGACAAATTTCTTATCGGGATGTATGCGCTGATAGGCGCTTTGGCACATGATCGCGGCTTCATGAAATCCTGAAAGGATGAGTTTTAACTTGCCCTTGTAGGTGTTAACGTCCCCAATGGCATAGATGCCAGGGATGTTGGTCTGGTAATCATAGGAATTGTCTACTTTGATGGCATTCTTCTCGATCTCTAAGCCCCAATCGCCGATAGGACCTAGCTTAGGAGATAATCCAAAAAGTGGGATGAAGTGATCCGTTTCGATATGTGACTCGCCATTAGTCTTGTGCTTAATGGTAACAGCCTCAAGTTCATCTCGGCCATGAAGTTGGGTGACTTCGGCTTCGGTGACCAGTTCTACCTTACCCAACTTGGACAGTTCGGCCACTTTTTCGACAGAATCGAGCGCACCTCTAAACTCATTACGACGGTGTACTAGATAGAGCTCTGAAGCCAGGTCCGCCAAATAGATGGTCCAATCGAGTGCAGAGTCACCACCGCCAGCAATGACCACTCGCTTGTTGCGGTAGACCTCTGGGTCGCGGATGATATACGATACGCCGTTGTCTTCAAAATCAGTGATGTTCGCAATTGGGGGTTTTCGTGGCTCGAAAGAACCTAGACCTCCTGCTATGGCCACCACGGGTGCGTGGTGCTTCGTTCCACGGTTTGTTGTCACCACAAAGGTATCGTCCTGTAAACGTTCTATGGTCTGTGCACGCTCGCCTAATGTAAAACCTGGCTCGAAGGGTTTGATCTGTTCCATGAGGTTATCGATCAATTGACCTGCCATCACCTCTGGAAAACCGGGGATGTCATAAATGGGCTTCTTAGGATAGATCTCGGCCAATTGACCACCAGGTTGCGGCAAGGCATCGATCAAGTGGCACTTGAGCTTTAGCAAGCCTGCTTCAAAAACTGTAAATAGGCCTGTAGGTCCTGCGCCTATGATGAGTATGTCTGTCTTTATCATTTTATAAGTACTGAGTAGTGAGATGCTAGTATTGAGAATACAATTCCAACACCGAGATCATTCAATTAGTGATTTAGTATGTTCATTCAGCTTTTCTACTTTTTCCTCGAAATCGCCTTTTATTGTTTTTCTGAAGACATTGAGATTCTGAACCAAGCCGTTTATGTTATCCGGAATGACTTCTTCGAAGAATTGGCGTAAACGCTTGGCGGTAGTAGGGGACTTTCCGTTGGTAGAGATCGCCACCTTTACATGGCCCTTTGTCACGATCCCACCCATGTAGAAGTCACACAATGGTGGATTGTCGGCCACGTTCACCAAGATGTTTCGCACCTTGCAGTCGCTGTATATTTGTTTATTGACCTCTTCGTTATCTGTGGCAACGACCACCATGCTTCTTCCTTCTAGATCATGCGTATCGTATGACTTTTCAACCCTTTCCAAGCCAAACTTATCGGTTAGGGCTATGGTACCTTCGCGAAAAGAGGGAGCCACCAAGGTGACTTGAGCATTTGGGCTTGACTTGAGCAGAAAATGTAGCTTCTCTTCAGCAACAAAACCACCGCCAACGATAAGCACGTCCAGTTGATGTACTTTTAGGAATATGGGATATAATTCGTTCTTTTCCATTATACCATTTCTTGAAGATCGTGATGCTCTTGAATAAGTGTTTGCATCTTATCTCTATGTTTCACCACTTCACCAATGATAATGATCGCAGGATTGGTGAGTTGCTTCTCTTCGACCATTTTTTCGATGGTCGCGACAGTTCCTATTCCTACCTTTTCGTTTTCAGTGGAACCGTCTTGGATGACCGCTACTGGGGTATCGTGCTTATCTTCTGACCTAAAGAGCTGCATAATTTGTGACAACTTGCTCATTCCCATCAAGATCACCACTGTTGCTGTAGACTTCGCTGCCAAAGCAACATCTGTAGAAAGCTTGTGTTCTTTCGTGGTTCCTGTGATGACCCAAAAACTTTCGGAAGCATGGCGTTTGGTCACTGGAATGTGTTGCAGCGCCGGAACAGCACTAGAAGATGAAATTCCGGGAACGATCGCGGAAGGGATACCATGTCTTGCTGCATACTCCATTTCTTCGGCACCACGACCAAAGATGAAAGGGTCGCCACCTTTTAATCTCACCACATGACCTTTGCTTAATGCACGTTGTACGATCAATTCGTTGATCTGCTCTTGTTGAAAGCGATAGCAGCCTTTGCGCTTACCCACAAAAACAAGTTCGGCCCCTGAAGCATATTCGAGCAATACGGGATCTACCAATGCATCGTACAATACTACATCGGCATCTACCAATGCCTTGACACCTTTTAATGTAAGTAGATCCGGATCACCAGGACCAGCACCTACCAATGTTAGTTTAGGTCCTTTATTAGCTTGCATGACTCACCTCCTTCTTACGAAATGCATCTACCTTGTGGTAGAAGGCGATCGCTTGGTCAAGATATTGCTGGGCGAAATCTCTGGTTGGCTCATTCTTGTTGATGGCATACACAAAGTCTGAAAAACTTCCCTCAAACAACCCAGCGTCCTTAAAGCTGTCTTCAAAGTTGTTGACAATGAACGCATGTGAATTGGTCTTTTTACCTTCGGCAGTCAACAAGGCCTTTGCAGAGTTCACTATGGATGTGTAACTGTAATAAATGCTATCGGACCATTGCTTGTTCGTCAGTGCTTCACGGGCATGCTGTAACTTTTCTTCACTTTCGAAAAGCAATGTGGCAATAAGGTCGATCACTACGCCTGCACACTCACCTACACCCACAGCTCTCACATAGGCTTCGCTATGTCCCCAATCAACAAAATCATCTTGTTGAAGGTTGTCTGTGGCCGCTAGATCTTTCAACAGGTCATAGAAATATTTTTCACCTTTCTCATCATAATAGCCCAAGAAGTTTGTTTGAGAAGTACTGGTTTGAAAATCATCAAGTATTCGTCGCAAGGCCTCAGGTCCTCTCTTGCTAGGCACTTTGATCACCTTGTCGGCAAAACGTCCTTGCCCATCCCCGAGCACACCACCGCCAAGTAAGACCTGAAGTGCTGGCGCGATCAATTTTCCTGATCTTATCGACATCCCTTGAAAGCCTATATGCGCCATATTGTGCTGGCCGCAAGCATTCATGCAACCACTGATCTTTATGGTGATGTCAGCATTGTTCACATATTGTGGATATTCCACTTTCAAGACCTCTTCTAACTTGGTGGCGATCCCCGTACTACTGGCGATCCCTAGGTTACAGGTGTCCGTGCCTGGGCACGCCGTGATATCTGCCGTCGAATTGTAGCCAAGCTCGGTGAATCCTAATTTTGTCAATTCATGGTAGAAGAACGGTAGATCCTCTTCTTTCACATACCTGACCAGTATGTTCTGTCTTAGTGTGAAACGTAATTCATTAGCTGCATGGTCTTTGACCAATGCAGCAAGTTTTCGGGCTTTGTCTGTGTAGAAATCACCAAGATGTACTTTGACCCCTATCGCTGCATACCCTTCTTGTCTCTGTGGGATCACATTTGATGCTTTCCACTTTTCGAAATCCCCCCAATTGATATCAACGGTAGGCGTTTTCCTTTTTCGGTTTGAAAAGTCTGGTGTGAATCCTTCGGTCGAAACTGGATATATTTGATGTGAGAACGCCTTCTGTTCCTCTTCTACCAATTGCACAAAGGCTTCCAATCCGATTTCTTTGATGAGGAATTTCATTCGTGCCTTCTGTCTGCGCGACCGTTCGCCATGACGGTCAAAGATGCGCAATACGCCTTCGGTCAAAGGAATGATCTCATCTGCTTCGATGAACTCATATAGCACATCGGCTTGTCTTGGTTGCGAGCCTAGCCCACCGCCTAACATCACTTTAAAGCCACACTTTCCATCCACGATCTTAGGTATGAATCCCAGGTCGTGTATGTAACTTAACGCAGTATCCTTTTCCGAAGAAGAAAAAGAGATCTTGAACTTTCGACCCATCTCTTGGTTCACAGGGTTTCGCAGAAAGAACTGGAACATGGCATGTGCATAGGGCGATACATCGAAGGGTTCTTCAGTATCTATCCCTGCAGTTTCACTAGCTGTAATATTACGTACAGTGTTGCCACAGGCCTCTCGAAGCGTCACATCGTCCTTTTCGAGTTGTGCCCATAGTTCGGGGGTGCGATCCAGGCTCACATGATGGATCTGAATGTCTTGCCTAGTGGTGATGTGCAATCTTCCAGTGGAGTATTCATCGGAAACATCCGCTATTCGAAGCAGCTGATCGCCAGTGACCTTTCCATAGGGAATCTTAATACGGATCATCTGGACACCAGGTTGACGCTGACCATAAACACCACGCGCCAGACGTAGGCTTCTAAATCGCTCTTCATCGGCCTTTCCCTCCTTGAACAGGCGAATTTTTCGCTCTAGTTCAATGATGTCCTTTTCGACAACCGGGTCTTCTATCTCAGTTCTGAAGCTTTGCATGGCTATAAGTTGATGTGGATCCCGCATTCCCTATTGTCCAACGCCTTTGTTGGGTCGAAGTAACGAGATTCGTTAGGAAGCGCATGTGTGTTCAAATAACTTTCTAGCTCATCATCGTTCCAGTGGAAAAATGGGCTTACCTTTAAAATTCCTTCTTTAGAGATGCTCAGAATATCCAACCTATCGCGATGTGCAGTCTGCCCCTTACGAATGTTGGTAAACCAGACATCGGGGTTTTGCTCTTTCAAGGCTCTGCGGAAAGGCTCAAGCTTCACCTGCTCGGTAAATTCGGCATGCAAGGGGTCATCTACTGTTGGAATCCCCATAACGGCATCGCGGTAAGCAGTTGTTAACGTTGGTGTGTATATAGCGATATTCAAGTTGAAATCATGTATCATCTTTTGCGCAAACCTGTACGTTTGCGGCGTATTATATCCTGTATCGCACCAAACCACTTTCAAAGCTGGGCTCTTCTGTATACAGGCATGAACAATTGCCGCAGCATGGTTGCCGAAACTAGTGGTCAGCAATGGGTTTTCGGCGATTTCCATCGCCCAAGTGATGATCTCTTCTGGAGTGGCATCCTTTAAAAATTGATTCCAAACTGCTAGGTTGTTCTTTATGTGTGTGACGTTCATCATTCTATTTTCTATTAGTCTATAGGATTAGTAGATTATTGGCTAAAATAGTTTTTATTTTCAAATAGTGGATTGATTTTCAAGAAATTTAACTTTTTAGGGCTTGATCGATGTCTTTTATCACATCATTGAGATGTTCTAGACCTACTGAAACTCTGATAAGTCCTTCTGTGATGCCCACTTCCAAGCGCTCTTTCTCGGTGAGTTTACTATGTGTCGTCGACGCAGGATGTGTAATGATCGTACGCGTATCTCCAAGGTTAGCCGATAGCGAGCAAAGCCCAATAGCATCAAGGAATCTTCTGCCCGCTTCCAACCCTCCTTCAACCTCAAAAGAAATAACATTACCACCTTTCAGCATTTGCTTTTTTGCGATATCATATTGCGGATGTGACGGCAAAAAAGGATACCTCACCCAGTTCACGCTATCATGAGACGCTAAAAATGTTGCCAGTCGCAAAGCATTCTCACAATGCCTATCTACTCTTACGGCCAAGGTTTCCAAGCTTTTCGATAGCACCCATGCATTGAAAGGTGAAAGTGCAGGCCCTGTATTCCTCGAGAACAGATAGATCTCTCGGATCAGATCCGCACGACCAACGGTAATACCACCCAGCACACGACCTTGCCCATCGATCAGTTTTGTGGCAGAGTGAATGACCAGGTCTGCTCCAAACTTGATGGGTTGCTGTAGATATGGCGTAGCAAAACAATTGTCGACAATTAGCAACAGGTCATGTTTTTTGGCCACCTTACCTAGAAAGGCTAGATCTAGTACATCGACCCCTGGATTTGTAGGAGTCTCAGCATAGATGACCTTCGTGTTGGGCTGGATCAATCCTTCGATGTTGGCAACCTCATCTACCTTGAAATAAGTGGTGTTTATTTGCCACTTGGGAAAATACTTGGTAAACAAACTATGCGTAGAACCAAATACCGAACGTGCCGATAGAACATGATCACCACTATCCAGTAGAGCAGCAAAGGTCGAGAACACAGCACTCATCCCTGTGGCAAAAGCCTGCCCGGCTTCGGCACCTTCCATCTTGCAGACCTTCTCGACAAACTCAGAAGTGTTCGGATTGGTGAAACGACTGTATATGTTGCGCTGTCTTTCTTCGGCAAAGGAAGCACGCATCTCCTCAGCATCCTCAAACACATAGCTTGATGTTAGGTACACTGGCACAGAATGCTCCTGAAATTGAGAGCGATCGGTCTGAGTTCGTATGGCTTCTGTCTCGAAATGCATATGTTGTTGTTTTCTCACCACCCAAGATCCCTTTTCAAGGGAGAGGGAACTTTTAGATCTCTTCTCCGTTCAACGTTACTTTATAATGTACGGTCGCTGTCGGCTCTAGTGTTTTAGAGACCGAGCAATATTTTTCAAACGACAACTTGGCGGCTCGCAGGGCTTTTTCGGGCGCAATCTCTCCTTGCAAGGCAATGGTCACATAAATGTCCTTGAAAGGTTTGGCACCGTCTACCTCTATACGCTCACCAAATACTTCGGCAGTATATGATGTGATCCTTTGACGTTGCTTCTTAAGTATGGAAACCACATCGATGGCACTACATCCGGCAACACCCATCAGCAGTAATTCCATTGGGCTTGCGCCTTTGGCATCTTCCTTTGCCTTGTGGTCAATATGTACCACATGGCCACGTTCGTTTCGAGTCTCGAAATGGAAATCGTTGTCTTTTCGCTCTAGCGTGATCTTCATAGTTGTTCCTTTTAAATGGCTACGGCCGAAAGACCATTATCTTCTTTGGCTTCGCTTTGCGAAAATACTTTTTCTAACAGTTTTTCCAACTGTTCGAACTCAATTAGAAATGCATCATGCCCATGAATGGACTGAATTTCTCCATAGCGCACATTATTTTTCACCTCAGAAAGTGCTAAGAAAGCCTCTCTGTTTTCTCTTGCAGTGAAAAAGATATCTGTATCGACGGCAATGATGTAGATGTTCGCTGTGATGTTGGAGGCAACTTCAAGAAATGTCCCTTTAGCTCTTGTAATATCTATAGAGGCCAACAATTGGTTCAGCAATTTATAGGAAGCCAAGCTGAAGCGGTCCTTTAACTTTTTGCCATGATGTAACAGCCAACTTTCTACGTTGAACATGTTCAAATCGGTATTGGTGGTACGATTGAAACGCTCTCGAAACGATTCGGGCGTACGATAGCAAAGCATGGCATGGGTGCGGGCATCGTGCACGGGGTCTGATGAATTGTTCAGGATCAAGTCTTGCACCAGGCAATTGGCAATGAGCCAGTCTGTGGACTTCCAGTCAGAAGCTATCGGAATCAAATTCTCGATCAGGTCTGGATACAAGGCAGCCAACTCCCAGGCTATTCCACCACCAACAGAACCACCGATGGCAGCAAACAATTTATCGACCTTAAGTTGTTCTATGCCTAAGGCAAAGATCTGTGCGATGTCGCGAGCATTGAAATCTTTATAACTTTCGATCAGAAACTCATCATAGCCATTACCGGGGACATTAAAGGCCAGCACAGAATAGCGTTTTGTATCTATGAGTTTTTCGGGACCTATGATGTCCTTCCACCACCCAAATTCTCCTGCGACATTAGAATTGCCTGATAGCGCATGGTTGACTAGCACCACGGGTGCTTGGCCAATGGGTTTGCCAAAAACTTGAAAAGAAAGTGGAATCTCCACATAAGTGACTCCGCTTTCTGTCTCAAAGTCTCTGATAGCGATATGTTGTAATTTGTTACTCATAAAAAGGGTGGTGACCTCCTCATTCAACAAGAAGAGGTCACCGAATTCAAACTAACTAATGAACTAAGACACTTTTATCGATCTTGGCAAAGGCTTGCTTTAGATCTGCTTTTAGATCTTCTATGGCTTCCAGGCCTACAGAAAGTCGCACTAGGTCCTTGGTCACACCTGTATCTGCTTGCGAGGCATCGCTCAGTTGTTGGTGAGTGGTACTTGCCGGGTGAATGATCAGCGACTTGGTGTCACCAATATTTGCAAGCAACGAGAACAATTGTGTTTCGTTGGCCACGGTCTTAGCCGAATCAAAACCTCCTTTGACACCAAAGGTGACAATACCGCTTTGGCCGACTGGCAAATATTTATCAGCGAGTGCTTTGTATCTGCTGGTCTCCAGGCCTGGATAATTCACCCAGGCTATCTCCTCTTGCTCTTGTAGCCACTTGGCAATAGCCAATGCGCTTTCGCTATGCTTCTTGATACGAATCTCTAAGGTCTCTAAGCCTTGTAGGATTTGAAACGCATTGAATGGGCTTAAGGCTGCACCGTGGTCGCGAAGTCCTTCGATACGCACTTTTGCAATGAACGCTGCTTCGGCCAAGGCCTCATGATATACCAATCCGTGATACCCGGGTGAAGGTTCTGTGAATTCTGGGAATTTCCCATTCCCATAATCGAAGGTTCCCGCATCGATGATGACTCCTCCAAGGGCCGTACCATTTCCGTTGATGTACTTCGTTAAAGAATGAATGACAATGTTGGCACCATGTTTTATGGGATTCAGCAGGTATGGAGTAGCCACTGTGTTGTCTACGATCAATGGTACTCGCAATGTTTTTGCTTGTGTTGAAATTGCTTCGACATCTAACACATCTAGCTTCGGGTTTCCAAGGGATTCGACAAATACCGCCCGGGTATTCTCTTGGGCAGCTTTACCGAAGTTCTCGGGATCCGACGGATCTACAAACGTAGTGGTAATGCCCAAACGCGGTAAAGTGACACTTAGAAGATTGTAGGTACCGCCATAAAGGCTATTAGAGGCCACAATATGGTCGCCAGCTTTCAACAACACCAACAATGCTGTTGAAATGGCTGCTGTTCCTGATGAGGTCACTACGGAAGCGATTCCTCCTTCAAGAGCCGCTAATCGCTGCTCTAAGATGTCATTGGTTGGATTGTTGATCCGTGTATAGATATAGCCTGTCTCGGACAGATCGAACAGATTGGCCGCATGGTCGGCATCATTGAAAACATAAGACGTAGACTGATAGATCGGCACGGCCCGTGTTCCTGCGTTCGCCGAAACATCATGGCCGGCATGTAAGGCGTTGGTCGCAAATTTTTGTGTACTCATAACTCTTCTTTCAATTGTTGACTATTTATTATAGAGGTTGCTAAAAAGAAAAGTGAGTAGAATTCTCGATGAAGAATTTCTGTCTGGTTATCTATCTCCCAACTCTTAATGAATCTTCGAGGTCCTGAAACATCCCGACAACTATCGGGGCAGGACGGAGTAGAATTTAGCACCTTCCCCGAATGTTCGGGAGGTTGCTAAGGCTTCAACGGGTCTATTCCCTCCACCTTTCTTGATAACAACTTTCAGTATGTATTTGAACTTTTGCGATTCAAATGTTCAGAAATAAAAATATAAAATCCAAACTTTTGAATTGAAAATCTACTAGTTTGGTAGATTTTTGTGATTTCTTTAGTGTTCTAGCATCTAAATTGCGAATGCTTCTTTTACTTTGTCCACAAAATCTAACTTCTCCCAGGTGAACAACTCCACTTCTTTCTCGATGCGCCCATTGTATGGCGACTCGTATATACGAGTCACTGTCTCAGGCTCCTTACCAAAATGTCCGTAGGCAGCTGTTTCTGCATAGATCGGGTTGCGAAGCTTCAAACGTTCTTCGATAGCGTATGGACGCATGTCAAAGAGCTGCGCTACCTTTTCAGCAATTTCACCATCGTTGAGGTTCACCTTTGTCGTTCCGTAGGTGTTTACGAGAATAGAGGTGGGCTCTACCACACCTATCGCATAACTTACCTGCACCAGCACTTCATCAGCTACACCTGCAGCTACTAGGTTTTTGGCAATGTGCCTCGCGGCATACGCTGCACTTCTGTCTACCTTGCTCGGGTCTTTTCCGCTAAAAGCGCCACCACCATGAGCGCCTTTCCCGCCATAGGTGTCTACGATGATCTTTCTTCCTGTCAAACCTGTATCGCCATGTGGCCCGCCAATCACAAACTTGCCTGTTGGATTGATGTGATAGTTGATCTTGTCGTTGAATAATTTTTGGATCTCTTCTGGAAGCTTTTGAACAACTCTTGGAATAAGTATGCTGATGATGTCATACTTTATCTGTGCCAGCATTTTCTCATCATCCGTATCAAATTCGTCATGTTGGGTAGAGACCACGATCGTATCGATACGTTGTGGGACGTTCTCATCGCTATATTCGATCGTCACTTGTGCCTTGGCATCCGGGCGTAGGTAGTTGATCTCTTTCGACTCACGACGCAAATCGGCCAACGTTTGCAAGATCTTGTGTGAAATGTCCAAGGCCAGCGGCATATAGTTTGCTGTTTCTCTGGTAGCATAGCCAAACATCATCCCCTGGTCTCCAGCACCTTGCTCTTCCTTGGTAGCGCGATCCACTCCTTGATTAATTTCTTGTGATTGTTCGTGAATGAGAGAGATCACGCCACAAGAATCACCGCTAAATTGATATTCGCCTTTGGTATAACCGATCTTATTGATCACACTTCGAGCTATGTTCTGGACATCTAAGTAGGTTTGGCTCTTTACCTCGCCAGCGAGCACCACCTGACCTGTAGTTACCAAGGTTTCGCATGCTACCTTGCTATTTTCATCAAAAGCCAAAAAATTATCCAACAAAGCATCACTGATCTGGTCTGCGACCTTGTCTGGGTGCCCCTCGCTTACGGATTCGGACGTAAACAAATATGCCATAGTGCTATAATTACTAGGAAGTCTGACGAAAGTGCAACGGGAAGCTAACAGAACTCTGAAAAAGACTCAGAATATACTGCTTTAGCATTTTTTACTGAGGTTGCAATCAGTCAAATCTTTCCTCTTTGCCAAGTTCAGGGCAAAAGTATGAAAATAGTTTTTCACAAACGAAATTTATGCTGCCAATTACTGGGTATCTATTGTCCTTCTTTTCGATCTGTGGTGCAAAACCCTGCTTTGGCCTTATTTTTGTACTTTGTGATCACATGAAAATTCTCTGCTTCCTTTTATTTCTTCTGCCAACAGCGCTCGTATCACAGGTCGTGAATACAGAAGTCGTAGACAGCTTGGCGATCGATGCGGAGAAATTTGCAGGTATCGATTCGTTTGGAAGCCTCTATTCCATAGAAAACAATGAACTTTTCAAACAGCAAGGAAGCAGCATCTTCAACTACAACAACGTGCAACTGGGCCAACTGGCGAGTGTAGACCTTTTGAATCCGCTTGAGATCACTTTGTTCTATCCTGATTTTAATACAGTTATTCAGCTAGACAATACATTGAATGAGATCAATCGAATAGATTTCAACACATTGCCTGAGTTTAAGAATGTGGTCTTTGCCCGCACTGCCATCGACAAGAGTTTCTGGGTCTTTGATGAGAACACACAACAATTAGAAGTCTTCAATTTTCAGAACCAACGCTTCACAGTGATCAACCAACCCATACCTGGCAAGGTGATCGACATGACGAGCAACTATAATTTCTGTTGGCTTCTGACCGAGCAAAAGGTGTATCAATTCAACATCTATGGGAGTTTGTTGAACACCTGGCAGAACGATGGTTGGGAACGTCTTTCACAACATAACAATGATGTGTTGGCCTTTAACGAAATAGCAGCTGTGATGATCGTTGAAAGTGAAAAAGAACCTTTAAAGATACCTCTTTCAGAAAAGCCTATCGAGCAGTTGCAACTTAGTGGTGAAACCTTGTATATTTATCGTGGAAGCACGTTGCATACACTTCGCTTGCAACGTCTAAAAAAACAAGAATGACATGCATGTAGCCATCGCTGGCAATATAGGTGCCGGAAAGACCACGCTGACCAAGTTACTATCGAAACATTATCGTTGGGAAGCACAATTTGAGGATGTGGTAGACAATCCCTACTTAGACGATTTCTACACGCAGATGGAGCGCTGGAGCTTTAACCTGCAGATCTATTTCCTGAACAGTCGCTTTCGACAGATCCTAGAGATCCGCGAAAGCGGCAAGAAGATCATTCAAGATCGCACCATCTATGAAGACGCCCACATCTTTGCTCCTAACCTGCACGCTATGGGCCTCATGACCAATCGCGATTTCGAGAACTACAGCTCACTGTTTGAGCTGATGGAATCTCTGGTACAGCCACCAGACCTCTTGATCTATCTAAGAAGCGACATATCGAACCTAGTAGCACAGATCCATAAGCGCGGACGCGAATACGAGAACTCTATTAGCATCGACTATCTAAGCAGGTTGAATGAACGCTATGAAGCTTGGATCCATGGGTATACCAAGGGAAAACTCCTGATCATAGATGTTGACAGGTTAGATTTTGTCGACAATCCCGAAGACCTGGGCGAAGTGATCAACAAGGTAGATGCCGAAATTCACGGGTTGTTCTAGACCTCTATTTTTCACGGCAAGCTTTTTGCTCGCTGGCCTATCTTTCCCATTGGCCGATCATTCTTTACGATCATCGTTTAATGACATTCAAAACGGTCAATTTGCATTAATTTTAATGTAATGCCGTACTTGAGAGACACATCATTTCATCGAGAAGCTTTTCAAGAGCTGAACTATGATTTTGGCGATTATTATCTATTCGAAACCTTTGTGGTGGCTGAAATTCATAAAGATGTTGTGTTCAATTGGGAGGAGCACGGCAAGGTCATTACCGAAGAGATCAGCCATCTCTACGAGCAAAATGGCAAAGACATCGTTTACATTTCTAACAGAATCAACGAATATGCCATCGTACCCAGCGATTGGTTAGACTTCTTCCGCTATAGCTATTCGCTAAAAGGTTATGGCATCGTAAGCTACAATCCGGGCGGAAGGCGTAACACCATCCTTGAAAAGCTATTCATGAGAAGTAAGATGAAGAATTTTGACAACCTCACAGATGCCATTCAATGGGCAAAGGAACTCGCAAAGAAAAAAGCTGAAGGTAAAAAAGTTGAATTGTAATTTTATTCTCTCCACCAATTTGTATTATCCGACTGCGGACTTAATCGAATAGGTTCCCCTATCTGTGGCACAACTAAAGAGACTTGTAACTCACTAGCCTTTTCAGTAGCGCGTTCGATCGGATCGGTCCACGAATGCATTGCGAGCTTGAACCCGCCCCAATGGATGGGCATGATCGCTCTGGCGCCAACGTCCAAACCTGCCTGGACAGTTTCTTCAGGAAACATGTGAATGTCTGGCCACATCTTGTTGTACTGCCCACATTCCATCATGGCAAAATCGAAGGGGCCGTACTCTTCGCCTATCTCCTTGAAGTGTTCTCCATAACCACTATCGCCACTGAAGAAGATCGATTCGGTAGCAGACTTGATGACCCATGAAGCCCAAAGCGTGCTTTGGCGGTTATCGAACTTCCTGCCTGAAAAATGCTGTGCTGGTGTGCAGGCCAATTGCAATCCTTCGAAGTCAACTTCTTCCCACCAGTCCAATTCTTCAATAGCATCCTCTGAGACGCCCCAAGCTTCTAGATGCACCCCAACGCCTAGCGGGACAAAATATTGACCTGTACGGCCCTTAAGCTTTTTGATCGATTCATAATCCAAATGGTCATAGTGGTCATGCGAAATAATAACGGCATCGATCTTGGGCAACTTCTCGATCTCAACGGGCAACTCCTCACTAAAGCGCTTGCCTCCCAACCAAGGATGCGGTGCGGGAACATCACTCAGCATGGGGTCGATCAATATGTTCTTCCCTTCCATTTGCAACAGAAAGGCAGAATGCCCAAACCAGATCAGTTGGGTTTTTCCCTGGTAGTCTGCAAGAGTGATAGAATCTTGCTTTTGAACTTCAATAGGAAGCGAAGGTCTCCCATGTTCCACTTTTTGAAAGAAGAACTTTCGTGCTATCGTGAGCATTTCGGAAAAGCTCGGGTCCTTCGGGACATCCTTGGTGTTCTTGAAGGCACCATCTGCGAATTGATCAGAGTTCGCGTACAACTCTTGACGTGCTTTTGAAACGTCCCCGCCAAAGGTTGGGTAGTAGCTCACAAACAAGAGATAACCCATTACCAGAATGACAATGACGACGACTAGGGTTAGTAACATGTGCTTTAGGATCTTCTTTAATGTTCTCATATTTTGTCATCCCACCTGATGCGGAATCTCGTACTTAAATGGCTTCCTGCCTTCGCAGCAATGACAACTTAGTTCTGTGAACGGTATTTCGCAGGGCTCATCCCTGTTTGTTTTTTGAAAAGCTTGCTGAAGTGCTGTGAATACTCGAATCCAAGGCCATAAGCAATTTCGCCAACGCTTTCGGTTGTTCCGAGAAGTTTGTCTTTCGCCCTGTTCACCACAAAGGCATAGATATGGTCTTTGGTACTCTTGCCGGTTTCTTTCTTCAACAGATCACTTAAATAATTGGGCGACATGCTGAGCTGTTCGCCACAGTATCTTACAGTGGGTAATCCTAAGTTTGAAGGTTTCTCAGAATCGAAATAGTCTTTCAGAAAACCTTCGAACTCCGACACATGGTCTTGATGCAGGTTGGTGCGCACATAGAACTGTCTATCGTAATAGCGGTGGCAATAATCCAGGATCAATTCTATGGTGGAGATGATCAGCTTTTGGCTGTGCTTGTCGATGTTCTGGTCAAGCTCCATCTCTATTTTAAGGACCAGGTCGGTCAATATCTTTTTTTCTTCCTCAGAAAGGTGAAGCGCCTCATGTACTTCATAGTCGAAAAAAGAATAGTTGCCAATGGTCTTGCCAAGTGCTGACTTGCGGACCAGGTCTGGATGAAACAGCAAGGCCCAACCTTTGGCATCGTCGGCAATGGTCTTCTCTTCGATGGAAAGTACTTGGTCGGGTTTGGAGAATATCAAAGTCCCATCTTCAAAATCATAGCTGTTTCGGCCATAGCCCATCTTGCCTTCCATGCCCTCTTTCAATGAGACCGCAAAGAGGTCTGTATTGTACCTGATACCTTTGAACTGTGTGAAGTCTGGCATGTCCTTGGCCCACATCACACTGACCAGCGGATGTTTTGGAGAAGGCAGTCCCAAGAGTTTGTTGGCCTCGGTTACGGATCTAATGTGAATGATCTCGTTCATGGTCGAGCTAAGTTATAGCTTCTTGAATTAATTTACCTCCTGCATTTGCCTGATCTGCTTCAGCACCATTTTTTTCGGGGTGAAGGGAATCGCCTTCATCATGAGGTTCTGCGAGAAGGTAAGCCCAGAGACCACATCCAACTTCCCTTTCATCATGGCGTCATAGCCATCTTCAGCAACAGAGCGTGCCGAAAATGCCTTTTCGAACAACCCTGTCCGTTCCATGTCTGCAGTTTTGGCGAACTCGGTCTCTGTAGCGCCTGGCATTAAATTGGTCACCGTAATGTTGGTGTCATGCAACTCTTCAGCAATGGCATTGCTCAGAAAAGTAACATAGGCCTTAGTGGCGAAATAGATGGCTTGCAAAGGACCTGGCATAAAGCTGGCCGTAGACGAGGTGTTCAGTATCTTGCCGCTGTTTCGCTTCACCATTTCGGGCAAGAACAGATGCATAAGCTCGGTCAAGGCTACCATGTTCAGATCGATCATTTGCTGCTGGCGCTCCCAAGATAGCTCATGAAACTTTCCGCGCAAACCAAAACCTGCGTTGTTGATCAAGTATTCTACTTGAACTTCCGCTTCACGCACTTCGAAATACAATGCTTTGGCACTGTCTGGCACGCTAAGGTCTTTGGCAACTGTCATCACCTTGACCTGGTGTCTTTGCTCTAGCTCTTCCTTTAGCTCGGCTAACTTCTCCCGTCTTCGGGCAACAATGATCAAGTCGCCTCCTCTTTCGGCATGAATACGGGCAAGTTCTTTTCCTATTCCACTAGATGCTCCAGTGATCAATGCTACATTTTTCATTGTATTTTCAATTTTGTGATGTGTCCATTCATTTACAAGGCAAAGTTACATTGCACTTTATGTTCGGATGTATACATTTCTCAGAATGTTGTATACATTTTACAGTCTTTTTCTCAGGCAACCTGACATTTGTCATCCTTTTTCGCCTTTAGGGTCGCTACTTTTAATAGTGAATTCAAAATCGATCCATCATGAAAAAAAGAACACCCGTTTCAACGATAATGACAAAAAATGTGATCACGTTAAACCATGCTGATGAACTGACTACGGCAGAAGAGCTATTCAAGAAAAATAACATCCGACACATTCCCGTGGTCAGTGGAGAGGACATCATTGGAATGTTGAGCTATACCGACCTACTTCGCATCAGTTTTGCCGATGCCGTGGAGGACGATGCGGCCGACGTGGAGACCATGGTCTATAACATGTTCACGATAGAACAGGTGATGACCAAAAAATTAGTGACCGTAAATGCCAAGGACACCATCAAGGAAGTAGCTGAACTTTTAGCTGACAGGGAGTTTCATGCCTTGCCAGTGGTCGATGAAGGAAAGCTTGTGGGGATAGTGACCACCACTGACCTGATCAAGTTTTTACTAGACCAGTTTTGATTGATAGCCTGTCTTTGAAATGAAAAACCCGCCCCGAGTACTCGGGGCGGCTTTTATTTTTATGAATTCATCTTGACTATTCAACTGCGTAAGCCAACTCGTCCTTAGTATCTTCAACTTCAACCTGAAGTTCTTTTACTTCTTCTGTATTTTCAGCATGTTCTTCGGATGCGTGTCCTCCCAAGATCGGAGCGATCACCAAACCAACCAAGCAGGTAAGCTTGATCAAAATGTTCATGGAAGGTCCGGAAGTATCTTTAAAAGGATCACCAACAGTATCGCCTGTTACTGCCGCCTTGTGGGCGTCACTTCCTTTGTAGGTCATCTCTCCATTGATCTCTACACCGGCCTCGAAGGATTTCTTCGCATTGTCCCAAGCACCACCAGCGTTGTTCTGGAAGATGGCCCACATGACACCACTCACACAAACACCAGCCATATAACCTCCTAATGGCTCAGCTCCGAACACAAATCCGATGATGATCGGGAAGATGATCGTGATCAAACCAGGCAATAGCATTTCTTTCAATGCAGCCTGTGTAGAGATGTCTACACACTTCCCATATTCTGGAGTTGCCGTGCCTTCCATGATTCCAGGGATCTCACGAAATTGTCTACGTACCTCCTCTACCATCTTCATGGCTGCCTTTCCTACCGATTGCATCGCCAGGGCTGAGAATACCACGGGTACCATTCCACCTACAAAAAGCATGGCCAACACATCTGCTCTAAAGATATTGATACCGTCGATTCCTGTGAAGGTCACATACGCAGCAAACAAGGCCAAAGCTGTCAATGCAGCAGAAGCGATCGCAAATCCTTTTCCGACAGCAGCAGTCGTGTTTCCGACAGAATCCAAGATGTCTGTACGCTCACGCACTTCTTCTGGCAATTCGCTCATTTCGGCAACACCCCCAGCATTATCAGCAATAGGGCCAAAGGCATCAATGGCCAATTGCATGGCCGTAGTGGCCATCATCGCAGAAGCCGCCAAAGCTACACCATAGAAACCAGCCAATGCATACGAACCATAGATGGCCGCAGCAAACAGCAACACAGAACCAAAGGTAGATTTCATACCTACAGCAAGGCCAGCAATGATGTTGGTCGCTGCACCTGTGGAAGAGTTCTGAACGATATCTAAAACTGGTTTTTTGCCAAGACTTGTAAAGTATGCGGTCACGGCAGAGATCAAGGCGCCGACGGCCAGGCCGATCAAGGTAGCATAGAATACATGACGACTGGGGACCTCTTTGATGCCTTCACCAAAGAAGTTCATCTTCATGGTCATCGGAAGCATCCAACGGATCAAGAACCATCCTGCGATGGCGGTGATGATGATGGCTGTCCAGTTACCAAGGTCTAATGCTTTTTGTACCTGTGCTTCTTTCGCGTCGTTATTCTTTATGCGGACCAAGAAGGTTCCAATGATAGAGGCCACAACTCCAACACCTGCAATGACCAAAGGCAGCAAGATGGGCCCCATATTGTTGAAAGCATCAGAAAAACCTCCGTTGTCAGCCATATCTTTGATCACATAATTGCCAAGCACCATCGCGGCCAGTACCGTGGCCACATAGCTGCCAAAAAGGTCGGCGCCCATACCGGCCACATCACCTACATTATCCCCAACGTTGTCTGCGATAGTAGCGGGGTTGCGCGGATCGTCTTCTGGGATACCTGCTTCCACCTTGCCCACAAGGTCAGCGCCGACGTCAGCTGCTTTGGTATAGATCCCTCCGCCTACACGGGCAAATAACGCAATCGATTCAGCGCCCAAGGAAAATCCGGCCAGGGCCTCCAATACGATGGTCATATTGTTGTAAAAGCTTCCTGCATCGCCCATGAATTGCTTCGTGAAGAAAAGGAAGAACAAACTCAACCCCAATACTGCTAGACCCGCTACGCCAAGCCCCATCACCGTTCCACCACCAAAAGACACTTTTAATGCTTGTGGAAGACTCGTGCGAGCCGCTTGCGTAGTACGTGCATTGGCGTCCGTTGCGATACGCATCCCGATATTTCCTGCAAGGGCAGAAAAGACAGCACCCACCACAAAAGCAGGAACGATCATCCAGCTTGTAGTTGGCACAAAGTAAGAAATGGCAAAAAGTGCTACGGAAGCAATGACCACAAAAATCAGTAGCAAACGATATTCTGCATTTAAAAAGGCCAATGCTCCTTCTTTGATACTTTTAGAGATCGACTGCATTTTTTCGTTCCCAGCATCTTGTTTCTTGACCCATGATGCTTTTATCAACATAAAGAGAAGGCCTACGACCGAAAGCACGATAGGCACAAGTATCATATTCTGTTCCATAGAGATGGTAGTTAGTTTTAAAATCACGCAAAAGTAACAAAATTGGTGGGTTTATAAAGAAAAAGCCCTTACTAAATTAGTGGCTTTACATTATGAGAAAGTTGTTTTGAAGTACGTTAGATAGAAAAGCTATTTTTAGCTTTATGCGCACTGTTATCATAACGATCGATGCATTTATCTAGAATATCATAAGCCTCGATGGCATCTCCCCAGCCACCAACATCTACCTTCTTTTTTTCAAGGTCTTTATATACCTGGAAGAAGTGCTCGATCTCACTGACCAAATGCGGGTTCATATCCCCTAGATCGTTAAGCTTGTTCCAAACTGGATCTGACATTGGCACACAGATCAACTTCTCGTCTGGGCCTTTCTCATCGGCCATGTGAAACACTCCTATCGGCTTCACCTCCATCACGCACATGGGGAAGGTAGGTTGCGTGCCCAACACCAATACATCTAGCGGATCCCCATCTAATGCTAAGGTTTCAGGGATGAAACCGTAATCGGCTGGGTAGTGCATCGAAGAGAAGAGGGTACGGTCGAAACGTATCTTCTTCAACTCAAAATCATATTCATACTTATTACGGCTTCCTTTTGGAATCTCGATCAATACGTCTGTGGTCTTTCTTTCTTTGGCTCCCATGACTACATTTTTATATTCGGGGGCGCAAAAGTAAGGAAATGCAGTACTTTCGGCAATCAGACCTACATTAATTTTGCGTAAATAAAACTTCGCGAAGGCACCTCGCCCCAGCCCGTCCCGATAATTATCGGGAGCTATCGGGCCTCTCTCCTCGAGGAGAGGCAGCTTCATCTAGAAGAAGAAGCCGAAGGAACCTGTGACGTTAAATCTTCTTGCATCAGGATTCTCGAAGTAATTTCCTCGAAAGTTGAAATCCAATCGGAATACCTTGAAGATGTTCCCAACGCCAAAGGAATATTCGTAGTAGATCTTGTCGTTCGGCGCAATGGCATTTGGATTTACCGGTAGGGTCTCGAAGGCGCGTACATTCAGCGCGCGGTTTCCGTCAGAAATACTGCCCCAAACCCCTCGAAGGCCCACAAACTCACGGAGATTCAATTTACGAAGCCCCGGAATCCTAGAAAACAACCTTCCATTAAAGTTGTGTTCGGCATGGAATGAAGCATATTCATCAGTGACAAACTCGTAGAAATCCAACAGGTTGAACGTATTGTAAATGGAGAAGTAGGTCTGGTTTCCAGGCACCACGCTTAAAAGTGGCAAGGGCACTTCGCCATAGGTCTTACCCATTTCTAAAGAAGTCGTCAACCTCCCAAAGCCTCCTATTTGCCATGGCTGCACATAATATAGTTGGATCTTGTCGTAATCGAAGCCATCGCCAATGAAGCCGTCCAACCCCTTTGTATAATTCAAGAAAATTCGTGAATGATCATCATTCACATCTTTCCGTTCCACGCCATAACCAAGTGTTTTGCGCTTTGGTGTCAATGACAATCTGAGGTTCAGTTCTGATTGCTTCAGCTCAGATGAAAAGTTCCCTGGAGAATTCGGGTCTTCGTACTCCAAACTAAAAGTTTCAGGCGAGGCCGTCTTAAAGGTCTTATAGATCCCCGTGACATCGAATCGCACATTCTTGAACGGTTCCAGTCCAATGGTAGCCGTAGTGAGGTTGATATTGGTCAAACGGCTGTTGTCTCCTCCAGCTAAAAGTGAAGAGGATGCAAAGCTTCGCCCCAGCACGTCGGTCGTTGCCGAAAGACTCACCCCGGTCTGCTCTACATCACGACGGTTTCCTGCTGAAATGATCAAACGGCTTTTCTTGTCTAACAGCCATTTTCCTGAAATGCCATATTTGAATTTTTGGTCCTTGAAGCCATACGCTGTGTAGCCCTCAATACGCCATGGATCGTTACGGCCAAAGTATGTACGCCCGCCTACGCGAATACGCACACCTTCCACATCGTTGAAACCAAATGTAGAGAAGATCGGGCCATAATCGAGGTTCAGTTGGTCGAACTCTACATAACCTGAAGCAATGATACTTGCTGCATTGTACAGTCTTCTGAACTTCGGAACTGTCTTCAAGGTATCAAGCAGTTTGTACACGCCTGCCTCGTCCTTGTTCAAAGATTCTAGACGATTCTCTTCCCAAAAGGCATCATCGCGCTCGTAGATGTCTGGATCAAAATCGTCTACTTCCTTCTTGTAGAGCTCGCTAGGCTTCTCTCGATCAAAAATATAATTGTCGAAGAGCGTTGTTCGCTTTCCGTAGACACCACGAGACTTTTCTTTTTTGTTCAGGGCGAAATCTGTAAGCATGTAGTCTCGCTTCAATAGCAGCGTCGAGTCATTGACCACATCGAACTGCTGCTCGATGTAGATCTCCTTTACCCAGTTGATGTTCGCACTTTTGGTCACTTGCAGGTTGATATCTTTGATCGCGTAGGTAGTATCATTCACCCAAAAATCGCCTTTAAAGGTAAGTTCACTTTTCCGCCTTGGATAATACACAATGTTGTAACACCATTTATTGTCGATGAATGCTGAATCGTTCAATACATAGTTATAAGTGTCGATCCCTGTCTTAGACAATGGGCTCACAAAGCTCTTGTCGAAGAATTTCAAGTAGTTGTCGTAGATATCGTAATCGGCATAGAGGTCTTGCACGAAGCCAACGATGCTTTGGTTAGAGCTAAAGCCCGAATTCTTGTTCCCCAACAATTCTTCCTTCTCCTTGTTGATCTCATTGTCTCCGTATACTTTGGAAAAGGCCTCATTGATAAAGATCGGCAGATAGGTCTTTCCTGTGACCCGCGAGGTATCCACTTCTTCAAACATGAACTCCATCCCGCGGAAGAGGCGACTTTGTATCAATGCGCTGTCTATGGTGTTAAGGTCGAACTCTATCTTCTCATACTTATCGTATTCGTATTGCTTGAACTGCTTTACACCATTGCTTCGCTTGCGTTCCCATATCTTCCTCAGAATGTCAATGGCCGGGTTGTTCTTCTTGGATTGCCTACCAGTATAGACAATGACCTCTTTCAGCTGTTCGCCCTCGGGAAGCACCACCTCTAGGTCATACATGACAGATCTTGTCAATTCAATTTCTTGAGTAGCATAACCTATAAAGGAAACCACCAACGTATGATATCTTTTGTCTGACTCCAGATAAAAGCGACCATCTTCATTGGTGATGGTTCCTTCGGTAGAATTTTTGAATATCACGTTCGCGAAGGGTACTTCTCCACCAAGGTCGTCCTTTACCATGCCACTGACCTTTGTCTGAGCGATGGATGCAAGCGAAAAAATGAGGGAGACGATAAGTAGGAAGAAATTTTTCATAGAAAAAGCTTCACCAACAAAGATGCCAATGAAGCTATGTTAACGTTAAAAACCTCAGGATTGTTTTATTTGTACAAAACTTTTTTTACCGCCTTGACCACATCGTCCTTATTGGGTAGCCATTCGGCCAATAAAGTGGGCGAATATGGTGCAGGTGTATCGGCCGTATTGATCTTTTCGACAGGTGCATCGAGGTGGTCGAAGATCTGTGATTGCACCTGATATGTGATCTCGGTAGCTACATTGCCAAATGGCCAAGCCTCTTCCAAGACGACCAATCTATTTGTTTTCTTGACTGAATTCAAAATTGCGTCATGGTCCATTGGGCGAACCGTACGAAGGTCGATGACCTCGCAAGAGATACCTTCCTTCTCCAATTCATCAGCTGCTTTGTAGGCCTCCTTGATGATCTTTCCGAAGGAAACGATCGTCACATCAGTACCCTTCCGCTTGATCTCGGCCGCTCCTAGAGGAATGGTGTATTCACCTTCTGGCACTTCGCCTTTATCACCATACATTTGCTCGGACTCCATGAAGATCACCGGGTCATCATCTCGGATGGCAGACTTCAACAAACCTTTTGCATCGTATGGATTTGAAGGAACCACTACTTTTAGACCTGGTGTGTTGGCAAACCAACTTTCAAAGGCTTGTGAGTGGGTAGCTGCCAATTGACCTGCAGAAGCCGTAGGCCCTCTAAAAACGATCGGACAAGGAAACTGACCGCCCGACATTTGACGGATCTTTGCGGCGTTGTTGATGATCTGGTCTATGCCCACCAGCGAAAAGTTAAACGTCATGAATTCGATAATAGGTCTGTTGCCTGTCATCGTAGAACCTACTCCAACACCAGCAAAACCAAGTTCAGCGATCGGCGTATCTATGACGCGCTTAGGCCCAAACTCGTCCAACATTCCTTTAGATGCCTTGTAAGCACCATTGTATTCTGCCACTTCCTCCCCCATCAAGTAGACGCTTTCGTCTCTTCGCATCTCTTCACTCATAGCCTCAGCAATGGCTTGTCTAAATTGTATCGTTCTCATAATAGTATCTGTAGCTTGGCTAGTTCTTTTTCAAAAGAAAAACAAAAATAACAATGCCTGAAGATATATTTCCTGTGAAAACAAAAATATTTATTATGCATGCATAGCATTTCGAGATTTTTATGTATCTTCGCCAAACTTCGAAAACGATTTCATTAACTAAGGATTTACCATGAAAATATTAGTCTGTATCAGTCATGTCCCAGACACGACCTCAAAGATCAACTTTACCGATGGAGACACTAAGTTCGACACGAATGGTGTTCAGTTTGTAATCAATCCAAATGACGAATTTGGACTTACCAGAGCCATGTGGCTCAAAGAAAAGCAAGGAGCTAGCGTAGATGTTGTTACCGTGGGCGGTGCTGAAGTTGAACCCACCATGAGAAAGGCTTTGGCCATTGGTGCTGATTCAGCGATCCGCGTAAATGCAAACCCAACAGACGGTATGTTCGTGGCCAAGCAGTTGGCAGAAGTTGCCAAAAACGGGGGGTACGATCTGATCATCGCTGGCAGAGAGTCGATCGATTATAATGGCGGAATGGTCCCCGGCATGTTGGCCGCCTTGATAGATGCCAATTTTGTGAACACCTGCATCGGTCTAGAAATTGAAGGAAACAATGCTACCGCAATCAGAGAGATCGATGGCGGAAAAGAAACCGTAAGCACATCCTTACCATTAGTTATTGGAGGCCAAAAAGGCTTGGTCGAAGAAAGCGACCTCCGCATCCCAAACATGCGTGGTATCATGATGGCCCGAAAAAAACCACTGACTGTTGTAGAGGCAAGTGAAGCCAGCAACCAGACAGCAGCGGTCAAGTTTGAAAAGCCCGCACCAAAAGGAGCTGTAAAGCTAGCCAGCAGCGCCGAAGAGCTAGTAAGTCTACTACACAACGAAGCCAAGGCGATCTAATTTCTCAATCCAACAAAATCAAGTAAGATGTCAGTTTTAGTATATACAGAAACAGAGAACGGAAAATTCAAAAAAGCCGCTTTTGAGGTAGCTTCGTATGCAAGAGAAGTAGCCGATCAATTGGGCGGAACTGTCACCGCAGTGACCATCAATGCCGAAGACACTTCAGCATTGGCCAGTTATGGCGTAGACAAG
>JANQRC010000027.1 GCA_028284745.1 Flavobacteriaceae bacterium
GTTCGATTTTCCAGTTGAGGTCCTCTTGCAGGTGATAGCGGATGCGATCGTGCAATCGATTAGGCCTACCCTGCCAGAACTCGATCTCGACAGGCCTTACCAGATATCCTCCCCAATGTTTCGGCCGTGGAATCGCCTTGCCATCATACTCCTTCTCTAAAGCACGAAGCCGTTCGGCCAACAGTTCGCGAGAAGCAATCACTTCGCTCTGTTCCGATACCACGGCGCCAAGCTTGCTACCCTCCGGACGTGATTCAAAATACCCATCCGACATATTCTCGGAAACCCTTTCTGCCTTGCCCTTCACGATCACTTGACGTTCAAGATTCGGCCAAAAGAATGAGAGGCATACATTGGGGTTGTTGGCAATGGCCTTGCCTTTTTCACTCTTGTAATTGGTATAGAAGATGAAACCTTCGTACGTGTACTTCTTCAGCAACACTACACGGCTTTTGGGAAATCCATCCAACCCTAAAGTAGCGACCGTCATGGCGTTGGCCTCTTCAACACCACCAAACGCTTCTACCTGATAAAACCAAGTTTGGAACAACTGTAGCGGGTTGTCAGGTACCAGGCTCTCATATAACTCGCCCTTTTCATAGGATTTACGATATGTACCGAGGTCTTTGTGCGCCATAGGGTAAAATTACACAATCAAAAACTGATTCTGCGCATTTCCTTTGGTATAAATTTTGATGACCTATCGCTATAAAAAATACGCCACATCAAACTAACTTCATTACTCCTCGGCATTACACTATGTTTTACAAGCTGCGACCCTATCTTGGACAGCATTATCAATGCGCATCCTGAATTAGAAGACAGGGAGCTTCCTACTGGTAACAGATGGCTCAACTATTCTGAAGAGATCTTTGCTGAAATCAAAAATGACTCCTGCGACGAATGCTATCATTACAATTTTCGGTTTGACATAGACGAACTTCCTGAAGGTCTTACCGCTATTGAACATGACAGAAGCGTAGAGATCACAGGCATACCTACAGAAAATGGTGCTTTTGAATTTAAAATCACCGTTTGGGTCAATCGCATAGAATATGATCACGATGGCAACGAACAAGGTATATTTTATGATGAGGGGCATCTGACCAATGATAGCGCCCACAAAACCTATGCTTTGGTCATACGTTGAGTTACAACTTGTTTATATAGCTACCAAAGGCGTCGTTGAACTCCATACCTTCCGTGAAACGATTGCGGCTCAATTTCTTATGCGCCGCCAATCCCCAAAGTACAAACTCCATCATGAAGTAAATGTCTTCTTTGGGCTGCTTAGGCTGGTATTGCTGAATCAATGCCCGAAGCGGTGAGATATGGTCTAATCGCTTTTTATATTCAGAATCATTGATATGGTCCAAAAGTTCGAAGCCACCTTCGTTGAAGAACCAATTGATCACGCCATCATACGGAGTTTCTTCGTTAGACTTCTCTAACTTCTTGACCTCGGGAAAGTAGTTCGGGAACAGTGATCTTATTGCTTCGACAATGAGATGGTTAGCCACCCATTCGGCACCTTCTTGCTCCCCTTCGTAGACCAGCTCTACCTTTCCTGTAATGGCAGGGATCACGCCCGCAATATCAGAGAGCCGTACGGTGGTCTTGGAATCTCCCGATAGCAACGTACGTCGTTCAGCTGTGCTCAACAGGTTTTCGAAAGCCGTGATGCTCATCCGAGCACTGACGCCACTTTTGGCATCAACGTACTCACTTTCTCGTGCTTCGAAGCTGATCTGCTCCAACAGGTCTTTGGCAAGTTGTGGTACATGTACGCTAGATCGTTGCCTTGCATCCAGTTGCGCCTCTTGTTCAGTAATGATACGAGCAGTCTCAATGTCTTCAGGATAATGTGTAAGGATCTGTGAACCGATTCGGTCCTTCAATGGAGTCACGATACTCCCTCGATTGGTATAATCTTCTGGGTTGGCAGTGAACACAAATTGGATGTCCAAGGGCAAGCGTAGCTTGAATCCACGGATCTGAATATCGCCTTCTTGCAGAATATTGAAAAGTGCCACCTGTATCCTTGCTTGTAGGTCGGGAAGCTCGTTGATCACAAAGATGCATCGATTGGCGCGAGGTATCATCCCAAAATGGATCACACGATCGTCTGCATATGAGAGCCTCAGATTAGCTGCCTTTATGGGGTCCACGTCGCCAATAATGTCGGCCACGGTGACATCGGGCGTGGCCAATTTTTCAAAGAAGCGCTCATCGCGATGCAACCAAGAGATAGGGGTGTCATCGCCTTTCTCTTCGATCTGTGTTATCGCGAAGCGTGAGGTGGGATGAAAAGGGTCGTCATTGATCTCCGAACCTTCCACAATGGGAATGTACTCATCTAACAAATTCACCATCAACCGTGCAAGTCGGGTCTTTGCCTGACCACGCAGGCCTAGAAGATTGATGTTGTGCCGTGAAAGGATCGCACGCTCCAGTTCGGGAATGACGGTATCTTCATAGCCATGGATCCCAGTGAAGGTGGCTTCCTTGTTTTGGATCTTTCCAATAAGATTCTGTCGTAGCTCGTCTTTGATGTTTCTTGGTGCATAACCTGCTGCTTTCAGCTCACCAAGTGT
>JANQRC010000072.1 GCA_028284745.1 Flavobacteriaceae bacterium
AACTACGAACATGGCCGGTATGGACGCTGGACGTACACCTTTGAATTCAATATAGCTGATTTCGACTTGGTGTACTATGAACATTACGCAAGCAACCCAAGCACCACTCACGACACTGCAATAACGAAAATTGACTTTACGTCAAAGGAAAAAATAGTTGAGGAAATCGATTGGGAACAAACCGATGAAGAGGGCAATGACCCTGTGTACAGAAAAACCATTACACCATTAAAGGAAGCGGGTTTTATTAAACTCTCGGAAATCGATGATCTTGAAGGGTTAAGGTTGAGTCGAATCTAATAAACATTAAACAAAATGAAAATTCAATATCTAATAATTACACTTCTGCTCATCTCTTGCGGGCAAGGTTCCAAAGAGAAAAAAGAGCCAGAGACCAACATGCAAGATGCCGTTGAGGCAGCGACCGATATTCCTCCAAAAGAAAACCATGTAAGTTCCGGTACTATCATTGAGACCGCCTAAACCCTTCTGGGACGTGGCAAAGAAGAAAAGGGTAGAAAATGGACATAAAGCCTTTTGGTACAATCGTTTGAGAGCAAAAAATGAGAAACGCCTTGCCATTAGGCAGGGCTTTTATTTATGGTAATTTCAGCTTTTTGCTTTCTCTCATTTGATCTACAGAACTCGTATCACTAACAGTTATAATTAAAGTATCTCTGTTTAATGAATAGCTTTCCAAATGATTGAACCTTTCATAGCTTTTTAGAACTTCTTCTATATTACTTTCAATTTTGCGTACCTGTATATAGGATTGAGTAGTTGCATTAGATGGCACATAGTAAAGTCTAATTGTATAATCCTTGTTTGGCGGTCTAAATTCTTCAATAACTTTTATCTCGTCATCAAAAATTCTAAATGTAGAAATCTTATAAATACCGAATAAAGTCAGTATGCCAGCAAGTATTCCAGATCCGATAAGTGCTTTCTTCAATTTCATTATTTATTGTTTTTGAAATATTGAAAGCCTGATCTAACCCATCTTTGGTCTCTTGGGTCGTCTCCGTATGGTGGTTGCATTACTTTTTCAGTTGTAAAATAATGCCTTCCTGTTCTCGTGAAATTTGAACGTTCTACCTCTTTATATATTTGCCATTCTGGTTTCGATGTTCCTGCCACAATTTGGGCTTCCCCTGCTTGTTTTAACATGAATGTTTCAGAGAAAAATCCATATGCTTTACCAACAGCCCCATAATGATGATTACCAATGTCTTGAGATTCCATTATACTACCCTCAAATGAAAATTGTGTTTTTCCGTCATTAGCTAAACCGTAGATTGTATTCTTATCATTTTTCAAATCCCACTTGCCGCCATTCTTAACATTGTTTCTAAAAGTAAAAGGATTATAGATCCCTTTGGCTTCTTCCATATTGGCAGACAAGGTATTAGAGTAAATAGTGTTCGCATCTAAAGTTCCTCCCAATTCTCCAATATGTGTGCCTGTTCCTCCCGTATTCTTATTATCTATCCTTTGTTGGTCTATTTGCGATTGTGTTGTTCCTGTTGAGTGAACATAAACCCCATCATCTCCATCGTCATATTCTGCTATTACATTACCTTGTTCATCCAAATGTGTCGATGGCGGTAACACATCCACCGCCATTCTGCCGTCAGGGTCGATAAAACGTATAGGATTGTTCTCTACAAAGTTGTAGGGCGACCAACTAGGAAATTCGTCACTTAACGGGTCTGGTGAAAACCATCTGCTTACCAGATCGGGTTTTAAATCTGCCTCTGAGTTTCCTAAATTTTCTAGAATAAACATTCCTGTAATTTGCCCCGTAACTCTGTTAAATGTAAAACTTCCGATCTGTACAATACTATCGGTAAAAAACTCTTTATATTTTCCCTTACTGAGCGTAGCGATTCTAGGTTTATACCCATACTCTTTAAAAGGGTTTCCTTCGTTAATATACCTTTGTTGCCGTTCTTCTTTTGATTCTTTCTTCTCTTGAGCGTTTACGGCAAAGAAGCTCAATGCAAGAATAATAGTTAATACTGATTTCATAATTGGTTGTTATTTATTGGTTTTATTTATTTTCTAATCAATCCATTGTTCTTTAGATTTTCCGATTAATGAAAAAGTGTTATTCTTCAATTTATACTTATAAATTTCTGGAATTATTGTATCGTGTATTTTATCTTTTCCTGTAAAGTATTCTTCAGGTATTTCTTTATTTAAAAACTTTGAATCATAAAAATTTACTCCTAAATTTTCAGCAATATCAAAGATGATTATGGGTAGGTCAGAATCTTTTATAATTCCTTTTGCAGATGGTGTTAAATTAGGTTTTTCATCTTTAGTAAATCCATACTCAGGGAATAACTCGAAAACGAAAGGTTGCCTACAAATCGCTAACATAGTATCATTTTCTACCTTAAAAAAACTTACATAGTAAGATTGTTTTACTAATTGATTATCTGGTTTTATTTCTTTTATTGGGTATTTTAAAGAATATTCATTTAAAAGCGAGAATAGCTCTTTACTTAATCCATTGATTTGATTAGGTTGGGAATAGATATAATTATCTGGTTTTCTTTCTTCAATATCATTTTCCCTAATATCGAGGTCTATATCACTTCTATTTTCATTTTTTTTAGTACTCTCTTTACAAGAAACCAGAAAAATAAAAACCAGAATTATAATATTATATTTTCTAAATTTCATCTTTATTTTGAATTAAGAGTGCCAAAGAAAAACCTCTTGTAATTACCATTCGTATTTCTAATGAACTCTGCACCTGCATTCTTATTGTTAATGTTATATAAGTTATTAGAATTTGGGAAGTAAACATATTTTAATCCTTGTGCCTGTCCGTTCCTCCTAATCTCACTATAACTATTACCTCTATCTCCATACATTGAACCTAGTTCTTCTGTAAGCGAGGTTGGTATATTTGGGTGTGAGTGAACGCCAGCAACAAATTGAGAACTTTCAAAACCAAAAGAACTATCCCCAGGGGATAAAGTTCTATTCCCAAACGTACCTAAAGCAAATTGGTTTTCTCCATCTACGTTAAAGCGAGAAAGTGAAAATTCCACATTTGTATTATTAGCAGAGAAATTAAAAATTTTGAATAAATCTGTTTGGCTTCCTTCGCCTCTAACTGCTGTTCTTAAATTGGTTTCTCCGTGATACGAATTTGTAGAACTTTCTTTAACTGCTTCTAATTCAGGTAAAATAGTCTGGTCATTTACAACAACGGAATCTTCGGTATTTGTATTGCCGTCTCCGTTAGTATCTACTTTATTACCATTGTTATCAATAGCATATAACCTATCAAAATTATCTTCTGTCTTATTCAATAGAACAAAATTTCCGTTGGCATCTACCCCGTAATCATCTAGGACGCTTTCCGCAGCTAAACCAGTTGGGTCTGTAAAAAATATTGGATTATCATTTGTAAAAGTATATGGAGACCACTCTGGAAATTCTTGCGATAGTGGGTCAGGCGAAAACCATCTACTTACCAAATCAGGTTTTAAATCTGCTTCTGAATTACCTAGATTTTCAGTTATGAAAATACCAGTAATTTGCCCTGTAACTCTATTAAATGTAAAGCTTCCGATTTGAACAATACTGTCAGTAAAAAACTCTTTATATTTACCTTTACTTAAAGTTGCAATTCTTGGTTTATATCCAAAATCTTTAAAAGGGTTTCCCTCTTCTATATATCTTTGTTGCCGTTCCTCTTTTGATTCTTTTTTATCCTGAGCATTCACGACTAAAACGCTCAACATAAGAATAATGGTTAGTATTGGTCTCATTATTATTTAGATTTATTTATGTTGCTGATACTTTTGTTTTGATATTTTTCCTTTTCCTCTTTGAGCGAAACAAGCCAATCCAAATACATCTCCTTTGGCATTTGTCTATATCCCAGATCATTGATATATCGTACTTGATAGGTCAAGTCTTGCCAAATGGGTATGACTTCTGGCTCGCCCAAGATCTCATTGATTTGTTTGTTCTTGCTTTCAGCGATAACCTCCAACCTCCTTTTTGTGGTTTCCAATTTCAGTAATAATGCATTAGAGTAATTGGGATAGTATTTTAATGCAGTTTCCACACACTTTAAGATAAAACTACCGTCATTATAGGGCATTTGCTTTTCGTAGCCTTGTGCCAAATCTATTAGGGTCAGGGCTATACTTTCCTTATCGTTCAAGGCTTTCATGTACAACCCATTTTTAATACCGTCAAGATGTACAAACCCACTTGCCATGATCCAAGCGTCTATTGGAAAATAACCACTCGTCAACTCGGTATTGTACCATCCAAGTTTCTCATTGTTCTGCTTTATATAGATATGATTCGGGGCTAACGCCAAATGTGCTTCAACATCCATTTCCTCGGCAATAATTTTGTAGAGATACGGCAAAGAATGGCAATTGCCCTTATGGGTTTTCAAAAGCTTTGTAACGAACATGCTAGACCATTTTTTGTCTCCCCATATATCTTCAAAATCGTAAGTAAAAGGAATCCAATTCGCCTGTTCATCACCAAGATTTACTTTTATCGTATCTTTCATTATTTTGTAAATAGCTGCTGATTTTTCTACCATTTCCCTATCCTTGTAGCTATAATCTTTAAGCTTGTTCGTTTTCAAAAATGAACTTGCCAAATGTGCCAAAGTTTTAATATTTGCGTTGTAATAAGTGGTGTCGAGAGTTCCTTGATAATACGTATTTTCAACAGTGAGAACAGCTTTTTTAAAACTGTATTTTGCAGAATCCAAGAGCATTTCATTTAGGGTATTGTAGGCTTCCTCATATAGATATTCCTGTCCGATAGATTCAATTTCTTGGGCCTTTGAATCTTGCAAGACAAAACCCATCGTAATCAATACAAATGCAAATATTCTATTATTCATTGCCTGGTCTTTTTATGGTCATGGTTCTCTTAAAGCCTCTCAGAAGTTCTCTTTGTTCCTGTTTTTCATTTTCCTCTTCCATAGATTTCAACCAAGCCTCGTAACGTTCCTTTGGCATTTCCTCAAATCCTATTTCCTTTAACCTTCTATCTTGTTCTACTAAATCACTAAAGATCGCCATAGCTTTTGGGTAAGGCCGTAATTGACTTGGATGCTGTGCCTTTAATTGGGAAGCAACGTAACTCATTAAGGCCAATTGATAATTGAGCTTAAGTAGGTTTCCATTGATCCCATTGGGGTTTAGTTCAAGTGATTCATTGATAACTTTTTCAACAAAGCCATCTATACCATATTTGCTGATATAGCCCGAAGCCAAATCATTCAGTAGTTGCGCCATCACTTGCCTTTTACTTTGAGCCACCATGTAATTGCCATTGCCAACGGTTTCTGCCTTTATATAGCCAGAACTCAACATTAAAGCATCGGCCATTAAAGCACCAGAGGTCAATTCGGCATTGTACCAATCTCCTTTGCCATCCTTGAATTTGATAAAAGAATGGTTGGGCGCAAAGGCCAGATCAGCATTCGCACCCAATTCTTCCGCTATGATCAAATAGTATCTGGGCATGGAATTGCATTGTCCCGATGCTTCGTACATCAACTTGTGTACGAACATATTGTCCCAACTCTCTTTTCCCATGTAGTCGTCAAAGTCATAGGTGTAGGGGTAATGGGTCTTTCCATTTACGGTGAGTGTATCGGTGATGTATTGATATATGGTCAGATTCTTGGTCAGATCATTCTCCATATCAAACCCCTGCTGCTTTATGGCTTCCCTGATAAAACTGCCCGTATTCTTGATTATCCCATCAAATTCATCAAAGTTCTTGGTATTCTCATAAAAGGCATTCTCAATGATGAACGTCGCCTCTTTTATCGAGTAATCGTCAGGGTTTATCGCTAGCAAGGCATCTAGGGCTTGATCGTAGTACCTGGCCCCTCTTGCCCTACTGTTAGGGAACGCATAATTTACGGTCAGCATGGATTTCCCTACATCCCTATAAAGGTCATTTAAAACCTTCTCTTGTTCCTCGATGGCCTTTCGGTCTTTTTCATACTGCGCCAATTGCCTTTTACTTTTTTGTGCCTGGTCATAAAGAGAAAATTGAATTGTTGAAGGAGCAACAGTATTGGAAGGAATGCCCAAATTCATTGAAGATATGGGATCAAAACTTGCCGCTTTTGGAGTTGATGGAATGATCTTCTCTATATTTTGACCATATCCGATACATCCAAAAACTAAACCTATAAAAAGCATGCAATATTTCATGATTGTATCGGTTGAATTGCTTGGTCATAACAAAAATATGAAAGGAATACTGACATGAAGTAAGTGAAAACCTTACTTTTTATATGGTTGTATTTAATTTTTTTGTAGCCGTATCTGACAAATGAGAACAGAAGATACAGGCCATATCGTCTGTAAATAGGATTTGGGCGGGTCTTAAGGCCCGCCTGAATTTTTGTATACCTTTAAGGCACAGTTATTATGGAAGATCACAAGAAACAATTTTTGGAAGGCGATGTGTTCGATGGCATCAAGACCCAAGAAAGAGGAGCTATCGAAGTTCCCGAACGATCTGCACACCACCGCATTGGAGACAATGCCCAGAGGTGGGATGAACACCCATCTTGGCTATCCAAAGAACGCCAAGGCCCCAACTTTGCATGGTACGCCGGATAAGGAACCCCGTACGCGATGTCTCTGGAAGGACAAAGAAGCGTTCACTGCCGACAAGGTGTTTCGATATTCGACCTTTCCTTGTGGATCATTTTTCTTCTTTTATGAATATGTATCTGTTACCTTCAATGTTGTCGATCAAAAGTTCAAAACTCTTCACAGTCTTATTTCCCATTGTGAAAGGGACTACGACATTCCCATATTCATAATGTGAGAATTTGCACAGAAAGTTGTCTTCCCCAATATACTCTAGTGTTCCAGTTATATCTTTTTGATTCTTTAACACCAATTGTAAAATGTCCGATTCTTTTGTGATGGAGACCTTCCCATAGGCATCGTTGCTATAAGTTCCTAGAAATTGTTCTTTGTCATATCTGTTTCTATTTTTTGTTGCCAGACTGTTCAATGAATCTATTTCTGAAGACCTATTGATCAGATCCTCATGATGAAGTTTTAAAGAATTTGAAGAATGATCGTTATATGGCAGGTCTAAAAAAGAATCGACGACCACATTGGTCAAGTCTATAAAGAAATCGTTTGTGTCATTGTTAGTGAGGATTACAACTCCAAGTTCTTTCTCTGGAATAATGATATGATTTGCAGAGAAGCCTGTCAGCCCACCACTATGTTGATATGTTAGAGCACCATTAATATCTCGTATGAAGAACCCCAATCCATATTGATAAAAATGAGTTCTTGCATGCTCTGATTGATTGAAACCTTGAATGGAAAAAGGTCTTCTGGTAAGCCTTATCGCTTGTCGAGGGATTGCTTGTTTGTTCTTGTATTTCCCATCATTGATTTGAGTGATCAGCCAATGGCTCAAATCGTTTACAGATGATAGCATAGAACCTGCAGGCGCTATATTCTCCGTTGCCGTGAAGTCCAACTGCTTGACATTATTATCAATTACAGTGTGAGGGAAAGATATGTTCGTATACTCTTTCCCGTGATCGTATACCATTACCGTATTGCTCATCTCTAGGGGCGCAAGAATTTTTTCACGAATTACATTCTCCCAACTTGAGCTGGTTGCGGCTTCAATTACTTCCCCAACAGCAGTGTATGCTGAGTTTGAGTAGCCATAGCTATCGCGAAAACTTTTATTGATGTCAAGTAAGGCCATCTTTTGAACAACTTCCTTGCGATTGTAATTTGAGAAATAAGTGACCAAATCCCCCTTATAGCTTTCAAAACCTGTTCTATGAGACAGGAAATCCAATATATTTACTTCTTCGGATAAGCATGGATCCTTCAGACTGAAATAAGGAAGCCACTTTTTTACTTTATCCTTCAATGATAATGTTTTCTCTGAATGCAATATGGCGGCAGTCGTTGCAGTAAATGATTTAGTGACCGACCCTATTTGAAAAAGTGTATTCTCATCTACATTTTTAGGGCTTTCATAAGAGGTCACTCCATACCCATTCATGAATATCACCTCATCCTTTTGAACAATGGCAATCGCTAACCCGGGAATATTCCATTCTTTTAGACCCCTATTGATGTAGTCATCCAAACTATCTTTGATAAAAAGTGGTAGTTGGTCGTCTTGACCATAAGAAGGAGTCACGATCGACAGCACACTAAAGATCACAAATAATCTTTTTAGTGTTATTTGAAAGCTATGGTAGTTAGTAAAGGTATGCATGAGATATTGACAACTTGGATTCATGCACCAAATGAAGAAAATAAAATTCAGAAAAAATTGGTTAATTGGGACAACCTGCATCAAGCTAAAACGTCCAATGAGGACCATTGGCTTGAATCTGTCTTGTTGAGGAAAAAAATTTTTTCGGATTAAAGCCAGTAAGAGATTTGAAATGATTAATGAACTCGGATTGATCATAATATTGATTTTCAATCGCGATATGAGTTAGGTGTGGTTTTCTAACGGCTTCTTCGTAAGCCGCAAGAGCTCTTCTGAACTTTACAACAGATCTAAACTCCTCAACGGAAAAGCATAAATGTTTTCTGAACAGCCTTAAAAGAGTCTTTCTGCTAATGGCAAGATGATCAGCGAGCTCATTTACTCTTGGTATTTCTGTTGCATTAAGAATCATGCTCACAGCCTTGATGATACGTTCTTCTTCTAGACCTTTAAAGTGCTTGTTGAAAAATGAATCTAATATTTCACACCTGGCCTCTACAATGGATTCCTGAAGAACTGATTCTGAAATAGTCAGGAGATCTTCACCAAAATGATCAAAACGAGAGACCCTGTCATTTGTGGCAACCTCACTCAAGGTGGGTTCAATAAAATGATTTATTCCAAGCGGATAGAAAATAATGCCAATTTTTTTAAATGCACCCCTCAAACGAACCACTTTACTTGTTTTATTATTTATTGTCAGGATCACTTCCTTATTTCCAGACTTAGAAGGAACATAAGTTCTGCCAAAAGCATTATACTCTATTCTGACATTCTTGTAAACATTTAGTGCTACCAAGTAATGGGGATGATAGATGATATCTTTTTTGAAATTGACATTACTTGATTCATGGATGTAATAATAAGCAATGAATTTTGATAAGACCTTGCATTTTGGTTTTATAGTAATGAACGTGTCCAATAGTGATTCAATGAATGTATCGTTAGTTGTTGCGTCGTTGCTGCAAATTTACTATAAATATTTGTTGACCTTCAATGTGTTAGGGCTGGCTTCCTGTAAATTGACACCATGGGCTCCAGTAGCAATGGGATCTACTATGAAGACCAACGGAACATCGGATTGAAACACTTCGATATCGTCTGGGATAAGAACATTCGCAAAAGCATCAAGGCCATCCTCTGGAACAAGATCGATGTTCTGGCCCTCGAAGGCTGAAGCTAGGAAAAGGGCACCACCCTCTCCAGGCGGAAAATAGAACGACAACGAACTGAGTGAGCACACAATTCTTTCCATGAAATAGATTTTAATGATCGATATAAAAAAGTGTGGCCGCTAATTGATTTTAAAGGTAAACTATTTGGCAGACTTTTATATTTTTGCAGAACCTTTTCCAGGATGTGGCATTCGGAGCATGCCTCCGATCGGTAGTGTACTCGCTACCACTCATACTGAAATAGAAATAGTGCGTTATGTTGACAAAGGCCCGCCCGCCAGCTGGCCTCCCGAATACTCGGGACTAAAAACAGCTACAAGCTGTTTTCTTAACGCTCCGTCCGGGATGTGGCGCAGTCTGGTAGCGTACTCGCATGGGGTGCGAGTGGTCGCAGGTTCAAATCCTGTCATCCCGACGAAATGGGTTTCAAACGAAACCACAAAAATGCTAACTAAATGATTTTCAGTGAAATTCATTTTTTCTGATTCCATTTAGTTAGCTTTAATATCAAAACAAAAGTTACCTATTTTTAGCCGAGTTTTTTCACTACTTTGGTAACAATTTAGCGTTTGACTTTCGCTTCGATTTGACTTTCGAATTCAAATCGAGTATTCACTTAAAGCGAGAGTATATGGAGTCTTCACGTGAGTAGGCCCGTTAGCAGAAAAGCCCACCAAACCCAGTTACCGGCCACACTATTTTGTCGGACAAGGTCGGTCACCAAGTTCGGAGTGTCGGTCGAGAATGTGGTGGCTACCATCGAGAAGCCCAATAACCACCAAGGCATCGTCCTTCCTGAAAGAAAATATTCCGAAGTGTCCCTGCCAGACCTTTTGGATACAATGATGCCTATGGAAAGGGTCAACACAAAGAAAAAAGCAATAATAGCGTAGTCTAGGATACTAAGACTCATTACCGAAAGAATTGATTCTTTGGCAAAATACCATTATTTTCTTTTCAAGAAGTGAAAAACTATTCGATGCGTTTGTAATTCTCAGAAGAAATTCGCCCCAACTCCTCATCAACAGTGATCTGCGAAAAGGTGTTTTCGTCGATCATCAATTCAAAACTAAAAACACGAATGGTGTCCAAGGCCTTCATCATGGCTGTTGACCCGTATTCTATGGTTTCGACGAGCTGGCCATCTTCGACCTTATACGAACCGTAACCAAACCACTGAGTGGAGTCTAGTGGTACTTGACGACTCCACATGATCTTCTCTGGAGTATAGATCTTCATCTGGCGATAACCTTCTTTATAGTAGGTGGTGTCGATAATATCTTCTCCGTCATAGGTATACTGACTCTCCATTTCCCAGACACCTTCAATGGTGGGCGTGTTGGCTTTGGAAGCCTCAGCTTCTCCAGCGACTTCCGATCGTGCGGTATCGGTATTCTGGTCCTTACATGCTATCAAAACAAAAAATAAAGCGAAAGGCAGGATGATATTTTTCATGGCGGTCTGTATTGGTTTATGAATCAGTGAGTTTCCTATACAAGATACAAAATTCTACCAAATGAAGTTTTTATCAATAGCTTCAGCATACTGCTATGAATTAGGATTATCAATAACAATATAGAGCCTGTTAATAACTTCGCTGTAAGCTTTAAAGCATAAATGCTACTTTTGTCAATAACAATAGTGAAAAGAATTATGTCTGAACAAGTTGAAAGAATAAAGTGCCTAATTATTGGCTCTGGCCCTGCAGGATATACTGCAGCTATTTATGCCTCACGTGCTGACTTGAAACCAGTACTGTATACTGGAATGGAGCCTGGCGGTCAGTTGACGACCACTACTGAAGTTGACAATTTCCCAGGATATCCCGAAGGTGTCGATGGCCCTACCATGATGGTACAGTTACAACAACAGGCCGAACGTTTTGGCACGGAAGTTCGGATAGGAATGGTAACTTCTGTAGCGTTGAGCACCGAGTATGGTGGCATCCATGAAGTGACTGTTGACAATAGTAAGATCATAGAAGCAGAATCGATCGTCATCTCTACCGGAGCTACGGCCAAATATCTTGGTTTGCCAAGTGAACAACGCCTTCGCGGTGGTGGTGTTTCTGCTTGTGCCGTGTGTGATGGGTTCTTCTTTAAAGGACAAGATGTTGCCATTGTTGGTGGCGGTGATACTGCAGCTGAGGAAGCCACGTACTTGGCCAATATTTGTAAGAGTGTGACCATGTTGGTTAGAAAAGACCACATGCGCGCCTCAAAGGCCATGCAACATCGTGTGAATTCAGCCGAGAACCTGGTTGTTAAATACAATACTGAAGTAGATGAAGTGTTGGGAGAACAGGTCGTTGAAGGTCTTCGCATGGTGAACAACCAAACAAGAGAGAAGGAGGAGATCGCCATTGCTGGACTATTCATTGCTATCGGGCACAAACCAAATACAGATATCTTCAAAGGGCAGGTAGAGATGGATGATACCGGGTATATCATCACAGATGGAAAGTCTACCAAGACGAACATTCCTGGGGTCTTTGCCTCTGGCGATGTTCAAGATAAAGAGTATCGCCAGGCGATCACTGCCGCCGGAACAGGGTGTATGGCAGCACTTGACGCCGAACGCTATTTGGCATCGGTTGCCAGTAGAGAAACTGTAGAAGCTTAAGCAATACTCTTTAAGATATATGAAAAAGCCCGAAGGACTATCCTTCGGGCTTTTTCAATTAAAGCTAAATATAGAGAAATTCAGGTTGGTCTCTCGATATGTTTGATCATGAAGACTTTGTGAGCAAACTCCAAAAGAACCGTGGACCTTTGTACAGCAGATAGACCATCAAAGTAATGACAAGGCCTGATACAATAAGAATGATCGCGCCAAAGGCATAGGTGGCACCGACCACAAAACCAAAATAATACTCTGGCCAAAATGATGGGATGATTAGTGCCAACAGGAAGATCAGGGACATCTGGTAATCTAGCAGAAGGCTCTTTTCTGCCATTTAATAAAGATAATGAAGAAGCCCGGAGCCTAAGCTCCGAGCATTCTAAACAACTAAAACTAACTATGGATATATAAAAGAATGGTTGGTTGGTTTTCAATCTTCAGTGATGAGTCCTCAATTTTCAGAATGTTTGAATCTGAAATCTTATATCTGATCTCAATATTTGTAAACGCTTCCTGAGGCAGATTTGTTCTTGCTGATGCTTTCCGGGTTGCCACGGTAGCGAATGTCTGCACCACTAGAGGCATTGGCCTTTAGCTCTTCGGTGACATGAACGGTAATGTCAGAACCGCTGCTAGCTTCAGCAACGCACTTCTTTACCAACAGGTCGCCAGCCTTGATGTCGGCACCACTACTACTGTCAGCGATCAACACTTCTGCATTGCCATCTACATGAATGTCAGAGCCGCTGCTTGCATCTGCAGATACTTCAGTTGCATTTACGGTTACTCTGATATCAGCACCGCTGCTCGAGTCTAGCTCTAGCTTATCTGCTTTGATGGTTTGCTTGGCAACGATGTCGGCACCGCTGCTTGCGTCTAACTCTCTGATCGTTGGTGTGGTGACATATATCTTTTTGGAAGAAGCTCTTCCGATGGGGTCTTCAGCATGAACGCGAAGCACGCCATCTTTGATATCGGTGGCGATCAATTCGATGATGTTCTCGTCAGCCTCAACCTCGATGGAGGCAGTATCGCCTTGCGTCACATAGACATCTAGGCCTTCTTGCGCTTTGATGACATCAAAGTCTTCAGAAACATTTCGAGTTTCTGAAACTACATTTCCGTTTCCTCGTTTGCCTTCTCCAAAATTGATGTCGAAGTTACATGAGGTTAGTAACAATGCCGCTAGGGCTGCTGCTAAAAGTTTGGTCAGTGTGGTCATAATGTTCGTTTTTTGATTGTGAATGTTTTTCTTGTACAAATTTGATCGATCGTATCGATCTCTAAAATTTATGATTGCTGAACTGTCGTTTCTGTGGTGTCAATTGTCGGTGCATCCTCTTTGGGATTTTCTCCCGCATCTTCAATGGTGCTGTCTTCCTCAGGTCCGGTTTTTGCTTCCTCCTCCTCAACTTCACAGTCCATACATATGAGTTCGTTGTCTTCACCCACTTTCCACAGATGGCCCAGCATATTGTCATGATAGTAATCCTGGTCGTTTCTGATCCTGTGCGAAATATGGTCGTCAGCACTTTTGTCCAGCTTCAACTGATATCCTTCAGGGAGATAGAGTGTTACCAAAACGTTCTGGTCTCTATGCTTGTGACTTAGGCCTGTCACAAAATGGTCATCTAGTAGCAGTTCACTACCTTCAGAAGTATATTCGTAAGTGATGGCCTCTGCATGTTCGCGTGCGTTTCCAAAGTTTCTGCCACGTGCTTCTTTTTCTACTTTGATACTGGGAGTGCTATCGTTTGTACGACGTACATTGAGATACACCTCTTCTGAGTACACAAGATCTTCGTCACCTTCCCCGTATACGATGTTCAAATTTGAGTCATTGAATAAACGATCCTGATAAGCTTCGTTCTCTACAAACTTCACGTTCAGTGTGTCTGTTTGTGCAATGTAAAGTTCCTTCTTATCAGTTGTGCTTCCTTCTACGGCATATTCTGCAGCTTCTCTGGCACCAAAAAAGATCAAACCAGCTACCGAGAGGATCCACACACCAAGCATCGTGTATTTGGCCGGTCTGCCGATAGACTTGGCGTTTTTCACCAGTATCTTCATGCCTAAGATGAACAAGAAGACATAGGGTATGGCCACAGCAAAGAACAAGAGCAACGACATGAACCATATGGGCACGTTAGTTCTGTTGAAAAGGTCAGCAATGTCAATTCCTGGAAAATGTACGATGTCTGCGATTCCAACGGTGAGCATTCCAATGAAAAGACCAATGATCGTAGCAGCTGAGATGATCAATAACAACACCCCGATCAACTTTGCTATGATCTTAAAGAAGAACATGATGATGTCTCCTATGGTGCCAAAGAAGGAACGTGTGCCAGACTTTACCTTATTGGCGACATCGGCATCTTTTACTTTGCTGGCAACATCGTCAAAGCCTTCTTTGACCTTTTGTTCAATGTTTGAGATGTTGACGGCCTTTCCCCGCATTTCCAGTTTTTCGGCTGTAGAACTTGCCTCGGGCACAAGGATCCATAGCAATAGATATACTAGAAAGAATCCACCACTAGAAAATACGATAAGGAATAACCAGATGAGTCGCACCCAGATGGCATCTAGCCCTAGATAGTGAGCCAATCCTGCAGAAACACCGCTTAGGTATTTATTGTCTGTATCGCGGTATAGCTTCTTATATGAGACACCTCTCGTCTTGCTTTTCGGGCGATCTTCAAATACTTCGTCGTCTACCAAGTAATCTTCGGGTTGCCCCATTACGGCAATTACCTCGTCTACTTCTTTCATGCTTACTACTTGGCGGTCGTCTTGCATCTTTTCAGAGAAGAGTTCGCCGATCCTAGATTCGATGTCTGAGATGATCTCGTCGCGTCCTTGCGAGTCGGTAAAGGATTTTCGTATGGCGTTCAGATAACGCTGAAGCTTGTTATAGGCATCTTCGTCTATGTGGAAGAAGAGTCCGCCTAGGTTTATGTTGATGGTCTTATTCATTGCTGGTTGATTTTTCTTTGGTTACACTGTTCACTGCAAGTCTCAATTCATCCCAAGTACGATCAAGCTCTTTTAAGAATGACTTGCCGATCTCGGTAAGCGTATAGTATTTACGTGGTGGTCCAGAGGTAGACTCTTCCCAACGGTAGTTGAGCAATCCGGCATTCTTTAGCCTTGTCAGCAAAGGGTAGATGGTACCCTCTACTACGAGCATCTTTGCGTCTTTTAGGGTCTCGAGTATCTCTGAGGCATATTTGTCCTCACCATTCAAGATGGACAAGATGCAATACTCTAGCACGCCTTTTCGCATTTGTGCTTTTGTATTTTCTATCTTCATTGTGTCATGGTTCTAAAGGTTAAACGGTTCGTTTTTTGATTGATTGATGATTATGGTCGATGTTCTATTTGATGAATCGTATGGTAAACGGATATTGATAGATCTCTCCATTGCTGGCTTTAAGGGCAGCAGTTATGGTGCAGTAGATGTCAAGTATAAAGAGTCCCAATGTGATCACGCCAAATATAGCGAGATATAATATGGTGGGCAGAAAGCCATCTACGTCGTCCGGGTCAAAGTGCACATGGTGCTTGTTGTGGTCCATGATGTCAACGAAACCCACAAAGTCCCAAGCAAGGAAGAAGAAGAAAGGAATTGCCAAAAGACCGAGCGTTAAACTATAGAGCAAGATGCTGATCTGGAAGTTGATGGCTTGCTTTCCATGTTCGTCTATGAATGGCGAACTTTCTTTGTTAGAGATCCAAAGAACCAGAGGAGCTATGAAATTTCCAAAGGGAAAAAAATACTTCGAAAAAGTAGAAATGTGTAGAATAGCTCCTAGATTCTTTTGATGTTTAGTGATTGATGATGAGTCCATTTTTGGTCGATTGATGTGTAATACCTTTTACTTTACAATGCAAATATATATACAAAAGATGGTACTATGCAAAACAAAGTACTATAAATTAACATTTATTTAAGAATTTGCCGCTACCTCATTTTTGGCTACTTTCGCAGAAAGTAAATAGCAAGCATGGAATTGTCACCTAAAAAGTTCAACACCTTCACCTTCTTTAAGTTGCCCTCAGCTTGGTGGTGTGGCGTGCGTGTAAAAAGTATCGATGAAAAGACCTGCGTCGTTAGTGTGAAGCATCGTTGGGCTAATCAGAACCCTTTCAGATCTATGTTCTGGGCGGTGCAAGGTATGGCTGCCGAGTTGGCTACAGGCGCCATGGTGATCGGCAAGATAAAAGCTTCGGGCGAGCGCATTTCCATGTTGGTGGCCAACAACAATGCAAACTTTTCTAAGAAAGCAACGGGACGTATCACATTTACATGCAACGATGGCGATAAGATAGATGGAGCTATTGCCGAGACCATCGAGACAGGCGAGGGGCAAACCATTTGGATGCGGTCTGTGGGTGTTGATCAAGACGGAACAGTGGTCTCTACCTTTAACTTCGAGTGGACGATCAAGCTAAGACCCTAATGACCCTACAGTGGCTAAAGACCACCTTACAACAGCGAATGGCATGGGCATTGACAGTACTGTATGTCATTTTTACGTTGCTTCAAGTGGTTGGTGTTGGCGCAGTAGAAAATACAGCTATGGCTGATAAGGTCTTCGGCCTAGACCCATTTAGGCTTTATTTTTTATATGCTCCCATTGTCTTCATCATTGCCTATGGGTTTCTTCCCGGGGCAGGTTATCGAACTCATACATTGCTTTCGTTAACTCATGTGCTACTCTTTGCATTGCAACTACTTTTAATGCTTTTCTTCTTTGATGGTGAATCAATGTTGGCGACACCCTTTGAAGTGGGCAAATACTCAGGGATCGTATTTTTAGTGAACATGACCTGCGCACTTTTTCGAGGCAACAATAGGGGTTGATGCCTGTAGGTAAATGGTTCTTTCCTGTAACAAATTCGTTTCATCGACAACGAATAAGTGCATCAATCAAAAAAATGAAGAATGAAGGCACACGAGATCGATTATGATATCTACGGGAAAGAAATGCAATATGTGGAAATTGAACTTGACCCACAAGAAGCAGTAGTTGCCGAAGCAGGTAGCTTTATGATGATGGACCAAGGCTTGAAGATGTTCTGGGCAGTCTCGGCGACCTGTTGGATGGCGACAATAGATTCTAAAAATTAGGTGATCTGCTACAGAGCGTTAAATTCACCTTAAATTTTGTGTCATTCACAACAAAGACAATAAAAATTCGATCGTTTTCATTATCTTCGTGGTAACGACTTAAACTTCAATTGATTATGGCCAGAGCTATGTTTGAGTACACGAAGGTTGTACTAAGAAAAGTAAGTTTCGACCCTAGTTTATTTTGTAAAGAACTGGAAAAGGCGGTGCAAAGATTGCTGCCTTATGAATTAGAGGAATTGCGAATCTGGATTCGACAATTCACTTTAGAAAAGCCAGAGTTGTCACATTGTCTTGTGCATCTAAACTAATAGAGAGGCCATCTTTTAAGATGGCTTTTATTTTTCCAAAGGACTTATAATTTCTACATTGCTGAAGGCAATAGCCCCGCGTATGATTCCTGCGATCTCGTCACGGAGAGCTTCGGTAATTTGCATCTTTAGCTCGCGCTTGTGATAGATGAGACTTACTTCTCGCGCTGGAGAGGGTTCTACGAAATAGCGTAATTGATTCTTATCATCCCTACATATGTCGATGGTGTGCAAATATGGGAGCAAAGTCATGCCAAGCCCTTCGTCTGCGAGTTTCACCAAGGTCTCAAAACTGCCGCTTTGTAGTTGAAAAGATTGTGGTGTGCCTCCTATGGCCTTGCACAGATTAATGACGCTGTTTTTGAAACAGTGACCATCTTCAAGCAATAGTAACGTATCATCGTCAACGTCATCTATGGTGATTTTCTCCTTTTTCCCGAGTGTATGCCCTTTTGGAATGTAGGCAACAAAGGGCTCGTAGTACAAAGGTCGTTCTTTGATGTTTTCATTCTCTAACGGAGTGGCGGCTATGGCGGCATCTAAATGACCATCATGTAACCGCTGAATGATATTTTCTGTGGTCATCTCTTCGATGGTGAGCTGTACCTTCGGATATTTCTTAATGAAATTGTTCAAGAACATTGGCAGCAAGGTCGGCATTATGGTAGGGATGATGCCTAAACGATATTCTCCTCCTATAAAACCTTTGGCTTGGTCTACAATGTCTTGCATGCGATCAGATTCACTCACCACCTTTCTGGCTTGCTCTACGATGTCCCTCCCGATTTCGGTAAGCTGTATGGGTTTCTTGCTTCGGTCAAATATCTGAATGTCTAGCTCATCTTCGAGCTTTTGTATTTGCATGCTGAGCGTGGGCTGGGTGACGAATGACCTCTCGGCTGCAAGCGTGAAATTCTGATGTTCGGCTACTGCCAAAACGTATGTTAGTTGGGTGATGGTCATTAAAACTGTTTAAGACAATAAAGGTATTAAAACTATCAATGAAATCTATGCAAAATCATGCAATTGGATAGATATCTTTATGAGGAAGCTAAAAAAGAACAAATGATCATTACAAACAGTTTGGGATTAGACCAAGCAAAGACCAAAGCCCTGTCTTACCAACTCAATGCCCTGCTAGGTAACTTTCAAATATATTATCAAAACCTTCGAGGTATTCATTGGAATATAAAAGGGAAGAATTTTTTTGACTTGCATGCCAAGTTCGAAGAGCTATACACAGATGCCAACGTGAAAGTAGACGAGGTGGCCGAACGGATCTTGACTCTTGGTGGAACTCCGCTCCATACCTTTGAAGACTACATGAAAAGTAGCAGCGTGCCCGTAGGGAAGAATATTTCGAAAGATACGGAAGCTGTACAGTTGATCGTTGATTCGCTAACCCAGTTACTGCTCATCGAACGGCAGATCCTAGATGCTTCGGATGAAGCAGACGACGAAGGAACCAACGCCATGATGAGTGATTTTATTACTGAACAAGAAAAGACTGTTTGGATGATGAAGGCTTGGCTAGACCAAGAGATCTAAGTAGCTTAAAAATACAAAAGGCCGTTTGAAACGGCCTTTTTTGATGAGTTGACGAGGATTGGTGCGCTACAAGCGGATCTCTAGGTCCAGGTCTGAATCTCTTACTTTAAATTGCGCATCTACAAAGCGTGGAGGGCCAAAGCTCATGTCATTGCCGCTCATGCCATAGTTCTCCTTTGGCATGCCATTCACTTCAAAGTCCATGCGATTATTGCCATTGGCATCATGGAGTGCCATGATAGCATAAGTACCTTTGAGTACATTTTCAAAGGCGACCTCCGTTTTACCATCTTTTATAGCGGCTTTGGCACTTTGTATGCCTTTTCCTTTTAGAAAGGTATCAGCTGTGTGTAAAGAAAAGATAGCGTGCCCATTGTCATTTAGACAATTATTGATTGTCACTGTGATAGTGATTCCTTTTTCTTCAGAAGTCTGAGCATTGCCAGTAGCTGAAAGGAGGGCAAGTGTGATGATGGTAGCCAGTGTTTTCATAGTTGATGGTTTTGCGTTTTGATCACGATTCAAAAGTCTATCAAAATGAAGATTAGTACTAATGCGATTTACCGAATTGTGCTTTTTGGAGGATGAATTGTCATTAGAGTAGACCTCTGGCTTTGATCTCTAGATATTTATTGATGGTATCGATGGTTAGATCTTCGGGTGTGGTGAGAATAGAGTAGATGCCGTACTTTTTCAACTCGTTGACGATCAACCGCTTCTCGAAGTCGAACTTCTCGGCAATTACTTTGTCATATACTTGCTGGATGGTCTCTGCAGGTTGCTCGATAAGTTTCTTCAGTTCAGTGTTCTTAAAGAAGATCACCACTAGCAGATGATTTTTCGCAATACCTTTGAGGTAGGCCAACTGTCGGTTCAACCCATCCATTGTCTCAAAGTTGGTATAGAGTAGGATCAGGCTTCGATGGGTGATGTTTCGCTTGATCTCGGTATACAGTCTGCTGAAGTCAGACTCATAAAAATCGGTATAGACATTGTATAATGCTTCTAGGATCATGTTCATCTGCGAATTGCGCCTTTGGGCAACTACAACATCTTCTACCTTCTTTGAGAAAGTAAACAATCCCGCCCGGTCTTGTTTCCTGAGGATAACGTTGCTCATCACCAGTGAAGCATTGATGGCATGATCTAATAGACTCAATTCATCGAAGGGCATTTTCATGACGCGTCCTTTATCGATCACCGAATATACGGGCTGGGACTTCTCGTCCTGATACTGGTTCACCATCAGTTGGTTCTTTTTGGCGGTGGCTTTCCAATTGATGGTCCTAAGGTCATCACCACGCACATATTCTTTGATCTGCTCAAACTCCATGGTATGACCTAGCCGGCGGATCTTCTTGACCCCATATTGATGTAAATTATTACTGATGGCCAACATTTCGTATTTCTTCAGTTGAAGAAAAGAAGGGTAGGTCGGTACCATGACGTCGTCTTCAAAAATGTATCGTTTGGCCACCAGACCCAAGAACGATCCGATGTAGATATTCAATCTGCCAAACACGTATTCACCACGTTCCGTAGGACGCAATTCGTATTGAAGGTCTTGCGTGCTAGAAGCAGGCAATTTGCGCTGTATCTCAAGATCACGTATCTGAAACTGCTCTGGTACCTCATCAATGATCGTGGCAAAAACAGGAAAGGTGTAGTAATTGCTAACGGAAAGTTGAATGGGATTCTGATCTCCGTTAGAGAGTTTGTCGGGCAGTATGCGCCTTGCTTCGATTCCTTTCTTCACCAGAAATATGATAAGGACATCCAAGACAGTGAATGTGAGCAATATCAGTAATATGAGTTTGGCAATGTTGAACAAGTTTGGGATGATAAAGCTTACCACAAACACCACCACCACTCCGATGCACGCATAGAAGAAGCGATGTTGGATGAAGAACGGACGGAATAGCTTTCGCATGAATCAAATATAGGATTATTTGTTAAAGCCTATCGCGACTTGGTGTTCGCCTTACAAAGCCTAATGATCTCTGCGATCCTCTTCTTTCTGGTTTCTTCGCGTTTGGCACTGTTAAGCCAATAGAGGTACGATTTACGATAGCCACGGGCAAAGCCTTGATAATTCTTGAAGGCTAGCTTGTTCTTATCGAAAGCCAGTTGTAGATCTTCGGGAATTACCCCATTCTCTACATCGTCTAAAGCAGTCCAGGAGCCATTTTCTTTGGCGATAGCTATTGCCTTAAGTCCACTAGCTTGTATTTTCCCAGAAGGGATCAATTCTTCCAGATAGGTCTTGTTCACTTTACTCCAAACACTTTTTGGTTTTCGTGGACAAAAGTATTGACGTCGCTTGGGGCCACCCATGTTCTTCACAGTCGAATCGATCCAGCCAAAGCACAAGGCAACTTTGACCGCTTCTTCCCATCGCATGGTGGGAATGTTGGCCTCTAACTTGTAGAATATCAGATATACGCCATTGGGATATCGATCATGATTCACCAGTAGCCAATCGTACCATTCGACATCTCTTGGGAAGTACAGTTCGGGCCGTTCAATGGCGCTACTCATAGACACGGATGATCTCACCATTTCCCTTGCCTTCAACACTTCGCACATAGCCATTCACTACTTTTTGCATGGGTATGGCATTGTGGCCAGGAAAATAGTCTTCATACTTCACCACTGCATCTTCTACCAGGCCCGGGCTCACCACGTTGATGCGATGGCCATTTTTCAGCTCTAAAGCAGCCGCTTTCACGAAACTATGGATAGCACCGTTTACCATGGCGGCACTGGTTGTCATGATGACCGGGTCGTCTGCGAGAATACCGGTGGTCAAGGTGAATGAACCTCCGCGAGATAGGAATTCTTGTCCAATTCGCACAAGATTTACCTGTCCCATCAGCTTACTACGGATACCGATATAGAGATCTTCTTCTG
>JANQRC010000004.1 GCA_028284745.1 Flavobacteriaceae bacterium
CCTATTCGCACAATACCATTGTGCTTAACTACGGAAACACCAACCAGTCGATGGCGCACCTTTGGGGTGCCAACTTTGAAGAGCTGATCGGGATCGCACGCTATCAGAAAGGTCGTTGGTACGGCAGTGCCAAGCTGATCTATGGACGTCGCGGACTAGACTTCAATGAGGGCGGTGACAACTTTGCCTATGGCGGTGATGTTTTCACCAGTGAAGACGATCGTCCCGGAGACACGGGTAACGAGTTTTTACAGGGTAATGAGACCAACGTGTTTATTGGCGACCTACAGGCGGGGTACACTGTAAACCCTTCGACAAACCTGAAGATCTTTGCCAACATCACCTATAGAGATTTCAGCCCGGAGGCGAACACGGCAACTGATTTTGAAGAATCGACAACCTGGTTCAATATTGGGTTGCGGACCGATCTTTTCAATTGGTACTTTGATTTTTAGCAGTCAGGCTCAAGTACAATATCCTTCGGATCACCTCGGGTTTTATGAACCAATCACCAAAATCTTGTTCATCGAGAAACTTGGTCAACGAAACATCATCAATGATTTCCTGCTCGGTCTTTCCTGTAGCAATTGCATTTTCGACATTTTCTCTGAGCTTGGTCAGTTTTTCTGTGTAGGCCTGTAATTCGGCCTTGTTGCTAAGCTTCAAGTGACCAGGGATGATCTTGGTCTCATCATCTGCCAACAGCAATGCTTTCCTATGAGCGGCAAGATAGCCATCGATGCTTCCTCCAGCACTGATGTCGATATAGGGATATTTACCATTGAAGAAGGTGTCACCCATATGCAATACGTTACTTCCAGAAAAATACACCATGGCATCACCGTCAGTGTGCGCATTGTGCACATGGAAGACAAATATGTCCTCGCCATTCAGATGGAAGGAAATATCTTTGGAGAAGGTGACTATGGGCAAGGCTTCTTTGGGTGAAGGTGGTGTGGTTCGACCCCAAAGTTTGTTGAACTGTTCTGTGCTCATGCGCTTTCTAACATTTTCATGCGCTACGACGATGGCACCTTCCTTTTGCATGCTTTCGTTGCCGCCAGTGTGATCGCCATGCCAATGCGTGTTGACCAAGAACTTGATAGGTTGGTCCGTGATCTCCTTCACGGCATTCAATATCTTTTCGCTCATATTGGCATATTGGTCGTCTACCATAAAGGCTCCGTCTTCACCTATAGAGACTGCTATATTGCCGCCACGCCCTTCGAGCATATAGATGTTGTCCGTCACTTGGGTGGTGGTGATAGGAACATCTTGGTTCTGGGCGTTGGTCGAGCAAGAAAATAGGATGATCGCAGAGATGTGCAAGAGTAACTTTTGAAGTTTCATAAGAAGTTTTTGTTATGGTCGCCTTAATTGTGAAAGAATTACAACGTTCAAGATACAAAAATGCAGAGTGCATAAAACTTATGAAACATTGCAAAACATGGCCTTGTGCTGTATCTTTGCAGCCATTTTTATATTTAGATGGATACCTTGTCTAACACCACGACCTCTACACGAACACTAGCCATTGTCCTTGACGATGTTAAACAACTGACCAAAGTTGGATTGTCGTTTAGTGTTGTGTTTTCTTCGGTGGCCGGATATCTTCTTGGTGCAGAATTCATAGATTGGACAACATTGCTGATGTTAGCAGTAGGTGGGTTCTGTTTGGTGGGCGCTTCAAATACGTTCAATCAGATCATAGAGCGAGACTTGGATGCGAAGATGAAACGCACAAAGAACCGCCCAATTCCAGCGGGTAGATTTTCACCCAAGGCCGCATTTTGGTTGGCTACTTGCATGACAATAGGTGGTGTTGGCATTTTGTATGTGATCAATCCGATCACTGCCATGTTCGGTGCGATCTCTATATTTCTGTATACTTGTGCTTACACGCCGCTGAAGACCCTCACACCGCTGTCGGTGTTTGTGGGGGCATTTCCGGGGGCAATTCCATTTATGTTGGGATGGGTGGCTGCCACGGGAGAATTTGGGATCGAACCAGGTACTTTGTTCATGATCCAATTCTTTTGGCAGTTCCCACATTTCTGGGCCATCGGCTGGATGTTGGATGACGATTACAAGGATGCAGGCTTCAAGATGCTGCCCACCGGAAAGAAAGATAGGTCTACGGCATTTCAATGTATCATCTATACGATATGGTTGATCATTGTATCGGTCTTTCCCGTACTGAAGATGACAGGTGGTCTCTATATATTGCCTGCTACTGCGATCATCGTGGGATTGCTTGGGCTAACCATGTTGTTCTTTGCCATTCGCCTTTACCAGAAGCGAGATAATACCTCGGCAAGAGCGTTGATGTTAGCGAGTGTGTCGTACATCACGTTGTTGCAGATCGTATATGTAGTCGATAAGTTTTTACATTAATGGATTTGACCCAAGGAAACGAGCTAGAAAAACAAGCGAGAGCCAAGAAGATGATGCTATGGTTTGGAATGATCAGCATTGCCATGACCTTTGCTGGGCTAACAAGTGCGTACGTGGTAAGCAAGTCACGTCCCGACTGGGCGAAAGACTTAGAACTTCCTCCAGCATTTATGTTCAGCACATTGGCGATCATAGCTAGTAGCATTACTTTTCATCTGGCAAAACTTGCTCTCAAGAAGGGTCATCGAAATCAAGCAAATGCGCTATTGCTGGCTACACTAGGCTTGGGCCTTGCATTTGTGACGCTTCAATTCGTGGGCTATCAACAGATGATCGATGCAGGTTACTTCTTTACAGGAGCAACAAGCAATATTGCGATGTCCTTCATCTACATCATCTCATTTTTGCATGTTTTGCACGTCATTGCTGGGCTCATCGTGCTTTTGGTGGTAATTTATAATCATTTTAAAGAGAAGTACGATGCCAAGAATATGCTAGGCTTTGAGTTGGGTCTCAACTTCTGGCATTTTCTCGATATCATTTGGGTATATCTATTTCTATTCTTCTATTTCTTTAGATAAGAAAAAAACGTAAATTTGACCGACTTTTAAATCGATATATTTCTCTATGGAAGCTACTGCTAACACAGGCACAGAAGGAAAAGTTTGGGGTGGGGGAAACCAACCCCTCAACGCTAGTTACGGCAAGATGATGATGTGGTTCTTCATCCTCTCGGATGCACTGACCTTTTCAGGATTCTTGGTAGCTTATGGATTCTCAAGGTTCAAGAACATAGATACTTGGCCTATTGCAGACGAGGTGTTTACGCACGTGCCTTTCTTCCATGGAAATTACCCGATGTACTATGTCGCGTTCATGACCTTCATACTTATCATGTCTTCGGTAACCATGGTACTAGCTGTTGATGCTGGCCATAAGTTGCAGAAGACAAAGGTGATATGGTACATGCTTCTCACGGTTATTGGCGGTCTGATCTTTGTTGGGTCGCAAGCATGGGAATGGGCTACTTTTATCAAAGGAGATTACGGTGCGATCGAGACCCGTAGCGGAAAGATCCTTCAATTTGTAGATGCTGACGACCACAAAAAGCGAGTGGCGATCGGCGATATCGCGAACCCGATGGCAAAAGAGAGGGAACAACATCAGAGCAAAGATGGTATCTGGTATATGAAAGAAAGCCCACTGCCCAGCTATGAGGTAAAAGAAGTAGTGAGCGGTTTTATGGAAAACCCGAATGTGTTGGTGCGCATCGAGGACATCAACGAAAAAGGAGAGAAGATTGTACTAGACAGAGCAGCTTCTGAGGCCGCCTTGAAAAGTGGTGTCGAAGTAGTAGAAGGCGCCAACCTGATTCATAACGAATACGGCAATCGACTTTTTGCTGACTTCTTTTTCTTCATTACAGGTTTCCACGGATTCCACGTATTCTCGGGCGTGGTGATCAACATCGTTATATTCCTGAATGTCATCTTAGGCACCTACGAGCGTCGCGGACACTACGAGATGGTAGAAAAAGTAGGTCTCTACTGGCACTTTGTAGACTTGGTATGGGTATTTGTATTCACCTTTTTCTATCTGGTCTGATCATTTTGAGTCAAAAGCCTAGATCGCAAAACAAAAAGTATAAAACGACAAAACATGGCACACGAACATAAATTAGCGATTTTCAGAGGACTGCTAAAGTTCAAGAACAACGTACAGAAGATATGGGGCGTGCTTGTCTTCCTGGCATTGGTAACTGCTGTTGAGGTTGCCCTGGGGATCATTAAGCCAGCATCCTTGACAGGTACGTATGTTTTGGGGATGAAACTTCTCAATTGGATATTCATCATCCTAACACTTGTGAAAGCATACTATATCGCATGGGACTTTATGCACCTTCGTGACGAGAAGCCATCGTTAAGACGTGCCGTTGTCTGGACAGGCGTGTTCTTGATCCTGTATCTGGCCTTTATCCTATTGGTTGAAGGTAACTACATTTACGATGTGATGCACAATACGTTCATCACCTGGAATTTTTAGAACAATTCTCATAGATATTGAAAGGCTTCCGTCCGGAAGCCTTTTTGTTTGTGAGGGGATCGCCTGTGAAGTATCTTTGCAAAACGCAATTGGGAAGCAATGACAAAGAAGAATTTAGTACTGGGAACACTCTTTATCTTACCGATAGTGGTCTATCTCTTCTTTGCTTCGGGCGTAAACAACTTTTATCGCCTGCCGATACTTACGAAAGGTGTTGCAGACTTGGAGGACTTCAATTCAGATACTGATTCGCTTCAACTGCAAGGAAGCATTACGATACTGGGATTTTTGGGGAAGGATGCTGAGAACAAGAAAGGCAACATCTTCAACCTGAATCAGAAGATATACAAGCGTTTCTACCAATTCAATGACTTTCAGTTTGTGATGCTTCTGCCAAATGGGACGGAACAGACAGCTATCGACCTGAAGGAGGAACTGGCAGGAGCAACGGATACCGATACTGAAAAGTGGCGCTTTGCCTTTGCTGATGAATTCAAATTGAAAGAAGTCTTCAATAGCCTGCAGTCTAACCTTTCCCTGGATGAAAATCTTGGTTCGCCCTATGTCTTCGTCATAGATAAAGAGCTGCAGCTAAGAGGAAGGGAAGATGATGATGGCAATAAGCTGTATGGCTATGATGCGCGTTCTGTGGCGGTGATCAACAACAAGATGGAAGACGATGTGAAGATCATCCTGGCCGAATACCGCCTGGCATTGAAGAAGAATAATAACTATGAGAATCGTCGAGAGTCTATTCTCAAGAAAAAACCAGAACGATGAAAAGGAACTACTCGTACATAGGCATTGCGTTCGTCATATTGGTGTTTGGCATCATCTTCGTCCCAAATATCATAGATCGAGTGAAGAACAACGAGGTGATTCAAGACGACCGCATGAGCAAAGATGAGTTGGCCGTGCTGGAGTTGAACGGAACACCGCGAACTGTTCCCGAATTCCTGTTCATCAACCAAGATAGTTTGCCCATTAGCAATGATGACTATAGGGGAAAGGTCTGGGTCGCTGAGTTCTTTTTCACCTCGTGCCCCACTATTTGCCCCATGATGAATGCAAAGATGAAGACCATTGAAGAGCAGTTTGGAGACCAGGAGGATTTTGGGATCGCTTCCTTCACGATAGACCCCGAAAGAGACACACCTACAACCTTGAAGCAATATGCCGAGCGTTATGACATTCGATCACCCAACTGGCATCTGATGACGGGCGCGAGAGAAGATCTAATGGGATTGGCCAACACAGGCTTCAATATCTATGCTGGTGAAGGCCCTGAAGAGGTTGGTGGTTTTGAACACTCAGGGTTGTTTGCACTGATAGACAAACAAGGTAGGGTTCGCTCGCGTTATGATGTTCATGGAAATCCATTTATCTATTACCGGGCAATTGAAGAAGAGAACCTCTCTGACCAGATCACCGAATTAAAGGAAGACATTCAAAAACTATTAGACGAATGAGCAAGCATCTTGCAACGGAACAAGAGAAGAGGTACAGAAAGTGGATCATCCTACTTTCTGTGGTCATTCCGCTTGCGGTGGCAGCACTTTTCGGGATCAACCTGAGGCGCATGGGGTTCGATGTAGCGCCATTGACCTTTCTTCCGCCTATCTATGCGACCATCAACGGGATCACTGCAATAGTGCTGGTAGCGGCTGTCATAGCCATTAAAAATGGAAAGCGATCGCTGCATGAACGGTTAATGAAGCTGGCCATAGCATTATCGGTTGCTTTTCTGGCGATGTATGTCGCCTACCACATGACCTCCGAGTCTACGTCGTACGGCGGCGAGGGTGTCATTCGCTATGTATACTTTTTTATCTTGATCACACACATATTGCTTTCCATAGGGATCATACCCTTGGTGCTGATCACGTATGTGAGAGCCATCGCGAAAAGCTTTCCGAGACACAGGCAGATAGCCAAGATCACTTTTCCAGTATGGCTGTATGTGGCAATCACCGGAGTGATCGTTTATCTAATGATCTCCCCTTATTATGCATGAGGCAAGAAGGCATATAAATTATCTTTTCTTTGCCTTTTGGAGAAAGGTGAGTTTTTCAGGTCGAAAAATTAGGATGAGGACCTTGCTTGGGCTTGCACTGTTGTTGGCAGCAACATATACAGAAGCACAATGTGCCATGTGTCGTGCCGTATTAGAATCGCAAGAAGACCAAGAGGCCGCCAAGGGTGTGAACAACGGAATTATCTATCTCATGGCCGTACCCTATATTCTCATTGGGGGACTTGGCTATATGATCTACAAGACCTTTCGCAAGAACGAGACTTCGGAATAGAAGACAGCCAATTTTAACATTTTCTTCACAAACAGGTCTGTAACAAAAGCACACACATGAAGTCATATGAATGTTGAACGTCGGAAAACCGAGGTCTTAACAGATCATTAATATAGGATCTCACTAGGATTGTTTAACATTGTGTCACCAACCATCACACCTCATGATCGAAATCAAAGATCTGCACAAGTCCTATAAAATGGGCTCCAACTCCTTGCATGTGCTCAAGGGAATCAATCTAAATGTCGAAGAAGGAGAACTTGTTGCCATCATGGGTTCTTCTGGGTCGGGCAAATCAACTTTGCTCAATATCATAGGCATGCTCGATGTATTGGATGAAGGTAGTTATACACTAGATGGCGTGCCCATCAAGAACCTCAACGAAAAGAAAGCGGCACAATATCGAAACAAGTTCCTTGGTTTTGTGTTCCAATCCTTTAATTTGATCAATTACAAGACTGCTGCAGAGAACGTTTCGTTGCCACTATACTACCAAGGAGTGAAACGGAAAGTGCGCCAAGAGAAGGCCTTGCAATATTTAGAAAGCGTCGGACTTAGAGAGTGGGCCACGCATTTGCCAAGCGAGCTTTCTGGAGGGCAAAAGCAACGGGTAGCCATTGCCAGGGCCATGGCTTCTGAACCCAAGGTGTTGTTGGCTGATGAGCCAACCGGAGCTCTGGATACCAAAACCTCCTACGAGGTAATGGACCTTATCCAAAAGATCAACGACGAAGGAAACACCATCCTTGTTGTAACGCACGAACCGGATATCGCAGATATGTGCAAGCGTATTGTACATCTAAAAGACGGTGTGATCGTAGAAGATAAGAAAGTAGATCAAGTAAGAGCGCAGCAATATGTTCAATAGAGACCGTTGGAGCGAAATATTTGAGTCGATAAGTAACAACAAGTTACGTACTGCCCTATCAGGGTTTACTATTACTTTGGGGATCTTTATTTTTATAGTGCTCTTTGGTTTTGGTAATGGCCTCAAGAATGGATTTCAAGAATTCTTCCTAGACGACTCCACCAATACGCTATGGGTATTCCCAGGCCGAACGACAAAACCCTACAAGGGATTTGCCACCAACAGGACCATCGAGTTTAGAAATGATGACCTAGACGACATGGAGAAGAACTTTCCCATGTTCATAGAATACATAACTCCCAGAATTGCAAGAAGTGGACTAACTAGTTACAAAGGAGAGTCTAACACCTATTCCACGAGGGCCGTTTCGCCAGGACATCAGTTTTCCGAGAAGACCATCATCATGAAAGGCCGCTACATCAACGAGATGGACCTGCAGAATAAGGCTCGACATGTAGTAATCGGTAGATTGGTAGAGCAAGACCTTTTCAAGAACGAGAATGCATTAGGGAAATTCGTAGATATAAACGGAATCAACTACAAAGTGGTTGGTGTCTTCCAAGATGATGGAGGCGATAATGAGGAACGAATGATCTACCTTCCTTATACGGCACGACAGCTTATCGAAAAGAATACCGATAAGATAGACTTCTTCATTATTGGTTTCAGAGAGAACATGAACTATACTGCATCGGCTGCGTTTGCCCGTAGTGTTGAAAAGTTTCTTCGCGATAAGCATACCATACATCCTGATGATCAGAACGGGATGTTTGTGCGCAATGCTGCCGAAGGTGTAAAACAAACAGAACAATTGGCAGGTGTATTGCAAATGGCTGTTGCATTTGTAGCCGCAGGTACATTGTTTGCTGGAATCATCGGGATTCTTACCATTATGATCTTTGTTGTAAAAGAACGTACCAAAGAACTAGGGATCAGAAAAGCATTGGGCGCTTCACCAAATTCTGTGATAGGCATGGTATTGCAAGAATCCATCTTTATCACCCTTATTGCAGGGATCTTTGGTATGGTGTTGGGCATAGCAGTGTTAAGTAGTATAGGTTTATCATTACAAGACTATTTTATAAAGTATCCGTATGTAGCCACAAAAACTATAGTGATGGCGGTAGTGTCGCTAATTGTTTGCGGAGCCATTGCGGGCTACATTCCTGCCAGAAGAGCAGCCAGAATCAAACCTATTGTTGCACTTAGAGACGAATAGCTATGAAGTTTATTTTTGATAGAGATACTTGGCAAGAGATCTATGGTTCTATTCGCAAGAACAAACTAAGAACCGTTGTGACCGTTATCGGTGTTGTCTGGGGAGTGTTCGTATACATTGCCCTTTCGGGAGCAGCGAAGGGAATGGACAATGGTTTTGAAAAGGAATTTAGAGATATAGCTAACAACAGTATGTTTGTTTGGGCCCAGCGAACAAGCATTCCTTACGAAGGTTTTAAAATTGGCCGTGCAATGCAATTGCGACTGGGAGATGCCGAAGAATTGCAACGTAAGCACTCTGAAATTCAGTTTATTGCGCCACGTAATGTGCGAGGCGTATTCGGCGATCCATCACCACCCGTAGTGCGTGGACTGAAATCTGGAAACTATATGATGTTTGGTGATTTTCCTGTGATCGACAGAATTGCCAGAAAGAAGATATTCGAAGGAGGAAGATTTCTCAATGATGATGATGTACGTTACGAACGAAAAGTAGTGGTCATAGGTCCAAGGGTCCAAAAAGAATTATTCGAAAAGGATGAAGACCCTATTGGAAAGTTCGTTCAGATCAATAACATTTATTTCCAAGTAGTGGGGATCTACAAATACGAACAAGGTGGCGGCTTTGAAGATGATGGCGCCATGTTTATTCCATTTTCCACTTTTCAGACCATGTATAACCTAGGAGATAAGGTAGCTTGGTTTGCTATTGCGGGTTATGACGATGTAGATATCATTCAACTTGAAAAGGATATCAAGACCACATTAAAGCGTTCCCATAAGGTGCACCCTGATGACGAGCGTGCCTTTGGCTCCTTTAATCTAGGAGAACAGTTTGCCAAGATCATCGGCTTTTCAAAAGGGATAAATCTGCTATCGCTAGTTGTAGGTATCGGCACCATTTTGGCTGGGGTCATAGCTATCGGAAACATTTTGCTCATTTCGGTCAAGGAACGTACCAAAGAATTAGGGGTGAGACGTGCACTTGGTGCCACACCTGCTGAAGTAAGAGGACAAATTCTATTAGAATCGGTATTGCTAACTATCGTAGCCGGTCTTATCGGAATTATATTAGGCGCTTTAGTTTTGGCGATCATCAATAACCTGACGGCCAACAACGATGGGTTCCCATATACCAACCCAACGGTACCCATACCTTTTGTGGTCGGGGCATTATTTATCATGGTAATTTTAGGAACACTCATAGGGCTGATTCCTGCGCAGCGCGCTGTTAGCATTAGACCTATTGATGCATTACGAGAAGAATAACCAACTATTTATATTATAATCGATCATGAAAAAAATTCTAAAATATCTTTTGTTGGCCGTATTGGTCTTTGGACTGTTGTTCGCTGCTGCATATTTCATCAAGACCAATAGTAAATCGCCTATAGAGTACGCAACTGAGCAAGCCTTTATGACCTCTATAGAAGAAAAGACAGTGGCTACCGGAAAGGTAGTGCCCGAAGAAGAGGTAGAGGTAAAGCCCCAGGTAACAGGTATCGTTGATAAGATCTATGTAGAAGAAGGGCAGGACATCAACGAGGGTGATCTTATCGCCAAGATACGAGTAGTGCCCGATGAACAATCCATGAATGGTGCCAGAGGGCGCGTGCGAAACGCCGAGATAGGCCTGAACAATGCCAAATTGGATTACGACCGGAACAAGGCCATTTTTGATAAGGGCGTGATCTCTGCGCAAGATTTTCAGAATTTCAAGCTGCGCTATGATCAAGCGATCCAAGAGCTTCAGAATGCTCGCAACGACCTGCAGATCATTCGACAAGGATCTACTGGTGGGGCACAGGCGATCACAAACATCAGAGCATCTGCTTCCGGTACTATTTTAGAGATCCCAGTGGAAGAAGGCGACCAGGTGATCCAGAGTAACAACTTTAACGATGGTACTACGGTTGCTACCGTTGCCGATATGAGCAAAATGATCTTTGAAGGCAAGGTAGACGAGGCTGAAGTAGGGAAGCTGAAAGAAGAAATGCCGCTAAAAATAAGCTTAGGGGCCATTCAGGACAAAGAGTTCGATGCGAAGTTAAAGTTCATTGCACCAAAGGGCAATGAAGAGCAAGGTGCCGTCCAATTCAAGATCGAAGGAGACGTATACCTAGATGAAGACTTTTACGTGCGTGCAGGCTACAGTGCCAACGCATCGATCGTCTTAGAGAAGAAGGATAGTATTTTGGCGATCAAAGAGGCTTTGCTTCAGTTCGACAAGGAAACCGATAAGCCCTATGTTGAAGTCGAGACCGGAGAACAAAAGTTCGAAAGACGAGATGTCGAGCTGGGCATTTCTGACGGGATCAACGTAGAGGTCCTTTCTGGAATAGGCGAAGATGACAAGATCAAAGTTTGGAACAAGACCGAGCCAAAGAAAAAAGGCAACGAAGAGGATGAGGATGACGAAGAAGACGAAGCCAGCAACTAATCAACCCAAGTAAACAATGCGTATGAACTTCAAGTACATCCTAACCCTGTCTATTAGTTTCGTTTTTCTGTCAGCGGCCGCCCAGAAGAAGTGGACATTGCGCGAGTGTGTAGAGCACGCTGTAGAAAACAATATCTCTGTAAAGCAATTTGAGTTGGACCTTGAAAATGCGATGATCGATAAATCGGATGCCATTGGCAACTTCTTACCTTCTCTTAACGGTAGAGCATCACTTACCCAAAGCATCGGTCTGGGCACCAATCCTACAACGGGAGTTTTAGAGAATCAAACGGTAACATCCATCTCTCCAGGCGTTTCGTCTGGTGTAACCCTGTTTACAGGCATGCAGAATTTACATCGCCTAAACAGGGCTAAACTAAATGCGAAGGCCAGTGAGTATCGCTTAGAGGATATGAAAGACGATATTCGCCTGTTTGTGGCCAACTCGTATCTCCAGGTGGTTTCAAACAAAGAAACGCTGAAAGTGCAACAAGCTCAGTACGAAGCTACGAAACAAGATCTGGAGAGAACACAAGAACTTGTCGATGCCGGCGTGTTGCCACAAGGCGACTTGCTAGAGATCGAAGCCACGGCCGCACAGCAAGAGCAAGCCATCGTGGATGCTGAAAATGCAGTGAGAATATCATTGATCTCGTTGGCGCAGTTACTTACCGAAACGGATTATGAGAATTTTGATGTTGCCGAAGCCGATTATCTAGTACCAACCTCGACGATCTTTGAGCTTTCACCAGAAAGTATTTTTGAAAAGGCCTTGACCTTCCGCAACGATATCAAACAATCTGAGATGAATGTAGCGCTTGCCGAAAAAGATGTTAAGATAGCCAAGGGAGGAAACTATCCTTCGCTATCAGCTTTTTTCAATTACAACACGCGTTGGGCAGACAATGTAGACGGTTTAAACCTCATAGACCAATTCTGGAGGTTCGATGGCATGTCGTACGGGTTGCAGTTAGATGTCCCTGTCTTTAATGGCTTTGCTACTAAAAACTCGATAAAGAGAAGCCAGATCAGTCTCGATAGAACACGTTTGCAATATGAGCAAGATAAGCTAGACCTTGAAGCTACTATCAATCAGGCATACACGGATGCACAAGGCTCGTTAAAAGCATATGAGGCTTCACAGAAGGCATTGGAGGCGAGAAAGACCGCATTCGAGTACTCCCAAGAACGCTTCAATGTAGGACTTTTGAACTCTTTCGACTTTAATCAAGTAAAACAACAAGTGGTGCAGGCAGAAGCAGATGTGGTAAGAACCAAGTACAATTATATCTTCAATCTAAAAGTATTGGAGTTTTACTTCGGGGTGCCCATATCCGACCTAGACAGATAGGCCGAATTAAAATAGTGGAAGAAGAAGGCTCGTCAGTTGACGGGCCTTTTCTATTTTTGCACGAAGCAATTACCATGGCACTGATACTCAACCTTGAAACGACCACCACCAATTGCTCTGTGTCTTTGGCAAGAGATGGAAAGGTCATCTCTTTTCGCGAGCTCAACGACCCAGACTATTCACATGCAGAGAACCTTCATGTCTTTATTGAGGAGGTGTTGGAAGAGGGTCAAGTTACCATAGCAGACCTAGATGCCGTTGCTGTTAGCAAAGGCCCAGGTTCATACACAGGCTTGCGCATTGGCGTTTCGGCTGCAAAAGGATTGTGCTTTTCATTGAATGTGCCACTGATCGCGGTAGACACACTTCAGGCGTTGGCCATGAGGGTAAAGGTCGAAGATGGTTATATCATCCCCATGCTAGATGCCAGAAGAATGGAAGTCTATTCGGCAGTGTATGACCATAAATATTCGATGCTTCGTAGCGCAGCGGCAGAGGTCATCGACCAAGGATCGTTCTCAGAGTTCATCACGAAGCACAGAACGACGCTAGTGGGGCCAGGTGCTGAAAAATGCAGAGGCATTGTCGACCATGAGTATCTGTCTTTTCAAGAAGAAGTGTTCTTTCCCTCTGCGATCGAGATGGCAATGCTTTCATATGAGAAGTGCAGAATAGGCGACACCGAAGATGTCGCCTATTTCGAGCCTTTCTATTTGAAGGATTTCATCGTCACAAAGAAGAAAGCTTAAGCTTCTTTTCGTAGCTCCACTCGATGCGGATAAGGAATTTCGATTCCTGCTTTATCCAGTGCCAACTTGGTATTTTCGATAGTATCAAAATATACATCCCAGTAGTCGGCAACATTTGCCCATGGCCTAACGGAAAAGTTCACAGAACTGTCTGCCAATTCAGAGACAGAAACAGCTGGAGCGGGGTCTCTAAGCACTTTTTCTTGATCAGCCAGTACTTTCATCAATACTTCCTTGGTTTGTTTGATGTCTGCATCATAGGCTACACCAAAGGTAAGGTCTACTCTTAGTTTTCCCTCGGCTGTATAGTTGAGGATGTTTCCGTTAGACAAAGCACCGTTTGGAAGTATGGCCAGTTTGTTGGTAGGCGTGTTGAGCCTCGTGGTGAAGATGTCGATCTCCTTCACAACGCCTAGTTCGCCCTGCGCTTCGATAAGATCCCCTACTTTAAAGGGTTTGAATATCATGATCAATACACCGCCGGCAAAGTTGCCCAATGAACCTTGTAGTGCCATGCCAATGGCAAGGCCCGCAGCCGCGATCACGGCAGCAAAGGTGGTGGTCTCAACACCTAAAGTTCCTAAAATGGTGATGAACAAGGCAATTTTCAATGCCCAACTGATAAGGCTTACTAAGAATTTTTGAAGGCTTGCCTCATAGTCGCGCTTGGCCATCATCCTCTTGGTGATATTTACGATCCGGTTGATGACCCAGGACCCGATGACCCATATCAGTATGGCAGCGATCACCTTAGGGCCAAATTCTATCAGCCAGTCCATTCCTTTTTCTGTCCAGTGTTCTAAATTCATTGTACTAGTTTTTCGATTATTGTGGCTGCAAATTTAATGGCTTTGATGTATTAGCGAAGAAAGTGGATCTAAATTTGAGTTAAGTGTGCTGAAATGCGATTTTTTTCTGTGAAAGGTACTAGTTGGCCGCTCCTAACAGGGATGTTGCCTTTTCAACAGTGTCTACCGGTAGCTTGCAAGTGCCATTGACGCAAACGTAGATAAGTGTTTCACCATCGGCAAGTCGATTTTCTAACAAAGGCACGTTGCTTTCTCCTAAACTAGCTATGACGACCTTGTTGGGAAGATAGTCCTTCTGAAGATCTTTGGCCATATACAAGGCTTCGCTTCCAACGATGGCAACCTCATAGTAGTCTTCAGAAAAACTAAGCATCAGGTCTAACCAATTAGAATGACTGGAGCCGAACTTTAAGACATCGTCCTTCATATTGTTAAGCATCTGTTGAGAGGTCTTGAGGTACTTCTTTTCGCCATATATATGACCCAATTTGAATAATGCCTTTGCCAGCATTGAATTGGAAGCAGGAATCACATTGTCGCTTTTTTCGATGTTTCTTGTAACGAGGGAGGTGTCTTCATTAGAGGTGAAAAAGAACAGCTGGCTGTCTTGATCGTAGAAATTCACATAGGCATACGTTGTCAAAGACTTTGCTGTGCTAAGCCACTTCTCATCAGCGGTAGCTTCAAAAAGGGAAACAAAAGCACTGATCGTAGTGCTATAATCCTCCAAATATCCGTTGATAGTGCTCTTTCCATCTTTGTACGAATGGTATAAGCTGCCATCCTTTTTAAGCTGGTTGTTAAGTATAAAGTCAGCATTTTTCAATGCGGCCTGTAAAAAAGGACGTTCTCCAAAGGCGTTGTAGGCATCTAGATATCCTTGGATCATCAATGCATTCCAAGAGGTGAGCGATTTGTCATCCAATCTTGGACGAGGTCTGTTGCTTCGCTCTTTGAATAAGATCTCTTTGCACCTGTTGATGCTGCTCTCAAGCTTTTCTATGTGCATGTTATGAAGTTTGGCGACAGACTCGGCATCTTTGTCTCGGATCAGTACATAGTTGCCATCTTCCCACAGGCCATATTCATTGATGTTGTAGTAGTCTTTAAAGATCTTGAAGTCATCTTTGAGCAATTCTTTCAGCACATCTTCTTTCCAGACATAAAAAGCGCCTTCCTCTAGTTGGCCTTGCTCATCCAAGCTGTCGGCATCTAATGATGAATAGAACGCACCGTTAGTATGCATGAGTTCGCGCTCTACGAAAGCGATGGTCTCGAAAACGACCTTTTTGTACAAGGGGTCATTTGTCTTCTGGTAGGCATGGCTGTACAAACTTACAAGTTGTGCATTGTCATACAGCATTTTCTCAAAGTGCGGCACATGCCATTTGGTGTCTACGGAATACCTCGAGAAACCTCCGCCAACATGGTCATAGATGCCACCATAGGCCATTTTGTTGAGTGTTAGCAGCACGTATTGGTTGAGTGCGCTATCGTCGGTTTGATGTGCCCATCTTAGCAGGAAATCATAATTGTTGGGCATCATGAATTTTGGCGCTCGGTTGATACCGCCAAGCCGTTGGTCGAAATATGTAGACCAAGACTCCACAGCTATACGGACCTCCTCATTGCTAAATGCAGGTTCTGAGGTGTTTGGGATCACCTGTTCAACAGCCTGCATGCCTTGCTGCAGCTTGTCAGCATATTCTACGATCCTTTCGCGATCGGTCTGGTAGATCTTTATCAGTTCCTCTAAATTTCTGGTCCATTGTTGTTTTGGCAAATAAGTAGCTCCCCAGAATGGCCTTCCGTCAGGAAGTGCTACAATATTGAGGGGCCAACCACCATTTCCACGCATCAATTGCACCGCGTTCATATATACTTGGTCTACATCCGGGCGTTCTTCACGATCTACTTTAATGTTTATAAAATGCTCGTTCATCACTTTGGCCACTAAAGGATCTTCAAAGCTCTCATGCTCCATTACATGGCACCAATGGCAGGCTGCGTAGCCAATACTGATCAGCAAGGGCTTGCCTTCTTGCTTGGCTTGTTGCAACACACTTTCGTTCCATGGTTTCCAATCAACAGGGTTGTGTGCGTGCTGTAGCAGGTATGGACTGGTCTCATTGACAAGGTCATTGGTGTAAGGATGTTCCATGGGGGTGGTTTTTTTAGAGGAGTCACAGCCGATCAGCAACACGAGGCCAATGACAAAAAGGAGGAGATTCTTACTCATCTTACAAAGATAGTGGAAGCAAAAAAGCACCCTGCAAAAGGGCGCTTTCAAGGTTTTGGTTATATGATGTACAGCTTATTTTACCTCGAAGGTAAGCTTAAGGTTCACTCGGTATTCTTTTACCTCACCGTCCTTTACCATTGCGCTTTGGTCTTGAACATACACAGACTTGATGTTCTTGACCGATTTGGAAGCTTGCTTCACGGCTTTAGCGGTTGCGTCTTCCCAGCTCTTGTCCGAGTTGGAAAGTACTTCGATTACTTTTAAAACTGCCATAATAGTTTGTTTTTCGGTTTTACTTAAATTCATCAGCAATTTACGAAGTATTCATAAAACAATAGAGGGTTTTTCAGCAAAAATCAATGGTAACATTCAATTAACACATATTTCTTTTGGAAAGTAGAATTTTGCCCTTTGTCGAACTAGATCTCCCAATGGAAGACATCTACTTGTTAGTTATTATTGCTTTGTTCGCATTAGCGATCACAGACTTGGTTGTGGGGGTCAGTAACGATGCTGTGAACTTTCTGAACTCTGCCATTGGCTCTAAGGCGATCTCGATCAGGAATATCATGATCATTGCTAGTGTTGGTGTCGCTGTAGGTGCTGTTTTTTCTAGTGGTATGATGGAAGTGGCCCGGAAGGGCATTTTTACACCCGATCAGTTTCAATACAACGAGATCATGATCATCTTCATGGCGGTTATGTTAACTGACGTACTGCTGTTGGATGTATTCAACTCATTGGGGCTTCCTACATCGACCACTGTTTCTATAGTCTTTGAATTGTTGGGGTCTGCTGTGTGCATTGCCATTCTAAAGATCTACGCCGATGATGGGCAGTTGTCGTCTTTGGTCAACTACATAAACACAGAGAAGGCCACCGAGATCATTCTGGGAATCTTGCTCTCGGTTGTGATAGCCTTCTCTATAGGAGCTATTGTGCAGTATGTTTCAAGGATGCTCCTATCTTTCAACTTCAGGAGGAAGCTTAAGTGGGTAGGTGTACTTTTCGGAGGAGTTTCTCTGGCAGCGATCACCTATTTCATTCTTATAAAAGGCCTTAAGGGAACCGAACTGTCTTCGCAAGCTGTTTACACCGTTGCCAGCGGAGATAAGAGTACTATCTTGGCTTGGGTAAATGAGTACTTTGGTGCTTCATTCGCTACTATTGATGAGTTTTTCAAGGCAAAGAAAGGGCTGTTTTCTTTAGATGCCTTAGATGATGGGTCGCAGAAACTTTCCATGACACTCAAGGGATTTCTTGGGCTTAATGTGTTAGCGGTCTCGCTGACCAATATCATATTGTGGAGTATGTTGTCAGCACTCTTCATTTATGTGATGCGCTTGGATATCTACAAGATCGTGATTGGGGTCGGCACCTTTGCATTGGCCATGGCCTTTGCCGGAAATGACCTTGTGAACTTCATTGGCGTTCCGATTGCTGCCTATCAGTCTTTTGAGCTTTGGTCTCAGTCCGGTATCGCGCCAGAAGCTTTTGGTATGGGAGCTTTGTCAGGAGCAGTGCGTACACCACAGCTGTTATTGGTGTTCGCAGGAGGTATCATGGTACTCACCTTATGGTTCTCGAAGAAAGCACGTACGGTTGTTGAAACGGGGATCAATCTATCAAGACAAGACGAAGGGCAAGAAAAGTTCAAGCCAAATTACCTTTCGAGAGCTATTGTACGTAGTGGGATCAACTTCAATGCTGCCTTGGTGAATGTACTTCCTCAGAAAACGAAGGATCTGATTTCCAATAATTTCTCTCGCGAAGGAGTGGCTGAGGACAAAGATGCACCAGCATTTGACATGGTTAGGGCATCGGTTAACCTTGTAGTGGCTAGCATCTTGATCTCTATAGGTACTTCACTTAAACTGCCATTGTCTACTACCTATGTTACCTTTATGGTGGCAATGGGAACTTCACTAGCAGATAGGGCATGGGGTCGTGAAAGTGCCGTGTATCGAGTAGCAGGTGTGATCAATGTGATTGGCGGTTGGTTTGTGACGGCAGCAGTTGCCTTTACGGCAGCAGCCATATTTGCAGGGTTGATCTATTTCTTCGGGTTTCCGATGATGTTGGTGCTTCTTATTGTAGCCTTTGGGTTGATCGTCAGAAGTGCGGTGCTTCACTCGCGCTCCTTTGATAAGGAGTTAGAGAAGAATAAAAGATTCAAAAAAGAAGACATTATCACCATCAAAGAGATTCTTAGCCAGAGTTCTGACAACATCTCTAAAGTGATCGCTAATGTAAATGACATCTACACACAGGTGATCAATAATCTAGGATTGCAAGAACTTTCAAAACTGAAGAAGAACCGCAAGCGTCTAGAAGAACTTGAAGAAGAACTGGAAAGCCTTAAGGGCGATGTGTTCTATTTCATCCGCTCGTTGGATGACAGTTCTGTAGAGGCCAGTAAATTCTACATACTTATTCTAGACTATCTGCAAGACATGGTACAGTCTATAAGTTATATAGCCAAGAACAGCTATGGGCATGTCAACAACCAGCACAAGAGCCTTAAGTTCAACCAGATCCGCGACCTAAAGAATGTAGATGCTCGTATGCAGACCTTGTTCGACAAGATTCAGCAGACTTTTGACGGTGAGGCTTTTGAAAATATAGACAGCATTATCGAAGAAAAGAAAGCATTGCTAGACCAAGTCTCGGAGTTGATCCAGAAACAGATCGACCGCATTCGCTCTACAGAAACCAGCCCGAAGAATACCAAGCTATATTTTGGCTTGTTGCTTGAGACCAAAGACCTGATTACTGCAACGATGAACTTATTGCAGTTGTTCAAGGAATTCAAGGATGATGCTGCAGCCTAACCATTGATGGCCTCTACGTGCATCACCTTGCCTTGAAGCATCTCTCTGAGCATGGTCTCGATGCCGTTCTTTAATGTGAACGTAGAAGAAGGACAGCCGCTGCAGGCGCCTTGCAAGATGACTTTTACGGTCTTGCTTTCTTCGTCAAACGACTGAAAGACGATATTGCCACCGTCAGAAGCAACGGCAGGCTTTACGTGTTCTTCTAGTATGCTGACGATCTCTTTGGAAGTGTCATCAAGGTCTTCAGCGGAAATGGCTTGCCCTTTTTTTACTGCATTCACCTCAGCCATTGCCAAGTCTTCGACAATCTCTTTTCCTTCTTCTATGTAGCTCCTTATGAATTCGCGAAGCTCCATCGTAATGTCGTTCCATTCGGCCATGTCAAACTTTGCAATAGAGACATAATTCTCGTCCATGAACACTTCTTTCACAAACGGAAAATGGAATAACTGAATCGCCAAAGGCGCGTGCTTGGCATCGTCTATGTTCTTGAACTCATAGGGTGCGACCACTAATTTCTTGTTGGCGACAAAGCGCATCACTGAAGGGTTGGGAGTGCTTTCGGCATATACAGATACAGGAACCTTCTTTGGGCTTTCTTTAGCAGTGACAACTTCACCGTTATTGTTCAAATAGGCTTCGATCTGTTCTGCTACCTGATCTTGGACATCTTTCCAATCAACAATGTCGTAGCGCTCAACAGCGATGAAATTGCCCGATATGTATATTGTCTTTACAAAAGGCAGATAGAAGAGTTGCTGTGCCAAGGGCGAATCCTTGGCCTCATCGATATTGTGAAATTCAAAGCTTTGCTGCTTTGTTAAAAACGTATTGGCCTCAAATTTTACGATGGCCGGATTGGTAGTAGGTCGTATGGCAATGGTGGTCTTTTTCATTATCAAAGCTTTTTTGCAAAAATAAGCATTCATTAACTACGTTAAGCGTATAATATAGAACTTAACACAGAGCAGGCTTTTATGTACCTTTGTTTTATGCTATCTCCTTAGAATAACCAATGAGGTTGTTTAGATACATCGTAGCTGTTGCATTCTTGGTCGGTTTTCTTGGACAGGCTAGGGCGCAAGAAGGTATTCCCGTTTATTTAGATTATCTGTCGGATAACTATTACTTGGTATACCCTTCCATGGCTGGCATCGGCTATTCAGGAAAAGTAAGATTAACTGCCAGACAACAATGGTTTGGTGTTGACAGGGCTCCCAACCTTCAGACCATCAATGCCCATACGCGGTTGGGAGATCGGTCGGGAGTGGGCGCCATTATCTTCAGAGACCAAAACGGATACCAATCACAAGCGGGCTTACAGCTTACATACGCACACCATATCAACTTTTGGCGTGATCGTGGCCTAAACCAGCTCTCTTTTGGGCTCAGTGCAGGATTCGTTCAGAATTCTTTGGATGAGTCAGATTTTGACCCACTGGATTTCGACCCCATTATTGCAGGCATCAAGCAGAGTACGACCTATTACAACATAGACCTAGGTGTTTCTTACAATATCATGGATATCTATGCACATGTGGCAGTGAAGAATTTACTATTTGTGAGGCGGGACATCAATACCGAAGTAGAATCTGCCAACCAACGGCGGTTCTTGACCTCGGTGGGTTATCTGTTTGAAGCCAAGAAGAACAGCGGATGGCTATTAGAACCTTCATTGTTATACCAATGGAGTGATGCCACTAGCGAGCAATCGATCGACATAAACTTCAAAGCGTACAAAGAGCTTACGTTTGGTACGCTGTGGGGAGGCTTATCATTTAGACAGAGCTTTGACGGCGCCGAATTTTTGGACGGAATTCAAGTACGCGACCAACAGTTGCAATGGTTGTCGCCGATTATCGGTGTTGACTACAAGGATTTCATGTTCGCATACACGTACTCATATCAGTTTGGCGATGTTACCTTTGATGCAGGTGGCTTTCATCAGATCACATTGGGATATGATTTTTGGAAGAGCAAAGAGCCCGTGCCATGTCACTGCCCATGGGTAGATTAGTAAAAGCCCAGGGTGACCCCCTCACTCTGGACCATGCACTACAGTAGCTTGTTGGCAACCCCATTTACCATCTGTAGTCCTTACGTTTTGCCTGCTTTTTTATCGCTTCTATCATCACATTGTCTAAAACATCTTTCTGGGCTTCCTGCTGTTGCTTGGCAATGTATGCCTGGCGCTTCTTGTTCAATTCCTGAATCTCTTCTTTGATCTTTTCACGAGCTTCGCTTTTTGCTTGAATGTATTGCTTGATCTCGTCTTTGGTCTTCCCTTGCAGTTCTTCCGGAAGTTGTTCAACGACAACCTCTTCAAGCGCAGCCTCATCTTCTTCCACGGCATCTACAAGGTCCCATTTTTTGTTCTTGTACAATCTAGAACTTTTGCTCACTGCACGTTTTACAGCCACCGCTTCATTCATTTGGGCGGCATTGGCATCCTGTGTTCTTTGCATGCTGGATTTGGAAGCACCATAGGCACCATACGGGACATAGGTTTTATTGAGTTTCGTGTTTAGGCGAAGGATGATATCATCGTATGGAGTAACAATGTGCACGATCTCTTGATCATGGTCGATCACCATATAATCACCGTTTCCCTTCATAGCACCATCACGCCATTTCCCCGAGATACCTTGGTCGTAGTTTCCGCAGAAGATCGTGTTGATCACAATATCTTTTTCTTTGGCATTTGAGATGGCACTGCGATAGTCTACACGTCCTTGTGTAAAAGGTTCGTTGCCTGCAATGAAGATCAAATTGAGGTCGTTGGGATTGTTCCCCCAGTCTAGTTGGTTCACAGAGGTTTGGATCACGTGCCCGCAAAACTCGCTTCCGCCATTGGTGGTCAAGGAGAACAGCTGCTCAGAAATGTCGTCAAGGTCATCTGTAAAGCCGATCACTTGTCTGATATAGCCTTCCCGACTAGAAAGGCCGTCGTTGCCATATTCGTAGGGCCCGATCTGCAGATCGGGCTTTGTATTGCCACATCTTGCATAGGATAGCTCGTTGACGATCTCCCAGAGCTGTGCCTTTGCTTGATTGATCAGCCCATCCATGCTGTTACTGGTGTCTAACAGCAATGCCACACGTATCTGATGCTTTTCTGGGTCTGGTTTACGTGCTTCGTGCAAGGCTAGAAGGGGTTCCTTCTCTTTTTTATTTAAAGAGTTTTCACAGGCATATAGTGCAAGACTCGTGCCGAATGCTAACCCTAATGCGATAATGCTTTTGATGTTTTTCATGATGAATGTTTTTAATGACACTTCAAATCTATGGGCAACATTCTTCAATGAAAATCAAGTATGAGGAAGCTGCTTTTTTGAGTGAGTGAAACGATCCTTTGGTTGAGGCAAGTATGATTTTCAGGGAGTTTTCAACCTGAAAACGAAGAAACATCGTTTTCTAGGGTCACGCAAAGTGCGTAAGTTTACAATATTGTGAAACACTTCGTATACATCTTATGGGTTGCGTTGGCAATACCTTTGAATGTCGTCGGGCAGAACACGGTATCGACACAGAAGGAATTCGACCTGCAAGGAACTGTTAAGGCTAAAGGTTCAGGGATACCTGTGGCCGACGCGGTGGTGCAAATTTCTGGGTATAGAACAGAGCGCACCAACACGAGCGGTGAATTTGCGATAAGAGCCAGGATAGGTGACGAACTCGTCGTATCGCATCCTAGCTTTGAAACGGTCTTTCATACCTTGAGGAACGAAGACAGGATCGAGATCAGGGTAGAAGGGCTTGCTGAAGAAGAATCTAAAGAGTTCTCTTCTGTCTCAATAAAGAGAGCAAAGGCCAAAATTAGCATAGACCACCGCCATGCACAGTATATAGACTCCGCTAATTTCTATAAAAAGCGAGATATTGATAAGAGCATCATCTTTGTTGAAAATGCCATAAAAGCGTTGGGCAAACGTGCAGATAGTGAAAAAGCTTCGCTCTCATACACTACCTTAGGCGACATCTATCAATATTGGGGGCAGTACGATCTGGCAATAAACAGCTATGAGAATGCGATGAGATACCGCGAAAGCCCCAAATTGCTCTCAAAACTTGGCGGTGCACAATTGGCAAATGCTAACCATGGCGATGCCATAACCACGTTCAAGAAGATCATCGATGACCGTAGCGCCACAGCATATCACAAGGTAGTTGCCTACGAAGGACTGGGCGATGCCTATACTAAGATAGGAAACGAGCAACAAGCCATAGACAGTTATCAAGAAGGACTGCAATTGGCCCAACAAGAATCGATCACGCCAAAGATCACAGACCTCAACGCCAGACTAGCTAGTGCTTTTGAGCAGCAGGGAGAAGTACAGCAAGCACAGGACTTCTATTCCAATTCGTTAGAATTAGCAAAAAAGGAAAGCCCGCAAAGATCATTGCAGCAAAAGGAGAGAGTGGCTGATTTTTACAATAGGTCTAACCAATACGATCAAGAGATCCAACTCAGAAAAGAAGCGCTGGCCGAGATTGAAAGTATCGAAGCAGATGATGAGGTCGTTGCTTCAAATGAAAGGAATGCCAACGATTCGATCACCTCACAAAAGATCAATTATAAGATAGGCACCTCTTACATAGCACAACAGAAGTTAGAAGAGGCCATTCCGTATCTGGAGAATAGTATAGAACAGGCAGACAAGGCATCAGACCTTGTAGTGAAGAAAGATGCCACGCGAAGACTTTCAGAAGTGTACGAGTCCAAAGGCGATTTCACCAAGGCATTAGAGGCCTATCAGAACTATGTGACCTTGGTAGACCAGTTGTACATCCAGAAAGAGCAACAGATCTCACAAGTATCCCGATTTAGCAGAGATATTGCCAATAAGCAGAACCGGATCAGTAGTTTGGAGAAGGACCGCGAGCTGTCCGAGAGCAAGCTGAGCCTCTATGTTGCCGAGCAAGAACTTACAGAAGAGAGTAACAGACGTCAGAGATCGATCATTTACGGATTGTTGTTTGGCATGCTACTTCTAGCTGCCATGGTCTTCTTTATGTACCGGAGTATCAAACAGCAGCGATTGAATAACGATCTATTGGCGTTACGCTCGCTCAGGTCGCAGATGAACCCACATTTTATCTTCAATGCGTTGAATTCTGTGAACAACTACATTGCAGTGAATGATGAGCGCAACGCCAATCGATATCTTTCCGAGTTTTCGGCCTTGATGCGGTCGGTATTGGAAAATTCTGAACAGGACTTCATTCCATTGACGAAAGAAATAGAGCTGCTTCGACTGTATTTGAAATTGGAACATGCGCGTTTCAAGGACAAATTCGACTATGAGATCTCTGTTGATGAACACTTGATAGCCGAAGATTTTGTCATTCCACCCATGCTGCTACAACCCTATGTTGAAAATGCAGTTTGGCACGGACTTAGATACAAAGAGGAAAAAGGAGACCTGAAGGTGCTTTTCACTCAAAAGAACGAACAGGAATTGCATATCATCATCGAAGATGATGGTATTGGAAGAAAACGATCCAAAGCATTGAAGACAGCCAATCAGCAGAAGCAACGCTCTACAGGAATGAGCAATATCAGAAAACGTATCAGGATTCTGAACGAAATGTATAAGGGCAAGGTAGACGTACTTGTCGAGGATGTAGCAGTGAGTGGTGAAGGCACCAGAGTGCGAGTAACGCTAAAGAAGGATTGAATGAACCTACAGGCGATCATAGTTGAAGACGAAGCAGTAAGTAGAGACATTCTACGCAACTATATTGGCAAGTATTGCCCCAGTGTACACGTTTTAGGCGAGGCTAGTACTATTGACGAAGCACTTGTACTTATTCGAAAGCACAAGCCAGACCTTGTTTTTCTAGATGTAGAAATGCCTTTTGGCAATGCATTTGACCTACTAGATGAAGTAGGCGATCGTGATTTCGAGACCATCTTTGTCACAGCATACGACCACTATGCGATAGAAGCGCTCAACAGTCATGCTTCCTATTATTTGCTGAAACCCATATCTATCGATGAATTGATCAAGGCAGTAGACCATGTCGCCGAGATAAAGAAAAAGGAGAACGAACTTCAGGATATGGTGCTGTCTCCTCGATCAAGTGCAGTCCCAGGCAAGATCACCATTCCTATCCAAGAAGGCTTCGAAGTACTTGATGTGCAAGATATCGTGTATGCGAAGGCTGATGACAACTATACAGAGTTATATCTTTCTAACGGGAAAAGGAAAGTGGTCAGCAAGACCTTGAAATATTTTGAGAACATCCTAAAAGGTCATTCCTTTGCTAGGGTGCACAAATCATACTTGGTCAACATCAATTGTATCACAAGGTACATCAAAGGAAAAGGCGGAAGTGTACAGCTTTCTAACGGCAAAGAGGTCATGGTCTCGGCTTCAAAGAAAAAAGAGTTACTAGCATATTTTCAACAATGATCATCAAAGAGGTAAACGGGAAGTACCCGGAAATAGGAAACGATTGTTTTGTTGCAGAGAACGCTACCATAGTGGGCGAGGTCATGATGGGAGATCACTGTTCTGTATGGTTCAATGCCGTAATTCGTGGCGATGTAAACTATATTAGAATGGGCGATAAGGTAAATGTACAAGACGGTGCCATCATTCATGCTACCTATCAAAGATCGCCTACCCATATTGGTAACAATGTCTCCGTAGGGCATAACGCCATTGTGCATGGTTGCACTGTTCATGACAATGTGTTGATAGGTATGGGCAGTATTGTGATGGACGATTGTGTGGTGGAAAGCAATAGCATCATTGCAGCTGGAGCCGTTGTCACACAAGGTACGCATGTTGAGTCGGGAAGTATCTATGCAGGTGTTCCTGCCAGAAAGATCAAGGATGTCAGCCCCGAGCTGATCGAAGGAGAGATCGATCGCATTGCCAACAATTATGTGAAGTACGCTAGCTGGTTTTCAAAATAATAACTCCCCCCATGATAACGTCTTTAGTCGATAGAAGTATGCGTTTTGTCGAGCCTTTCTTTTTTCTGAGACGAATGCTTTACAGTTATAGCTGCTGTTCACTTTATTTGTGGATCTCTAAATCCTGTAGACATGTTGAGTGTTGAAGGAGAAAGGATGTTGCTAGAATTGCTCATCGAGGAATTCAACACCATAGCCTTTCAGTTTGCCATGCAAGACGATGACCAGTTTGAACTACTTTATGCGAGCGATAATGTAGAAAAGGTTCTTCAGTTCGATACTTTTCAAACAGATGACGACCATTCTAGGCTTGTTGGTCTGGTCTATCCATCCGACCTTTTGCTGCTACGTGACAGCCTTTGCGGAGCCAGAGAGAAGAATGCCAAATGGATAGCCGAATTCAGAGCGACCATTAACGATGAGTTGCGATGGTTTCAAATAAAGGCTTCCCCTGAAAAGGACATGCAAGGTGGAGTCATCTGGTCTGGGTTTCTCCAAGATATCTCTGAAGACCGCCTGCTTATTGAGAGTGCCTTGTACAACAAGGAAAGGTTAGAGTTTGCCTTGGAAGGATCCAATGATGGCGTGTGGGATTGGAACGCTATCAACAACAAGACCTTCTATTCGGAACGTTCGGTAACCATGCTAGGGTACGATATAGACGAAGTAGAGTTCATGTCTACTTGGTGGGATGAGAAAGTACATCCTGATGATCAGCCAGCCTATTTCTCTGAAATGAGGAAACACATGGACGGCCTGTCACCTAACTATCTTTTAGAGTATCAGATACAATGTAAGGATGGTTCTTACAAATGGATCCTAGACCGAGGGAAAGTAATGGAATGGGACGAGCGTGGCAAGCCAAAGAGAATCATCGGCACCCATTCTGACATCAGTGGGCGAAAGAAGAACGAGCAGACATTAAAGAACTCTATCGATATCATCGCAGAGCAAAACAAGCGCTTGTTGAATTTTGCGCACATCGTCTCGCACAACCTTAGAAATCATGTGGGCAACTTTCAGATGACCTTGGGTTTTCTGGATGAACCTACCACTGCTAAAGAACAGCAGGAAACCATTGGCTATCTTCGTACCATCTCAGATTCGTTGTCGCAGACCATGGAACATCTAAATAAGGTCGTTGCCATACAGGTAGATTCTCAAAAGCAAAAAGAGTCGCTGAACCTTGCTGATAAAGTAAGCGCTACCTTAGAGCTCATCAAAGGCGAAGTCAACGCCAAGCAGGCAACAATTGTCAATAGCGTTGATTCGTCACTTTTTATAGAACACTTACCAGCGTATTTGGATAGTATTTTGCTCAACTTATTATCTAACGCATTGAAGTATAGCGACCCTGCACGCAAACCGGTCATATCAATAGTTTCAGAGACAATAGAAGGGAAAACTATTTTGAGGATCTCGGACAACGGTAGCGGCATCGATATGGAAAAGTACGGGCATCAACTCTTCGGAATGTACCAGACCTTCCACGGGAATGAGAATGCCACGGGTATCGGCCTATTCATCACAAAGAATCAAATTGAGGCTCTTGGTGGTACTGTTTCAGTAGAAAGTACACTTGGTGAAGGTACCACCTTTACCATTGAATTTGTCTAGAAGTCTAAATAGTTGACCTCGACATTTTCGTTGATCAGTGACTTTAACACATCAATGTTTGAAGAGTTGCTGAAGAACTGAAGGGATCTTGTGCCCACCGAGTCATTCAATAGATCGTGTTTCTCCAAGACCGATTTTGTCTGACGAGCAACGGCTTCGCCAGAATCGATGATCTTCATGGCCGGTGGCAGCATTCTTCTCAAAGTAGGGATCAGATACGGATAATGACTGCATCCAAGTACGATATGATCCGCTTTGGCTTTCACCATGGGTCGAATGTATTTGTTGAGCAAAGTGTACATCTCTCTGCTTGAGACCTCTCCTCCTTCTATAAGCTCTACCAGACCGTCGCCGATTTGCTCTACCACTTCTATATCGTTGGCAAAAAGATTAGACGTTTTATGAAAAAGCTGACTGCTGAGCGTCCCTTCTGTAGCGAGGATGCCGACAACTCCCGTTCTGGTTTGCAAAGCTGCTGGCTTAATGGCAGGTTCGATGCCTATAAAGGAAATGGGGTAGGAGCTTCTCAATTCATCAATGGCATTGGTGGTCGCCGTGTTGCAGGCCACTACGATGAGCTTACAGCCCTTTTCAATGAGAAGCCTAGTGTTCTTATGGCTAAGCTCAAGGATCTTCTCTTTTCCTTTGGGACCATAGGGCGCATTCTTGCTATCGGCTAGATAGATGGTATGCTCGTTAGGCAGAAGTCTGCGCACTTCTTTCCAAATGGAGGTCCCGCCAACACCTGAATCAAAAAAACCAATTGCCTGTGAGCTTGCCATTTTCAAAGATAAAAAACTGCCTCACAAGGAGGCAGTCTTCAAATTAACAATTCTATATCAAGATAATTATATGCCAAGTTCGGTCTTGACATCTTGCAAAAGGTCTTTGCCGTTTGCTACCACGACTAGATTCCCTGCGATGTCCAATACAAAGTCGATGCCTTGTGCTTGGGCTACCTTGTTAATGGCCGCTCTTGCTTTTTCAAAGATCGGAGCAGTAAGTTCGGCCTGTCTCTTCTGGATCTCCTGGGCTGCACTTTGCTCAGCCTCTTTGATGCGCTGCTGCAGGTCTAGGATCTCTTGCTGCTTTTGCTCGGCCTCTTCTTGGGTGGTGGTGGGAGGTAAGTTCTGGATTTCTTGGATCTTGGCTTGAAACTCCTTGTAAACGCCTTCAAACTGGGCTTTGTAGTTGTCCTCCAACTTTTTTAGATCGCTCTGTGCTTGAACCATCTCGGGCATATCTTTCAGCAATTCTTGGCTATTGATGTGTGCTATATTGCTTTGAGCAGTAGCGGCAACGCCGATGAATAAGAAAGCGCCGATCATGAAGCTTGTAAGTACTTTTTTCATCATCTCAGGCATTTTAGAATCCTAGTTCTGCTTTTACTTCAGCCATGAGGTCTTTACCTTGGTGTACGATCACGCCACCACCTTGCGAAGAGTCTAACACGTAATCAAGGCCTTGTGCGCTAGCAACTTTCTCAACAGCCGCGCGTGCTTTGTCATACAAGGGCTTGATGAGGTCTTCTCTCTTCTTAGCGATATCTGCAGTAGCATCATCTCTGAATTTGCCCAGATCCTTTTGAAGTTGCTCCACTTCTTTCATACGAGCCTCATTGGTCTCGTTGGTCTGGCTTGCAGATTCTGCATCATACTGTTGAACTTTCGCTTGGTAAGAAGCCAGCTTCTGCTGAATATCTGATTCGTATGATTTTGCAAGGTTCTCTACTTGTTGTAAAGCAGTCTTCATCTCTGGCATTGCTTGGATCAGTTCTTGCGTGTTGATGTGACCAACCTTGCTCTGAGCTGATATAAAACTGGTAGCTCCGATCATCATCAATCCTACCAACATGAATTTCACTTGTTTCATGGATGTAAATTTAAGTTAAGTGTATTTAGTATTTAGGTGTTATCAATTGTTATTCTCTGCATCAGGGTCTTCCTGGTCGTTATCTTCTTTTGCCTTTTTTCGTTCTTCTTCCTTGGCCTTCTTTCTGGCTTCACGCTCTGCCAACAACTTCTTCCTTCTTTCTTCGTATGCTTTCTTCTTGGCCTCCCTTTCCTCTAACTTCTTCTGCTTTAATTCTTCAAGTTCTCTCTGTCTTTCTTCCCTTTCTTCTTGAGCGGCTTGTTTTCTAGCCTCTAGCTCGGGATTTACGCTTTCCTCGGGTTCTATGGTAACCGTATCGTCATCTTCACTAAAACGTTGCTTTCCTTTCTTTGACTTGGCCTCTCTTTCTGCTCTCTTTTCTGAGCGGTTGAGGCTTCTGAGCACCAGGTCGCTGATGTCGTGCTTCTCTAGCGCATAGAGCATCACAGCATCTGAGCGGTCAAAGACCATGTCATATCGTTTGTTCTTGGCAATCTCTTGCACTGCCGAGAAAACTTGGTCTTGAACAGGTTTTGCTAGCAAGCTTCGCTGCACTACCAGATCACCTTGAGGCCCAAATCTGTCTTGTTGATAGTCGAGTAATTCTTTTTCAAGAATTGCGATCTCTTCTTCGCGCTCTTGTGCCAATTCTTTGGTGAGCAAGACCTTTTCGACGCTTAGGTCTTTCTTCATTTGCTCGATAGCACTTCTTCGCTGTTCTATCTCGCCTTTCCATTTCTGTACTTTGGCGCCTAGTTGTGTATTGGCTTGCTGGTATTCATTTACATTTTCTAAGATATATTCCATATCGATATAAGCAACGCGAATACCACGCTGCGCCTGTATGTTGAAAGCCGAAGCCAACAAGACTGTCAATAAGAAAAGAACATTGGTTTTCATGCCGTCGTGTTGTTTAAAGAAAATATCGTGCCAAAATTAAAATTGTTGCCCAATGATGAAGTGGGTCTGCCACCCGCTGGTTTGGCCGGGAGTGATAAGGTCGTCATCGAAACCATAGCCAAAGTCAATGCCCAACAGCCCAAATGCAGGCATAAAGATACGAATTCCGAATCCTGCAGAGCGTTTTAAATCAAACGGATTGTAGTCTCTAAAATTGTCATAACCATTTCCTGCTTCAAGGAAACTTAGGCCATAGATCGTAGCCGAGGGGCTAAAAGTGATCGGATAACGAAGCTCTAGAGAGAATTTGTTGTAGATGGGTGATCCGTCGTTGCTAGAGAGTGATTGATTCTCGTATCCTCTAAGTGCGATGTTCTCTCTTCCGTCTAGAGTAAAGTTCCCGAGACCATCACCACCTAAAAAGAATCGCTCAAAAGGCGAGACCCCACGGTCACTATTGTAAGCCCCCAGATATCCAAAGTCTGCTTGCGTCTTAAGTACCAGCTTGGCAATGATATTGGTGTACCAAGTACCGTTGAATTTTATCTTATAGTACTCTAGCCACTTGAAACGCTCTTGATCGATCTTTTCCAAGTCAGGGTCTCCATTTGCCAATTGGAATTCAGGGTCATCCTCCAGATTGCCAAAATCAGTATCCGTAAATAAAGAAAACGGTGGCGTGAGTTTAGCACTCAAGGTGAAGGCAGAGCCTGTCATGGGGAATATAGGGTTAGGGCCACTACTATTTCTGCTTAAAGCCACTGTATATGCAGCGTTATTGGCAAAACCGTTTGAAATGTTCTGGAAGAAACTTGTGCGATAATTTTTCAGATTATAGTGCTGAAAGCTCAACGCTTGCGAAAGCGAGAAATAATCATCTGGCACACGTAATCTTTTTGCCAGGCCAACTGATAGCCCAATGATATTGAAGCGTTGGTCTTTATCGACATCATTGGTCTGGAAGTCAAAGCGATACTGTGTGGTGTACGATAGTGAGGTAGAAAGTTGCACAGGTTGCCTGCCGCCTAGCCAAGGCTCAGCGAACGAGAAGCTGTAGGTCTCGAACAGTCTGCTGGCCTGAAGCCTAAGCGCAAGTGTTTGGCCATCACCCATGGGAAGCGGCTTCCAGGCATCTTTATTGAAAATGTTCGCTACAGAAAAGTTATTGAAAGAAAGCCCCAGGGTTCCTATGAATCCACCACCTCCATAACCACCTTGTAGCTGGATCTGACTGGCACCTCTTTCTACAAGGCTGTACTCGATGTCAACGGTGCCTGCATTGGCATCTACACTTTTGAAGTTGGGAGAGATCTGTTCCGCATCGAAAAACCCTAATTGCCCAAGTTCCCTTACCGTCCTAACAACGTTACTTTTACTGTATTTATCTCCTGGCTTGGTACGCAGTTCTCTAAATATCACATGGTCGTTTGTGCGGTCGTTACCTACGACAGTGATCTTATTGAAATAGGCCAACTTCCCCTCTGTGACCCTGATCTCGAAGTCTATGGTGTCATTGGCTGCAGAGACTTCTACTGGATTTATTTGCGAGAAGAGATATCCATTGTTTTGATAGAGGTTGGTGAGATCTTCGGCATCGGGCTTTGTTTGGTCTTGGATACGTTTTTTAAGGAGCACTCCATTGTATACGTCTCCCTTTTTTATGCCCAATACACGTGAAAGTTGCTCGCTCGTATAAGCTGCATTCCCTATAAACTTTATATCGCCAAAATAATAACGGTCTCCTTCTTCAAGGTCAATGGTAAGGTCTAATGTATTGTCGTCGTTTATAGAGATAGAGTCAGAAAGGATACGCGCATCTCTATATCCTCTTTCTTTGTACTTGTCGATAATGGAAGTCAGGTCTTCTCTGTAGTCATCTCCGATGTACTTGGACTTCTTCCAAAAGCGAAGCGGGCTTTTACGCTTGGTATTAGACATCTGCTTCCTTACTTTTTTGTCCGAAAGCTTCTCGTTCCCGTTGATGTGGATGTTCTTGATCTTTACGCGTTCGCCTTTATCTATGTTCACCAGCATTCTGACATTGTTGGTCCCTGTGGTGTCGGGCGTAGTATTGATGTTCACCTTGGTGTTGAAATACCCTTGCTTCTTGTATTTGTTTACAATGTAGTTTTTGGTGTTGGTGATAAAACTTTCGGTTACTTTTTTGCCTTTTTTAAGATCGGTCTCTTTGATGACCTTTTCTTTCTTACGCTCTTTGATGCCATTTATCTTAACAGCAGTAAGGGTTGGTAGCTCTTGGACGGCAAGCTCTAAGGTTACCTTGTTGTCATCTTTGATGTCGATAATGTAAAAGGAGATGTCACTAAAGAGGTTAAGCCCCCATAGTTTTTTGGTGACATCGCTGATCTCTTGCCCTGGTATGATGATCTCTTGTCCTTTTCTTAAGCCAGTATAGGCCACGACGGTCTGCTGGTTGAAGCTCTTGACCCCAGTGACCTTTATATCTTCAATGATGTACTTCTTTCCTTTTACAAAATCTTGTGCATTGGCGATTTGGCCTGTGACAAGAAATAAGATGATAATAAGGAATCCAACGTATTTTTTATGCATCAACATTCTGCTTGAGTTGTTCACTTGTTTTTCCAAATCTACGTTCTCTTTGTTGATAGTTCAGGATTGCTTTGTGTAGTTCTTCTTCGTTAAAATCAGGCCAAAGCACAGGAGTGAAATAGAATTCGGCATAGGCAACTTGCCATAAGAGAAAGTTGCTAAGCCTGTGTTCTCCACTGGTCCTGATCATGAGGTCGACATTGGGTAGGTCATGCGTGTAAAGATGCTCATTAATCATTGATTCGTCAATAGCATCCTCAGAAATTATGTTATTTTTAACTTTAGAGGCGATCAGTTTAACAGCATTTTTAATTTCCTCCCGGGCACCATAGCTCAATGCGATGGTGAGGACCATCTGGTCATTGGTCTTGGTCTTTTCGATGACCTCGGCCAATTCCTTTTGAGCGACTTTTGGGAGGTCTTTGGTGTTGCCTATTGTATTGAGTCTAATATTGTTTTTGGCCAGCGTTTTCATTTCCTTCCTCAGAGAGGAAATTAACAATCGCATTAGCGTATCGACCTCGAGCTTTGGGCGTTTCCAGTTTTCGGTAGAAAAGGCATAGAGCGTGAGATACTTCACGCCGATATTGCCGCAGGCTTCAACGGTCTTTCTCACGGCCTTTGCCCCATTCTCATGGCCAAACACACGTTTCTTCCCACGTTGCTTGGCCCAGCGGCCATTGCCATCCATAATGATAGCCACATGTTGTGGAATGTTACTTTTGTCTATGGGCTTGGTATTGGTCATGTTTGTACAGTTCCCTTGCTCAATTTTCATCAAAGCAGGAGTAGCATGGTTTTTTCGTGAAAGCGTACGTAAGTGTTAGCCCAGTGAAGACATACCAGTCGTCACTGTTCACATTGCCAAATCTTATGTTGTTGACTCCGTTGAAGAAATCAGGATTGCTTCCGTCTATACCATCCGTGAAGGTATATCTGGCTCCAATCTCGGCTCCCAATACAAACTTTGGGGTGATGTTGGTTTTAAAACCGACGATCATGGGGATGTTAAGAGCCATTTCGTTGTCAGTAGACAATTGCGTTCCAGCCGTATCGTAAAAGAGACCGTCATAAAAGAAAATTCCTAACCCCAGAGACACATAAGGTGTGGCTACAGGTCTTTCTTGATGCAGGTCGAAATCGAAAAAATTGAATTCGATCCCAGTGGAAAACTCAGTGACATCATTGTCAAATGTAAACCCACGCTGAACTCTTGCTGAGCTGTCCGAGTCAAAATCACTCGCTTGTAGCTTGCCATGAATGATGCTTCCTCGAAGTGCATATCTGGAATTGATGTTCCACTTATAGATGACGCCAAAGGCTACTTTTTTTGGATTTATATAATTGGTCGCCCCGATGTCTCCTATGAAGTTTGTTCCCCCAAGGTATAGCCCCAACTCATTGATCTGTGCGTGACCAATGTTCGTAGAAAGGATAAGGGCGAATAAAACTGTTAACTTTTTCATAAAATCAAAAAGTTCGCAAATATAACAATTAGGTTCACTAAAGCCCAATTTAAAGGGCATAGTCTGTGAAGTAAAACACCTTTTAAGGCTTTTTATTGCTTAAGGATAGCTTAGTTCCGCTTGTCTTGCCCCCAAAGCATTTTGTTACGTAGTGTTTTAAGGAAGCTTTCTTCGGGAAGATGGGCCATTTTAATGTTGAAGGATGCTTTTTTTACGGTCAAGGCCACATCATTCTTAAGTGTGAAAATTCTCGAGTCTAGAGAAACTAGATGTTGCTCTTCTCTTCCGGACACTTTAAGGCTGATAGTGGTCTCGTCTGAAATTACAAAAGGACGCGCATTTAAGTTGTGTGGTGCAATAGGAGTTAAGACCAGATTATTGCTGTTCGGGTCGATCACAGGGCCACCGCAACTTAAAGAATATCCTGTTGAGCCAGTGGGGGTAGATATGATAAGCCCGTCAGCCCAATAAGAAGTCAGATATTCGTTGTTTAGGTGGGTCTCTACGGTGATCATCGAAGTGGTGTTCTTTCGGCTTACTGTGATCTCGTTCAGAGCAAAGTTTAGAGCGCCAAAAACACTGCCTGATGGTTCGCTAACGCTTAGCAGGCTGCGCTCTTCGATGGCGTAGTTCTTTTTGAATATCTGCTTGATGGCCGCATCAATGCCTTCTTTCCGAACGGTTGCCAAAAACCCAAGTCGTCCCAGGTTAATGCCCAATATAGGGATGCCGAGGTCTTTTACGTAGGTGATCGCTCTAAGAATAGTGCCATCACCACCAACACTTAAAAGCAGGTCGAAACTCGTATCTAGCCCAACGTCAGAACTGAAGGTGTCAAGACCATTAGACATGCCCAAAGAAGCCAGGTACTGCTCTTCAATGAAAACCTCAGCCCCATGCCTGGAAAGCTGTCGAAGCATCTTCTCGATATAGTGCCGATGCCCATGATCGTAGGCTTGTCCGTAGATGGCTATCTTCATCATATGTTCAGATAACGATTCAGATAGTCCGAGCGCTCTCGAAGGTCTTTCAGATACAGGTCGTCTTCAACGCCCGATACGATCTCATAGCTGTAGCGTCTGAAGGTCTGTATGATCTCACCAAGGCCTGAGCTGGCTATTTTTATGGTGAGCTGCACAACTTCGCCTCGTGTCTCAGAGATGAAGGCGCCCAACATTCGGCCATTGTTAGACTCTACGATTTGCGAGACTTCGCTAAACGAATGATCTTTGATGCCCTTCTCGACAACGACGATGCCACCAGGTTCATTGAAAAATGGGGTTTCACTGAAGACCCCAAGAATTTCACTCAGCTCGTAGTAACCCAAATAACGGTCGTTCTCATCTAGTACGGGCATTACTGTGGTCTCGTTCTGTGCGAAGGTCTCCAAGACATCTAGCCACAACATGCTATCCCTTACAAAGAAGTGGTCTAGGGCAAATCGATAGTCGTTTACGGGCTTTTCAGATTCGAAACCTTGCACATCATCTTCACTCAACATGCCTATCAGTTCATGGTCGCTTACGATCGGAATATGAGAAAAGGTAAGATCTTTGAAGAGCATCTGTGCAAACTCGACCGGATCGTTCGGCGAGAGCGGATGAATTTCTTTAGTGATGTACTGGGTAATGTTCATACATGGCGAAATTACTCAAAATGCGGCAATGTACTCGTTCTAGTTCGTAAATTTGTGCTTCATTTTTAGTGAAAGACATCATGACAAAACTCAGTGTCAACATCAACAAGGTGGCAACATTGCGAAACGCTCGCGGGGGCAATGTGCCCGATGTGGTGCAGGTGGCAAAGGATGTGCAGCGTTTCGGCGCACAAGGTGTTACGGTGCATCCGCGACCAGACGAGCGCCATATTCGGTACCAGGATGTGCGCGACCTGAAGGAAGTGGCTTGCACCGAATTCAATATCGAAGGAAATCCTGTCCCAAAATTTATCGACTTGGTGCTAGAAACTATGCCAACTCAGGTAACGCTGGTGCCCGATGGCCCCGACGCCATCACTTCAAATGCAGGGTGGGACACCTTGGAACATAAAGGCCTTCTTGTGGATGTTATTGAAGAATTCAAGCGAAATGACATCCGCACATCTATCTTTGTAGACCCCGTGCTGTCGATGATAGAAGGCGCCAAAGCAACGGGAACCGACCGCATCGAACTGTATACCGAAGCTTTTGCGAAAGGGTTTTCCGAAGGAAATAAAGAAGCCGTTAGACCCTACGCAGAAGCAGCCAAGCTTGCCAACGAGCTTGGTTTGGGAGTAAACGCGGGTCATGACCTAAGCCTGGATAACATCAAGTTCTTCAAGGAACATATCGAAGGACTTTTAGAGGTGTCTATTGGTCATGCGTTGATCTGCGAATCTATCTACTTGGGCATTGAGAATGTGATCAACCTATATCTAAACAGATTGAGATGACCCTGCATTCCAAGATCTTAGGTGAAGGCAAGCCCTTGGTCATTCTCCATGGCTTCTTAGGGATGTCTGACAATTGGAAGACACTAGGCGGGCAATTTGCACAACAAGGTTTTCAAGTGCATCTGGTAGACCAGCGCAATCACGGTAGAAGCTTTCATGCCACTGAGTTCAACTACAATGTGATGGCAGATGACCTTGCGGCCTATGTGGCAGGTCATCGCATCGAAAACGCGAACATTATTGGGCATTCCATGGGAGGGAAGACAGCGATGCTTTTCGCAGTAAGCCATCCAGAGAATGTTGAAAAGCTCTTGGTGGCAGACATTTCTCCAAGGTATTACCCAACGCATCACGAAGACATTCTCAATGGGCTGAACAGCCTAGACTTCAACACCATAAGAAGTAGAGGCGAAGCAGATGAAGCCCTCTCAAAATATCTTTCAGACATGGGGACTAGGATGTTCTTGTTGAAGAACCTGCATTGGGAGACCAAAGAACGACTTGGCTTCCGAATGAACTTGCCAGTGCTTACGAAAGCGGTAGGAGAAGTGGGCGAGGCGCTTCCGCAAGGCGCTAAATTCGAAGGTGACACGCTGTTTGTCAAAGGTGGCAGGTCTAGCTATATCCAAGAAGAGGACCAATTACTTGTCAAGGGGCATTTTCCACAGTCAACCATCGTTAACATGCCCAATGTGGGGCATTGGGTGCATGCCGAGGACCCGAAAGGATTTTTCAACATTGCCTCGGAATTCTTAGATTCATGAACTTTTCAACACATAAACACATAAACTTTATTATCATGAAATTCATCTTAAAATTCTTCATCACAGCCCTCATCGTCTTTGGGCTTGCTCATGTTTTGCCAGGTGTTTCGGTAGATGGCTACCTGACAGCGCTGATCGTTGCTGCCGTACTAGGGGTCCTGAACCTCATCGCTAGACCTATCCTGGTGCTACTCACGCTGCCGATCACAGTGATCACGCTAGGATTGTTTTTACTGGTGATCAATGGCTTGCTCATTCTTCTTTGTAGCAAGCTGATCAGTGGCTTTTCGGTCTCTAGCATATGGTGGGCCATTTTGTTCAGCCTGCTGCTCTCGATTGGGCAATCCATCCTTTTTTCATTGTTGAAGAAGGATAAGAAATGACTGAAAGCCAATCGTTAAAAAGTTGTCTGACGTACTGAAAAAGTGTACTTTTGCAAGCCAAAATTTCAGTGCAAACACAAGTTCAAGCGAATGAATATTACAAGAGAAAACATCGATGCGTTGAATGCCGTGGTCAAAGTAGACATTGCCAAGGCAGATTACGAGAACAAGGTAAACGAGATCCTTAACAACTACCGAAAGAGCGCTAACATCCCCGGTTTTAGAAAAGGACACGTGCCGATGGGCCTAGTGCGCAAGCAATATGGCAAGGCGGTATTGGTCGATGAGGTAAATAAGCTTATCCAAGAATCCTTGAACAACTATCTGGTAGAAGAAAAGCTAGATGTACTTGGCAATCCGCTTCCAAAAGTGCAGGACGATTTCAATTGGGATGCTGAAGAATTCTCTTTTGAATTTGAGCTAGGCCTTGCACCAGAGATCAAGGTGGACCTAAAAAGCAAAAGAGCCATCACGCACTATAAGATCGTTGCTGATAAGAAGATGTTGGATGAGCAGGTCGAAAACGTACAAAAACGTTATGGAAAGCTCGTTTCTAAAGATACTGTCGAAGCTGGTGTAGAGGTGACAGGAACCTTCAAGAACGAAGAAAAGGCGATCGATGCCGGCGCAACGTTTTCGCTCGATAAGTTGAAGGGAAAGAAGAACGAAAAGGCATTTCTAGGTAAGAAAGTAGGTGATGTGATCACATTGAACACCAAAGGAATGTTCAACGATGACCATGACCTGATGCACTTCTTGAAAGTATCGCACGATGAAGCACATGGTCTAGATATTGAAGTAACTTTTGAGATCACGGAGATCAACGAGCGAGCGTTGGCAGACCTAGACCAGGAGTTGTTCGACAAACTGTTTGGCGAAGGACAGGTAAAATCGGTTACAGCATTGAGAGACCGCTTCAAGACGGATGCTGAGCGTCAGTTTGTGCAGCAATCGGATCAAAAATTATTGAACGATATCACCGAATACCTCATCGAGAACACAAAGTTCGATCTTCCGGCCGAGTTCTTGAAGAAGTGGATCAAGAATTCAGGAGAAGGACCATTGACAGAGGACCAGGTTAGCGAAGAATGGGAAAAGTCAGAGAAGGGACTTCGTTATCAATTGATCGAAGGTCAATTGATGAAGGACAATGGCATTGAGATCAATTTCGAAGACCTTAAAGATCATGCTAAGCAAATAGTGCGTGGTCAGATGGCACAGTTCGGTCAGTTGGACCCCTCTGATGAAGAGCTTGAAGGTATTGCTGCTAGAGTGCTTTCTAACCAAGAAGAGGCACGCAGACTTTCTGAGCAAGTAGTGAGCCAAAAACTTCTTCAGCTCTATAAAGAAAAAGCAAATCTCAAGGAGAAGGAGGTCACTTACGAAGCTTTTGTTAAAGAAGTGTACAGCTAGGACCCTTCCCCGAGAAAATAGTTATCTTTGGACGTTGACTTCTGATCGAGGTCAACGTTTTTTCATTTGTAATAAATTAAGAATACGAATTGATGGATTACGGAAAAGAATTCAAGAAATACGCTACAGGACGTCATGGGGTCAGCAGCATGCATTATGAGCAGATGGTCAGTGCCATGTATCCGGTAGGGCTTACCCCAAATATTATCGAAGAACGCCAAATGAACGCTGTGGCGATGGACGTCTTCTCTCGTCTGATGATGGACCGTATCATCTTCATGGGAACAGCGATCAACGACCAGGTGGCCAATATCATTCAAGCGCAATTATTGTTCTTGGCTAGTGTAGATGCGTCAAAAGACATCAGCATTTATATAAATTCACCAGGCGGTAGTGTCTACGCTGGCCTAGGTATTTACGATACGATGCAATTCATTAAGCCAGATGTGGCCACGATCTGTACAGGTATGGCCGCTTCGATGGGAGCCGTATTACTTTGTGCTGGCGAAAAGGGCAAGCGTTCTGGGCTTCCGCACTCTAGAGTAATGATACACCAGCCTTTGGGTGGCGCGCAGGGCCAAGCATCTGATATCGAGATCACGGCGCGTGAGATATTGAAGCTGAAAGAAGAGCTGTATCAGATCATTGCAAAGCATTCAGGTCAGAAATACGACAAGGTGTACGAAGACAGTGACCGCGACTATTGGATGAAGGCAGACGAGGCCAAGGCTTATGGAATGATAGACGAGGTGTTGGTAAGAGAATCATAATAATGGCAAAAGAAGAATTACAGTGTTCCTTCTGCGGAAGAAAAAAATCGGAGACCAACCTGCTCATCGCAGGCTTGGACGCACATATCTGCGACCGATGTATTGAGCAGGCCTATGGGATCGTGCTAGAAGAATCGAAGCAGAAAAAGACCACTGAACTTTCTGAAGAATTAGAATTGAAGCGTCCGATGGAGATCAAGGCGTTCCTGGACCAATTCATCATTGGGCAAGAATACACCAAGAAGGTGATGTCTGTTGCGGTCTACAATCACTACAAACGATTGCTGCAGGAGCCCAAGGCCGATGATATTGAGATTCAGAAAAGTAATATCATCATCGTAGGCGAAACAGGCACAGGAAAGACCTTGATGGCCAAGACTGTCGCCCGAATGTTAAATGTACCGTTGGCCATTGTAGATGCCACGGTGCTTACCGAAGCAGGTTATGTAGGCGAAGATGTAGAAAGCATTCTGACGCGTTTGCTACAAGCTGCTGACTATGACCTGGAAAAGGCACAGCGAGGCATCGTCTTTATCGACGAGATCGATAAGATCGCCCGCAAGAGCGACAACCCTTCGATCACGCGCGATGTGTCTGGCGAAGGTGTGCAGCAAGCTTTGCTGAAACTTCTTGAAGGAACGGTTGTCAACGTACCACCAAAAGGTGGAAGAAAACATCCGGACCAGAAGTTCATTGAGGTAAATACCGAGAATATCCTGTTTATCGCTGGTGGTGCTTTTGACGGCATCAATAAGGTCATATCACGACGTTTGAACATGCAGGCGATTGGCTACAGTGCTTCACTCAAGGACGAAGGGGTCGATCAAGACAATATCTTGCAGTATATTATTCCGAAGGATTTAAAAGAATTTGGACTGATACCGGAGATCATCGGTCGTTTACCAGTGTTGACGTATATGAATCCGTTAGATGCCAACACGCTCCGGGCCATCCTTACCGAACCTAAGAATGCCATCATCAAGCAATACGAAAAGCTGTTCGAGATGGACGGTATCAAGTTCTCTATCACTGAAGGAGCTTTAGAGTACATCGTTGAAAAGGCCGTCGAATACAAGTTGGGGGCCCGTGGGCTACGTTCGTTGTGTGAAGCCATCCTTACGGATGCCATGTTCGAGATGCCTGGCAATGGTGAGAAATCGCTAAAGGTTACCAAGGCCTATGCAGAGAACAAACTGACCAAGGATGCCATCAAAAAACTGAAGGCAGTTTCATAGATAGCTCAAAAGCCCGAGCGTTATTTCTGTCCCTAGCAGAGGGAAATGCACTTTGATCAAGGCAAGATACTTGTGTTTCCTCTCCTTGGGAGAGGGTCAAGTGAGGGCAAATGAAATAAAAAGCCCACGGGAATCCCAGTGGCCTTCTTATTTTTGGTTGTTGACCAATAAGCGTGTTGATCTCGCCTAGTGTACTACATATTTAGGATTACGAATTCAACTCTCCTGTTAAGTTGGTGTTGGTTCTCAGAACAGCCTTTGCTGCATGATTGCAGTGGTTGAGATTCTCCGAACCCATGTGAAATGATACGGTCTTTAGAAATGCCTTTCGACAATAGGTATTTCATGGTCGAAGCGGCACGCTTGTCAGACAGTGCCTGATTGTAGTTGTCCGAACCTCTATCATCGGTATGTGCATTCACCTCAATGTTCATTAAAGGATATTCTTGAAGCACTTTGACTACTTTGTTCAATGCCAACTCAGATTCTGCCCTAAGATTCCATTTGTCAAAATCAAAGTAGATCTTTTCAATATCGATCATTAACTTATCGTCTTTTTTCACGATCTCTGCTTCTGTCTGTGTCAATTCGATCTTCTCGTTGAAGGTATATTGCTCACCTCTATCGGATTCAAAGAAGGTGGTCTCATCCTCGTAACCGTCTTTGAAAGTCTCAAGCGTATAAATGTTATATGGAGTGATGGGTATTGCGATCATTCCATTTTCGTCACAGGTGAGGGTATGTAACACGCGCTCATATGCATCCTTCACAACTACCTCGGCATTTGGTAAGGGCAATTGCGATTGCTTTTCCACGACCTGCGCTTCCATCTTCTGCTCGATCTTCTTTCTCTTGAAGTGGTAGATGTCGTTGCCGCCTTTGCCGCCTTCTCTGTCCGAGGTAAAGAACCCAGTGTTGGTCAGGTCCATCATGAAGGCAAAATCGTTAGCAACACTATTGATAGAACTTCCCATGTTCACAGGGAAGTTATACTTGCCGTCAGCGATCTTACTCTCAAAGATATCTAACGCACCCATGCTATAGTGGCCGTTTGATGAAAAGTATAGTGCGCTGTCGTCAGGCAACAAGTATGGATAGAGCTCGTCTTTGGTAGTGTTGATGTTCTTCCCAAGATTGATCGGCTTGGAATAGCTGCCATCATCATTGATGTTCACCTTGAAGATATCATAACCACCTATAGTGCCAGGGCGGTTGGAAGAGAAGTACAAGGTCTTCTCGTTTCTTGCTAGGAAAGGATTTTCGATAGAATAGCCATCCATGTTAAACGGAAGCGTTTCTATGTCGCTCCATTTGTAATCTTTAAGCTCGGCCCTGTAGATCTTTAGATTGTGATCTTCCTCTTCGTCGCTTCGGGTGAAATAGATGACGGTCTGGTCCTTGTTGAACGTAGCATCGCCTTCGTGCTCTTCGATGGTGTTCAAAATACGAGAGAAAACCTGAGATCTTTGCGCTTCGCCATGAAAGTCGATCTCTGCACAGTACAGGTCTTCAAAACCTTCATTGGTCTTTACATCTTTCTTGGCAAAGAGGGCTCCGATCTTTTTAGAGGAAACGTAGACCAATTTGTTCATGAAGAAAGCCGTACCATGTTCTGAATACTTGGTATTCACTTCTAGACTTCTAACATTGTATTTGAAACCGTTAGGGTCTAGCTCGCGAATGACCTCTTTGAATTCTTCAGGATGGGTAGTGGCATATTCGTCCAGATAGGCCTCTTCTCCGAAGTTAGGTCCATTGAATTGTGCAAGAGTAGGTGTGATTGAGAAGGCCATCGCCAGGGGCACAGCAATGAGTTTTAGAAATCTCATCAGAAAAAGTGGTTATCGATTAATAGTTTGGTTATTGCAAATCTATAGGAATCATAGATGAATGGCTATTTTCATAGATAAATCGATAGTATGATCGATGAAATGCAAAGTATTTTTCAGAAATGCTGCTTTTGTGGGTTCATACTCAAAAGTTCCTCCAGATGATTCCGGTCGTTAGAAAGTCGTGGTATCTTATGTTGGCCACCCAGCTTGCCCTTGTTTTTTAGCCAGTCGTAAAAAAGGTTTGGGCGCGCATCGTGCACTTTGGGTCGTGTAAGCGTCATATTGTTCTTTCGCTTGGCCTCATAATCAGAATTGACCGATTGTAAAGCTTTGTCGAAGACTTGTGTGAATTGGGTGAGGTCGGCAGGCTTTTTCCTGAATTCGATCAACCATTCGTGGGCACCTTTTTCCTTGCCGCTCATAAAGATGGGTGCTGCTGTATAGTCTGCTATTTCGGCTTCAGTGCGACGACATGCCTCTTTCAGTGCGTGCTCTGCATTTTCGATGATCAGCTCTTCTCCAAAGGCATTGATAAAGTGTTTTGTGCGCCCAGATACTTTAATGCGATAGGGATCGGTTGATGTAAAGCGTACGGTGTCGCCGATCATATAGCGCCAAAGACCTGCATTGGTAGTGATCACCACCGCGTAGTTCTTGCCTATCTCAACTTCAGACAGCGGTACGATTCTTTCTTGTTCAGTGCCTCCGCCACTCATGGGAATGAATTCATAGAAAATACCATAGTCAAGCATCAACAACAGTTCTTTGTTGTCGTTGGTATCCTGAATGGCGAAGAAACCTTCCGAGGCATTGTAGATCTCGTAATACTTGAAATCTTTCCTTGGCAAAAGTCGTTCGTATTGATCGATGTATGGGTCAAAACTAACGCCCCCGTGAAAATACACTTCCAGCATTGGCCAAATTTCCAGAACGTTCCCTTTGCCAGTTTGCTCTAGCACGGTGTTCAGCAAGGTAAGCATCCAAGAGGGTACTCCAGCCAGGCTGGTCACCTTCTCATGCACAGTCTCTGTGACGATGGCTTTCATTTTGGTCTCCCAATCGCTCATCAGTGAGACATCATTGCTGGGAGTGCTGCTGAACTCTGCCCAAAAGGGCATGTTATCTATTAAGATTGCGGAAAGGTCGCCGTACACGGTGCCATTGTCTCGGTATAGTTCTTTGCTTCCGCCAAGGCGCAATCCCTTGCCAGTAAAGAGTTTCGATTCTTCGTTGTTGTTCAGGTATACGCATAGAAGGTCTTTGCTGCCTGCATAATGGCAGTCTTCTAACGAAGCTTCGCTTACAGGGATGAACTTGCTCTTCGAGCTGGTTGTGCCACTAGACTTTGCAAACCATTTGATGGGTGATGGCCAAAAGATATTTTCTTCACCTTTACGACTTCGCTCAATATCGGGTTCCATAGCTTCATAAGTGATGATGGGAACTCTTTGGGCAAACTCGGTGTAACTCTTCATGTTCTGAAAGTCGAAGTGCTTGCCGACCTCTGTATTCTTAGCTTTTTGGATCAGTTTTAGCAAGAGCTCGTTCTGCACCTCATTCGGATATTTGAGGAACAATTCCATCTGGTGGATGCGCTTCTTTAGAAACCAAGAAGCAATGGAATTGACAAGCGGTATTGGCATATTTAGGTTATCTTTGGTCAGGTTAAAAATAGCAAAAAAGTTTAGCATGTTTCGAGGCGTTCTTGTAAAAATGGAAACCGAAAATGGCAGTCCTGTCCAGTATTACTTGCATATGGGCTCGCATTTTTTGAACATGAACCAGTTGCTAGACAAGAAGTTGACCATTTCTTTTGTGAAGCACGAATGCCTTAGCTGTCATCTAGACAAAGAGATCTATCGCCAGGGGTTTTGTAAGCGTTGTTTTTTTGAGATACCGCAAGCGGCCGATTGGGTAATGCGGCCAGAGTTGAGCAAAGCACACCTGGGTCAAGAAGATAGAGACCTGGCCTACGAAAAAAAGGTACAGCTACAACCCCATGTCGTATATCTTGCCAATAGCAGCAATGTAAAGGTAGGCGTTACCCGTAAGAGTCAAGTGCCTACGCGCTGGATAGATCAGGGTGCCCACGAAGCCATTGAGATCGTGGAAGTGCCCAATCGCTATTTGGCAGGAATCACCGAAGTAGCCTTGAAAGAACATATTTCTGATAAGACCAATTGGCGCAAGATGCTGACCAATCAAGTTGATGATGAAGACTTGGCTGCGCAACGCGAAGCGCTCAAGACCTACATTCCGGATGAGGTGAAGGAGTATTTCATAAAGAACAATACGGAGACAGCGTTATCATTTCCTGTGAACCAATATCCAGTCAAGCCAAAGAGCTTGAACCTCTCCAAAACGCCTCATTATACAGGGGTGCTAAAAGGAATCAAAGGACAATACCTCATCTTTGAAGATGATACGGTATTTAATGTCCGTGCCAATGAAGGGTTGGTAGTGGACATTTCTATTTTGATATGATTGAAAAAAATTAAGGGAGTCAAAGACGACTCCCATTTAAATAATACATTTGATCTAAATTAACGTTCCTTAATATTCGATATCGAATAAAATTTTCATAATAGAAATTGTTAAGAGGTTGATTATATTTTCTCAATTATTATACCAGAATATGTTATATGATTCTTAAAGAATTCCCAAATTGAAACTTTCCGTCTTTAACACAATCTGCAGTGTTGTATCTTTTTCTATATGTACTGCTGAGATTTGAAAAAGCGTGCTTCAATGTAACTCTAAACTCTAGATAGTTCGAATTAGATTCAATTTCGTCCTTAATATTTAAAACATATGTTTCTTGGTTGTCAATATCTGTTTTTGTGCTAATTATGACACAATGTGGCGCATGAACTGTTTTGTCAGTAACATATTTCCATTTTGCAAGATAAATCCAATTAGATCTTCTCAAAGGTACTTTTTTAGTTTTTACATTCATCCCTCTACCATTTTGCGTAGCACCAATTTCATAACAGACGTAAGCTTCAATATTGACATCAAAAGCAGAAAACAGAGATTTGTTTATAAATTTAAAGGAATAATATGGCTCTCCAGTTTCCTTGTTGATTCTTTTGGCAATGTCACTTGATATCGCGACACTAGGTCTGAGCATGATAAAGATAAGACTAGCTAGTCCCAATCCACCTATAAAACTCGACAATACACTATATTTAAAAGAACTCAATTCAATTTTAAGAGGCAAGTTATACCATGTGTACACTATTATCAGTGTAATAATAATGATTAAAACTAGCAAATAATATAAAGATGTAGGCAATAATTTAAAATTCATTAGTTATATAACACTATAAAATCACATTTTTGTAGTAAAAATACTTCGGCAATATAACATTTTTATATAAAATGAATGATCATCTGATCAACTTCGCTTTTTTCAACTCCTTTTCTATGTTCTCGATCAGCATTTTATAGGTCTTGCCTCTATAGAAAAGGTTGAAGCCACCCGTGAGCAAGCGATTTCCGCTGAGCCCGCGAACTAGTGAAGAGATCCGTTTTTTGATCAAGCGTTTGTACTTCTTCTCAAAGCCGTTCATATCAAACGAAGGATATTCAGGATAGGGAATGCTGGCATCCTCTTGCGTAAAATTTTGTGTATCATATTGTCCGTCGAAAGCACGTTTTGTCTTCATGTCCGGAATGATAGGGAAGAACCATTCTCCCTGTGAGTCTTTTGGCGGTACAGCAAAGCCGAAGCGCTCGAAAGAGGCATTGGTTTCGGCTACACCCAACCTCTTTTCGATGTTCTCTTTCTTCACTGCAAAGTAATACCGCAGGAAGATCTGGCAATTCAACCTGCCAAGCATAAAGTCATGCTTGCGGAGTTTTTTATCAAAGAATCCAGCGAATCCGCTTATGGGCGCAGAGGCCAGGTGGTTGTCTGCGTGGACCCACTTCTCGTTGCCATCCACATGTTTCTTCACCTTGCGTGAGGGCGCGATCAAGAATTTGGTGCGGTCGCTCAACGAAAGTGCATCCAAGATACCGTCCTGGTTGAACATCACCTGATTGCGGAGCGCCTTGAACATGCCTTTTCCTATGGACAGCATGTCGGTCTTTGACTCATAGGGCTCTATTTCATGGTCATGATTCGGGAAGGGATCGACCATGATCACGGCATAGTTGTCCTTTTCTTCATTCTCGATCTCGGGATTCTTCTCATTGATCACCTTTAGTCCAATACCAAAGGGCTCGTTGTTGATCAACCCGCCGTCGATGGAGTTGAATTTGTAGATCTCTGCGTTGTCTAGTATAGGCTCAATGCCATCGCGCCTTCCAAAGAGATATTTAGGGTAACGCGCTATGTATTTGCTAGAGATTTCAATTTCTCTAGACTTTAGCCCAATAGGGAAAGCAGCCGTGCTTAGCGTAGCATTTTTAACATAACTGATATCTCTAGCATCCAAAGGGTTGAACACATAGTAAAGCCTGTCATCATCTCCACCGTTGTCGGGAACACCATGAGCAAAGTCTTCATTCTGAACTTTATATCTGAAGAATCCTCCGTGATTGGTGATCACCGTTCCAGCGCCTGCACTGCCATCAAAGTTCACCTTGAAGTTTAGGCCGCGCAAGTTGCTTGTGGTCAGGATCAGGTCCAAACTCTTGGACACATAAGAAGGGTACGCTGATTGTTCGCTAAGCACTAACGCTTTGTCAGCGATGGCCTCGATGGCTTTGGTGTTGAGCAACGATTCTGGGGTGTTGGTGCCGACAATATCGTCGCGTTGCAATAGCTTGGTCAGCGAGTCGCTATACTGGTCGTCTGCCATTTCTACCCAACTTTGGTAGAAGCGATTGTTTTTTCCGTTGGGGTTTTTAGAGTTTACGGGTGTGTGGCTTTTGTCGAGTAGCGAAAGCATGGTCAAGGTGCCGCTGATGCCTCCTGCCGATGCACCGCTCATCACATCGATCTCTACCTCGTGCATCGGGATGGTGTCATCATAACCAGGATTGCCTACTCCGATGGCTCTGTTCTTGGCTTTGGCCTCTTCCCAGAGCTGTAATGTCTCTAGCAAATAATCTAGTACCCCAGCAGTGTATGCGCCTGCTGAAACCGCACCGGCCATGGTAATACATAGTTTAAACTTTTTGTTACTCATCACTAGAAGATTTCGTTTTGCACTCTTAGGATCCCGTTCATGTGGTATTGTACGATCTTATCTCTGCCTTGTCGTGTCATCAAGATATTTCTACATTCATCTTCGTTGTCCATGAAGAAGTTTTCAGTAAGGATCGCTGGCATTCTCGTTTTTTTCAGCACAAAGAACTTGGCTTCCTTGTCCAGGTCACCATCGCTAAAATCATGCCTTAGCGCTCGATTTGGAAATATCTTTTTAAATTCTAAACCAAAAATGGTGGCGATCTTGTCACTCTTTGTGCTTCCGGGAGAGGTATATACTTCATATCCATCAGCTTGTCCAGCTACATGCGGCGGGGCAGCATTGGCATGAATGCTAAGATAGAAGCTGGCGCGTGCAGGATAGTGATTGGCACGATTTACACGTGTCTGCAGGGTGACATCACGATATTCGGGAGCAATGTTCACGTACTTTATCTTCCTGCGTGTCAATTCTTCAATGATACCATTTACAATAGCACGATTGAACTCACCTTCGAACAGTTGAGAACCATCATTCCAAACTGGAGAGCGCTTCCCCGGTGTCTGATATGTGCCATTGATGAGGCCACCGTGGCCATTGTCTAATAGAACGATCATAACTTCAAAATTTAGGTGTTAAGACAATTTTGGGGAAACTTTCCGACAAAGATGCACTTTGTCTATAAAGGTCACAAGGGGGTTTTCACGGTGTGCGCTAGGAGATAAACACCTTGCCAAGTTGTAGCACTCCGATGCCCAGCAGTAAGACACCCATGATTTTGTTAATGCGCTGCGCAATATTTTGCACCCTATGTTTGATCACGTTGCTCAGTTTGCTATATAGATATAGGGTAAATACCTTTCCCACGTACACGCCAGCAAAAAAGACGAACAATATAGCCAGTGGCGAATGCATATTCAAAGAGGTCGCATTCATATCGATGTAGCCGATGGCCAATATCCAATAGATGACCACTGGCGGGTTCAGCAAACCTAAGAAAAACCCTGTTCCGAACTTGGAAGAGAGGCGTCTTTTGGCTGTAGTTTCAGTGGTTTTTTGTTTTTTGAAGAAAAGGAGCGCGCCTGCCATCATGAGAATGAGCGCTATGGATATCTGGATCCACTGATGCATATCAATAAACTTGGTAAAAGCGGCGCTACAATGCAAGGCAAAAAAGGTGAGTAAGATTTCAGCGACTCCTGCGGCTAGCGCAATTTTCATGGCATTGCGCGCGTCTTGCTGCAGTGTCGTGTTGATCACTGATAGGTTTACGGTGCCCAATGGAATGGCTCCAATAAAAGTAGCTAGAGCACCTATACCAAAATAGAGTATCGGATTCATGCGGCTTTAGTGGGCGCAAGCACGGAAACATTACAGCATCTGCTAATTCTTCTGGATAGAATCTTTTGCTTTCTTCTTTTTTCCGAAGAGGTTGCCTAGAATATTCTCGGCAGCATCTTTGACCACATCAGTTTCTGAATTTTTGGTTGAAGTAGGGTCCTTCTCTTTCCCACCTAGTACATCACCGATCAAGTCGTTCAACCTGTCCTTGCCCTTATCGATCGCCTTTTGTTTCTGATACTCTATGATCTGCTGCGAAAGATTTTTGATAGCTGCCTGCAGGTCGGTCTTCACAGACGGGCTTGTGTATGTCCCCGTCAAATTTGCAGTGACTGGAACAATGATAGTTGCTTGTTCTTCGTCTGAAAGCTGTGCTACCAGTCCTTCAGCTTCTTTACCTAAGTACTTTGCAGGTACCTGAAAAGTAACGTTGTAATCGATGGTCTTGTTAAACCCATGTGTGCCACCAACTTCGATGGCAATGTCTTCATACCTTATGTCGAAAGGCTTAACGGCAACCTTCCCATCCTTGAAATCGAGTCGGGTCTTCAGCTTGTCCAAGTTCAATTTTTCAAGGTCTAAAAATGAAAGTCCAGACCCTAAAGATCGTAATACCGTTGCATTGTCTGCGTTCATTCGGGTGGCGAGCACCTCAGCCAATGCATTTCCTGCTACGGATGATAGGTCGAGGCTGTAATCTTGTTGAAGCTCTCCAGAGAGCTTCAAGGTTGTATTCAACTTCCCTTGTAATATGTTGGCAATGGGTGCTAGGCTTTGCAGCAATTCCATACCTTGAAATGATTGTGCAATATCAAACGAATCGATGCCTAGGTCTATGTTGAAGGTAGGTGTGCCGTCTTGTGTGTTCACCTCACCGTTCAGTGCCAGATTTCCACCAAAGATACTAGAAGTAACATTGCTCAGTATCGCTTTTTGGTCTTTCAAACGAAGGGTGCCTTTCACATTTCTGAGGGTTAGGTCGTCGTATAGAACAGCCTTGGCAGAGGCATGGATCGTGCAGTCTAGAAAGTCGGGAATCTTCAAAGGTTCGCTGGTATTCCCTTCACCTGAATCATTGCCATCATAGGCTTGGTCACTTTCTTCCATGAAATCGCTCACGGCAAAGGTGTCCGCGTCCACATTGATGTTGCCTTGCAACTTTTTGTTGCTCAGCAGAAAGCCCATGAAGTTGCTCAACGTGCCTGAGGCTTCCAAATCGCTTTTCCCCGTAGTGGCGTTGAATTTTTCCAACGTCACCTGACTTGGCGTAAAATTGATGGTCGCTTCGTGTATGCTGATAGGATTCATGACATCTTTCGAGCTGTACACAAGATCATGCAACTGTGCATTGCCACTGGTCTTGATGCGTTCATAGCGTTCCTTTCCTACGGCCTCCATGTCAAATTGTGTCTGCATGTTGGTGGTAATGGTGCCTTGCAGTTTGTTTTCAAGCTGAATAGGATAGGCCTGCGAAAGATGACTTAGATCGACCCTGCCATCTAGTTTGGCATTTACAGTTGGGTTCTCGACAATGCGTGTTACTTTACCACTGGCTTTGAACCGGTCTTGGTCGATGCGAAACTGTAGTTTGTCAACATCCAAAAAGGTTTCTTCCGCAATGCCCGTTTCGTTTTTCAGGGTAACATCCAAAGTGATGTCCTGAACACTTTTGGGCAAATCGGGATACTTGAAGGAAGCATTATTCGAAGCGATGGCAATGTCCAGCTTTGGGATGTGCATGTCGTCTACCTTTCCTTTGATGCTTCCATTCACCACAAAATCACCGCTGGTGGCTACACCATCTAGATTCTTGGTGTATTCAGAAGGAATAACCGCCAGGAAGTTTTTAAAGTCTGAACTTGGTGTCTTGAAGCTGATATCGACCTCTTGGTGATTCTCATTCACCTGGACAAAACCGTCGAAGATCAAAGGGAGTTGATTGACCAGGGCCTCATTCTCCTGAAAGGCATATCGATTGTTCTCTAGGTCTATACCGATCATGGCATCTAGCTGTATGCGATGTCTGTTTAGATATTTGGTGTTGCCAAGTTGAAATGAGACAAGGGCATCGGTATGAGTTTCTAGGTTCCCGGTTGAAGATGATAGGTCTCCTTTGCCCGAATGGCCCACTTCTTCCAGCATTAGCAGCGTTTTGGCAGAGACGTCCTCGTAGAGGATCGTGCTGTTGTCAATACTGTAATCTTCTAGAGAAAATGCAAGTCCGCCCGTGTCTTCAGTCTCGCTTGCTGCGGAATTGTTAGTGGTTTTCTTTGCGATGTCGTAGTTGGCATTTCCTAAGGAATCGATCTTGATATGAACTGTTGCATTCGATATCTCTATGTGATCTATCGCGACTTGCTCGCTGTTGAACAAAGCGCTTAGCGGCAAGGCCAGATCGATGCTTCCTGCTTTCGCCAGCGTATCGTTGGCAAAGGCCTCTCTTTGGTTGACGATGGTGAGCCCATTCATTGCCAAAGAGGCGTTCGGGAAGTTACGAAGCAAACTCAGGTCAGCGTCTTCGTAGGCGACCTCAGCATCTAATTGTCTGTTCAACAGGTCTTTGACCAACCCCACGATCTTATCTTCGAATAACAAGGGGATGGCAAGTGCCGTTCCGAAGAACAGCAATAGCACGATACCGAATATTTTCAATGCCTTTTTCATCATGAAGCTAAAATGCTAACGCGAAATTGATGTATTCGCGTCATTTAAAGATACAAAGCATACAACTTTAACAAAGATTTAATTCTGTTGTGTGCTCTACTTCAATTGCCTTGTTCGTTGGCGTTGTCATTCTTCGTTCGGAATGACAGATCATTGATCATGCGCACAAAAGAATTGGCAATCAAAATTAATCCAGTTGAATCTCTTCGCCTACCTTTAAATGAAAGTGCTTTCTGAAGATATATACGAACAAGTATAGAAAAGGGGTGTCGACAGCCGCAACGACCACTTTGAAGAGAAAGCCGCTGATCAACAGTCCCTCGAAGAGCGACCAGTCTATCCTTCCGAAGGAACACAGCAAGAAGAGCACCGTAAACGTATCCACAAATTGTGAAGTAAATGTCGAAAAGTTGTTTCTTAGCCAGAGGTATTTCCCTTTTGTGATGCGTTTCCAGAAATGGAAAATATGGATGTCAATGTATTGTGCCAACAGATATGCCATCATGGAGGCAAATACGGCGATAACGGTCGCGCCAAACACCTTATTGAATAACGAATCGTCTATGGGAGACCATTCGGTAGCGGGTGCTATTGCTGATATCCAAACGATCAGCAGTGAGAAAAAGGAAGCGAAGATCCCTGCTGTTACGACTTGATTGGCCTTTTTCTTCCCATAGACCTCAGAAATGATGTCTGTGATCAAGAAGGTGATGGGATAGGGCAGAATGCCAACAGAGACCTCAAAAAGTGTTGCGCCAAAAATTTGGACATTGCCAAAGGGTTGCCAGACAAAGAATTTTTGAAAGATAAGGTTAGAGACCACCAACGAGGTGATAAACAGAGCGGCAAGGCATAAGTAGATCCTAGCCGCCCATTTTTTGTTGCTGGCGCTCATCAATTAGTGAATGTTGATTTCGAACGGAAGACGTGCCTGTATCCCTTTTTGCGCTGAGAACTTCTTCCATTGTTGAAGCACTTCATAGGCTTGGTCACCGATCTCTTCGCGGATGATGGATTCTTTTGATGTTCCGAGGGTGATGGTGCCAAAGCCTTCAAACATTTCTTTGAGGTCCTTCTTGTACTTCGGATAGCTCACGGTCTTGTACTCCTCAATCTCAGCCAGTTCGGCTGCACGTTCCATAGCAAGGTCAAGTCCGCCGAGTTCATCCACTAGACCGATCTTTACCGCATCGCTTCCTGTCCAAACGCGGCCCTGGGCCACAGAATCTACCTCAGCAACCGTCATGTTTCGTCCTTTGGCAACACGATCCAGAAAAATATCGTAGGTCTCTTCGATACCTTCCTTGACAAAGGCTCTAAATTCTGGACTCATGGGCTCGAAGAAACTATAGGCGTCTGATTGCGCGTTGGTGCCCACTTGTTCGGCATTGATGCCAATTTTTTCAGCCAAACCTGCAGCGTTTGGTATGGTGCCGAATACACCAATGGAACCTGTAATGGTGTTGGGCTCTGCGATGATCCTATCGGCCTGACAGGCAATATAATACCCGCCTGAAGCAGCCACATCGCCCATAGAGACGACCACTGGCTTCTCTTTGTTCAATTCTTCGAGATCGTGCAGGATCAACTCTGAGGTAAGCGCATTTCCTCCGGGTGAATCCACACGTAGCACCACAGCTTTGATATCCTCGTCCTCTGCGATCTTATGAAAAGCTTCGCGAAAGATGCCTTGTGCAATATAGTTCTCATTGCCCTTTCCATAGAGAATCTCTCCCTGCGCATATACTATGGCAACTTTGTCTTCAACCTTTTTCGGCTTGTTGTTCAGCTTAGCGTATTTGATGTAATCTTCAATTTCTACTACGTTCAGATCATCGTCGTCAGACAGTCCCAGCGTATTCTTGAACACATCTTGGTAGGCATCCGAGTAGATGATGCCATCAATGAGCTTGTGCTTTAAGGCCAATTCTGGAGTGCGCGCACGTAAGCTGTCTGCAATAAGGTTGAGCGCTTCTGTAGAAAGCCCTCTACTTTCCCCAATGTTCTCTAGAAGATTTGCCCAGACAGATTCTAGCAATTCGGAGATCTGCTCGCGATTGGCATCGCTCATCTTATTGTCGAGATAAGGTTCAACAGCGCTCTTGTACTTTCCGTGGCGGATCACTTCCATCTTCAGACCTGTCTTTTCTTGAAAGTCTTTATAATACATTACCTCAGCAGCCAAACCCCGAAAGTCCATGGTGCCTACTGGATTCAAGAAGATGGAGTCGGCGACCGAGTTCAAGTAATATCCTTTTTGCGAATAGTAGTTTGCGTATGAATAGATGAACTTGCCTGATTCTTTGAATCGCAGCAAGGCATCACGGATAGCTTCTGTCTGTGCCATACCTGCCAACATATTATTGTCTCGGATGCTGATTCCTTTGATATTATCGTCGGTGGCAGCATGATCGATACTGCTTACCAATTGGTCTAGCCCAACTGTTGGGTCTCCGAGGCCAAAGGCTTCTTGAATAGGGTCTTTCTTCGGAGTGTGGTCTTTGACCATCTTATTGAGGTTCAATTTCAATATGGAACCTTCTTCAACGTTTACCGTATCTGATTCTCCCAAGGCTGAAGCAATTCCGACAAACAAGAAAAACAGCACAAAAAGAATTCCTATTGCTATAAAGAAGCCGATAACAACGGCCAACACATTTCTTAAAAACTTCATCTCGACATTTTTTGATGCAATAGCTGCAAAGATAGTTTTTTGTGTTTTTCTTTAGTTACTTTGCTTGGCGATTATGAAGAATTTAAGACGGGTATATCTTTCCTTAGGGAGCAATCTAGGTGATAAGCAACGAAACTTGCAAGAGGCTGTCGATGCCATTGCCGACGATGTGGGGAAGGTGATTCATTTATCCACCATCTACGAATCTGATGCGTGGGGCTTTGAAGGGGAGACCTTTTACAATATATGCTTGGCCGTGGATACCGATCTAGCGGCCCAAGAAGTGCTCGATGAGATCTTGAACATTGAAAAGAGCTTCGGGCGTTCCAGGTTGGCAGGGACTTCATATGCGAATCGCACCATAGATATCGATATCATCTTCTATGAGAACCTGGTCCTGAATGCCAGCGATCTGGTGATTCCGCACCCTCAGCTAGAGCAACGATTGTTTGTGCTAAGACCTCTGAACGAAATATCACCTGGCAAGGTACATCCAAAGCACCAGAAGACCGTATCAGAACTGCTTCGTGGATGTGAAGACCCAACCCGAACAGAAAGCACATCGATCCTGTTAAAGAATCCTAGCCAACGAAGCTTTTCAGATTTCAGCTATATCGCTATTGAAGGAAACATTGGTGCGGGCAAGACCACACTCGCTACCAAGATGTCAGAAGACTTCAACGGAAAATTGATCTTAGAGCGCTTTGCAGACAATCCCTTCCTGCCAAAGTTCTATGAAGATCGTGGTCGCTATGCTTTTCCGTTAGAGATGTCCTTTTTGGCAGATCGCTACCAGCAATTTACTGATGATACTTCTCAGCTAGACCTTTTCAAGGATTTCATGATCTCTGACTATGACATCTACAAGTCGTTGATCTTTGCCAAGGTGACGCTTCAAGAGGATGAGTTTTTATTATACCGGAAGCTTTTCGATATCATGTACAAGGAGGCCAAGAAGCCAGACCTCTATGTATATCTATATCAGAATACGGAGCGTTTGTTGGCGAATATTAAAAAACGGGGTCGGAAGTACGAACAGAAGATACCTGCCAGTTATCTCGAAGAGATCCAGAAAGGATACCTCGATTTTATCCGCACACAATCAAATTTAAGAGTGCTAGTCATCGATGTTTCTGACAAAGATTTTGTGAATAGCCAAATGGACTACCAGAAAATTTTGGACGAAATGCAGCATTTCGCCGACCAATAGCTAAGGCCCCTAAATAAGCGCCTAAATCCTTGTTTTATAGGAATATGCTTTTATATATTTGAGATAACAATCTGGTAAAATGAGAAGCAGGCCAATAACCATAACATCTCTGTTCTTATTGTTTTCTTTGCTGTTCTACGCACAAGACAACAGGGCTTTGCGCGCGATCGATAAACGTAATTACAATTCTTGGTATGTGGGGGACTTCAAAATATTTTGGTGCACGGAGACCTAAGAAACTTTGATACTGAGGAAGCCAGTGATTTTAGCTATGGCTTCTATGCCTATGCAGGAAAGATGTTCAACGCCATTTTAGGAATGGAGTTCAGAGCATCGTATACAAGTATAGGTGGTGGACCTCAACGATTTTCAGAAGGCTTTGATGTGCGATATACCACGTTAGAACTAAGAGAAGTAAGATTTGAAGGTGAAGTTTTTGGCGGAAGATTGGTAGGAGTGTTCAACCTAAGCAATTTGGCACCTACGGGGCGTCGCCTGCAGCGCAAGTGGAACTTTGCTGCCTATACGGGTATTGGCTACCATCAATATTCGTCGAAATTGATTGAGATCGCTACAGGAGAGGTGCAGAGAGGTGCTGATTTTGAGGTGAATCCACGCCGCGATGATTGGGCCGGGTCTTGGTATGTTCCTATCGAACTTGGCGTATCGTATCGCATCAATAGAAGATTTGATATTGAGTTGCGAACTGGGGTCAGTATCAATGCTGAAGACCATTTGGACGCCGCTATTTCCGATAAATCTCCCTTTGATGCATTTTTCGACACCTCTCTTGGAGTGCGGTACAAAATTGGAGGAAAACGTCGTCATTTGAAATGGGTGAATCCATTTGACGAAGCGATCATAGCCAGTGGCGGTGGCGGTAGTGGTAACTTTGAGTTGCGCGATCGTGACGGTGATGGGGTCATGGACGATCTGGATAAGGACAACTTCACACCGCCAGGTGTCAAGGTATATGGTGATGGTACATCGATCGATTCGGACATGGACCAAACACCAGATTATAAAGACAGGTGCCCATTTAAGAAAGGATTGCCAGAACTTAATGGTTGTCCGCCAGTGGGCGATACAGACGGCGACGGGCTTAATGATGATGTAGACGATTGCCCAACAATTCCAGGCCCCAAGAGTAACAATGGATGTCCGGTGATCCCAACTTCTGTGCTACAAGAGCTGAACTACATTGCCAAGAACATTTACTTCGAATACGACAAAGCAGACATCAAGCCAAGGTCGTTTGGAGACTTGAATCGAATTGCAGAGATCATTGCAGAATTCCCAAGTGTTCAGTTCTATGTAGATGGCCATACAGATAGCAAAGGAAACGATTCCTACAACTCGTCACTGTCTAAGCGTAGAGCACAATCTGTAGTTGAGTATCTGATCACAAGAGGCGTGGATGTAGAACAATTACAATCGCGAGGATTTGGCGAAAGCAGGCCTATCACTTCTAACAACACGGAAGCAGGAAGACAATTGAATCGCCGTGTAGAGATCACGCTGGTTAGGCCAGAGGACGGACAATAGCATTTAGTAGACGCACAGAAAAGGGCTTTATCGAAATTCGTTAGAAACTTCCGCCTTAGGCGGAAAACCCACCCCTTGGGCTTACCGTTTTTTCAGTTGAATCCTAACCTCATTAGGCTATAGCACCCCTAAAGCCCCCTAAAGGATACAGTTGACCTGTATGAATTTCTCCCTTGAGGGAGAAGAAAAGAGGATGCTCATTGAGAACTCTTTTAGAGTTTGATCAAAACCACCACTTTATACAGGTGGATATTTATTGCTTCAATTTTGTGAACAGGTCCCAAAGTACCACGCCTGCACTCACTGAGACATTCAAAGAGTGTTTGGTGCCATATTGTGGAATTTCAATAACCTCATCGCTAGCTGTGACCACTTCTTGTGAAACGCCTTTTACCTCGTTGCCAAACACAATTGCATATTTTTTTTTCTCATCGGGGGTGAAGTCTTGAAGCATAGTGGCACCTTCGGCCTGCTCGACAGCGATGATAGAAATACCCTCTTCCCTAAGTTCATGGATCAGGGACATGGTATCTTCCACATATTCCCATCCCACAGTTTCCGTGGCACCTAAAGCTGTCTTGTGAATGTCCTTATGCGGTGGTCTAGCTGTAATTCCGCAGAGATAGATCTTTTCAATCAAAAAAGCGTCGCTAATGCGAAATACAGCCCCAATGTTGTTGAGGCTTCTGACATTGTCTAGCACAACGATCATTGGCGTCTTTCGTGCTTGCCTAAAGCCCTCGACATCCAATCTTACCAATTCATTATTCTTCAATTTTCGCACAGGCGACACATTTTTAAAGCCCAAAAATACATAAAGGTTTTTGTTGTGGATTTCTTTTGATAAATCGAATTCACTTCGCTTCAAAATCCTTCAAAATATGGCTACTTTAGCCTTTCACCCAAAAACAAACAATTGGCAACTGCAAAGAGCAAGAAGGAAACTCCTTTGATGAAGCAATACAACCAGATCAAGGCGAAGTATCCGGATGCGATGCTCTTGTTCAGGGTAGGGGATTTTTATGAGACCTTTGGTGAAGATGCGATCAAGGCTGCGCAAATTCTTGGCATTGTGCAAACGTATCGTAACAATGGTGGCGATAAGACAGAGCTGGCAGGGTTTCCTCACCATTCGTTGAACTCCTATCTGCCAAAATTGGTCAAAGCAGGTCAGCGGGTAGCGATCTGCGACCAGTTGGAAGACCCGAAAAAGACCAAGAGCATTGTAAAGCGTGGTGTTACCGAGCTGGTAACGCCAGGAGTGGCATTGAACGATGAGGTGTTGCAATCGAATTCGAACAATTTTTTGTGTGCCATTCACTTTGGTAGACGCGCCATAGGTATTTCTTTTTTGGATGTTTCTACCGGTGAATTTCTTACCTCACAAGGCAATGTAGAGTACATCGATAAGTTGATCCAGAATTTTCACCCTAGCGAGGTATTGGTCTCCAAGAAGCAGAAGGCGCATTTCAAAGAAGTTTTTGGGCCAGCCCATCATACCTTCTTCATGGAAGACTGGTCGTTTCAGTATGACTATGCCCACGAAACCCTGACGGATCATTTCAACACAAATTCACTAAAAGGTTTTGGCATAGAGGACCTGGAAGAAGGCATCATTGCTTGTGGCGTGGCGTTGTTCTATCTGTCCGAGACAAGGCACGACCAATTACAGCACATTGCTTCGCTGCAGCGAATTGCAGAGGATGCTTATGTTTGGATGGACCGCTTTACCATTCGAAACTTGGAGCTCTTCCAATCAAATTCAATTGGTGGGGTTTCACTGCTCGATGTGATAGACAGGACGCTTTCACCCATGGGCGGGCGTTTGTTGAAGCGTTGGTTGGCGTTCCCGCTGAAAGATGTCGAAAAGATTCAAGAAAGACATGAGACGGTTGCATATTTCTTGAACTATACTGAAGTGCATGACAAAGTCCGTCATCATATCAAGCAGATCAGCGATGTTGAGCGGCTCATAAGCAAGGTTGCCGCTGGCAAGATCTCGCCGCGAGAGGTCATTCAACTGAAAAACTCTCTAGAGGCGATCATCCCCGTTAAACAGATCGCTTCCGATGCGAGTGAAGCGGCCCTGAAACGAATGGGCGAGGCTTTGCATGATTGTAGGTCACTGCGTGAACGGATCAAGCAAACACTTCATGAAGAAGCGCCTGTAAATATCCTGAAGGGAAATGCGATTGCTGAAGGGTTCTCAGAGGAGTTGGATGCCTTGCGCAACATTGCCTTTTCGGGTAAGGATTATCTAGATCAGATGTTGCAGCGAGAAACTGAGGCGACAGGAATTACCTCGCTCAAGATCGCTAGCAACAACGTGTTCGGCTATTATATCGAAGTGCGGAACACACACAAGGAGAAAGTGCCCGAGAGCTGGGTCCGTAAGCAGACCTTGGTCAATGCTGAACGCTATGTCACTGAAGAGCTAAAGGAATACGAAGCGAAGATCCTGGGTGCCGAAGAGAAGATCCTGGTGTTAGAGCAGCAGCTTTTTGATGAATTGATAGTTTGGATGCGGGGCCATATCGAAGTGGTTCAGTCGAATGCTTCGCTAGTTGCTCAGTTAGATGTTTTGAGCGGCTTTGCGCAGTTAGCCAAGGAAAGCGAATACGTCCGACCTCAACTTAGCGAAGAACATGCGCTTTCGATAACGCAAGGTCGTCATCCCGTCATCGAGAAGCAATTGCCCGTTGGCGAATCGTATGTTGCCAACGACCTGTTTTTAGATAGAGAAGCACAACAGATCATGATGATCACAGGCCCGAACATGTCTGGTAAGTCGGCCATTCTTAGACAAACGGCCCTTATTGTTCTGCTGGCACAGATGGGCAGTTTTGTTCCTGCTTCAGCAGTAGAGATGGGTGTTGTGGATAAAGTGTTCACACGTGTGGGCGCCAGCGATAACATTTCCATGGGCGAGTCTACCTTCATGGTAGAGATGAACGAAACGGCTTCGATATTGAACAACATCTCCGAGCGCAGCTTGGTGCTGCTTGATGAGATCGGCCGAGGAACCAGCACCTACGATGGGATCTCTATCGCTTGGGCCATTTCTGAATATCTGCACGAGCATCCTTCACGAACAAAGACCTTGTTCGCCACGCACTATCATGAGCTCAACGAAATGTCGGAGACCTTTTCGCGAATCAAAAATTACAACGTGGCTGTCAAAGAATTGAAGAACAATGTATTGTTTCTTAGGAAGTTAGAGCCGGGAGGAAGTCACCATAGCTTTGGCATTCATGTGGCAAAGATGGCCGGCATGCCACAGCAAGTGATCCGCAAGGCAAACAAAATTCTGAAGAAGTTAGAAAAAGACCATAGCAGCGAGCAACTTACCGATTCGTTAAAGGCCATGCACGATGAGATGCAGCTTAGTTTCTTCAACTTGGACGACCCTTTGCTCGAAGAGATCAAAGACGAAATTTTGCATACCGACATAGATACGCTAACGCCCGTGGAGGCTTTGATGAAGCTGAACGAGATCAAGCGAATGCTGACCAAAGGAAAAACAGGAAAATCATCCTAAAATACTTTGCAATTTGTGATTTTGTATTAAATTTGCGTCCCGTTTGATTCATGGACGCTCTTATACAAACCATGTGAAAGTAGTTCCTTGCATCCGACGAGTTTTCAAAAGCGAGAGGATTGCATCGTGCATCGACTTGCCTCCTTTTTGCAGAACAGGAAGCAAAAAAAATGCGAAAGTAGCTCAGGGGTAGAGCATCACCTTGCCAAGGTGAGGGTCGCGGGTTCAAATCCCGTCTTTCGCTCCACGAACCTCCGAAGCCCAGCGACGGAGGTTTTTTTATGGTTTGCTCGAGTGGTGGAATTGGTAGACACGTTGGACTTAAAATCCAATGGCCTGAAAGGCCGTGCGGGTT